>CAYSWV010000007.1:79480-135364 GCA_964434865.1 uncultured bacterium
ATGAGGTTTGTCTCTACATTTTAACTATTCATAGATTTTAACTATTCATAGATTTATGTTTGCAACCCGGTTAATCAGGCTTCCCCACTCTGCCAGTAGATGCCTAGCTAAATGCCATCGTTAGCCCCTCGCCCATTTTAAGATCCGTAATTCTCGCCATTCTCAAGAAACCAGTGATAATCTTGCTTAGAAGCAGGTGGTGAGGAAATTAGGGTCATGACTTATCAAAAGCGTGGAGGATCACTCAGTCCCGATCGGATCTCAGCTCCCAGTCGCTCTGAAGGACCGGCCCGAGCAGTGGCTCCCAGGGCATCACGCGCCCGCTTAAAGCAATCCCACCCTCCCCAAAGTCGGAAGCCTTCTCGTGCTAATCCCTTAGCTGCTTTGATCCCTTTGGTGATCTTAAGTGGGTTTGTTAGTGGTGGAGCCATTGCTTGGGTCTCAACTCAATCGGATGATCGGATTTCACAGTGGTTTGCCCAAGCCGCTTTACCTAGTTTTACCGTAGATCGGTTTGAAGCAAAGCTCACTCGCCTGACACCAGACAATACCACCTCCAACCCAGAACCCGCTCAGTCATCACCTTATGCGCTTGATCCCAGCGTGAGCCTCTCCTTTGTACCCTCGATCATGTATCACGATGTGGTGGGCTACCGTAAACAGGTTTGGTTTGACACGACTACTGCTGAACTGCGCCAACATTTTGAAATGATCAAAGAGGCTGGTGTTACCCCCATTTCAATTGACGATCTCTATAACCACCTAGCATCTGGTGATCCGTTGCCTGACAAAGCCATTTTGCTAACGTTTGATGATGCCTATTTGGGGCAATATGAACAGGCCTATCCTCTACTCAAGGAATATAACTATCCAGCTGCCTTTTTTGTCCAAACTGGATTTGTAGGTGTCAAAACCAGTAAAGATCATTTTACCTGGGAGCAAATGCGTGAAATGGAGCAGGAAGGGTTGGTGACGATTGCGGCTCATACGATTAACCACCCCCCTGATCTGCGGGAGCTAGATCCTGATCGATTGCAACGAGAACTTGAAGAATCTAAGCAAAAGCTTGAAGCTGAATTAGGTCGTGAAGTTCCCTACTTTGCTTATCCTACGGGCTATCGAGACGAGCGAGTCATGGAAGCCGTTGAGGCAGCAGGCTATCGTATGGCTTTCACTATGGATAAAGGCTTTACGGGGCAATCTTCTAACCTATTGGAAGTAAAACGATTTAACCAATTCAAGCTGACCGAAGCCCTGCTTGGGGCCCAGACCCTGAATCGCTCCACGCCTCCTACCTATGACTTGAAGGTAGATACCCCGCTTGATGTGAAAAAAGAAGTGATTGATCGGGTCCAGATGACCACCATTCGAGGCGGCCGACCGGCTACTGTTCATGCTGATCAGCGTTACAACGTTGGCACGCTGATGAAACGTTATCAAGCGCCAGCTGGGATCAACGGTAGCTTTTTCTCGATTCCTTGGATTAATTCCAGCAGCAATGTCATGATTGGCCCCGTAATGAGTGCTAACACTCGGACTTTTGTTCCAGGTCGGGAAGAGGATAATGAAGCGATCCGAGGCCGGCCACTCGTTTTGTTCAATGGTCATGAGATTAGTTTTATTCCCTATGATCCGGATACCATGAATCAGCTTGAAGGCATTCAGGCGATTATGCCAGATGTAACGGATCTGTTTGTGGCTGGGGCTTGGTTAGTCAAAGATGGACAACCTTTGAGTCGAGCCCAATTGAATTCGTTTAACTTAACCAGCGCGGCTGAATATCGACCTCGGGCCTTTTTTGGTATTGATGTTGAGGGTCAGGTTGTGTTGGGCACTACCGCTACCCACATCGACGCGACGATCTTGGCTCAATTATTACCGGAAACGGATATTCAGGAGGCGATCTTACTCGATTCCGGCTTTAGTACTTCGCTAGTGTACAAAGATGAGATCTTAGCAACGGGGCATGCCAGTGCTTCACAGCCTAGTCGACCTGTACCCCATGCGATTTTAACTTACGATCTACCTGAATTGTGGGCTAGTGAAGACCAACCTGAAGCCAACCAGCCTGTGGATAAGCTAGAGCTGTTGATTGACCAAATCCCAGAGGCCTACCAGTCCGCTACTCGTCAAACCCTAAATGCAGTGTTAGCGGGCCGTTTGGTCCTGAATCGAGGTGATCGAGGTCCAGCTGTTACTGCGGTGCAACTAGCTTTAGGACGGTTAGCTCGCAGTCGAGGTCAATATGATCTAATGCCCTCTGGCCCAGATGGTGTTTATGGTACAGAAGTGTCAACTGCTCTAGCTATATTGGGCTTTGGCGCAGATCCGCTACCCCAAACTACCCGTGACTCACCCTCACAACCTGTGGCTTCTTTAACTCGGACAACATCAGGTACTCAGGTTACGGATCCACAACCCACCCCATCTATTACACCCATTCAAACAATTGATGGCATCCTGTTGCAACGTGTATTGGATTCTTTCTCTGTGGCGCCGCCGTCTGTACTCGTTGATCAACATGTCACTCGCCAGTTCACTGATCTGAACCAGAAGCCCACTCGTAAGATGACTCAGCAAGTTAGAGCCATTGACTCGGATCAGACCCTACTAAACTAGAATAAATTGAGGATCAGGCAAAGGGAGTTATAGATAGCTTCAGACAAGCTGATTAAGGGGATTGCTCGGATCGAGTGCGCCGTCTCCTACGATAAGATCTTAATGAAAACCATGAGGACAGACTGAAAAAAAGCGTTAACCCCTCAAAGACAAGCCAGGAGCTAAGCGTATTACTGTCTTCCTGCAAAGCAGCACAGTTAGAAAGGATACAATCTAGAGCTATTAGATTTAAGGCAATGAATAGTAATGAGACCCCACCACTTAAGAGGCCTGCACCTAGCAGATAATGATCAGGATCAGTCAGAAATGAGAACAAACGGGATTGCTTTTCAACAAAAGTATTGACCTCTTGCTTCACTTGATCTAAGTCCTGATTCATTGATATCTCCTAGCTAGAGCCATACCTATTCAGGTTATCTACTTAAGGTTATCTACGTTTAGCATTATTGAGTAAAGTGAAACCGTCGTCATCAATACCTTACTTAGGGAAAGCACTGAATTGGGATGGTCTAATGAAACTAAAACCACAAAACCGGGTATCAACTGGATTGAGTTCGAATCCCCAGCAGCTGAAGATTGGAGAAATCAGCCATAAGAGCGGCGTCTCGGTCAAAACTATCCGATATTATGAAGACATTGGCTTGATCAGGTCCTCAAGTCGAACTGAAGGTGGCTTTCGCTTATTTTCACTAGATGTGTTACCGAGGCTCAACTTTATTAAACAAACGCAGACTTTGGGCTTTAGCTTGGAGGAGATCAAGACGATTCTTTCTATTCATGACCAAGGAAAGCTACCCTGCGATGCAGTAAGGGTTCAGATTCAACAGAAGATCGAGCACATCAATCAACAAATCAGTCAGCTACAACTTTTAAAGAACCAACTGCTATCACTGACTCAAGTATCTACTCATCCAACTCAGTCGCAAGACGGCATTATTTGCCCCATATTACAAGCTCTTGAGTAATCTTTTGCCAAATCGCAACGCTTCTAGGGGTTTGGTCGCAAATATTTGGGTGGGCGTAAGGAACGATCCTTTAGTGGGCTCAAGAATTGATTAAGGCGACGTAGTTGTTCAGCTGTTCCCATACAAATCAGGTGATCTTGGGGATGCAGTTGAATATCTCCTGTAGGCCCCCCAATCAAAAGTCCATTGGCGCGGCGAATAGCCAGCACTAGTACCCCTGAGGCTGCCTTCAATTGGGCCTCGCTCAAGGTTTGCCCGACCCAAGGACAGCTTTCGGGATCAATCAAGAACTCTTCCATATAAAGCGATCGGTTACTGCCTGAGAGAATACCATCCACAAAATCCATTACTTGCGGACGTAATGCAGCCGCCGCCATCCGCCGCCCTCCAGTGATATAGGGAGAAATGACGACATCTGCACCTCCCCGTTGGAGTTTTTTCAAGGCATCTTCTGTATTGGCCCGAGCAATAGCTCGCATCTGAGGATTCAAAGTCTTAGCTGAGATCATAATATACAAATTGTCAGCATCTGAAGGTAGAGCGGCAATGATGCAGGCGGCTCGGTCAATACCCGCTTGGGTTAAGGTTTCATCAAGAGTAGCATCCCCTTGAAAAGTCGTATAGCCCAGCTGTTCAGCTATTTCAATCGGATTACTATGAAGATCGACAACAATAAACGGTACTTCTTCAGAAATAAATTCCAAGGCAATTTGTTGGCCCATGCGACCAAAGCCACAGATAATATAGTGTTGGGAAAGTTGGCTGATCACGTATCGTTGCTGTCTGAGTCGAAAACCTTGCTGAAAGTAACCTTGAATGAGCGCATCTGTAAAGCGATTTACAATATAACCGATACTCACTATTCCCATCAAGATCAAGACAATCGTGAACAGGCGTCCTGCCCAACTGAGTGGCTGAACTTCTGTAAACCCCACTGTGGAGAGGGTAATGATGGTCATGTAAGCGGAATCGATCCAGGACCACTGCTCAATTAGACGGTATCCAATGGTTCCCGTGAGCGTGATCCCAACCAGAATCAAGACGCCAAGAGTTAACTCTGCTCGAATACGCTGATAAGCTGTCAGGCGTCTAAATGACATAGACTGCTGAGCCTTAGATGAAGGATGATCACATCAAGCCAATGGTCCTGATTCTAACGGCTCTAGATACGTAAGATAGGAGATCTTCAGCACTATCCATGCGAGGAGTCATTGACCCAGCCCAATTGACCTAGTCGGCCTGAGCAGCAAGACTTCAACTTCATCGGTTCTCTTTAAAATAGCTTGATTCAATTTGGTTCACCGGCTTGGTCCTACCCCTAACTGGTTTGCCATACCGGTCGAGTCACCATGGATTTGAGAGGTTGTTCAGGAGTTGTCTTCTCTGGCTTATCTCCAGACAAATACTGAGATGTAATGGCCTTTATGGTTTCGTAGACAAATGGCTTGGTTGTAAATTGAGTGGCTCCAGTGATTTTGGCCCGGGCCCGATCGACGATAGTGTCTCGACTGGTAACAATAATAATGGGTGTAGCCTTGAACTGAGAAATACGACGAATCTGGCTGCAGAGTTCGTACCCATTCAGAACATCCATAATGAGATCTAGAAAAATAAGGTCAGGTTTCTTCTCCACCACATTTGAAAGAGCCTCAATAGACTTAGAGATATGACAATAATGATAGCCGAGGGTCTGGATCATTTGACCCATGCGGTCTCCCTCTAGCTGACTATCTTCGACGTACAGGATGGTGGAGCGCTGTTGAGGTTGATTCACATTGGCAGCAGCAATTTTGTCAAGCTTCTCTACTAAGTCGGGTTGGTGCACTTGATGCCAAACTTCTGGTTGCTCCTGATTCAGAATAACTGTGGTGACCCGGTTATCTAGACAAGCACGACTAAATTGACAAGCTGACTGCAGCTGTGTGAACGTTTTGGAGAAGGTATAGAAGTTACCTTGATACTTCAGAACTTGCTTAGTCCCTGATGAGGTTTTCACAGTGAACGCTTGTTCAATATCATGCAAGTCTAAAATCAACATTCCGGGTACCTGTGGTAGAAACTGTCAAGCTCAATACATCTACCATAGTAATGATTTACACAACTTAAGGTGAAAGCAAAATAGCTTAAAGTTACTTCCCTAAATGGCGTACCAGTTTGAGTGATCTGGGTTGGTATTGCACAGTTTGCGGAAAATAATGACCTGAATAGCTGACTAAGTGACTTTTTAACTTGTATAAGTATCTGAGTGGTCTATGTTGCTTTCAAATGAGTAGAGACCTGATGTGCTCCAACTGCGGTTGAGGTTCTCCTCGATTGACCTAGATCTAGAGTGCCCAACGGGCGTTAGAGCACTTGATTCTAAGCTAAACCTACGAGCTTGGCACTGATATCCCACAAGCGGCTAGCCTTCTTATCATCTTCAGCTTCGTTGGAAACTTCTTGGATAAAGGCTTCTCGATCCTTCTGTTGCCGATTGCCCCAACTCCAGTAAACCCCTGAACGCTTATAAGCTGGATCCATCACAACCTCAGCGACGCGTTTACCTGCAAGTTCTTCTGAGACATAGCCACCTGTAATGTACTTTTGAAAGAGTGGGAAGAGAACTTGAAATAGACGAAAGTGCTCCCGAAAGAGCCCGGTTGTGGCCACACAGCCAGGATATAGTGAACTAAAGGTGATCCCGGTAGATTCATGAAAGCGCCGATGCAACTCTCTCATGGTTAAGATATTACAAACCTTGCTATCTTTATAAGCTTTAACGCCATTGAAGGTTTTGCCATCGATCATGGTTTCAGGAGCTTTAAAGCCAGATTCTAAGCCTTTTAAGTCACCTAGATCAGGCTGCGGTGGAATTTTACCCCCTAGTTCTTTGGGATTGTGAGTTACCGTTCCTAAAATGACCAATCTGCGATCAGGAGCTGGTGAATGTTTCAAGTCTTCTAGCAATAAGTTACATAAAAGAAAGTGCCCTAAGTGATTGGTGCCTACACTCAGTTCAAAGCCTTCAACCGTGCGTTGGGGGGTCTTGGCTAAAGGTGTGTAGATAGCAGCATTACAAACCAACGCATCTAACGATTGGCCACTTTCATGAAATTGCTTAACAAAGTCTCGCACACTATCTAAACATGCCAGATCGAGGTGCATCACGGTATAGTTCTCAGGGGGCATCTGCAGGGATTGAGCAGCTTGATGAGCCTTTAACAAATTCCGACAGGCCATAATCACATGCCACTGTCCCGTTTGAGCCAGTGCATTTGCCGCATGTAACCCAACGCCTGAGGATGCTCCTGTGACGATCGCGGTTTGTTTTTGTTGGTGTTCCATCTCTGTTTCCATCACTGTGTCGTAAACGGATATGACGCCTGTATTAAGATCACACCGCATTATGTCTCAGATTCTCATAGCCTGAGATAAAGCTTCATATATTGCAGCATAGTCAGATGCCAAGACGGTTCATTGAGGGGTAAATAGGCCAGTCGTCAATCATTAATCATTAGGCCATTCATCGATCAATAGCCACCTCATCTAAGCCCATGGCGAGACATTGAAATCTTAAGGTAGCTCTACAGAGGTAGGTTTCGAAGCATGGATCAAGCCCCAACCCAGTTTCTCACGCAGAATTCGGAAAAATTCAGGGCGTTTTAATCGAACCAAATAGGTCATAAAGTCTGATCGTTCAACTTCTATCTGATCTTCCTGTGTAATATAACACCCAGCATTTCCATCCACCACCAACACAACTGGCTGCTTAAGTACCGGTGAGATCACTACTTTTTGGTTGTCTTCAAACACGAGTGCTCGTGAGGCTAAAGAATGAGGGCAAATCGGAATGAGTTGGAGCACAGGAACTCCAGGTGTAACAACGGGTCCTCCAGCAGAAAGAGCGTAAGCGGTTGATCCTGTAGGGGTTGCAATAATGATGCCATCGGCAGCAACATCAAGCGGTGAGTGGTTCCCAATCACAACTTCAAAATGGCACATACTGGTCAGAGGCTCTCGATGCAGCACCATTTCATTGAGACACAGGACTTCCCAGCGCAGATCACCATCTCTAAGCACACTGACTCGTATCATACTACGAGGTTCTATGATGTAGTCCCCTTGCAGCACCTGAGCAACCGCGTCGTCCAGTTGGTTTAAGTAGGTCTCGGTCAAAAAGCCTAAGTGCCCTGTATTAATACTCAATAGCGGAATGCCTTGAGGGGCGACTTGTCGTGCAGCAGCAAGAACCGTCCCATCTCCCCCTAATACAACAGCAAATTTCATTTTTTCATCAAAGTGAGGGGGGGCCAATCCATCAATTGGAGAATGACAGATCGGGCTGGTTGGGCGAGCAAAACCTAAAATGCCTCCCCATGTTGGTGATGTCACCACTTCCCAATCTTTAGCTTCTAACTGCTCTACTAATTGGTCTTTAGCACGGCAAGCAGCGGGTTTGATATCGTTAAATAAGATCCCAGCTTTGGACCTAGTCATCGAACTTTTAACACGTAATGGCTTCCAAACTGTAGCAAAATACGGAAAAGCTCTCAAAGTCTTTTTGGGTTCTTACTAGCCTAACTGGTCAGCCTAACTGGATAGATTGAGCCCCTTTTTAATCCATGCCCTGTGTACTTTATGCGTCCTTATCAGATTATTAGTCAAACCCAACGCCAACGAGTCAGTGATGGCTTGATCCAGCCAATTATGGCAGGATGTGAATCGGCTCTCCAGTGTCTAATTATCATCTGGCCCCAATTAGGTGATTTCGACAGTCTTGAATATGCCTGGTGGATTCATCGATATCTGGAGCAAGATCCTCTCGATACTGTAGCGATTCGAGCCGTAGGGATTGGCAATCGAGCAACAGGTCATCAGTTTTGCCAGTACACGGGCTTTCCTGAACAGTGGCTATTTGTTGATCCAATGGCCGAGATCCATACTCAACTGCATCTCTATCCTGGCTTGAGAATCAAGCTACCCGGATTGTCAAAAGGTCAAAATGCCTGGCTCAATCTGATGTTGATGTGCGCTGGGATCGGTAGTCCTGGCACTTTAGCAGAGGTTTTACGAGGGTATACTGGTGATCGGCAAGCCCCACAACTGATTCAGGATGAGGAGTCGATCAAAGCAGGCCCTCTACCTCAGCTTCAAGGCTCTTTTTTTCAATGGGCTGGGGGCCGTGGGTTTCAACGCCCATTTGAATTGGCAACATTGCGGCTTAGAAACATGACCGAAGTTCTGAGTCATTGGCAAACCTATGTGCCTGATGCTCAGTATTTAACCCAGCGAGGCGGCACCTTTTTGTTTGATCAGCAAGGGACATTACTTTACGAACACCGAGATCCAGGAATCCTAGGGTTTGCCGCTACCATGCACTACCCTCTCACCTTTCTCCAGAAGTCGACCCCGCTTTCAGACGTCAAGGAGACAGTTGGCATTGAGACCAGGCCTGAACTGTAGCTAGGGCCTAATTCAATAGAGTTCAAACCTACTACAGGTAGGGAGTCTTTAGCTTTGATCATGGTTAGACATTGTTATCTTAACTTGACCTTAACCCTGAACTGAAGAGGGAGGATACCACTGGTCAGGTGAGCACTAACCTACTCTTTGCTTTTGATTATGGTGGCTGCTAATAGCCTTCAAAATCAGTAGCTACCTCACCAATAGCATCCTTCCTGGATTGATGCCTACATGCCTGCCGACTCAAATAAGTAAGAGTGTGCCCCAGTTGGATCTTCGATAAGGGCACAGCAGCCTATTTCAGGGATCTCTAGCTTTGGCATTACAATGGTTCCACCTAGGGCTTTAACGTTTTCAGATCCTGCATCCACAGATTGAACGGCAAAGTAATTTATCCATACCGGTGGCATTGGAGGAGACTGGGCAGGTCGTTTCATAATCCCTCCCACTTGCTGTCCATGACTCTCAAAACTGAAATACTCAACTCCATTGTTCGACATCGGCTCTAAAAATGTCCATCCAAACATCTCACTATAGAAGGGTAAAACCCTAGAGGGATCATCCACTATAAGTTCCATCCAACAAATCTCACCCGGGTCGGTGCCTATCATCTTTAATTCACACTCGTCCTGGTTATTAGCAGGTGTAAACACATGAAAGGCACTTCCAACAGGATCATTCAGGACAGCTGTACGACCAATAGTAGGAATCTCAAATGCTGGGACACAAACCCGGCCCCCTAATTGCTCGGCTAACTGACAAGCCTCATCCACATTTTTCACTACGATATAGCTCATCCAGTGACTGGGTCCTGGAAAATCAGGCTCTAATTGCGTAATATCAGCAAATCCACCGTTCTTAGCCGTATATATGGTGGATGGACCTTGGCCTGGGATATCTATTTCTTCAAGTTTCCAATCGAACAGTTTCTGATAAAAATCGTTAGCCTTGGTTACATCCTTAGTCATCAAGCTCCACCAGCAAAAATCGCCAATCTGATTTTCAAGAGACATCGTATCCTCCTTGTGTTTCTTCAACTTAGAATCAGCCGGATCCCCAGTTAGCCAAGGTTGTTATCCTTGGGGACTATTGCTACCTGCAGCGAAAATATAAGAGATCTTACGGCTTTGATTTACATATTAACCATAAATAGTGTCTAAGGCAAGAGAAACTCGTTATAAACACCAGCTATCTCAATAAAAGCTGTGGATGACCTGATCAGAGTTAAACTTAACTTGTAGTAGGTTACTTCAACCTGCTCCTGAAGAGTTGATTCAAGGATTCAAAGGAGTTGAATGAGTTAGCTAGATCTTTTCAGCTATTGCTGGCGTTATATGACTGGGATCCTGGATCAATGGGGTAAAGCCTGGGTTTAGTTGGGTTATCTGGTATCTCTAGAGACAGTTGTGGGACTCAGGTTGAGTGCTACTGTATAAGGGGATAGAAAGTATTAACTGAAACACTATGATTCTAGCGTCATTGTTACCCAGCACAGAAGCGTTATCGTTTGGCAGTAGCAAGTTATTTCAAATTATTACACCTCTAGCAACTTATATGGTGTTGCAAGAAATCCCAGTGCTCAGTACGTTGTTCCCTCGGTTGGTGCGTGCCATTCGGCCTCAGGCTGATGTCAATAAATGGGATACGATCTTCAAAATGCTTATCGGCTTTACCACCTGGAAAATTGGGTGTGATTTTGGCTTTTTGATTGTGAATACTGGAGCAGCTCCTTGGAGCATTGCGTTTACCTGGGTAGGTTTAATTCCCTATGCACTGTTGATGTACATTCTCTACTATTTAATTGGCCAAAAGATGATTATTCAAGGACAACTCAATCCTTTTAAAGAGGAGTACATTCCAGCCAAAGTTAAGGGTAGACCCTCACAGCTTAAACAGTTCTTATCCAAGTTTTTTCATGAGAGTCTCAATACCACCAGTGCGAATGTGCCCCTGCGTCAGGTGCTGATCAAACCCTTTCTTGACTATGGAGCTATTTTGATTACATGGCCCATGTATAATGTGGCGCTCTTATTTAGCCAGTCTGGAGAGATCAATTTTTCGCCACTGTTTCAGTTTTCGTCAGTGGCCAGTCTTGTTTTTTATATTGTTAATGTATTTGGCTTTATCTTGGGGTTTAATCTAGGTGAATTTATCTATTTTCGCTCTCACTTTGCCATCGAGTCTGTAAAACTTTTAGTTCGTAATCTGTCCTTATCTCGAAAAGTACGCCAATTATTTGAGATCTTTGATGAAAATGGTGATCAATCTATTTCTGAGATTGAATTTCGTCAAGCGATGCGAGCCTTAGGACAAGATCCAACCAATGCTGAACTCTGCCTGATCCTGCAAGAGGCCGATTTAGATCGCTCGGGTAGTATCGAATACAATGAATTTAAAACGATGCTTCTGTCCAAGCAAGATACTCGTCGGGTGAAACTGCTCCTTAATGGTGCAACGGCTAAATCAGATGGAATCTTTAAACAGCTGGCAGCTACGATCTTGCTGCAATGGCAAGTAGTTAAAAATAATACAACCTATATTCGTTTTCAGGGTTTCCTGCGACGTTATGGTTTAAACAATCGTTGGTTGCTATCAGGAGGTATGGGGTTGGTGTTCATTGTTGTGTTGGAACCTGTGCTAGCAAAAACCTTATTTTCCTGGCATGACCAGATCCAACATACAATCTTTTACACTTGGAGCCAGATGGATGATGTGCATTTACAGCAAGTTTTAGCGAGTAGTCGCACGATTGACTTACCCCCTCCCCAAACATTGACAACCACCTTCCCTACCCAATTAGCTGCTGTACAAGCTCACCTAGACATTGCTCAAAGCGTTAGTGAGTAACGGATGTCTTGCCTAGACGTTGGGCAAAATCAGTAATGGTTAAGCGCAGGCCCTGCTCTAGACTAATTTGAGGATCCCAACCCAAGCGGGTCTTAGCTTTAGTGATGTCAGGTTGTCGTATTTTTGGATCATCTTGAGGTAGAGGTAAGTAGACCAAGTTAGAGGTACTTCGGGTTAGTTCAGTAACCTTTTTAGCTAATTCCAGGATTGTAAATTCTATCGGATTGCCCAAATTAACGGGACCGATACAGTCACTATTCATTAATGCCATTAAACCTGCCACCATATCTGAAACATAGCAAAAGCTGCGGGTTTGAGATCCGGTGCCATACAAGGTTAGATCGGTATTATTTAAGGCTTGGACGATGAAATTGCTGACGACCCGCCCATCATCAGTTTGCATGACTGGACCATAGGTATTGAAAATCCGAGCCACCCGAATCTCAACTTGATGGCAGCGATGGTAATCAAACATTAATGTTTCTGCAGCTCGTTTACCCTCGTCATAGCAAGCCCGGATCCCAGTTGGATTAACATTACCCCGATACTCTTCGGGTTGAGGATGGACATCTGGATCACCATACACCTCTGAAGTGGACGTGAATAAAATCCGAGCCTCAGTTTTTCGGGCCAACTCCAACATATTCAAAGTGCCAATCACACTTGTTTTGAGAGTGTTGATCGGATCAAATTGGTAGGACTTTGGCGACGCTGGGCAGGCCAAATGATAAATCTGATCAAGATCAGCCATCATAATTGGATCTTGAACATCATGATGCAAAAATTCAAACCTGGAGTCTGGCAACCAATGCGCTATATTGGCTTGTCGACCGGTAAAACAATTATCTAGACAAATGACATGATGACCAGCTTGGATGAGACGATCAATTAAATGAGTGCCAATGAAACCAGCCCCCCCTGTTACTAAAACTTTCATCGTCCTATCCCCATGTACACAAAACCTAGTTGTTCAAGTTTGACTCGATCTAGCGCATTACGGGCATCAATGATCACGGGTCGATGCATTAAATGGCTCAGATGGTGATAATCTAATGTTTGAAATTCTTGCCACTCCGTAACTAGAACCAGGGCATCACACCCTTGGGCGAGCCGCTCAGCATCTGTCTCAACAATGACATCGGTTAACCCTTCTCGGATGCCACTGGCCGATACAATGGGATCATAGGCTTTGACCTTAGCGCCCAACTTGGTCAGACTTTGAATTAAGGTCAACGATGGAGCATCGCGCATGTCATCTGTATCAGGTTTAAAGGTGAGGCCCAGTAGACCAATGGTTTTGCCTTTTAAGACTTTCAGCTCTTGCTGCAACTTTTCAACCACCCGCTGGCGTTGATCATGGTTGACTGCAGTGGCAGCTTCTAAGATGCGAGCTTGATAGCCATAATCCTGAGCAGTACGGATCAAAGCTGAAATATCTTTAGGGAAACAGCTACCTCCCCAACCGATACCAGCATTTAAGAACTTTTGACCAATTCGAGAATCCAAACCAATCCCCAAGGCCACTTGAGTAACATCTGCCCCCACCCGCTCGCAGATATTGGCCATTTCGTTAATGAAGCTAATTTTAGTAGCTAATAGGGCATTGGCAGCATATTTGATCATTTCAGCCGAGGGTAAATCGGTCACCACAAAAGGTACCGGCTCATGACGATACTGTTTTTCACTAATGAGATCAAGCTGGGTGACATCCCGATTCAGAATAGGTGCGTAGAGGGTTTTCATGACCTCGATAGCTTGAGGGCTATTGGATCCCACCACAATTCGATCAGGGTTAAAAGAGTCCCAAACGGCTGATCCTTCTCTTAAAAATTCGGGGTTACTAACCACATCAAAAGCAACAGGGGGGCTAAGCTGAGTGTTATGATCTACGACCGAATTAGCAGCCTCTGAAGCCCCATCCAGAACAATCATCCGTACCCAATCGCCTGAACCAATGGGCACAGTTGATTTATTGACGATCACACGATACCGTTCATCCAGATGTTGGCCTAGGCCTTTGGCTACCGCTTGCACATAGCGCAGATCAGCATCGCCACTGGGTAAAGCCGGTGTGCCCACAGCGATAAAAATAACCTCAGCGGTAGCGACCCCATAGCTTAGGTCCATTGTGAAAACTAAGTGCCCTGACTCAGAGCATTGACGAACAATCGGTTCAAGATCAGGTTCATAAATGGGGATATGACCTTTTTGAAGAGATTCAACTTTAGCTTGATTATTATCAACACAGATTACATGATGACCCATGGCCGCCAAACAAGCACCTGTTACCAATCCTACATAACCGGTTCCAACAACTGTAACGTGCATACTGTCTTGTATTACTCCTCTCACTGTCGATGGTTGGGATAAAGACACTTAACTTAGTATCATGCTGTTAGAGTGGCCTAATGTGGTCTAAGCTAAGCAACCAATCACATCTTATATAGTAGGAGATAGTATGAGCTTTTGGACGAGACCTAACATGAAAGGATAACGAAATGAAAGGATAACGAGTATAGGTTACAACCTGCAGCCAAGATTACAGAGGCCAAACTTGGAGCTGGTTATGTGGATCAAATCAACTCCCTGTTCAATTGACAATTCAGCACTGGTATCTTCTTATTCGTATCTGTTAAACCTAGTATCTATTATGGGGACTTACCCAGTGGCATCAGCAACAGCCTCGAATCGAAGGTATCAGCGTCAGGTCCAATATGTGTTGGGATTGACGTTAGGATTAAATGTTCTGGTGGTGGTGATCAAAGTATACCTAGGCTTTTTGACAGGGTCTTTAAGTTTACTGGCTGATGCTCTCCACTCTTCAACAGATAGTGCCAGCAACATTCTGGGTTTAATCTCGATCCGGCTGTCATCGCCTGAACCTGATGAGGAGCATCCCTATGGACATTCTAAATTTGAAGCGATAGGCGCTTTAGGGATCGCGGCTTTTTTAGGGATTGCTTGTTTAGAAATTGTTCAAGTTGCTGTCTCACGGTTGTTGGGTGAAGCGCCTGATTTGGTAATTGATGCCATTACGCTTCAGGGCATGATTGTGGTGTTGATGATCAATATTGGAGTCGCTGTCTATGAGCATCGTCGTGGACAAACCCTAGGCAGTCGCATCTTGCTGGCTGATGCTCGACATACCTTTTCTGATATTTGGGTCACGCTTGTTGTTTTAGGGGGTTTATTAGGAGTGAACTTTGGCTGGCCTTGGCTTGATCAAGTCATGGCTCTACCTATTGCTGGTTTGGTTATCTATAGTGCCTGGAAAGTCTTACAAGAAAACATCCCCTTTTTAACGGATACTGTGGCGATTCCACCGGAAGCTTTGCGAAAGTTAGCCATGCGAGTCTCTGGGGTCCTGGATTGTCATGAGATCACCTCTCGCGGCATCATCGGACAGATGGTTTTTATCGAAATGCATATGGTTGTAGAGCCGATGGATATCGAAGCCGCTCATCACATTACCGAAGAGGTTGAACAGCTTATCCAAGAGCATTATGGTATGGTCAAAGTCACCATCCATTTGGAACCCTATGACTACATTGAGTCTTAGAGACCTATCTGGTTTGATCCGTAGGGTGTCAAGGATTTTGTTCGCAGAGATCACGGGTTACTTGAGGTGGGCACCCTAAAAAAACCATTGACCTCATGGCCTATAGCCTGCTGTTTTTTTGTAGAGTAAGAGTATTTTCAAGTGGTGTTGATCTAGTACAGAGTGAACGGAAATAGGGAGAATCTAGGATGTTCGGTTTTGTGTCAATAAAGCGGGCTTGGTCCCGACTGAGTTCTAGTGTGGCTACCGGTGGGTTGGTTACCTTGTCGTTGCTGGTTGCAGCCTGTCCTGCTTGGAGCTTGGAACGAGTTATCCGGCCTGATCTTAGAACGCTTATGCAGGCTGAAGTGATCCGTGTGGTTAATTTTAATACTCTGGTTGTTGAAATTAGAGGGATGCCTGGGTTACATGTAGTTCAGATGATTGGCATTGATCCCATCCCCTTGATCAACCCTGCCTGGACTACCCTTACTGGTGAGACTCCAGTTGCGATTTACGAA
This sequence comes from uncultured bacterium, assembly GCA_964434865.1. Taxonomy (GTDB): domain Bacteria; phylum Cyanobacteriota; class Cyanobacteriia; order Thermostichales; family Thermostichaceae; genus CAYSWV01. Next base: position 95,413 of record CAYSWV010000007.1, read on the forward strand.
GCTGGTCAGTATTTACAAACGGGTTTAGCCGGTCGGGACATCTACTTAGAAGCTGATCCACGCTTACCTGCTCCTCCGGGTGTGATCTCAGCTTATGTTTGGCAAGGTCAAACCTTTGTTAATCAAGACATGTTGGTTCGTGGTCATGGTTTGTTAGCTGACTCTGCTGTTGATCTGAAATATGAAGCTGTGCTTAACGAAGCTGCTGATGTAGCCGAGCAACAAGGCCGTGGAGTTTGGACCTTCTATGGGCCTAGGCCGCGTAACCTGCAACTGCGAGATCAAGCAGAAACACCAGCTGCCCCTCCACCTGCAACAGTTGTTGTGAGTCAGCAAGCTAGTCTCTAATCAACAGTTTGCCACCACTCCAACTTGAGTAAAGAGCTGTAGCCCTCCTAAGTTACAGCTTTTTAAAGCTGATTAGATACTTCGACAGCTGATGTAGTTGGCCATAATTGGATGTTGTAAAACAAATCCTGATTGATCTTCGGCTAAGGTAATCAAAGCTCTCCGTTTTAAGGATTGAACAGCTGACCAAACTTCGGCAGGGTTAAGGATTTGATTTGCTGAGATTAAAGCCTTGAGTGAAGTCGCTATCTGATCTAAAGAAACAGGAAACTGGGATTGGGCTATCATTTCAATAACTTGGTGTTCTAGATCAGAGAGGCACTGTAGTTGTTTATCTAAAAGGACAGCAATATCTCGGATGACGCCATCTTGGTTGTAGTCTAGGAAGGCGGCTACACTACCATTAAACACCTCACGAATATAGCTGCTCGCAAATTTGAGTTGTTCTGGATGGCCACTATAGCGACCCACTAGAATAGGCCATTTATCTTCATCACTAAGACGGCGCTTCTGTAAAAATGGGCGGGCATCCTGAATCGATAATCCCTTCAATTCCAAAGTCCGGATCATGGAGTCAGCCTCTTCCAAGGCAGCTATTTGTGGAAACTGACAACGACTTGTTAGCAGTAAACAACTATGGTGTAGACCTTGACTAAAATCCTGAATTAAATAGCGGTAGGGTTGATAGTCAGGGCGGAAGGTACCAACCATTTGCCGATCTTCAATGATCGTATCCATTTGATCTAGGATCAGGAGACAGCGATGCTGGTAACAGTAGTCGATCAGTCGTTCAATATTACGTTCAATCTGGTAGTCACAAGTCAAATCAGGCTCAAGCTGTAACTTTTGTAGAAGCCGACCGATCATATCTGACATTAAGGGACGATAGCGGAGAGACTCCCAAATGACATGATCAAACTGTGATTGAATGGACTGATCATGATAAATTTGGCGAGCTAGTTCAGTTTTACCTATACCTTCAACTCCGATAATAGCAATGAGTTGAGATTGATCATTGAGAATCCACTGTTTAAGCTGAGAGACTTCAGCCTGGCGGCCATCAATGTTAATTCTATAAGATTCTCTATTTACAGAATTAGAACGATCTTGATAGAGTTTTGTTAACTTGTCTTTGAGCTTTTGAAACTTGACAGGTCCCCGGCCTGGTACTTGTAATTTTCTGTAAATATCGCTTAAACGTTTTCGGACTAATTCCTCGTTGAGATGTAGATCTTGAGCAATACGGCACATACTGCTACCGTGCAAAGCTCGCAAAAGCACATCGAGTTCTTTGAGGCTGACGCCGTAATCCGACACAACTGCCTTGACAAACGTATCAGGTAGATGATCCATTGACTTTTTATTCCACTGCACTTTTTATTCCATTGCCCTTTCTGATCCATTGCCCTTTCTGCTGATTGCATCCCAATTTACCGCGCAATGCATCTCAATTTAGCTTTCACATCTTGCCTTTTGAGATGTTGCATTTTCACATTTAGTGTTGTGGGTACTGTTCATGATTGCATCTGGAGGTAGATGATAGCACCTATGCTTAACCTATGCTTAACCTATGCTTATTCAATGATCTGTTATTTAATTATCGTTAGCATTTAACTAGCCTTTGGCCAGAATTACTTACCTGGAGTAAGCCTAGGCAAAGCACCAATCAGCTCTAGAGAGTTCAATATCTAAAATGTGAAAGCTATTTCATCCATAAGTCAAAGTTTAGAGGATGTAACTCTGTCTGTCAATCTCATGTGAATTGAATGTGAGCTGATGTGAACTGGGGACCTAACAACTATCAGCGCTTCTGTTTCAATTGTTGCATCTCATCTTCAAGTTCTAGTTCTTGGAATTTACGATCGAGATCTTGCCAGGGTTCAGCAGGTTTGGTCCAGCCACTCCATTGTTCTTTAGCTTGTTGAGTTTTAACTTGCTTAAGTTTTTCCTTGACTTCCTGTCGTTTGACTTGAACTCGACGATAAAGTTCTTCTAGTTGTTGAATTCGCTCTTGAGACCCTTTCATTTGGCCCCACAACTGATTGCCTTGGTTTAATAAAGCTGCTTCTCGGTCTTGAGCCCCTTTCGCCAGATCGAGACGGTTGTGCTGGGTTGCTTTTTCAACGCGATGGTGCCAAGTTTTGATATCTTCTGCAGTTGCTAGAATACTTTGTTTCAACCGCTGTTCCTCAGCCCGACTTTCAGCCATGAGTCGAACCGTATCAGCCTCTTGTTGACGTAACTGTTCATCTAAGGCTTGTAACTCTAGATCTGGATGAGCTTTGAGGAACTCTTCCAATCGACTCTCGAGAAAACGGCTGAGATCTTCAAATAAACCCATATCACCCTAACAACTATTATCATCCTAACAGGAACCTACAAGCACCCACCTGAGCCTACTTGAGATTATATCAGACTGAGATGGGTTTGAAGCTGAGTATAAGGCCTGAATACTGACTTGGGATGAATGAGTTATTTTCGCCTTTTCATTGACAGATAGTGTCAAAATAGAGAGCAATAAACCTGATTTGACCCTAGTTGAGGTTGAGCATGATCGCTCTCATTCCCCCGTTCCATCTTCCCCGTTCTCGTTATATTGTGATTGTGATGATACTTTTGAGCCTGGTATTGAGTGGGTGTATCAGTGGTGTGAGTCTCAGAGACTACAGCGATCCCAGTGGCTTGTTTTCCTTTTCCTACCCCAACGGCATGTTTCCTGTGGATTTGGGTCCATCTCAAGGCCCGACTAAATTATTATTCCGAGATCTTGTTCAAGAAACTGAAAATGTCAATCTCATGATCTCTCCTTATGATCAGGTTGACCGCATTGAAGAGGTGGGATCACCTGTCGAAGTGGGCCAGCGAGTCGCTGATAAGATTATTGCCCCAGCGGGTTCAGGCCGTAGTGCTACCTTACTCAATGCCGGTGCTCTAACCGCTTCTGAGCACACCTACTACATTTTGGAGTATGGCACCCAAGTTGGATCACAAAATCGTCATGATATGGTCACCGTTACGATTAATCGTCACGAGCTCTATACGCTAACCGCCTCAACGCTGGAGCGACGCTGGCCACAGCTCAAAGATACGTTTTATGCGGTGGCTCAATCATTCCGTGTAGCTTGAATCTCAACAACAAGTAGCTTGTGATCCCTATCATTGCCACTTGCTAATCTAGAAGAGAATATCAACTCATCGAAGGGGTAAATCAGGCTTGAAATTGGCCTAACCTAGCCGTAAAACCTAGATGACTCTATGGAGTTAATGGATGAGATCCACCCCGTCCTATGATATGTCAGGTCACCAGTCTAGCTCAGTGTATCTGGTGCAGCTGTCCGATCTTCATCTATTTACGGATGCTCATCAGTCGTTGTTAGGCGTTGTGACAGAACAAACTTTTCAATCTGTGCTACAAGCGACACTATCTTTAGCTCCAGCGCCTGACGCCATTGTGCTGACTGGAGATCTCTCACAAGATGGCAGTGCTGCTGCTTATAAACGCTTGAAACACTATATGAACCAGACACAAATTGATACGTATTGGCTAGCAGGTAATCATGATCGCTGGCAACCCCTGAGTGTTGAGTTACAAGGCCATTGTATCTTTCAAGACAAACAGTTTAGCCGCGGATCATGGACTGTTATTTTGATTAGCACTTTATTAGAAGGTCAGGAGAGTGGACACCTCTCAGAGGATAGCCTGCAATTTCTCTATCAAAGTTTGACAGTGGCAGCCCAGCAACAGCAGTATGTTCTGGTGAGCTTACATCACCCGCCATTTTTAGTGCAATCTAGCTGGTTAGATCAAAGTACCTTACAAGCTCCTGAGCGATTATTTGAGATTTTAGACCAATTTCCCAATGTGCGTCTTGTGATCTTTGGTCATATTCACCAGGATTTTCAAAGATATCGCCATGGTGTAGCCTATTTAGGTTGCCCCTCCACTTGTATTCAATTTAAGCCCATGAGCCATCAGTTTGAATTAGAGAGACTCCCCCCCGCTTACCGCCAACTCTGGTTACATAACGATGGCACGTTTTCAACCCAGATTGCCCGAGTCCCTGCAGGTTTTCAAGAACCCGATCTCCATTATTCAGGCTACTAATCTGGATCTGATCAGCCATCTAAATGCTTTTCCGGTAGCATAAAAGTCTTATAGAATCAGCTATTGGTTATCACGGATTGGTTGATCTGAGCGATCCCGACTATCAGTATTCACTAGGTCTGAAACTATGTATATTTCTGTCGATAGTTTACCCCCTGATTTGTCTCAAATTGTCGAATTGCTTCAGAAGGCTGTACATCTTCGAGAAGGTCATTGCCTGGAGCTACTGCAAGTATTACGTGTACTTGAAGATATGCATCGCTCGATTTTAGATCGGGAATTTCAAGCAGCACTGCCCGATACTCGTCAAGATTTGTATCAGCTGCTGCAAGATATTGAGGAAGCTGGCAAATGGCCTTACATTCCCCGTATGCACCTGCGTTTGTTGCTTCGCAAACTTGAATATGCCGAAACCCCTGATCTAGATCCTAATGTCAAGGATCCCGATTCTGGCTTGGACTACCAAGATCTCGATGCTGATTAGACCTACACTAAAAGTATGGGTACCCTGCCCCCTTCTCACCCAATTCAGATAGATAGCTTATGGCTGTAACCTATCAGTTAAATTCAACCTATCCTCAGCCTCATCAAATCAACAAAATTGTTGCTCAATTAAGGCAAGGAGCTTTGATGCTCTACCCTACAGACACGGTTTACGCAATTGGGTGCGATGTGATGAACAAAAAGGCGGTGGAGCGGGTGAGACAGCTGAAACGTCTTTCCAATGAGAAACCCTTAACGTTTTTATGTCCTTCGCTAGCGACTATTGCGACCTATGCTTTTGTTAGTGACAGCTCCTATCGCTTGATGCGACGCTTAGTTCCAGGACCCTATACTTTTCTCTTACCAGCAACCAAACTCGTGCCTAAACTGGCTCAAAATCCTAAACGCAAAACAGCTGGGATTCGAGTTCCTGATCATCCCCTGTGTCAAGCCTTGCTGCAAGTCCTCGATAACCCCATTGTCTCCACATCGGCCAAGGTAGGAGGTGAACCTGTCAACCCATTAGGGCTGTCCACCGACCCTATTGAAAGCTTAGAAAAACAGATTGATCTGATTATTGATGATCATCAACCTTTACGCACGACCGTATCAACAGTGCTGGATATGACCGGATCGGAGCCGATTATTGTTCGTAAAGGATTAGGTTACGAGGCTGTGGCCCACTTAGCTCTAGCTACTGATCTAGAGTTGGATTGATGGCATGCTTCATACATATACATATTCAACAGCCAAGCCAACAATAAAAGATTAGAGTTAGACAGGCACTGAGAGGAAAGCTATGGTTGCTGTGGCCCAAGTGAGTTTATTGATCTATGCGGTGCTACTGGTTGTTGGGGGTCTAGTTGGCTATATCCAAGCTCAGAGTAAAGTCTCTTTGATTGCAGGTCTGGGGAGTGGGATGGTTGCTAGTATCATCTATGGAATAACTTTATCCCAACCTGCTATCGGATTCAGTCTAGGTGCGATCTTGGGTCTGATTCTGACTGGGGTTTTCATCATGCGATTTCGAAAGACACAAACCTTTATGCCAGCTGGTTTCCTCTCAATTCTTAGCGTTGCCATAACTGTCCTTTCAGGTTTGGCTCTAATTATTGCAGCCCACACTTCTAGGGTTGTAAGGGCCGCGACTGGTGATCTCTAGACTTTAGGCTGAAAGAGTTGATTTCAAAGGTGTTTTATGCTTCAAGTTATCTGCATGAGTATTGCCTGGAGCTTAATCCTAGTTGTAGTGGTTGAAATCAGTGCAGTGGCTTGGCGAAGTTGGATGGTGGCTCGAGCTATGCACCGAATTCCCTGTTGGTCATGCCAATACTATTCTGGTGATCCCCATTTGAAGTGTACTGTCCATCCTGCTAAAGCCACAACAACCTCAGCAATCGGCTGCCAGGATTTTGATCGATTGCCTTCTGGCTAATGACTTGATTTTATTCAATTTTTCTGTCTGTATTGAAACTCCTTAGATTCCAGCTGGATGAACTCGCGCCGACTATGACATGGATCTAGCAATGTTGTATCTTTAAGGGGTATACCTAACCACTCGAATCGGATCATGAAAACTATCCTCATTGTTGAAGATAGGCAAGCCGAACAACAGATTGCAGCCAATCTGCTCAAACAAGCTGGATTTCAGGTTAGTATTTGTGATTCTGCAGAAGAGGCTTGGACCTGGTTACTGTCTAATCTATTACCTGATCTTATCTTGCTTGATATTGTCATGCCAGGTCTGAGCGGCCTTGAGCTTTGTCGTATGATCCGAACTCATGAGGCATTAGCTTCAGTTCCGATAGTCTTTTGCAGCTCTAAACGTGAAGAGTTTGATAAGTTTTGGGCTCTTCGACAAGGTGGGAATGCTTACATTGCCAAACCCTATGCGCCCAAGGATTTACTGGAGGTTGTCAAGCAGCATCTGAAATAAGTGTGATCTGAAATACAATGCTAGGTGAATATTGGACTGATTTGCTTAAAATACCTCGAAGATGATCTCAGGACAAGGGTATAGTGTTAGTGGTTTTAAGGATAACGTAGTGGACATTGTGTTCCGACTGAGGTCTGGATTAGTCATTTTGCCCAGCATTAGCTTTAAGGATCCTGCTTATGTTAGACAAAACATCGCGCACTGATGAACAGACAGCTAATGGGGCTGACTCCACCACAGTCAATAACTCAGGGGTCAATAACTCAGGGGTCAATAACTTAGGTCCGGTCTCAAGTGGTTCCCCTGATACGAGCCTCATGAATCAGATCTTAGAAGCCACAGAAGCTGAGCAAGCTGGGGACGTCATTACAGCCCGACGGTTATATCAAGAGGTTATTGCAGCCGATTCCTCAGGGACATTTGGGTTAATGGCTCAACAAGCTCTCGAAGCCATGCAGGGGGATACCGATGAGCAAACTGAAGTTATAGTCGCTCCGGTCGTAGGGCCTTCAATACCGAAAGTCTCCTGGTGGCAATCACTTAAATTACGGGGCAAGTTAACAGCTATTACGACGGGTGTAGCTGCATTAGCCATTGTGGCCTTGACTGTTGTCAATACGCTGTTAAGTCGACAAGAGCAAATCCAGGCTTTTGATGAAGAGATCCGGCAAACAGCAGTTGCCTTTGAAGAAGAATATGTTTTCTGGATCAGTTCAGAAAGTGTTCCACAAGCAGCCTCTTTAGCTCGTCTCATTCAAAATGAAGATATTGATCTGAGCAACTCTGACTCTGTACGGGCCAACCGCCTTTACCTCAATAGTGTCTTGTTCGATGCGTTTGGGGCCTTTGATGAAGAATCTCCAGAACTGACAAAAAGCTTTCGAGTTATTTTAAATCGTGAGGGTCGGACTTTAGTCCAGTTTGCGCAGTTGTATGCAGAAGACTTCAGCGTTTACCCCCCATTACCCATTGTAGGTGAAACGAATACGGAGTATAGAACCGTTTCTCAACCTGCAGGATCTGAGATTAGTGATCTTGCTATTGTTGAAGCTGTCTTTGAAACTGAAGAGCCTTTAACCAGTGTTGAACTTTTCCCATTGGAGACATTACAACGGTTGGGCCTTGCCCCTCAAGCTGCTGTTGAAATTCGTCCTGAAGCTTTAGAGCCAAGTCAACCGCCTGGGACTAAAGTTGAAAACGGCTTGGTCAGTATGGCCATTCATCCTGTCACTGTCACGGGTGGTGAGGTGGTCGGTGCTGTTATGGTTGGGAGCTTAATGAGTCGCAGCCATGCTCTAACCGATAATTTTTTGGAGATTTATCAGATTCCCATCGTTTCGATCTTTACAGACGATATTTTAGTAAGTACTACCCAACCCTACTCGGATGGGACTCGAGCAATTGGGACTCGCATGCCACCGGAAGCAGCTACAGCTCTCTTTCAAAATAATCAAGCAGAATATATTGACACACTTCGCATTAATAATGAAGACGTTCGTATGCTCTTCAAGCCGCTGCGCAATTTTCAAGATACTATCGTTGGGGCTATTGCTGTGGGGGAACGGCGAGCAGAACTCCAGGCCAGCCTTTTCAGACAGATTGCGATTAATAGTGTTGTGGGCTTAGGTTTGTTGGTTCTGGTGGCTTTGATCTCGATTAGAGTGGCTGAAATCTTGGCCCGTCCTATCCGTGATCTGGCTAATCTTGCTCAACAGATTGGTCGAGGAGACTATAGTGCCATCCAATTTGATAATCGACAAGATGAAATTGGGACCTTGGCTATTGAAATGAACCAGATGTCAACCGCTATTCAATCCAGCCTAGATGAGATCCGTCGCCAAGAAGAATATCGCCGTCAAGATGCCGAAGAACAACGCCACGCTAAAGAAGAGCTACAACAAGGTGTGATTAACCTACTGCTTGATATTGAGGGAGCTCGCCAGGGTGATCTAACTGTTCGAGCCCCGATTACCGATGGTGCTGTGGGATCCATTGCTGATGCTTTCAATACCACCATTGATAGTCTCCGACAACTGGTTATCCAAGTTCAGGAGGTTACCGCTCAAGTGAACAATCTAGCTCAGCATGGAACTGAATCTGTTCAAACCCTCTCATCAGTAGCCCTAGAACAATCAGAAGAAATTGCAGGAGCCTTGACAGCTGTTGATACAGTCGATCGTTCTATTCAGCAGGTGGCGCAATCTGCCAAAGAAGCTGCTTTCATTGCTCAAAAAGCTGCTATGGATGCTCAGGTTGGTGATCAATCGATGGAAACAGCAGCCTCTAATATGGAAAAAGTACGCAAGACGGTGTTGGATACTTCCTTTAAAGTTGAGCAATTGACTCAGTCATCCCAAGAAATTGTCAAGATTGCCTCTATTATCTCAGGCATTTCTGAAAAAACTCACCTCTTGGCTTTCAATGCCTCCGTAGAAGCTATGCGAGCTGGAGAACACGGGCAAGGGTTTCGAGTCGTAGCCGATGAGGTCCGTCGGTTAGCTCAGCAGGTGACTGAAGCAACCAAATCTATTGAACAACTGGCTAACACGATTCAGGTGGAATCCACAGATGTCCAACAGGCTATGGCAGAAAGTACAACACAGGTGACAGAAGGGAGTAAACTGGCCAGCCAAGTGCAGCTAACCTTACAGGATCTGGCCACAGTCAGCCAACAGATTGATCGCTATCTCCAAACGATTTCAGGCAGTACTATTGATCAATCTGCCAAATCACGAGAATTAAGTCATACTATGCAACAGGTAGTAACAACCGCTCAAGAGACTGCCCAAGATGCCCAGGTGGTTGCCACCTCTTTGCAAAGCTTAGTGCTAGAAGTTCAGAATCTGTATCAGTCCATGTCCCGATTCCGCTTAGAGTCCTAGCTATGTCTGTCAATATAGATCAAGATCTACTCAACTCAATTGCCCAAGAAGCCCGTCAATGCTTTTTAGAGGAAGATGCGCCAGAATATCTAGCGACCTTACAGCATACTCTCACCACACCCAACACCATTGACTATCCAGCAGTTTTACGAGCAGCTCATTCCCTCAAAGGTGGGGCCGGGCTAGCTCAAATTCCTACTTTAAGTACATTGGCCCATAAACTTGAAGATATTTTTGAAGCCTTACGAGATCGGCGGGTCGATCAAGTTGATCTAGCCATGAGTTTGGTGGATCGATGTGTTCAAGAAATTGCAGATGTCCTGGATCAAGCTCAGAGTGATCCTGAGGCTGCTGTTGATTCCAGTCTCATTCAAGCCTTAGATACCTTTACCCAAGCCCTATCAACACCAACTCCAGCTGATCTAGTGGTTCCAGGTTCAGTGACTACAGCTCCGTTCCCATTGATCAAAACAGCTCTAGAAGTTGATTTAGAAGAGTGTTTAAAACGAGTTGAATCTCTGATGGAGGGTGATCCAAACACATTGTCAATGGCTTTACAAAACCTTGTCGATGAATGTGGTCTCTTAGCTGAAACTTTAAATTTAGGCTGGCTCTCCGAAGCAACTCAAGCTCTGGGACAAGCGTTGGAACGTCCGCAACCTGATTTGCCCCTGTCCCAAGTGGCCCGAATGGTGATTGATCATATTCGGAACCAGCGTGCAGACTTTCTGCAACAGCCTCAAGCCGAACAGGTTCCTACGACTTCTGATCGCCTCACCAAGAGCGAGGAGAGTTTAGAAAGCCGGAGTGGACCTCTCACTTCAACTCAACCCCAAGTCCGGTTGCCACTCAGTCAAGTTGAGACCATGACTGATCAACTGGGTGAACTGATCATCCGCTACGAACGTTTGTCCATTCAACAACACCAACTTAAACAAGCAAGCCAAGAGTTACAACGCCTGTCCCAACAGTTTCAGCCCTTGCGAGATCAAATTCAGGTTCTCTACGATCAGATGTCAACTCAACACGGTTCCCCTCTGAATGGAGAGTTATCACCTGATGAATTTGATCCACTTGAGCTGGATAAATATACGGCCTTGCATCGGAGCTTACAAACTTTTGAAGAGTTAATCACCAGAATTCAAGAGACTCGAGCTGATATTGATCTGGTGAATCGGGAGCTGCTAGAAGATGTAGAACAAGGTCGTCAAGAGGTTGATGCTCTTTACCACGATGTGACTCAAGCTCGTCTAGTTCCGTTTCAGACTCTAGCTCAACGATTTATTCCACGCTTGAAAAGCTTAGCTCAGCGCTTTCAAAAGCAGGCCGAACTCTTGATTGCGGGTGGTGATGTTCTCATTGACCGAGTTTTGTTAGAACAACTCCAAACGCCTTTAATGCATATTTTAAATAATGCTGTAGATCATGGACTGGAACCAACCTCCACTCGCGTATCAATGGGTAAGCCAGAGGTGGCTACGATCAAACTGGAGGCCAAACTGGAAGGCAATCAGGTTGTGGTTTTCTGCCGTGATGATGGACAGGGGATTGATCTAAACCGGGTCTATCAAAAAGCCGTTGAATGTGGCTTGTGTGCCCCTAATGTTAAACTGAGTCAGCTGAGTCGAGAGACTGTTTTAAATTTTATTTTTCAGCCTGGATTTTCAACAGCAGCTAGCGTTAGTGATGTATCTGGCCGAGGGGTAGGCTTGGATGTTGTCCGGGGTCAAATCTCTCAGTTGCGGGGCAGCTTGCAGGTCAATACCTTGCCAGGGCAGGGAACAGAGTTTACGATTCGATTGCCGTTGGGTTTGAACCTGATTCCACTAATGTTGTGCCAATCTCAACGACACATCATTGGGATCCCAGCAACCAATGTCCTTGAAATCTTACTATTTAGGGAGTTGGTACCGGACTCCGATGCTGCCAATGATCCTGAGGTGATTCGCCGAGTCCGTTGGCGCGACCAAGAGATTCCAGTACTATCTCTAGCTACTCTATTACCCTATGCTTATAGTGCGGGTGAGCTGGTGTACCCTCGAGTCGTAATTGTGTTGAGTGGAGCTGACTTTCCCATTGGGATTGCGATCGAAGCCTTACTGGGAGAGCGTCAGCTGATTTTGAAACCCTTTGACGATACTGTTGTGGTGCCCTCCTATGTGGCTGGTTGCACGATATTGGGTACGGGTGAAGTGATACCCGTGGTATTACCCTATCAATTCAGTACCCTCCTGAAAGACTTTAAGCCATCTCTACCCCAGTCTCGTCAAGCACGTCGTGGGGGAAGCACAGTCTTGGTTGCTGAAGATTCAGTTGCCACCCGCCGAGCGCTTGAAAAGATCTTGACTCAGTCTGGTTACAGTGTGATTGCCTGCCGAGATGGACAGGAGGCTCTCGATGAATTGCGGCAACGCCAAGGTGATGTTGATATGGTACTTACTGATATTGAAATGCCCCGGATGACTGGATTTGAACTATTACAAACGATTCGCTCCCATACTCAGTGGCATGCTCTACCAGTTGCCTTACTGACCTCACGATCTGGAGAGCGGCATCAGCAGCGAGCTCTAAGCTTGGGAGCCTCAGCCTATTTAAGCAAACCTGTCGATCCTAAAGTTCTTTTAAAAGAAGTCAGAACGTTGATTCACGCCTGAGAAGACTTAACCCTGTTTATCAGATTGACTTAATCAAGTCGATTTAAACTATCGTGTAGCCCGATAATCCCTAAGTTATGACATCAGCTCCCACTACACTGCGTGATCGCTTTAATCTGTCCCGGCTAGCTATCCACTATAGTTGGCTCACTATCTTACTTTGGATTGGGATCACAGTGGCTGGAGTTTGGGCCTATGGCTCCCTGAAGTATGCCCTCTTTCCCGATATAACGTTTCCGATTGTTATTGTGAATGCTACGGCTCCTCTAGAGACTTCCTTAGAGACTGAAAGCCAACTAGCTGCTCCTATTGAACAAAACTTACGCTCTTTAGATCGCCTTAATGATATTCGATCTAGTATTTATGCTGGACGCACAGTCACAAGCTTGAGATTTAAAGTGGGAACGGATTTAGCGGCCTCAACTCAATCCGTTGAAACTGCACTCCAAACCATTCCATGGCCTGCGGATACTGATTACAATGTCACCCCTTTGAATTTAAATGAGGCAGTGGCGATTAGCTATGCCCTTACCAGTGATTCCTTAGATCTAGAGGCTTTAACAGAGCAAGCTGAGGCCGATATTTTACCTCGACTTCGGTCTCTAAATGGCATTCTACGAGTCGATTTATTAGGAACAGGGCTGCAGGCCACTCCCCCACCTGATCTAGCAGACGCAGATTTTCAAGACTCACCTACTCTGGTCCGGTTTAATCAAACTAATGCCCTTGCTATTCAAGTCATTAAACAGGGTGATGCTAATACACTAGACGTTGTGAGTTTGGTTGAAGCTGAAGTCAGTAGGATAGCGGCGGAACAAATTGATCTAGATATGACGCTAGCAGCCACCCAAGCGAATTATATTCGTGAAGCCACGCAGTCAACTATTGAAGCCTTATTCATGGCCATTGTATTAGCAGTATTGGTGATCTTTGTCTTCTTACGCAACTGGCAAGCGACATTAATTACAGCCTTAGCGATCCCGTTGTCTTTACTCGGAACCTTTGTGGTGATGGCCTCTTACCAGTTTAATCTGGAAACGATTACCTTACTGGCCTTGGCCCTGGTCATTGGGATCATTGTTGATGACGCTATTGTTGAAGTTGAAAACATTGCTCGCCATCTAGAAGAAGGGAAATCTCCCCGTGAGGCGGCCTTAGCGGCTACTCAGGAAATCGGCCTGACAGTTTCAGCTTCAACATTGACGATTGTGGCCGTGTTTTTACCCGTGGCTCTGATCCAGGGCACCGTTGGGCAGTTTTTCAAGCCCTTTGGTCTAACTGTATCAGCAGCTGTCTTGATCTCACTTCTGATTGCCCGTACACTTTCCCCCGTCTTAGCCGTTTACTGGATGCGAGCTAAAGTCAAGCCATCTAAATCTAATCACCCAGAGTCTACTATAACTCCCCTCTCAACAACTCCTGATACTTTAGAGCCGAATACTTTAGAGCCAAATGATAGGATCACTCAGCTGTACTGTCAGCTTCTGACTTGGTCACTTCAGCATCGAACCATCGTGATCGGGCTAGCTATCGTCAGTTTTGCTGCAGGTCTTTTACTGATACCGCTGATCCCTAAGGGCTTTATTCCGAAATTGGATCGAGGTGAGTTCAATGTGAACTACCTAGCGCCGTTACCAGACATTCCTCAACCTCCTGAAGGATCTCCCTTAGCTACTTCAGAAACTCTGAGTCTGCAGAATGATGCAAGTGTAGCTTCAGACACACCGCTTAATCTCACTGAATTAGATCGGCCAGACCCTCGATCCCTGGTGTTAGACTCAACTCGTGCAGTTGCTGAAGATATTGAACCGGTAGTTGCTGATGTGCCCGGCGTTCAAACTATCTTGACCACTATAGGCCTGCGGGGCCAACCTAATCGAGGCCGACTCTATGTGACGCTTGACCCCAATCGGGAACTCACTACCGCTGATATTCAAGAGCAGATCCGTGCTCAACTACCGACTTTAGAAGGAACAACGGTTAGTGTTGAAGATATTCAATTTGTCGAAATAGCAGACTCTAAGCCCTTTCAAATTGCTTTGTTAGGCAATGATCTAACTGAAATTCGAGAGGCCGCTCAACAACTGGCTGAGGGTATTCAGGAGTTACCCGGCTTTGTTGATGTAGAAGTGTCGGGCGAAGAGAGTTCTGGTGCTCTGATTGAGCGTTTAAATGGCGAACGAGTTGTTTATCTATCTGCAAACTTAACCGAACGATTGGGAGTGGGTGATGCTACCGATCAAGCTGTAAACCTGAGTCAAGCGATTTTACCCCCAACCGTAACCTTAGCCCTAGAAGGTGATTCCAAGCTAAGCAGTAATGTATTTGGTAGTTTTACAACCACATTAGCCCTGTCGCTTCTTTGTATGCTGGGGTTTTTGATCTTACCGTTTGGTCGACTATTAGAACCTCTAGTGGTGGGGCTATCGGTTCCGTTATCGATGATTGGGGCCATGTTGGCCTTGCTGATCACTCAAAGTGATTTTGGTATGATCTCCCTCATTGGTTTGCTCTTTCTCTTAGGGCTATTGGATAAAAACGCCATCTTGATCCTCGATTATGCCAATCAACAACGGCGGCTGGGGCTACCTCGTACAGAGGCTCTGATCAAAACGGGCCGCGTTCGCCTCCGACCTATTTTAATGACCACCTTCTCAACCATCTTGGGTATGACCCCTCTTGCCCTGGGATTTGGCGCCGGGGCAGAACTGAGGCAGCCCATGGCTGTTGCCATCATTGGGGGTCTCATTACCTCAAGCTTACTGAGTTTGGTGGTGGTACCTGTCCTGTATGCTTTGATCGAAGATTGGTGGACTGGCTTGCGAAAAGTAGCACAGCGTTAATCTCGATCGCGTCAATTTAATGTCATGATTGCGAGTTATTACGGTACCCTGAAACTCAATAGTGATCGTGGGCTTGGTCTCAGATCAACGTTTTGATGGAGGAGTGATGATGGCGATTCAGCTACAACAAGCGATGGCTGTGGGCAGCTACATTTTGGAACAGCGGCTCAAAGGTCGCAAAAAGTATCCGCTGGTATTAATGCTTGAACCTCTTTTTCGCTGTAATTTAGCCTGTGTTGGGTGTGGTAAAATTCAACATCCTCCAGAAATTTTGAAGCAGCATTTGACGCCTGAAGACTGTTTTAAAGCTGTAGAGGAGTGTGGTGCACCGGTGGTTTCTATTCCTGGTGGTGAGCCTTTACTTCATCCGCAGATCGATCAAATTGTGGCAGGTTTGGTGGCGAGAAAGAAGTTTGTCTATTTGTGTACCAATGGCTTATTACTTGAAAAAACCCTGACGAAATTTCAACCCTCTCCTTATCTTACCTTTAGTGTTCATCTGGATGGCTTGCGAGACCGGCATGATCATTGTGTAGACCGTAAGGGGGTATTTGATATTGCAGTGGCAGCTATTCGCGCTGCTAAAGCTCAGGGGTTTCGAGTTACAACCAACACCACTGTGTTTGAAGGCACTGATCCTAAAGAGATTCAAGATTTGTTTGATTTTTTGGACTCTTTAGGCATCGACGGAATGATGATCTCACCAGGTTATAGTTATGAGTGGGCCCCTGATCAAGACCACTTTTTGAAACGGGAACAGACTCGGGCCTTATTTCGAGAGATTTTGGCCCCGTTTAGAGCTGGATCAAAACGCTGGTCCTTCAATCATAATCCTCTATTTCTAGACTTTCTGATCGGTGACAAAGATTATGACTGCACTCCTTGGGGTAGCCCTTCTTACAGCGTTCTAGGCTGGCAAAAGCCCTGTTATCTGTTGAATGAAG
This sequence comes from uncultured bacterium, assembly GCA_964434865.1. Taxonomy (GTDB): domain Bacteria; phylum Cyanobacteriota; class Cyanobacteriia; order Thermostichales; family Thermostichaceae; genus CAYSWV01. The sequence goes on from CAYSWV010000007.1 coordinate 111,608, forward strand.
GTTACTATGCTACGTTTCAAGAGCTGCTAGATCAAACCGATTGGACTCAGTATGGGCATCGCAGCGGTAATCCCAAGTGTCGTGACTGCCTGGTGCATTGCGGATTTGAACCTACTGCAGCAGCAGACGCCTTGCAGCCAAATAATATGTTGCGAGCTTTGAGTGGAGTCCTAGGTAGTCATTAAGCTTAAATCATACAGCCTATCTTTAACAGATCAATGGGTAGGTCCAGTCACTATTGGGTTGCAGCGACTAAACTAAATATCCATCGGGGAGGGCCCGAGCTATTAGGGTAAGATTGCAGCCCACCAAATAGTCATCTTCCCAAATCAAGAGGAAATGCTGGATCAATTCGTTGATCTCATTTGATTTGCCAGGTTTGCGAGTGCAATGGAAATTCATAAGGCCTCATCAGGATTTATAGCCACAGACCAATCATGACGATAGAGTACACTTAATAGCTGTGATCAGTATCAGCTTTTATCTTAAAACTTAATTAATTGTCAAGATATCGGCCACCTCTAGTATCTATGATCACTATCTACTAGGCAACGTGACTCACTGAGATTACTAGAGTATCATTAAATACGCCTGAAGATTTTGTCTACGTGATCTCCCCTGGTCAACTAGACGCAACTGTTATCAAAAATAAGGCTGTTAGATTTAATCAGAGGCAGGTGCAAAGGTCAAGGGTTGAAATTGTTGAGCTTGCTGTTGGAGTTGAGCACCGATGCGATCACAGACAAGTTCACAAAGTTGTAGGGTTAGAGGATCAGCAATATCGTAGTAGACGCTCACACCACTGGGTTGCCGGCGGACAATGCCAGCCTGAGTTAATACTTTAAGATGCTTCGATACATTAGCTTGACCTAATCCAGTTGCTTCTACAATCTCAGTCACATTTAAAGATCCTGAGCGGAGAGCATTCAGGACTTGCAGTCGGCTAACTTCAGACAACATTTTAAAATAGTCAGCAATACGGTAAAGAACTTCAGGCGGAACTTCTGGCATAGTCCAATCCAAATGAACAGCAGTTACGTACCCAGACCCGCAATAAATGACTAGGTTACCAAGTAGTTATATACTAACGTACAATAGGCTGAAGCAGTCAGGACAGGTTGCAGTCAGGGGGTCTGGATTAGTGTAAGGTAAAGAGCCCATCAGTAAAATGCTAGGGTATGAAACCGGTCACTGAGTTACGTCCTCCTACCGCTATGACTATTGCTGGATCAGATAGTGGCGGTGGTGCAGGTATTCAAGCAGATTTGCGGACATTTGCCTTCCATCAGGTTCATGGGACTTGCGCCCTCACCTGTGTAACAGCTCAAAACACTCTGGGGGTAAGCCGAGTGGATGCTCTTACGCCGGATGCCGTGGTGGCCCAAATTGATGCCATTGTGACGGATATCAGTGTTCAAGGGATCAAAACTGGTATGTTACTGAATGCTGACATCATTGCTGCTGTGGCTGCACAGGTCCAGAGGTTAAATTTACACCCCCTTGTGGTGGATCCGGTGATGGTCTCTCGGACTGGGTCTCAGTTGCTGGCTGATGATGCGATTGCTGCGCTGAAAACAGAGCTGATCCCATTAGCTGATATCCTGACGCCAAATCGTTATGAAGCTCAGATCTTAAGCGGGCTGGAGATTCAGTCATTAGCCGATATGCAACAAGCAGCTACTAAGATTCAAGTCTTGGGACCTCTAGCGGTGCTGGTTAAAGGTGGAGGGATGCCAGGCCAGCTTCAAGGTACAGATGTCTGGAAAGAGGCGACTCGTCAAGAAACATTGACAGCAGGGCCTATCCCCACGCACCATACCCATGGCACCGGTTGTACTCTATCGGCGGCATTGACGGCTCAATTGGCACTGGGGACTTCGCCTTGGGTTGCTGTACAGAAGGCTAAAGCTTATGTCAGTCAGGCCCTGCATTATCCTTTAGTTATCGGCCAAGGTCAGGGGCCTGTTAGTCATTTTTATCCATTACTGACATCTGATGAGGAGATCGATCATGGCTGATATTATTGCTCTCTCTGGCAGCCCTACTCCAACCTCCCGCTCGACGGCTTTACTGAGTCATGTCCAAGCTCAGCTTGAGGCCAAAGGACTAACCACAGATTGGATTTCAGTACTCGATCTGCCACCTGAAGATTTAGTGTCAGGTAACTTTGAAAGCCCTATACTCAAGTCTATTCAAGAACGAGTGGATCAAGCGAACGCCATCGTAGTCTGTGCACCAATTTACAAAGCTAATTATCCAGGGGTTTTAAAAGCACTCCTCGATCTACTACCTCAGTATGCCTTTGCTGGAAAGTTAATTTTGCCTATGGCCACTGCAGGCACATTAGCTCACTTACTAGCTATCGATTATGCTGTCAAGCCTCTGTTTGGCATTATGGGAGCCACACAGATCTTGCGGGGCGTTTATAGCCTGAGTGCCCAGATTCAGTTTGAAGCCGATAGTAGCTTAAAGCTCGATCCTGACATTGAAGATCGACTAGTTACCAGTATTCAAGAGATTGTAACTTATTTGAAGCCAGGGACCTAGCGCATAGATAACTTAGTAGTCAAGTGTTATTTGTAATTCATTATAACTAATTATGATTAATGGTATTGTCAATTGCCGTTTGTATGGGTCTACCAGGATCTATCTCACGGTTTATCTATCTCACGGTTTAGTACGGTAGCCGACCTAACCCCACGCCACGATAGTAGTAGGCCAAAATTTGTTTGAAGCCATAGCCTCTTAACGCCATTTCTTGCGCACCCCACTGACTCATGCCAATACCGTGCCCAAATCGAGGCCGCCGGGTTGGATCAGGAAATCCCTGGAGATAAGGAACACCCTGCACAGCTACAGTATGCCCACCGCTGCTAGAGCTGTACATGGCATTAACAAACTCTTGACCGTAAACTAGTACCATACCTTGTGTAGCTTGTGTAGCTGCTACAACAGCTTGAGATCGACGTTCTAAGCCTCGGTAAACTTGAGATCGTGTATCACTATGAACATCGAAATACTTATGGGACCGACGATGGTATAGGACATAACTACGGGCTGCGATCGCTTGAGCTTTAAGGGCTTCTGGATGAAAGGATGGGCCCAGTTCAAATTCCACCACTCCAGCCACGTAATTTTCAAGATCAACGGTATTAATGGCTAGCATTGCTTGGTAACCCATCAAAATAATCTCCCCTGGATACCAACGACCATTCACAGCAACTAACCCATTGCCTGTCGGCTTAATTTGGATCACAGGGCTAACTACATTACTTAAGCGGATACCGCTGGTAGAAGGTCGGGCTGCAAATCCTTGGAGTGGCTCTAGCTCGCCTAGTATTTGATCCTGATTATCAGTGATTAAGGCAGGGGTAGAGGTGCCAATGGTGAGGGCGGATCGAGTATTCGCAATCTCAACACGAACTAAAACCTCTGCAGCGACCTTAAGATTAGCGCCTGCCCACACTAGGCAACCTAAAACCAGGAGCTTCAAAAGTTGTCTACAATACATAATCACGGCTTTAGCCAGAAAAAACACCAGGAGTCATCCTAAGTCAGGCGGCTCAATAAGTAAATACTCTGGCAAAGCTATTCCACTTATTTCACAGTAAGGGCAACGCTAGATCTAGGCTGGGATGGATCAAAATTGGGCACGAGACAACATTTGGTATCAGAAAATGGTATAAGAAAACCGCCTGACTACACGCCTAGGCGGATGTTGGTGTGAGGAGTGAACGGAAACTTGCGTTCCCGCTATTACTATCATAGTAGACACAAAGGCTTGACGACAAAAGTAAAACCATAAAGGTGTAGGCTTTTGTTGACTTTTGGCAGCAAAATGGGAGAGATAACTGGGAGAGCAACGATCGTCTGAGTGACCGTCTGCCCGGACCTACCAACGTTTAGTCCTCACTCAACCTGAATTAATTGTAGTCAATTTTTTCTAGATCATTATATTAAGCACTCTGGGTCCATTGGCAATCGTTACGCACCCAACTCTACAGTCCTAGCTAAAAAATCCTGCTAAGGTGTATTGATCTGACCAATCCAACAGACTATAAGTTTAGTCATCCTATCTAATCTTTAACGTAAGCTTAGTCTGAAGCTAAATTGAACAGAGTCTAGATCTGAAGAGAGTATTGTGGATTAGGGTTTAATGCAATTCCTAGAACTAAACTAGAATTGGTGTAGTAGAAGGATTAGAGTATGGATCGTCCTGGAAGTGTAACAGCTGTTGCTATTATCCAACTTGTATTTGGTGTGATTGGTGCCTTATTTAGTTTACTGGGTATCTTGGGTGGTGCCTTGTTTGGCAGCGCTTTGAGCAATGTCAGCGAACATGCCGAAGATCCTCAAGCCGCGGCAGCCTTTGCAGCTATTGGAGGCGGAGTGATCCTGGTATTATCTGTGATTGGCTTGCTAACCAGTGCCCTTTCAATTCTTTTTAGTATAGGGCTACTGCAACTAAAAACATGGGGGTGGATTGGGTCCCTAATTATTCAAGGTATTGGTCTTCTATCCAATTTGGCTCAAGTTGTGGGAGGTAATTTCCTCTCTGCCATTGGATTGATAGTCGGAGGGGTGATTATCTTTATCTTGCTGCAACCTACTGCCAAACGAGCCTTTGAAATGTAGGTCTCATCGAGGTACAGCAACCTCTGATAGTAACCCTGAGATCACGGTGTCAGTCTCAAGACCATCGAGCTGCGCATCTGGACGTAGAATCAGCCGATGTCGCAGTAAAGCTGGTGCTACCGATTTAACGTCATCAGGCGTGACAAATTCGCGTCTATTAATCCAGGCCTGAGCTTTGCTAGCCTTCAACCAAGCGACGGCTGATCGGGGAGAGGCCCCTAGAGCAATATCAGGATGCTGACGAGATCGATGCACCAGATCCAACAGATACTGTAAGAGAGTAGCTTCGACACGGATACCCTGGATGGCTTGGCGGGCAGTTAGAATTTGCTCAACCGCTACCAGAGGATCCGTAGGAGTCCGCGAGAAGGTTTTAGGTTCAAATCCAGCTTGACTATTGAGGAGCATTTGCATTTCAGCTTTAGCTTCGGGATAATTGACTACAACTTTAAATAAAAATCGGTCGAGTTGGGCTTCAGGAAGCGGATAAGTACCTTCAAACTCTAACGAATTTTGCGTTGCGACTACCCAAAAAAGCTCAGGTAATTCTAGCCGTTGGCCATCTAGGGTAACTTGCTGTTCCTCCATAGCTTCTAGCAAGGCTGACTGAGTTTTGGGTGGGGTCCGATTAATTTCATCAGCTAGAAGAACTTCGGTAAAAACTGGCCCTTTTTGTAACGTAAAGTTCTTTGAATTTAAATCAAAAATACGAGTTCCTAAAATATCAGCAGGTAGGACATCAGGGGTTAATTGGATCCGCCGAAATTCAGCGTGAATCAGTTTGGCCATTGCTTTAACTAGAAGTGTTTTCCCTGTGCCAGGTACCCCCTCTAAGATGACATGACCTCCGACCAAAAGCGATATCAATAGTTCATTAACAACCTGCGTCTGACCCACGATGACCTGTTGCAAAGCTTGACGGAGATTGTCGAACAGATCGGGAGTTGTAGCGCTTATCATGAAGACTTAAGTTAGATCAACAGTATTTCGTTTATAGTACCAGTGATTCAGGTCAATCAAGCTCGTCCCGATTTAATATCTTCAAACTTTGATCCTACTGTGATCGGGCCAGAGGCTGATGTAACCAATAGGATACCAAGTCGATGTGATCACAAAAAAGTTGGTAGGTTAAGGGGTATACGTGACAATGGAATCCAAAATACTCTACAATCTGCTCGATTGCCGTAAGCTTTCGGCCACCTAAGATTATGGAACAACGGGATCCTATCAAGCTCGTTTTTTTGAAATACTCTTAGTTGAATTAAGGGCCTTAACGGGGTCTAGTTGTCTACACTTCAAGCTGAGGTTGCTTGGCATGCTGAAGTGATCTGGCAAGCTCGGCATGGCCATCATTAGAAATGAGAGTGCTAAATAGTTTGAGGTGAGTTATGGTCCCCATTCATCGATCAATACGAGCGATTGCTTCAACTACTTTGTTGATAATTCTCGTCGGGTGGCTTCAGTCTTGTAGTTCAGATCACTCTGTAACCGCCCTCCCCCCTGCCGCCTCATCAGAGTCAACTGCTCTCCCTATGACCTCACTTCAAGGAACTGTAGTGGAAGGTCAAGTGACCTTTGCCCAAGCTATCGGTGGCACTTATGCAACTAGTCTACGTTTAGATGTTAAATCGGAAGTAGCCCCTTCAACCCTTTCATTAGGGGACACTCAATTTTTGAAAATGTCTCAGTTAGTGGTACCTGGCTTTACCTCTTATACGGTGTCATTGACTGATGCCTTAGATCAGATACCCTCCCTCACGCAATTTCCGGTTGATCTAGCGGATGGCACGGTCATCCAAGTTGATACATTAAGCACCTCTGCCCAAACTAGCTTCATTTACCAATCTAACCCTACCGAGGTGGGGCCTGTCGATGTAGCTATTTTACTGGCTACCTTGCAATCTGATCCCAGCACAGCTGAAGCTATTGCAGCGCGAGCCAATGACCTATTGGATGCCGATATTGTGACAGCAGATAGCCTAGATCCGATTCCCGATGAAACGAATTCCAACTTTGTAGAGGCTGGTGAGGGTCTTTTAAATATCTTTGATGTGGCTGCGATTCTGGCTCGCATTCAAGTCGGGACTGACCTAACTGCTCTGGCAACACGGATCAATGAATTATTGGATACGGATTCGGTCCAGGCTAGCAACATTCGGATGGTTCCTGGCTCTGGAATGGCAACACCCAGCCCTAGTCCGATGATCAGCCCAAGTCCTAGCCCCATGATCAGTCCGAGTCCCAGTCCGATGATCAGTCCCAGCCCAAGTCCTGCACCTGATCCCCAAGCTTTTTGCCAACGTATTGGTGATCCTAGCTCTGTTGTATTAGAGCAAGAGTACTGGCGTGAGGGGCGAAAGTATACTTGGATGGATCAAGAACGAAAGGTATGGGTTGCTGATGTGGATCCGGTCACTGCCCAATTAAGTCCTGCGGATGGTCGAGGTCTCTTTGTTGGCCAAGGGGGTAAATCGGTACCCACACCTTATGGTCAAGTGAATGCTGTTGAATTTTTGGTTAGTTCTGAAGGGGCTACGGTCTACTTTGAAGGTCGAGATACTGAGGGTACTCCTCAAGTATTTAGAACGAAAATCACCGATCCGAATCCTGAAGCTGAACAGGTCACAGCTGGCCCCAATCCTAGTGCTATGGGATCTACAACTCGAGATTTAACTGATCAACCAGGGGCTTTCTTCTACTACAACGACTACCTCAATATCTTCACACCCATTGGCGTTTTTTATCAGGAAGAAACTAGCTCAACGCCAACTCAGTTAGATCCTGACATTGCTGAATCTGGTCCTATTTCAACATGGGTTCCTGGAGAAATGGCGATTGCTGTGCCTCAGTTGCTGTTATTTGGCAGACAGGTAGCTAAATTTGATATTCGGAGCCAGACGACATCGGTTTTAACGCTTGATCCTACGAATAAGATTGATCCTCTCTTTATTAACGCCGCTGAGTTTGGAGGTGAGCAAATCTTTGTGGCTCAGATTGGATCAACCAACGAAACTAGGGTATATCGTGAGCAAGATAACGGCCTTTGGACCAGTGTGCAATCCTTTATGTTGGGTGATGGGCTTTCCTTTATTGAGCCTAGAGAGCCTTTTAATTACCGAGGGGGCACCTATTTCTTTACAGTTGTTTCAACCAGCTTAAACCCAGCTAATAACGGAGTCTGGCTCACTAAAATTGATGGATCGATTAACACCAAGGTGATTGATAACTCTGGGTTGCGCCAGTTGTTTGACCCTGAATACTTTATTACTAGCACTGATGAACTGTATGTGATTACGATTGATCAAAACTTATTTGATCCCTTGGCAAGTACTGATAACCTACAACTTTGTCGAGTCACCCTGTAACGAAACCCACTCAGACGGTCTTTAACAGAGCACCCAGCTTTACACGATTGCCATTAGCAAAGTCCCATCCAGTTTGCACTTTCTTACCAGCCATCTGTACCTCAGTGATCAATAATGGCCCTGATCCAGTTTGCACCCAAAACCCGATGGGTTTGGACAGGTGGAAGATAGTGCCGGGCTGGGATCCTGCCATCACAGGAAGATCTTGATCTGAAATAGGGGTAGAGCGAATAATCTTTAATCGCTGACCTTCGTAGTAAGTGAAGCATTGAGGTGAAAAAGCTCGAATTTGGTTATGGAGATCTTGAGCTGAGCCGGTCCAATCCAGACTAAAATTAGCTTTGGTTAGAAGGGGGGCATATGTGGCTAAAGAGTCATCTTGCGGTAAGGGAGTAAGAGCCTTGGCCTCAAGTTTCAGTAAGGTTTCCACCAGTAAGTTGGCTCCTAGAGGCGCTAAAGTGTCGGCTAATTCACTAAAGGTTTGATCAGGTAAAATAGGAACGCTAGATTTGAGGAGCATATCTCCTGTATCCATGCCTTCGTTCATCAGCATCGTGGTAATGCCTGTTTCAAGTTCACCCTTCGCGATAGCCCACTGGATCGGCGCAGCTCCCCGATAAGCAGGTAGTAATGAGCCATGAACATTGATACAGCCCAAACGCGGCATCACTAAAACTCTAGGAGGCAAGATCTGGCCATAGGCTACAACCACAAAGGCATCAGCCTGCAAAGCTTCTAGGGTAGCTAATGTTTCTTCAGAACGTCGTAGTCGTTCGGGTTGCCAGATAGGCAGTTTAGCCTGTTGTGCAATAACCTTAACAGGAGGTGCCATTAGCTTTTGGCCCCGACCCTGAGGCCGATCAGGCTGGGAAACCACACCCAGTACATTAAATTCAGGTTGCTCTAGCAGCTGCTGCAAAGTAGGAACGGCAAAAAGGGGAGTGCCAAAAAAAACAATTCGCATAGCTAACAGATTTAGATAAGGGTTTCCTATTCAGCAGCTTCATAACCCTATAGACTCACTGATCCATAGCTTCACAGACACTTAAAATACTCAAGCACAAAAATAAAATGTGAGCATTGGCATGTCTTCAAAATGATTCGAAAAGTGAGAGGTACCCCTGGCAGTTACTAGCAGTCTACATAGCTTGATCTACTCTAAGCTGCCGTCTAACCTGTTAAAGGCTAGAACATGTAAAGTGGTTTTTTTAATGAAATGAAATCAAATCAAAGGGATCTTGAACTAACTGAGATCCCTTAGGCCTTTTAGATATAGCCCATTAAATCAGAATCACCCAAATCATTTGAAGCAACCGGTCGATTGCCCATAATCGTGTCAGTGATGTGTCCTTTCAAATTGCTAGCAAAGATAGGACGACCCGGAAACACACTAGAGTCAGCCACAGTTAAATCTGAAACAAAAACAGGGCGATTACCAGGCAAACTGTATTTGTTTGAGATCCGTAGATAGCTAGGCTCAATGGGACGGCCATTAGGGAGTGAGGGTCTAGCTAGATTTGCAGGAGTCTCGAGCTTGATTTGCAAAGCTTGCCCTGCTGATTTGGTGGAGGGAGTGGGGGCTTTCGGAGATTGCGATTTGTCGTCTTGAGTGTTGGCAGTTGCAGTTTCGGTGGCCATGTGGGATCTCCAAGTAAAAACACTGTTCTACAGATACTGTTGCAATTCTATACCTAACAGCCCTTAGTGTATGGGCAAGTCACAAGGTTTCTACATTTATTATAAAGGATACGGGGTGATCAAACCTGATGGATCTATGAGTTACCCCTTGCGGGTGTTATACAACACGACCATCGGCAAGTTGGACTTGAATGCCATGACTAACCTCAGCCTCCGCTGCTTGAAGTAACTTTAGGCCAATATGTCGAAGCTGTAGTAGTGTTCGATCTTCGTTGGCAGGATCAATGCACATCATATTGAGCTGATAGGCTGCTTTCATCTCATCATCACCGATAGCGCCTTTAATCTCCTGCTGCTGCTCAGGGGTGATCTCTCGGTAAAGAAGTTCGACTGTAATCAACACACGCGCATAATCTGGAATAGCAGTTGCTAGACGAGTCAGATGATGATGAGCTGCTTGTTTGCTTAAATTAGGATCATACCCCACTGATTGAAGTGCTTGATCAAGCTTTACGCCTTGGATAATCCGGTTAAGACACCAACAAAAGAGCTTACAGTCAGGATCTGTATTGCCTGCAATGGGACGAGCAAACGGCGTTGTTGCTGACAGCCTCAGTTTGAGAAAAGCACGAGCCCATTCAATTTCAGATGCTTCATCTTTGCCATAGAGCCAGCCCCAGGCACTGGCTTGCACGGGCCAATCAAATGGGAGCCAAGGGTCGGTTTGCAGATGATAGGCTGGCTTAGGAGATCCGATGTGGTCTAGAGCTAGCACTCGGTTACTTATTTCGGTAATTCTCTCCATATTGTCCTGCAGATGATGGAAAATGTCCTGCAAACTATAAAATATTTCAAATCAATCTTGAAAGCCGTTGAGATGACAAGTTGATCGGGTCAATTCGAAGGTCAGTTTAGCTTTCATTAAAAGGTAGCTGTCAAGCCACGGGTTGACCTGACAACCAGTATCAAGCATGAGAGGGTGCCAATCAATGACTAAAGCCTGACTACTTTGATAAATTGACCCCTATTCCATATCCCGACGATTAGGGTTCCGTGCTGGGTCATTGCTCAAAAATCCAAAGACAAATAAGCTGACAAAGAAAATAACCACAATGTAAACCACAATTTTGAGAGCCAACATGGTAAAACCCACCTGAATACTAATGTTAACAAGGAGTAACGTTAACCTCCCTGAATCCCAGATCAGTGTCTAGTCAGATCAGTTAAGGAAGTTAAGCGATATGAAGACTTCCTTATTTTATCGTGTCAAGTCTCATCCTGAGATCGTCTTATCGTTTTGCTTCTAGAAGAACTTCACCTTTCAACATTTTGGCAGCTGCACTTAACAATTCTTCTTCCAGATAGGGCTTGGTAAAGTAAGCTGTTGCTCCCAACTCTCTGGCTGTTTGCCGATGCCGCTCTGCACCTCGAGATGTCAACATCGCAATCGGTAAGTGCCGTAAAATATCGTCTTCTCTGACTCGAGATAGCAACTCAAGGCCATCCATCCGAGGCATCTCAATATCACAGAAGATTAAATCACAAGGCAACCCACCTCTGAGTTTTTCCCATGCATCTTGTCCATCTCGAGCTTGTTCCACTCGGTACCCTCCCTTATTGAAGGTCATCGACAAGAGTTCACGTACTGTGATCGAGTCATCGATAATCAGGACAGTCGTTTGATGTTCGGTCTCCTCAGCCTCTTGATCACCCCATAGTTGGCCTGCACTGGGTAAAATCCTACCTTTAGAAAGCTTGCCTTGAGAGATCTCAACCAATTCAATAATGTCGGCAATGGGTAGCACTCGACCGTTACCCAATACGGTTGCTCCAGCAATTCCGGGAGGTTTGGGAGCGGGTCCTCGCAGTTGTTTGATTACAATTTCCTGTTCTTCTACAAAGCTATCAACCTGGAGGGCCACATACTGTCCCCCACTTTGTAAGATCACAATGGGCACAATGCCTTCATCTTGAGTAATACTGTAAACCTCAGCTCGACCTCGACTGTGTATCCGACTGTAGGTGAGTAGATCGGATAAAGGTTGGTAATGTAAGCGGCCCTCACGCCAGGGGATCGTTGGACGACCTTTTTCATCAATTTGAATCTCATCCTGAGGCACGTCTAACATCTCCTCAACACCATCCAAGGGGAAGGCAATCAAGGCCTTATCACTGACACACACCATAGCCTTGGAGATACTGAGGGTGAGAGGTAAGCGAATTGTAAATGTGGTGCCCTGTCCACGAGTAGAATCAACTTGAATGCTGCCACGTAGCTCTGTAATATTACGGCGCACCACATCCAAGCCCACACCCCGACCTGCCAGATCATCAACTTCTTCTGCACTGCGTCCACTAAATCCAGGATGAAAAAGGACATTAAAGATTTCATCTTCTTCAGCGTCGTTAGGAATTAAACCTAAACCTAAGGCTTTTTGTTTGACTTTTTCCGTATTGATGCCGCCACCGTTATCACTCACAACGATGATCGTTTGATTCCCTTGATAAAAGGCTCTAATGGTAATTTTACCTTCCTGTGATTTACCCGCTCTTTGGCGCTCGTCAGGTGACTCGATACCATGAACCAGTGCATTATTGACTAAGTGAGTCATGGGATCAAAGAGTTCTTCTAGGATGGCTTTGTCAATGAGCGTTTCACGACCTTCTACTTCCAATGAAGCTCGCTTTTTGGTTTTGATCGATAAATCACGGATAGCTCGGGGAAGTCGATCAGCAATTTGAGAGAAGGGCACCATCCGCGCTCGATTGAGGCCCTCTTGGAGTTGAGTGGTGACTTGTCGAAACTGCCGCGCCACTTGTTCGGCTTCATCCACTGCAAACTCGATATCAGATGAAGATTCCCGGACTCTCACAATCAGTTCAATAATCTCTTGAGAAAGGGCGTGGAAAGCTGTAAATCGGTCCATTTCCAAAGGATCGAAGTCTTTGTCAGTTGCGGATCGAGCCATCAGAACTCGTGAGCTATTGTGATTATTCCCTGAGGTGCCCCCACCGCTACGACCTGACAACAAAGCCGTTTCCAGCAAACTTCGATCGTACTGATCTTGCATTTGCTGACCTAGATCACTTAACTGTTGGACCCGATTTAACAAACCTTCCAAAAATTGTCGGAGTCGGCCCTGATTTTGCTCCATACTATTCCGATTAACAACGAGCTCTCCCACCAGGTTATTGATCGAATCCAAGTGCTTGACTTCAACACGCATCGTTGGGGTTGCAAATGAACCTGATTTCTTAGTGGTTTTGGGAGGGTCAGTCGTTGCCGCTACTACTGGAACAGGTATTGTTGTCGGAGTTGGCTGAGGTGTGGATCCCAGTTCAGCAGTCAGTTCTCCAAGCAGAGCATCTAACTCATCAAGTGAGCCTGAGCCAGCTGGAGGAGTATCGGTATCCAATAAACCCGCTAACTCAGATTCCCACGGAGCACTAGGTTCGGTTGTCAGGGGTTCTCCACGGAGCAGCTCATCTAGTTGACTATCAAAGTCACTGGACGTAGCTTGATCGCTCCCTGCAAAGAAACTATCTAATTCGTCTAAATCAACCTGACCATCTTTATCGGTGTCCAGAGCTGAACTGGGAGTTGTATCTAGAGCTAGCCCGGTCGTTCCTACTTCTTGCCCAAATAATTGGTCTAGCTTGTCAAATTCAGGATCAGGGGTTGACGCTGCAGGGGGTTCCTCTTGACTATCGCTTGACAGGGGCACATCATCAAATAACCCTTCTAGATCAATTGAAAAGTCACTAAATGATGAGGATTGAGAGGCATCGGCATCAGAGGTAGAGGTGTTGGTGTCATCTTCTGCAGCGGCCGTTTCAGGGTAGAAGAGTTGTTCAAAGCTGCTGACCCCTAACCCTAGTCCTGAAGTTTCTGTTCCTGGAGTTGAAGGTGTAGCTGTTTTGTCCTCATCAGTTTGTTCATAGCCAAACAGATCAGCGAAGAAAGCATCATCTTCTGCGGTGTCATCAGAAGCCGATCCCGGCTTGGGATCAAAATCAGCCATGTCAGCAAAAAGTTCAACTAGATCTCCGTCTGCTTTGGCCTCATCGATTCGTTTGGATAGCGCGTTCTCATCTTGAGTAAAGTCAACACTAGTTGTGCTGATTCCAGTATCAAAATTTTCTTCGATGGCAGCTAGTTCTTCAGCATTCGCAAACAAATCCGCAAATGCCATTTCATCGTCTTCGGCAAGCGTTAGTGGCGTAGGACTGTAGCTTTCTGCATCCAGGCTAAGAGCCTCAGCATCAGGAGAGTTACTGTAGTAATTAGATGAATCGGCTGTAGCTAAATCACTGGACCCAAATAAATCAGATAAGTTACCTTCATCTACTAGCGGTTTAAACCCTTCAGGGTCACCGTCGTCAGCTAGGACAATACCTGTAGATAGGTCGTCAGAATGATCATCTTCAGGAATGGTTAAGTTGAGTAACTCATCATCAAAGCCACCGATGTCACCTGCATCCCCGAATAAGGATCCTAGGTCATCTGCAGTCTCAAAGTCTGATGTTTCAAATAGGGTCTCAGTGGATTGTCGTAAGGCTAGCAATTCGCTTGAAGCTTTGATACTAGATGATTGTCCCACTAACAGTTGTTGATGAGCTTGCTTTAAGTCTTTCAAAACAGGCACAGCCAACTCTTTCAAGGGCTGATCAGAATGCTCTAACACCTCCTGAACCACATGAACCAGTTGGATCCATTCTGTCAGCTGATAATCCGTCCCGATGGCAAGTAAAGATTGACAGATGGTCTGCAAAGTAGGCCGGATATCCGTTTGGGTGACCTGTTTAAACTGCTCCAGCATTTGTCGTAGCAGCTGAGGAATCTCCTGCTGGATAACTTGATCCAAAGCAGTAGGAGCCGATACGGCAGGTTGAGCTGGACCTTGTCCTAATAATTGTTGAATATGAGATTCTGTCTCAGCAAAGATGGGGGCCATTTCAGCAACAGCAGCTGATCCCATCTCTTCAGGCAATTCTCCTGTTTCTTGCACATGAGCAAGTAGCCTAGACAAGGCATCATAGCTACGAATCAGCAGGGATTCTAGATGTTCATCGGCTGGAATTTTGCCAACATGATCACGGAAGAGACTAAAGAAGTCTTCCATCCGGTGGCTAATGCGTTGAATACTAGTTAGGCCTAGCTGAGCTGATCCACCTTTAATGGAGTGACTAGCTCGAAAGATCTCTTGAATAGCTTCTTGATCAGCTACCGTTTGTTTAAGGTTGAGAAGTCCTTGTTCAATCGTCACCAAATGCTCAGCAGCTTCTTCAAGGAAAAACCCTAAGATCCGTTTCTGAGCTTCAGTCATGGCCGGCGCAGGAGATTTAGTCGGCACCGGCGTTGCAGCTGTTGTGGGCGCTACGGTTGCCACTTTAGGGACTGCTGCAGAGGGTGCTTCACCCATCAGTTGTCGAATATAGTTTTCGGTTTCAACAAAAACAGGTTCCATGTCTGTAAGGGCGGCAGATGCCATCGTTTCTGGCAGCTCACCTGTTTCCTGCAGATACCCTAACAACTTAGATAAACTATCGTAACCTCGTAGGAGGAGCCCCTCCAGATGCTCATCCACTGGAATACGGCCAACGCGATCACGGAAAATACTGAAGAAATCTTCCAAGCGGTGGCCGATACGCTGAATGCTAGCCAACCCTAATTGGGCGGCTCCCCCCTTGATCGAATGGCTTGCTCGGAACAATTCCTGGATAGCCTCTTGATCAGCAACCGTTTCCTTCAAATTAAGTAAGCCTTGTTCGAGGGTAACGAGATGTTCTGCTGCTTCTTCAAGGAAGAATCCTAAAATCCGCTTCTGGGCTTCAGTCATTGCGGGTGCTGGGCTAGGACTTGGAGCTGCTGGCTTTTGCGTCAACGCTACTAATTCGGGGGAGAGAGCAATCTGTTGAGCCTGATTTTGGACCACGAGTTGCTGAGCTTGCTTTAGATCTCGTAACGTTATAGGAGCTAAAGTTTTGAAATCATTGGTAGTTTGTTGAATAGCAGACGTAATGGCTTGAGTCAAAGCCTGCCACTGGGTCAGCTGATATTTAATGCCCACCTGTGTTAACGTCTGACTGATTTTTAGGAGTTTTTCACGGACAGCAGGTTGATCACCCTGTTTGAAGAGATCCAACATTTGGCGCAATAGCTGAGGCACAACTTGAGACATGATAGACTCAAGGTTACTTGTCTTAGCCGGAGCTGGAGCTGGGGTAGGAGTGGGTTGAGGGGTAGCAGACACACCCTCCCGCATTAAGTTATGAATATGAGTTTCGGTTTCAGCAAAGACCGGTTCTAATGCAGCTAAAGCGTTGGTTCCTGTGGCTTCACTCAAGCCCGTGGGACTCTGCAATTCTTCCATTAACATGGACAGCGTGTCGAACTGCCGGAGCAGCAATGATTCTAAATGTTGATCAACGGGAACTTTACCAGGGTTAGAGCGGAAAATATTAAAAAAGTCTTCCATTCGGTGGGCAGTGCGCTGAATGCTAGTGAGGCCCAACATCGCTGACCCTCCTTTGATCGAGTGAGCGGCTCGAAACAAATCATTGATCAGCTCAGGATCAGTGAGACTATTTTTCAGACTCAGTAGTCCCTGCTCAATGGTCGCTAAGTGATCTCGAGCTTCTTCAATGAAGAAACCCATGATCCGTTGCTGTGCTTCTAGATTCATGACAGAGTCCCCCGATTACCCTCAAGCTATTGACCCATTAATCGTAGATCCGAGCCCAGATCCACAGCCTAACTCCCTATTCATCACCCACACGGAATCGACCGACAGAAGATTGTAATTCCCGAGCAATGGCTACCAGTTGCATCAAAGATCCAGCTACTTTCTGCGATTCTTTTGAGGTTTCATTCGCAGTTAATTCCAGATTCTGCATCACGTTAGCCACAGAGCGAGAGGTTTCGGTTTGCTGTACCGTTGCCTCAGAGATGGATCGCACTAGCAAGTCAATCCGTCGACTAACCTCAATAATTTCATCCAAACTGCTCTTGGCTTGTTCAGCTCGGTTGGTCCCCTCAATAACCTGTTGGGTGCCTTCTTCCATCGCTGTCATTACAGTGCCAGTTTCAGATTGGATCTGTAACACAATTTGCTCAATTTCCTTGGAGGCCTTGGCCGCTCGATCAGCTAGTTGTCGAACTTCATCCGCTACGATAGCAAATCCTCGGCCTGACTCACCAGCACGCGCCGCCTCAATACTGGCGTTAAGAGCCAAGAGGTTAGTTCGAGAGGCAATCTGAGAAATCAAAGCCACAATCTTGGAGATCTCTTGCGAGGATTCAGCCAACCGCTTTACTTTCCGTGTGGTTTCAGCTACTGTTTCACGAATTTCCAAAATACCAGCTACCGTGCGATCTACGGCTTCACCCCCCCTGAGAGCCGCATCAGAGGCTAGAGCTGCGACATCAGCGGCTTCTCGGGCATTGCTGGCCACATGCTGAATCGATCCCGTCATCTCCTGTACTGAATTTAAGGTGACTGACATCTCTTCAGCTTGGCGTAATGCATCTGACGACAAACTACGTGCAAAATCTTCGTTTTGGAAGGCAGCATCGTTTACCGCACCCGCTGCTTTTTTCACCTGACTCACAATATCTCGTAGACTGCGGATGGTGAGGTTAAAGGAGTCAGCTACCGCCCCAAGTACGTCAGCGGTGACTTCGGCCCGAACGGTTAAATCTCCTCTAGCTGCACCTTCTACATCATCCAATAACCGAATCACTTGCCGTTGTAGATCTTCTTTGGCTTGCCCCTGTTCAGCCGCTCGTTGTTGGAGCTCAGAAATGTTGGCTTCAACGGAGCTAATCATCTGGTTAAAGCTGTTAGCTAAGTTACCCAACTCATCATTGGCGCCAACGGTGGCCCGGACATTATAGTTACCCTGAGCCAACGATTGAAAATGGCTACTGATCTCATTACAAGTGTTGCGAGTATGTTTGGCTGCGGACCCGCCAAGCCCAATACCTGTCAGGGTACTGACCACAGCTCCACCTAATAAACCTGCTGTGATCGGCAGCCAGGGTCTATTTTCACTTTGAGGCGAGACCATAACCCCCGCAGCAATCACGCCGCCAATGGCAGTGCCAACTAATCCTTGAGTCAAAGCAATCAAACGCAACTTGCTCGCTGTGGGTCGATTTTGCAACCAGGCAGGTCCGACTTGATGTGAGGTTTGTAACGTGCCAACAGTTGCTACAGCTGGGATAGGCGCGGCTGTTGTAGTGGTGGGGCTGCCCATGCCCATATCCATGGTTGTAGGAGGGGATACGCCCAGATCACCCGCCTCATCCTGTGATGAAATGAATAACTCATCGAGTTGATCACCACCTCCCTCCATAGCTGCTAGTTCTTTATCCAAGCTATCCAGTTCATCAACATCAAATAGCCCCCCGTCAGCATTGAGGGTATCGAGATCGGGGGGTGGAATCGGCTCACTTAGAGGGCTGGCTAATTCTGTGGGGTAGCTATCATCATCAGCTGAACTCGAAAAGTCTAGCTCTGGAAACGGCTCTGAGCCATCATCAGCATCATTAAAATGAAAATCGGTTCCTGCCGCAATTTGAGTCACTTGCTCTTCGTCACCGGTTGATTCATCAAAATCGGTTAAAAAGGCAAACTCATCATCGGCCTCTAAAGGTGGCAAGTTAGTACTAGTGTCATCAGGCGTTGCATTAGTAGACGGTATGGCCACGGCTGTATCAAAAATATCGTCGTCAAGATCCATCGGTAAGCTGAATGGGTCATCATCGCTCGAACTGGATGAATGACTGGAACCTGCTAAATCAGTGGCAAGTGTTGGGCTCCCTTCCTCGTCAAAGGCTTGATCAAGCGTTTCAAGTCCGGTTTCAAAGAGATCGTCAAAGGGATTGTCAGATAAAAAATCATCCTGACCCGTCTCACTGGAGCCATAGTTATCTGAGCCAAATAAGCTATCCATATCCGCAAACGGATCATCTTCATCATGGCTAAACTCATTCAGAACAGCCGCTGCTGAAGAACTAGCAAAGGGATTAGCGCCCTCGCCACCTAGCATCTCGTCGTCCCCTAAAGTGGCAATTTGGTCTAGACCGTTTTGAGCAGCCTGCACATGATCGGGGTTGGTGCTGGTATCTAAAATATGCTGGTAGATATCCCGAGCATCTTGTAGCTGTCCAGCTTGCTGCTGAGCAGAGGCTAACCAGAGCTTGAGTTCCGAATCATCAGGTCGAGCGACAGCAACCTGATTGAACAACTGAACTGCCTGAGTGTAGTCGCCGTTGGCGTATGCGGCAATCGCCTTTTGATAATCTTTTTGGTAGTCTGTGCTCGAAACCATGGATCCTCCCTCTGCTGCTAATCCCATGCTGTACCTATACAGATCTAGTGCGCTACTCCAATGCACGATTTAACGGTTTGGCTAGTTCAGTTGACTAGTTGGTTTAATCCTAACTGGCTCATTAACCTTTTATAGCCGTTTTTACCTAGTTACTCTGCTACTTATTCTTATAGTCTTTCTCTTAGTCCTTTACTATGAGTACGTTTACTTGTACTGCTCTTTGTACACTTGTACTGCTCTTTGGCTTAAGTTTCATTGAACTAACCTTAATCATGAGAGAGCTACCGCTTAATTTTGTCAACGAAACCCCGATACCATCACCTCTACATCCCTACATTCCTACATTCCTACCACCCTACAAAGGTTTACCAAGGTCTGAACTAGCAACCCATGAGTTAGATCTCAAGATGGCAGCTTGATCGAGCAATGGTAAAGATGATCGACCATCAGCTAGAATCCACTCTCCTCGAACAAAGGGGTTCATGATTTCGGAAAAATGATTGACCTGCCGAGCCATTTCTGCCTTAAGCCATTCCATGCCTACAATGACATCAACTGCCAACCCCATCAATAGCTCTTGTTCCATCACAGCAATGACTGGGACTTCAGCTCGATCAATATTGAGAGAGGACCCTTCTCCTAAAAATCTACCCAGATCAGCAACCCAAATAATTTCGCCTCGCAAATTGAGTGTGCCCAACAGCAACGGTGAGACATTCGGCATGGGTGTGATTTTGTCAGGGCCAATACTCATAACTTCGGCTACGGTAACCGCTGGTAAGGCGAGTTCGAGTCCTGTTGATATCTTAAATTTGAGGAAAAGTTCACCTTCGGGGGCCTCAAGCTCTTGAAGCTCCTGAGTTTCATCTCCCATCAAAAAGTTTAGGTCACCTACCATAAATTGATCCTCGATCTGATGACTGGCTCATTCGTCTTGACTATCACCCATCTTGACTAATTGTATCTAACAGACTCACGTAGTGATCGGGTCAGTACTAGCTCAGCTAGCCTCTCAACAGCTGCCGAATCGTACCTACTAGTTCTTGGGGCTGGAACGGTTTGGCGATATAAGCATCGGCTCCCTGACGGATACCCCAATACCGATCAAACTCTTCACCTTTGGAGGAACACATCACAATAGGCATGCTTTGGGTGGTGGGGTCTGATTTGAGCCGACGACAGACTTCATAGCCATTCATTCCAGGCATAACGATGTCTAGAACTACCAGATCTGGCTTTTGGCCTTGAATCAGCTCCAGGGCTTCGATACCATCGCCGACACTAGTGACATCCAAGCCACTTTCACGTAGCAGTCCTGTGATCATTTCACGCTGAGCTGGACTATCTTCCACCACCAGCACCCTACTCATGCCTATCTCCTCAGCAATTGTTTGATCGTTCCTACCAATTCCTGAGGTTTGAAAGGTTTCGTGATATAGGCATCTGCTCCTTGTTTGCTAGCCCAATGCCGGTCAAACTCTTGATCTTTAGTAGAACACATCACCACTAGTACTTGCTGCGTTTGAGGATCAGACTTGAGCTCTCGACAAACTTCGTAGCCATTCATCCGTGGCATGACTACATCAAGAACGACTAAATCTGGCACTTGAGCTTTGACAGCCTCCATCGCTTCAACCCCATCGTTGGCTGTGGAGACTTCTAATCCACTTTCTTTCAACAAATTTGCAATCATCTCCTGATAGGTGCGGTTATCTTCCACCACTAGCACTTTACTCATTGTTGCTTTCTCCTGATCTTAGGGGGCTGATAAGGTTTGAGCTGAAGAACTGTGATTGATGCTGGGACTATGGCGCTTCGGCGATTATGGCGCTTGGGCTATAGTTAGGATTGACGGCTATCCAACATTGAATGGCAACGCATTATCTCATCTTGCCCCTAATGGTTAAAAAAATAACCTCTACAGGTTTAGTGTCTCATTCAGGAGAACACCCCTATAGGTAGAGATTGAGGGTGGTGGAGTCAATAGATCTTGGGACTAGGGACTAGAGATTGAGGGTTTAAACCATTCTCAAAGGTTATGGCCTCAAAGGTTATGGCCTCAAAGGTTGGCATAACGGTTGGCTCTACCCATCTTGGGCGATAACGGCTGGTGTAGGTGGTGGGCCTACGTAAGATTCAACAATGGTAAGTAATTCATGTTCTGCAAAGGGTTTACTGAGAAACTCATTGGCCCCAGCCATCCGAGCTTTGATTCGATCGGTAAATCCATCTTTACCTGTCAACATGATCATAGGAGTTTCCCGGAAAGCTGAGGATTTGCGTAACATAGCGCACAGCTCATAACCATCCAGTTTGGGCATCGCAACATCACATAAGATCATGTCAGGATTTAGGAGAAACACTTGGCCCAAGGCTTTTAAAGGATTGCCAATCGTGGTGACCTGGTAACCCCCATTTTGGAGAATGAATTCTACCGTCTTTTGGATTGCCATACTGTCATCAATGCACAGAATATGGGCCGGACGATCCAGAGGCATTGATTTGGATAGCCGCTCACTCTTGAGGGGATCTACAGCTGACAACTGCATAGCTCCCTTATCGATGTAAGGATAGAATCCCTTAGCTACTAATAAGGTGTCACGACCTAGGTATCGCCCGATCTGACGAATCGTTGCCTTTTCCTTAGACCATTGACTCAAAGCCTTGAACATCGGTTCTGGTAATGTTTTCTGGAGAGGTTCAGAATTGATGATGGTGGGAATTTGCTCAGGAGATTGGATGCGGGGATGGAGTTTTTTCCACTCTTGCACCTGGGTCATGATCTCAGTTAAGAGGGGGGTCACCTCAAAGGTAGTGAGTTGAGGGGCTAAGGGGGCTCCTGCCTCAAAAATAAACGAGCCATGATGTAAGCTCAAGAGATCAAACAAGACCTCACGAACCATACCCAACACAATTTGTTTGCCTTGATTTGGATCAAGCTTTTGGTTTTCAATCAAGGCCCAAAGTCGGTTGTACTCAGGTGCATTGACAGCTGCTTTGGGTGGGATCTGAACCTGATCTAAGGCATCCTCGGCCTTGTAACGATGGAGATAATCCTTGAGGCGAGCAATACTCCCTTCCGTATCTGAGGCGTAGATGATCCGTCCGTTCAGGAAAAAGACGAACCAATAGTTAGTAGGGCTAGCTTCGACAAAAAGCTCACCAGTTCGCTGCCCTAGCTCGATCAGTTGCAGAATACTGCGAATGTCAATCTCTTGAAGCTTCCCCTGCATGGGATGTTTATCCTCAGCACAGCTATTTACAACTATTATGCCGCTTCTCTGCCAGTAAACCTAGACTGTATCAGATCTTGTGGCTTGATTGCAGCCTGTCCAATACTTAACAGGTTGGCTACTGAGTAGCAATGATTACCTTAAGACCTGAATCTTACGGATCACTGTGTCTATCATCTCAGATCATTCAACGATCCTGGTTAAGTAAACCCAAAGAACCCTTTAGACAGCTTTAATCTGTTTAGTGAGTGGATGGGGGGTGTTGGAGATAAGTTCGGGCTTCTTGTTCAGTATTGAACCAGGGTAGCAAACTGCCAGTTTCGGTAAGATCTAAGGTGAGTTTGACCGGTTCGGAACTCTCACACAAGACCAGTTGACCGCCCCCTTCAACACAGCGCCGCCGGCTCTCAATCATCAGGCCTAATCCTAAGCTATCGAGTAAGGTGACACCAGCAACATTCAGGATCAGATTGTAGTGACCTGCCTGCAGCTTGGTTTGGATCTGACGACGAATGGTATCGAGGGTGCTACCAATCACCGGTCCATAAAGTTCAATGGTGGCAATCGAGGTCCTATAGCTTCCTTGCATAGAGATAAGTCTCAACAAGTCTTGATGAACTAAACCCAGAGTAATGGGTAGCAAATGAGAATGGAGGGCCTGAAAGATCCAAGATCTATACAGTTCCGAAACTCATAGACATACCACTATCCTACAAGCGTTATCCTCTCAGAGGTTATCCTCTCAGCCACTATCTTTGAGCACTAAGAGAATAGCGCATGTATTATTTTTAACATGTTTGTGGAGTAATGGCTATGGTAGGGGCATTACATTTTAGAATCATAAATCTTAGAATCAATGGGTGTTTAGAATCAATGGGTGTTTAGAGTTAAGTTTAAGATTCAAAGGTAAGGATAGCTTATTGTTGATATGATTGCGCTTTACCCTGGCAGCTTTGATCCGATCACTTATGGTCATCTTGACATTATAGAGCGAGCCTGCCGCCTCTTTGATCAGCTGGTTGTAGCAGTTCTCAAAAACCCCAATAAAGTTCCTCTTTTTCCTCCTGATCAACGGTGTCATCAGATTGCAGTAGCCACTCGACACCTTGCTAATGTCCAGGTCGGTATGTTTGATGGCCTCACGGTTACTTATGCGCGTCAATGCCAGGCTCAAGTGTTAATTCGGGGGTTACGAGTCCTGTCAGATTTCGATGTTGAACTCCAGATTGCTCATACTAATAAGCTCTTAGGTCCAGAATTAGAAACGATCTTTCTAGCCACCTCAAGTGAACACAGTTTCCTGAGTAGTAGTTTAGTCAAAGAGGTCGCCCGTTTAGGGGGCCCTATCGATCATTTAGTCCCTCCCAATGTAGGAGCTGATTTACATCAACAGTTTCCGGATCATGCTTGAAGAGATGATAGATCAAGGCACTTTAACTATGAGTTCAACAGGCTACCGTCTTTTTAAGTCAATGGGTTGCTAATCAGGAAGACTTACAATAACTTAAAATACAATAACTTAAAATACAATAACTTAAAATACAATAACT
>CAYSWV010000008.1:0-81579 GCA_964434865.1 uncultured bacterium
GCTCTCTGAGTAAATTTACCTGTTGTTCAGAGAGAACTTTGGACTGCTTAGTACAACAATCACTCAGGGCCTTTTTGTGCCTTCAGTTGCTTTTCTCGATGATTTGCAGAAATGGAATTTGGTGCTGTTTCTGGAAAAGTTGCCTCAGGATCCACTGAAGTTTTTACCTAGGGTTGATGAGGATGGGTACTTCAAAATCACCTGATCCGTAGGGAGACAGGATCCTGATCTAGGTTCTCTACATTAGGGCACAATGAGGGATAGATCCCCTAGCTTCTTAACCATGACTAAGCGCAAACCTGTTTTCATTGAAAAGATCTTGCCTGTCAAGTTGTTGAATAAGTAGGTTTATTACGAGCATGGAGGGAATCCGTTTAAGGGGTTACATCAGTGGTACTCGCGGAAACCTTTGTCATTCTGTCGGGCTAGTGTGCTTGGATCGTTGTTGCCTGCTGATCTGTCAATCGAGCATCAACGTATCTCTTAGCTCTCTTGATAGCGTCTGCTCGGTTTGAAGCACAGGGGACAGCTACAGCGCAACCCACCTTGTAATGCGCCCATACAGAATAGAAGATTTGACCGTTTTCCTCACTCTGGTCTACATCTAGCCGCCATCCCCGGTAAGTGAATGACCAAATAATATGTGGGTAGTCAGGGTATTGTGTCATGCATTGGCACCACTAAACTTATGTAATAAGGACTTAAACAGAACTACAGAGTCGGATTAAAAGAGGATTTGAGAAAACAATATAGACTCTGTAGACTCTGTATGCCTACTCACGCCACTGCAAGGTTTTGAGCGACAAATTCCCAGTTCACTAGGTTGTTTAAGAAGGCTCCAATATAGTCAGGGCGCTTATTTTGGTAATCCAAATAGTAGGCATGCTCCCAGACATCCATAGTCAGCAGAGGAACCTGCCCGAGGGTGAGGGGGTTATCGGCATTCAGAGTTTTCGTCACCTTAAGTGTACCGTTATCTAAGACTAACCAAGCCCAGCCACTGCCGAACTGACTAGCCCCAGCGGTTTTGAAGACTTCTGCAAATTTCTCAAAGCTGCCAAAATCAGTCTCGATTTTTTTGGCCAAATCGCCTGTGGGCATACCGCCACCATTTGGCTTCATACTGTTCCAATAAAAGGTATGGTTCCAAGCTTGGGCAGCGTTATTAAACACTCCAGTTTTTTCAGCATCACCTGCGCTTGCTTTAATGACATCTTCAATGGGCTTGTTGTCTAAGTCTGTCCCTTGAACAGCAGCATTGAACTTACTGACATAAGCTGCATGATGCTTGTCGTGGTGAAACTCCAAGGTGCTCTTTGAGATGTAAGGTTCAAGAGCGGTGTAGTCGTAAGGTAAAATGGGAAGCTCGTAAGCCATAAGTTCTGGATCCTCTCTCAACAAAACGAAACATCCTGCCTATGGGCAAGCAGAACTGAGACTCAATCAACAGTTCAAAAAATGAATTCACGCAGCACTTAAACTATGCGACACCCTAAAAGCGTAAGCTTGGTACTTAAATGAGCGTAGCCTCAACTTATCAAATCATCGAAAGAAAAACTATCCCCCTAGGAGGCATCGCTGGCTTGAGCTACAGGTTGAACGGTGAGCCGAGCTACAAGTGGTGACAGTCAAGATAGTTGCGGGCAAAGCTCATCGCCTCTTCAAAGGTCTGGATCTGTCCTAAGGCTTGAGCTAAACCAATCTCGCTCAGGAGTTTACCAATTAATGGGCCTGGCTTTAACTTTAAAGCATGCATCAGTTGTTTGCCATCAATCAAGGCGACGGGGTGCGCTAAGGGATCTTGAGGATCTTCATAGTGCTGCAGCCAGGGATTGACTAAAGCTTGATCAACACCCATGGCTATGGCCAGTAAGGCTAGGGCTGGAAAGCGTTGCTCAGCCATCAAGAAAAACTGATACATCTCTTGAGGTGATGGGGTTGGAGTCAGTAGCTCTAAAAAGGGGGGTAGTAATTGACAAACTTTATGGATGATTTGACGCTCAGCTCGGCTAAATTTGAGGGCATCCATAGTCGCCACTAATTGCTCTAGATCAGGAGTGGGATAACATACCAAAGCAGCTAGTTGGATAATCATCCTCATTGATCGTTGATCGGCAATTGGATCATCGATGGCCTGATAAGAACGAAGGTAATGCTGTTTGAAATGAGTCAAGATGGGATCGAGATGAGAGGCTACTTCAAAACCAGTGGGTGTGAGTAGAGGTAGCCAATCTTGCAAAAGTTGATCGCACCAGGCCTGTTGCAGCCAGATCAGACCTTTGGCTCCAGCCGCTAACAAATAACTAATCTCGGCTCGAACTCGTTCTCCAGCTACTTCACTCAGCAAATGGCTACGTTGTCGGATCGCCTCTTGGGTTAAAGGATCAAGTTCAAACCCCAGTTGAGCAGCTTGCCGGTAAGCTCTAAGTAACCGCAGCGGATCAGCAGTGAGGTTATGGGGATGAATCATCCGAATTTGTTTTTGGCGAATAGCTTCAGTGCCCTTTAAGGGATCAACCCATTGATGGCTGTGGAGTTCCCAAGCGATGGCATTACAGGTGAAGTCACGAGCTTTCAGATCAGATTCGACTGAGGTCCCAATCTGCTTAGCAATGTCAAGGGTAGCTGTTTTCAAGACAATACGGGCAATCTCACGTTCAGCATCTAAAACCACAAACCCGCCCCCCAACCGACGAGCAACTTGAGAGGCCCATGCAATCGGAGCATCCTGAAGCACTAGATCTAGATCGATTTTACTAGAGCCTTCATGAGGGCTGAGGTGCTTCTGAATCAGCCAATCACGAACAGCTCCACCCACTAGGTAAGCAGGTTGAGGTAACCACTCTAAGGGAAACGGTAAGGTGCTCTCAAGGGTTAATGGCAAAGTGATTCTCTCAAATAGACTCCGGAGCCAGCAGGAAGGCCCACAACCCCATTTTAGATTTCCCCATTCTAGACCCAGTGGATACTGTGAGTGATCTCGATGTTGAAATGATCTTAAGCCTAATGATCTTAAGTCTAATGATCTTAAGTCTGAATACCCAACATCTGAATCAACGGATTGACTAGCTGATCCAGAGGGATAGGGTGGGGCTGACGCTTAGTCTTTTCTTCAGATGTTGTGACTGGACGAGTTGAATTGATAATTGAATTAATAGATCTACAATTGCAAAGTTTATAGAGCTATTTCATCAACGAGTTCAAGAGATTGCTAACCAAACCCAGACTAGTTAATGTTAAGGCCTAGTCGCCCGTCAGCTGTACTCGGGATCGGTAGTAGCCTCTGCTTGGGGGTCTGGATTACAAGCTGCAAGCATGTCTGTGATTCGACCCTCAAGTTCACCTGGTGCTAAAACCCCAGACTCCACCAACAGCTCTTCTAAAGCAAGCATCCAGCGCTGGTAATAATCCCAATTCGGATCATCTAGCTCATGAGTGGTCTCCCAATCACTAATTTTACAGATCAATTGTTGGCGAAAATCTTCCCATTCATAGTGGCCCTGCTTGGCAAGAGCGATCGCTACAGCGAAAATGAAGCGTTCCCAATCCCGTTCAAAATAGAGATGTCCGTTTTGCCTTGGAGGGGCCTCCTCAGCTGAACCCATTAAGCTAGTAGCAGCAAAGTGCTCAAATTTGGTGAACATAATGGCTGATAGAGAAGTCAACAAATGGATCAGTGGTTGAAACGTTTAGGGTACTTTAGGTAGAGCCACCCCCATCATGGCTTCAGGTGTTAGGAGCTTGGCTAATTGATCTTCAGTCATCCCTTCAGTACCAGGAGGACGCATAGGTAGTACCCACCAACGAATTTGTCCACTGGTATCCCAGACTCGGATTTCTACAGACTCATCCAGTTCCACTCCAAATTCCTTTAAAACCAAACGGGGTTCACGGGCGGTGCGGGAGCGAAACGTTGGATCTTTATACCAGTAGGGGGGTAATCCCAAGGTTGGCCAGGGATAACACGAGCAAAGCGTGCAAACAATCACGTTATGAACTTCGGGAGTATTAACCGCAACTCGCATGTGTTCGCCTTCAGCTCCAGACATACCAGCGGGGAACCCCATTTCCTGACAGGCCGCATTGCAATCAGCGATTAGACGCTTCTTAAAAGCTGGATCCACCCAGGCTCGAGCCACCAGCTTAGCACCATTAAAGGGACCCATTTGAGTTTCGAAATAACCCAAGATAGTATCAACCGTCTTGCCAGTGATAATCCCTTTTTCGATCAGTAAAGACTCCAGGGCCTTGACCTTGGCCGCATTGTAACGTTCTCGTTCTGGATCAGACTTAAATCCTTCATAGGTACTTGGCATGGTGACTCCTCTAAGCAGCTTCAATATAGATTTCAAAGATATCATTGTAGTAAACTGTCTTTGGATCCATAATCGCCGGATTCCAGAGGTCCTCTGGCTGAAATCGAAGGCTATAGATGGGCATAGGCACACCAATCCCATCCTCAGTAGGGAAAAAGTAGGTGTAGACATTATCATAAACACAGTCAACCACACCCACTCGATTGCGCAGATGACCGGGTAACCGAGTATGGTCACCTGGCGGCTGATCTTTAATACGTACCTTGTCTCCCACTTTAAATTTGGGGGCCGCTGGGGCAGAGCGCATGGGTGAGTCCCCTTCGCGCAAATACTTGTCCACCTGTTGATCAATGGCGGCTTCGCCCCCGCTGGGTAAGGGAGCTTCTGCTTGGGTAGGATCACTTAAAATCTCAGCAATCCGAGCCTCCAATTCAGCCTGTGTAATGTAGCCTTCATCTACAAAAAAACTTGAGATCCCGCCCAACCACTTCTCATAGTAGCGTAATCTAAAGTATTCAAAGGGATGCATAGCTTCAGCACCCATGCGTAAATGTCCCCAGGTCCAAAAACTTTTGAATCGAGTGGGAACTTTTTCGATCTCATACTGGGGCAGAGCTTGACTGAGGTGGTTGCTTAAAGCCATCATTGCAGTGTGAATACCAAAAATTCGCTGCTCCCATGCTTCAACAAAGACTCTCTTTTCAAAGTTGATCGACCCTAATCCTTCAAGACCCCCAAGGTTATGTTGCAACTTCATTGTGTTTAACCCCCTAAACAAACGCTAACTTGTCGATATGGTAAGCGATGATGATGTGATTGGATCGACTAAGCAAGATTCAAAGCCGACATGCAGCATGGCTTCCTCCAAATTACGACCAATAAAAATCAATTCATTACGCCGTACTTCATTAGCCTGCCAGGGTTTTCCAGGTCGGCCCTCTAAGGTCATGTGAACCCCTTGAAAGACAAAGCGCCGCTCGGTATTATCGACATTCAAGATGCCTTTCATCCGGAACAGATCAGGACCCCGTGCTTGCACCAACTGATAGAGCCAGCGATTGAGTTTGTCGCTATCGACGCTGCCTGAGGCTGTGATCGCCACTGAGTGAATGGAGTCATCATGCTCATGAGTAGAGTCGCTCAGAAAGTCAGCGTCAATGGCTAGAGCATTTTTCAAATCAAAAGCCTGCACACCCAGCACAGAGTCTAGAGGTAAGTCACAGTAATGCGTGAAATAGATTTGGGCAATGGCATTAAGACTCCGCACCTTTGTCTCTAAAACATGCAGATCCTCAGGAGAAACAAGGTCAGCCTTATTAAGGAGAACGATATCAGCAAAAGCGATTTGTTCTTGGGCTTCTTCACTGGCCCAATGTTGAAGGATATGCTTGGCATCTACAACCGTGATCACAGCATCTAGCTGGGTCTGACGTAACATCACCTCATCTGTGAAAAAAGATTGAATCACTGGAGCCGGATCGGCTAAGCCTGTGGTTTCGATCAACAAATGGTTGAACTGCTCGCGCCGCGCCATTAAGGTGCCAACGATGCGAATTAGATCACCTCGAACGGTGCAACAGATGCAACCATTATTCATTTCGAGAATTTCTTCATCTGAGTTAAGCACCAACTGATGATCAATGCCAATCTCCCCAAACTCATTGACAATGACAGCAATGTGGCGACCATGCTCCTCGGTCAAAATCCGGTTCAGCAAAGTTGTTTTTCCGGCCCCTAGGTATCCTGTCAGTACAGTTACTGGGACTTTCTGGTTAACACCCATAGATTTCTGCCAAACTCACAACCTGTGGCACAAGTGATCTTGGCCAAGACCAGACTATCACAGCTCCACTGTTTGACTGAACTGAGGAGACAGGCTGGCACTTTTAAATTAATCTCGAGCTGCGATTGATTTTTGTATCAAAGGCTGCTGTTTCAGCACTTAAGATGATTTTCTGTGCACACGCTTGCTGAGAACCAAAGTTTAACTGGATCAGAAAGCAACCTAGCCTGTAATGTTGAGATTATGCGTGTAAAAACAAAGACATTGAGACATTGAAAGGGATAAATGTAATAAACGAATCAAATTTGAGCTGAAGAAGACTGGCACCAGCTAACTTACCAACAGATCTATCTTAGATCAGCTTTTTGAACAGGCTAATACTTTCATTCACTTGTTCGCCATAGAGATGAATCTATAGTTTTGCCTTAATTGACAGAGACGCGGGAAGTAGCTAACTAAACATAGATTTTAATCTATGGATTTTATTAAAATCATTGAGTTTACACTATCATTTAGAATTGCTAGCTTGGTTTTATCAGGTTAAGGCTACAGGTATGAATCAGATCACTTTCCAACGAAAAGCAGTTTCTGACTGGATAACATTCAAAGTTCCTCCTAGAGTTCAAACTCAAGCAGCACTCTGGATCTGTCAACTCATTCCACCTCAATGCCCATTTGCAAGACATATCCAATGGTTGGGGCTGTCATTTCGTATTCCTCCTCTTTGCAAATTGAACCCTTTTTACGATCATCTGATGCTATTGCGATTCCGAGCTGAATGTTTCTTATCAGAGTCTTGAATCTCGCAACCTCAACCCAAGCATTCTTGATCTTTAGATATTGCCTTTAGGCAAGGAAAGTTTTATGACCACATTGCAACATCCTGTCCAACCCCACTTAACACTACAAATTGATTCGATCGCGGCAGAAACCATTGCCCTGCGAGCCCTTGATTGGGAGCGAGAACGCTTTGATATTGAGTTTAGTTTGGAGCAGGGCACCACTTACAATGCTTTCTTGATTCAAGCAGATCAGCTAACATTGGTTGATACTGCTCATGAAAAATTTCGGAAGACGTGGCTACAGCAACTTCAACAACAGATCTGCTGGGATGATCTCAAGTATCTCATTGTCAGCCACACCGAGCCTGATCATAGTGGGTTGATCCAAGATGTATTGACCTGTGCTCCCCATGTCACCATTATTGGAACTAAAGTGGCTCTCCAATTCCTAACCGATTGGGTCCATCGTCCCTTTAACCAACAGATCGTCAAAAATGGAGATCAAATTGATCTAGGGCAAGGGCATGTGCTGGAATTTGTCATGGCTCCTAACTTACACTGGCCTGACACCATGCTCACCTACGATCATAAAACAGGAGTTCTGTTTACCTGTGATGTGTTTGGGATGCATTACTGTGATGCCAGTCTGTATGATCAGCATCTGGCTACCATTGAATCTCATTTTCGCTTCTACTATGACTGTCTGATGGCTCCTAACGCTCGATCGGTACTGTCAGGGATGAGGCGCATGTCTCAGTTACCAACCATTCAATTAGTGGCCACAGGACATGGTCCCTTGCTGAAATATCATCTCCAAGATCTGACCCAGCGCTACTATACCTGGAGCCAGGAACAAACTCAACGAAGCACCGTGGTGGCGATCTTCTATGTGGCAGAGTATGGATATAGTGAGTCTTTAACTCATGCCATCGGACGTGGGATTAGTAAGGGAGGTGCCCTAGTTGAGTGGGTTGATCTAGTCACTACAGATCTGCAAGAGATCCGAGATCTAGTCAATCTTACAGCTGGGATTGTGATTTGTACCCCACCGGCCAGTGATCATGGGGCTAAAACTGCTGTACAAACCATTTTGGCAGCCGTAAAGCCTAAACAGTTGGTGGGAATGGTTACTGCTTGTGGGATCGAGGATGAACCCATCGACCCCTTGATGAACCACTTTCGTGATCTAGGATTACAGCCAGGATTTGAACCTATCCGAATCCAGGGAGAACCCACATCGATCACTTATCAAGCCTGTGAAGAAGCTGGCACTGATCTAGCTCAATGGCTATTAAAGTCTCACCAAATCAAGCAGATGAAAGCTTGGGATAGTGATCTAGATCGAGCACTGGGGCGTCTGGTAGGTGGCCTATATATTGTCACAGCTAAACAACAAGAGCGATGCAGTGCTATGGTAGCGTCTTGGGTAGCTCAGGCCAGTTTAGATCCCCCAGGGTTAACGCTTGCGGTCGCCAAAGACCGAGCTATTGAAGCCTTACTGCATACAGGTGATCAGTTTGTTCTCAATGTTTTGCAGGAAGGACACCAGTTAAAGTTAATGCGGCATTTTTTGAAGTGGTTTCCGCCTGCTGCCGATCGATTGGCTGGAATCCTGACACAGGACGCCAGTAATGGCGGGATCATTTTGGCTGAAGCACTGGCTTACTTGGAGTGTGAAGTCAAAAGTCGGACCGAAGCTGGCGATCATTGGTTGATTTACGCTCAGGTCAGCACCGGGCGTGTTGCCAATCCAGAGGGGATGACAGCAACCCACTATCGTAAAGTTGGCAATCACTATTGAACTCACCAACTCACGATATCGAACTCACTGAATTGGATAGCCATTAGGAGCAGAGGCCAGCTTTGGTAGCCTCAATTTCCCTCTCCTAAGATCTGAACACTCACAAGGAAATAATCTATGAATAAGCTTTTGGCCACTCGTCCACGAGATGTACAGGTCACAGAGATAGTCCCCCGGATCACCGTATTGCGTTCCCGCAGCTGGCAACGGTTGAGATTTGAACAGGAGTATAGTCTTCAGAAAGGAACTACTGCCAATTCCTACTTGATTCAGGCCACACAGACAGCCTTGATCGATCCCCCTGGTGAAACTTTTACCTCAATATATCTGAAGACCTTACAAAGTCATGTGGATCTAAGCCAAATTGATTACATCATTTTAGGCCATGTCAATGTCAATAGGGTAGCCACTCTGAAGGCTTTGTTAGATCTCTCGTCCCAATTCACGATTGTGTGTTCCAATCCAGCGGCGCTGACTCTACGTGCGCTCCTACAAACCCGATCCTTGAAGATTGCTGTGGTGAGGGGAGAAGAAACACTTGATCTAGGACAAGGTCATCAACTCCGGTTTTGGACCTCACCTACCTTACGATGGCCTGATCACTTATGTACCTATGATCCAGCTGGACAGATTCTCTTTAGTAATAAATTGTTTGGCAGTCACATCTGTATTGACCAGGTTCTGGATGAGAATCGATCAGCCTTACTTGAAGATCAGGAACACTACTTCAGATCTGTCTTTGCTCGCACTGCTTCACAGATGACAACGATTGTGGATCGACTCACTAAGATGCCAATCTCGATGGTAGCTCCCAATCATGGCCCCATTCTTCGTTATGGCCTACGACAAGTGATGCAGCATTACCGAGTTTGGAGTCAAGCTCAACAACTACGCACTCTCTCTGTTGCCATTCTTTATGCTTCAGCCTATGGTAACACAGCAGCGATGGCTCAAGCTGTTGCGAGAGGGCTGGCCCAGGCTGATCTGGATGTAGATTTGATCAACTGTGAGGTGGCTACATCAGCAGAGATCGAGCAGGCGATTGAGCAGGCCAATGGGATTTTACTGGGGTCCCCAACACTGGGAGGTCACGTCCCGACACAGATGCAGACAGCCTGTGGAATCCTGTTAGCTCAGGGACGACGGCATCAGTTGATTGGTGTGTTTGGATCCTATGGTTGGAGTGGGGAGGCGGTTGACGAGTTAACTCAGAAGGTGCAAGAAGCTGGGTTCAAGCTAGGCTGTGAGTCACTACGTGTTAAGTTTAAGCCAACTTCCGAAATCCTGACTCAATGTGAGCAAACTGGCCGAGATTTTGCCCAGTCCCTCAGGTCCAACCATAAACGAACATTTGAGCCACCCATCACGCTCGTGAAAAGCTCTGACCGGTTACGACACACATTGGGTGACAGACGTGATCAAGCTCTTGGACGGTTAATTGGCAGTTTATGTGTGCTCGCTGTCAAACGAGAGAACATGGCAGATGCTCTACTATCATCCTGGGTCGCTCAAGCTAGTTTCTCCCCACCAGGTCTTTCAGTTGCGATCCCCAAGGAGCACCCCATTGCAGCCTTGCTAGATGTTGGAGAGCAATTTACTCTCAATATTTTGCAAGAAGGCAAGCAAGTTCGCAAACATTTTCAAAAAACAGTTCACTTGGGTGAGGATCGATTTAATGGTATTGAGATCCTAGATCATGAGAGAGAGGTAATTATCCTCACAGAAGCGTTAGCCTACCTGATTTGCAGAGTCAAGAGCTGCATTGAATGTGGAGATCATAGGGTACTTTATGCTCATGTGGAGACAGGCAACGTTTTGCAAAGTCAAGGCCTATCAGCTGTTCTATACCGACAGTCAGGTGCCCCCATTGAACGAGGATTAAGTCGATCAGGCCCCTCTCCATCGGTAAGGCCTTGAGCATTACTTCACATTAAAGCTAGTTCAAGCTAACGTCTACTAGTTGTCCTGGAAGACACTATTGTCTAGTATGGGGGCCCAAGTTTCCTTAGAAATATCAACGGTTAGGTTAATGATCTGATCCCACCTAGCTTTTTGACGTTCAGCTTTTTCAATCAGGTACTCGACAAAGTTGAGCACTTCATGTTGCTGTTCCACAGATAGTGACTGAATTTTTGTGTTGATAGTATCGGCTAAATCACGGGTAATCATGGATCTACTGTATAAGGCCATCTTCTAGCTTGCCACGTTTGGTCCTAGATCTTATCAACCCATCCCATGATGACTCAAGAATAAAACCGGATTAGGGAGCCGTCAGGACTTGAGTTTGGGTCGTCTTCCAGCTTTTGCGTAACCGTTCAAAGTCTGCTTGCATCTGATTCAGCTCTTTAGGATCTAGAGTGCGGTAACCAAAACGAATAGCCATATAGTACTGGATCCAAGTCATCACAACTTCTTTTTCAGCTAACTGTGACTGCTGCACACAACTGATGACAGCTTCAGGACCATCATAGGGTTTAAGCGTCAGGCCCTGTTCAGCAAGACTGTTGCGGATCTGAAGGTAAAACCGTGAAATGGCCTGCAGTTGAGCTTTCTGTTGAGATTGTCTGAGCCAGGCAAGCCAGCGCATCCAAGCAAAGGCCAAACTTGGAGAGATCACAGATGTTAACAGTAACAGTCCGGGTGAAGCTGGCTGCCATAAGAACCCGACTAAACTCCCACTGATCACAGAAATGAGGGTTACAAACCCCAGATCCTGAGGTTTAATCGGTTGGTGTTGCCGGCGATAACCCAAAACACCTCCACCCACAATGGCTGCTATCATGCCCAATAGGGGAATTAGATTTTGATTGAAGCTAGCTCGGAGTCGGGGTAATATATCTTTGAAGTCAAATGAGCCGCTGTCTTGACTGCGCAGGCTTTCGAGCGATGCAGTAGCTCTCTGTAGAATTTGTAACTGGGCTTGCAGATCGTATTGGATCACGTATTTGAGCCATTGAAATCGGAGCGCATCATAGACATTTCTAAGTGGGTCTAGCCAATGCTCCACCTGACTAACATTAGCAGCGGGCGGGGTTGGATCAAACGTAACCCAACCATAGGAACCAAAGGGCACTTCCACCCAGGAATGAGCGTCAGCATTGCGGACAGCTAGATATTGATTGGCCTCATTCCAACGACCTCCTAAAAAGCCATTGACTGATCGGGTGGGAATATCAATAGACCGCAACATGATCGCCATAGCTGTGGAAAAATACTCACAATGCCCACGTTGATGTTCAAAGAGAAAGCTATCTAATGGCGGCTGATTACCTGGATCGGGAATATCTAAGGAGTAGCCGTAATTGTCGAGTAGGTACTGTTGAATCCCTAAGACTCGGTCAAAGTCTGTTGAAAATTCAGCAGTGATAGTCTCTGCTAGCCTTTTGATCTCAGGATTAAAATCAGGGGGCAGCTGTAAATAAGCCTCTCGGTGGCTAGAGGGTAAACGCTCTAGAAGGGTGGAGTGATCAATAGTTCGTAGCTGCTCGGGTTGGTACTGAGGAATAATACTCGTGGTTGTGTACAAATGGCTGATCTGCTGCAAAATTCGATGACTGACATCCCCAGTTTCGCTCACCAATAGGGAGGTTGTGCGAGATTCAGGCGCTACATTGAGGGCAGTCAGTGGATACAACCCAAATAAAACCTTTGAGTTTAACGGTTCTAGAAAAATAGTCTGTTGTAGCAAAGGGGGATCAGCAGCCTTCAATGTAGTCAGGGTGGCATCGCTTAAGCGATCAGCAGGCATCCGATAGTTGCCATCGTCATCGGGGTAGATTGTCTGCTTCTGTAACAATGTGCGAGACCAACTACGACCATCGTAGGCATCAAAGCTGATACCTCGCCAATGCAAGAAACTAGTAGACGTTGGAACGGCAGTGGGAAATTCAACTCGCATGATCACGGTTGGATCTGTCTTGAGCGTTCCAAACGAGCCCAGACTCACTTCTTCCGAAAAACCAGTGGTCATGACTCCAGACCGGGACTGTTGCGACAAGAAGCCAAAGCCTACCCGAGGAAAAGCAAAAAAGAATACCACTGAGATCACTAGAGCCAGGCCAGCCAACCCCACCAAACCACCAATAAATTTAGGCCCTAGCTTTAAGGCCTGGACCGTGATTTGGGGATAGGTTTCAATTTGGATCCGTAAGTGGTAGAGAGTCAGGCAAATGAGACCTACCACGACATAAAAAATAAATAATAGACCAAAACTAATATCTTCATTGAAGATTGTGGCCAGAGCCATCAACAAAAACGATAGGACCATAATTTGAATATAATCAGCAGCTCGTTGTCGTTGAAAAAGCTTGGCACCAGTCAAATATAAAACCAATCCAATACCCGCATTAAAAGGACCTAAAAATCCTGCGATCGTAGCGCCACCTAATAAAACCAGTAAGCTTAGCGTGAGCGGTCGCCATAGAGGGGCATAGTCGTCAGGATCAACGCGAGGCAATTCACAAAACCAACTGATCCCTCCAGCACCCAGACACACTAGGGTGACAACAGGAGCAACACTGCCGCCTAACCAAAGGGTTAAAAAGGCAATAGCCACTAAGAGATAACTACACGTTTTTTGGACAGAGTAGAGAGTCCAGGTCATGATGATACAGACAGTCCGACTTGCTCTAGCATAGCTTGAGGCTTTCTTAATCTGGGAGTTTGTTCCTCAATTTACCTTAGAAAGGCTTGAGACTAGCCTTAAGGAAATAGCTTTTGAAAAACAGAGAGGAGGGCTTCATGCTCATCTGAGCGGTTAGCTTGGCGTAAACTCACTAGCCGTTTTTCAATCAGTTCCCGAACCTCATTAGAACTAATGGGGTCAAATATGATGTCTTGATCTTGGAGCTTTACCTTAAAAAAATAACGTCCTGCATACAGAGTTGTGAAAATCTCGGTGTCTCCAGCTTGACAAACTCTGAAGAGCAAACCAAACGTGGGATGATTAAGATAATTTTCAGCCATAGGTTAACCCGACACTTAGTAATATGTCCAGACTGTTATAAACGAAGGCGTTCTACTTTTTTAGTAGCGGTCATTACGGTTAGCCTGAAATTCAGTGGATTTAACCATAACCCTGAGATCATTGAAGTTAATAGCCATAGATCCCAATGAACAGGTGTTAACAGATCAGCTTAGATCTATCTTCAAAAACCAACAGACATCACGCTTCCGATTGAATTTAGGCCCGCTTTCCTGAAATCTTCCAGATGTCTTTAGGTATAGATACCGTCTTCCGGTAGATCCTGAGTTACCGTAGTTAATAAAGACCTATGGTTAATGAGGAGTTTTACAAACAGGACAGTTGACTTAGTCCAGAGTCTGCTACCTTAGAACTACTATAAAAAACCATTTTGATTGTTGGTGTATAAACTCGGAGATAACACGAATGTTACGCCTGGATTCAGATCCTGGATATTTTCCAGTGTTGGAAAACCGGGGTCGGGTTGCCATCTTCATTGATGGATCTAACCTATTCTATGCGGCTTTGCAGCTTGGTATTGAAATTGATTACACCAAGTTGTTATCCGCTCTAACTGGAGACTCGCCCCTGCTCCGATCTTTTTTCTACACAGGTGTGGATCGAAACAACGAAAAGCAGCAGGGATTCCTGTTGTGGATGCGGCGTAATGGCTACCGTGTGATCACAAAAGACTTAGTTCAGCTGCCTGATGGCTCTAAAAAAGCTAACTTAGATGTTGAGATTGCCGTAGACATGCTGGCCTTGGTGCGTTGGTATGAGACAGCTGTGCTAGTCAGTGGTGATGGCGATCTAGCCTATGCTGTTAATGCTGTTAGCTACCAAGGCGTACGAGTTGAAGTGGTCAGTCTCCGATCGATGACTAGCGATCAACTCATTAATCTGGCTGACCGATATTTAGATTTGGAATCCATTAAAGACAAGATCAAGAAGACACTTCCCGTCAGACCGTCTTATATCTACCCACCTGCCTATGCTACCGATGAAGAAGATGAGGGCTAAGCTTTAGCTCAAAAGGATGAGATCCAGGTGAGGTGATGTTTGAACAGTTTAATGGTCAGATACTATCGATGACCTCTTAATGATGGCCTTTTAATGATTACGTCTAGGGACTCAATCTTAAGCGGATTTGAATTTAGACCGCCAGGGTAAACCCGTGTTATCTAAGCCACATCAAAAGCAAGAATGAGTGTGGTTACAGCGCTATCGGCAGACTGTAATCTGGGGTATCCCCAACAGAAGGTTGAGTTAGGCTAAGTGGATCCTGAGTATGGCTCACGGCAACCGCTCTTCCTCCTGTTTGGAGTCACCATGGATTGTCCAGTGGTTCGTACCACCTCATGGGTCGCTGTGGAAACTCAATCAGGATCTCGGATACCCTTGAGGGCTTCTAATATTTACAATGTCGATGATTGCCACCTCTTTCGCTTGGATCCCACTGCTGACTGGCCAACTACTCCCTTTGAGATCAGGGCTGAATCAGATTTACCAGATTATCGGGGTACTTTTAACTTCAAGGTCAATCCAGTACCTGAACTATAATCCTTTAAACTTGAGGTCTATAGTCAGGGACTTCTTAAGATCTGCACCAACCGAGCCCATTGCCGCTACTATAAGTGGGTTAAGTGGACTTAAAGGTGATGGGCTATGTCACTGAGTAAGCAGATCGTCGCGATCCTTCTCTCAAGTGGGTTGTGGTTCCTGAGTAGCTGCCAGCCAGAGACCAGGCTAACCAATATCGATAACCCTCCCATAGCTGACCCGCTCAAGCTGCTCTACTGGCAATCCCCTACCCTACTTAATCCGCATCTATCGACAGGATCTAAAGATTTTGAGGCCAGCCGATTCGTGTATGAGCCTCTGGCCAGTTTTAATCAAGCGGGCGATCTAGTCCTATTTTTAGCTGATGAAGTCCCTTCCCTCGAACATGGAACCATTTCTGCAGACTTTAGATCAGTGACGTGGCGCTTGAAGTCAGGCCTAAGTTGGTCGGACGGCGAACCCTTCACAGCTGATGATGTCGTCTTTACCTATACCTATGTCACTCATCCAGAGGTCGGGGCCGTTACTGCAGCAGACTATGATAACATTCAAACCATTGAAGCCATAGATTCAACAACTGTTAAGATCACTTTTAAAGAACCCACTGCCGCTTGGTTTATTCCCTTTGTGGGCACCAACGGTATGATCCTACCCCGACATATTTTTGAAGCTTACACAGGGGCCAATGCTCGAGAAGCAGACGCCAATTTGAAACCGATAGGGACGGGACCTTATCAAGTTGTTGAGTTTAAACCTGGCGATCTGGTTGTTTATGAAGCTAATCCTAATTTTAGAGATCCCAGCAAACCAGCCATTCCTCAGATTGAACTTAAGGGGGGTGGGGATGCCCCCTCAGCAGCTCGGGCAGTATTACAAACAGGGGATGCAGACTATGCTTGGAACATTCAAGTTGAGGCACCCATATTAAAGGAGCTGGAAGCTAGAGGTCAAGGTCGTATTGTACCCAAACCTGGATCAAATGTAGAAGTGATCCAAATCAACTTTTCTGATCCGACAACTGAAATTGAAGGTGAACGATCCCACAAAGATGTACCCCATCCCTTTCTCTCCGATCTTAAAGTCCGTCAAGCCCTAACCTTGGCTATTGATCGGGATACGATAGCAGAACAACTCTATGGTAAAGCTGGAACCCCCACTGCTAACTTACTGGTCTCTCCCGAATCGATTCAATCGAGTGTGACCCCTACCTATGATCCTGAACAAGCAGCTCAACTCCTTGACGAGGCCAACTGGGTTGACAACGATGGGAATGGCATTAGGGATCAAAATGGTCTTGAACTCAAACTCTTGTTCCAGTCTTCTGCTAATCCAGTCCGCCAAAAAACCCAGGAGATCATTAAGCAGAATCTTGAAGCTATTGGCTTTGATGTCGAGCTAAAGAGCACTGAGGCTAGTATCTTTTTTGATAGTGAGCCCGCCAACACCAACAACATCAGTCATTTTTATGCCGATCTACAAATGTTTACCATCGGTAATAATAGCCCTGATCCAACCGCTTTTATGCGAGGTTACTTATGTGAAGAGATCGCCCAACAGTCCAATAACTGGTCTACAGTCAATTTCTCTCGGTATTGTAATCCAGTCTATGATGCTTTATATCAAGAGGTGATTGATGAGACTGATCCGGATCAGCGCCATCAACTATTTATTCAAATGAATGATCTCCTCGTGAAAGATGAGGTAGCTGTCCTTCCCTTGATCCATCGCTTTAGCCCTATTGCTGTGAGTCATCGCTTGCAAGGGATCGATCCAACTCCCTGGGATTTAGGACCTTGGAATAGCCAGGACTGGACATTTGCTTCAAACTGATGCTATGACACGGTATCTTCTAAACCGATTATTAATTTCAATTCCAACCTTATTAGCCATTAGCGTTGTGATCTTTGGTATTCTGGCATTGGCTCCTGGTGATCCGATGATGGAATTTGCCACCAATCCATCGATTACGGCTGAGGTACGAGAGAATATCCGCCGGGCGTTAGGTCTAGATCAACCCCTGGCGATACGTTACTTTAAGTGGCTTTGGGCTTTTCTTCAAGGAGATATGGGCTACTCATTCACGAGTCGCAGTCCAGTTGTGGATCTCATTTTTCAACAACTACCGGCAACATTATGGGTGGTGGGATCAGCCTATGGGCTAGGGTTGATCCTGGCCCTGCCTTTAGGAATGGTGTCGGCTTTAAAACGATATACGTTACTGGATCAATGTATTACGCTCCTATCCTTTGTTGGCTTTTCACTCCCCGTTTTTTTTACCAGTAGTCTGGCTATTGTCATCTTTACAGTTTGGTTAGATTGGTTGCCTTTTATCTATGACAGTACCTTAACATTATCAGATTGGAGGAGTCTGATCGCCCAAATCAGACAATCCCTGATGCCAGTAATGGTGTTGGCATTATGGCAGGCAGCCTTACTGATGCGATTTATTAGAGCGGCCATTCTAGAACAGATCCATCAAGATTATGTTCGTACAGCTCATGCTAAAGGTCTCCCATCCCGGACGGTCCTTAACCGCCATGTTCTACGAAATGCTCTAATTCCAGTGGTAACTCTAGTGGCGCTGGATGTCCCTAAAATCTTTACTGGCGCCATTATTGTCGAGCAAATCTTTCGAGTGCCTGGCATTGGAGCGCTCTTAATAGATTCGATCTTGCGAGGTGACACGCCAGTAGTGATGGCCATTACCTTTATCTACGCCATTCTAATTGTGGTGTTTAATATTGTTGCTGATTTGCTTTATGGATGGTTAGATCCTAGAGTTCGTTACACTCAGTAGCGGTAGGGATCATGTGTAAAGCTGTGGGGCGTTCACTGTCTGCGGTATCTAGTAGCCTCGCTTGAGAACGAAGTCGTTGTTCAAATCGTTCAATCTCATGTTGGTCTAGACTAATTTGATCAATTTGAGCCTTGACAGCTTCACTACCCAAATGAATAATGTCACCGGGCTGTATCCAGCAGGATTGAACCCGTTGCCCATTAACAAAAGTGCCATTACCACTAGGTTGGCCCCGACCATCCCCATCAATGAGCTTAAACTGATTTTGATGCCGGACTAGCACAGCATGATATCGAGACACACCACCCTGCTTAATCCGAATCGATGAGTTAGCTGAACGTCCAATGGTTTGTCGAAGTTGATCTAGTAAGAAAAAACACCACTGCCCCTCTAAGTTGACGCTCAACAGAAACCGACAGTTAAGCTGTAACTGAGGAGGCTGAACCACAAGTGGCTTGACTACTTTCATACTAGTCTCCATAACCTTTGAGATCGCGCAGGCGCTTTCCAGTATTTTAGTAGTATTGGTTTTACAGGCTACATGTCAAACCCGCTGATTATCGTACGCAGAAGTGCGTAGAATCCATCTTCTCCGTATAACCAACTAAGATAATTGACTCTACATCTGATCTTTGCTACTCACCATCCGAGCTATCAGTCCTGATCATTCCACACATAGGGACAGGGCAGCTTAAGTCATGAGGGGACTGCCATGGTGGTGGATCAAATACCAATGAGATCCCATACGTTCAAATACATTAGTGGCTAGCGTTTCAGACTCTAGACGGCGACGGCCTAAAACTTGTAAAACCTTTTCAACGACAACAACATAAGCAATCGTGTCGCTAGTTTCAACAGTAACAATGTCAGGATTGATTTCAATATAATCTGTTGCTTCAAAAATACGAGACCAGGATGATCGAATAGCAGGCCAACCTTTAATCACATCTCGACCAGGATGAATGCAGAGACTGCTACTTCCCTGAGACCAGATTTGCTCCATAGCGTCCATATCTCGTTTTTCAAAAGCCCGATAGAAAGCTTGATTAGCGGCTAAAATGTCGTCTGAACTCACAAGCAACTCACTCCATCATAGAAGGATCAGCAAGTTGGATAGTGGGCCTTTGCTCTAGATTAAAGTGATCCAAGTTGAAATCACTTAGACCGTCGGCTCCTATCTTTTGAAGTTGGGTTAGCAGTTTCTGATTAGCCTTAACCAACTGCTCAATATTCAGGTTAGCGTACACGGGGCAATAGTGGTGTAGCTTAGCAATACTCTCACCCAGTAAAATCACACAACCTCGCCAATTATGGCCAGAAAGATGATAGTAGGCCACTGCTGTTTGCAATAATCCTTGATAGAAGGTCCGTTCTGGATCCAAGGCTTCCATCCACAAGGCTTCTAACGTATCATGACAGGCATAGTACTCACCGGCGTTGAATTGTTGAATAGCTAGTGTCAGACTCTCTGAGGTTGCAGCATCAATAGAATGACTCATGACTTCAGGGTTGCGTT
Organism: uncultured bacterium; assembly: GCA_964434865.1. Taxonomy (GTDB): domain Bacteria; phylum Cyanobacteriota; class Cyanobacteriia; order Thermostichales; family Thermostichaceae; genus CAYSWV01. Next base: position 19,519 of record CAYSWV010000008.1, read on the forward strand.
TTCACTAGCGTAGCAGGTCTAGGTTGAGATCTTAGCTCCTGGGGATCATAATTGAGCCAGAGCACTTCGATCCGAGGCTGTTTGACCGATAGACACAGTTTCTGAGGCGCTTCAAGACAGTACCAATCTTGATAAAGATGATCAAGCAAATCACAGCGATAGCCAGATAGTGCCACTCTAGCTTGAGCTTTTTTCAAGACTTGGGCCAATCGACAATGTTGCTCATCGGTCATTTCATACCGGTAAGCCTTGATGTCACCTCGCGTGGTATGGGGATAGGGGGGATCGCAGTAAAATAAGGTGGACTTGGTGTCATAGCGCTGAATCACATCCAAAGCTGGAGCATGCTCAATTTGAACTCGAAGTAACCGTTGAACAATCTCAGATAACCCCTCAACACTGCCTAACCAACGAGAAACAGCCCCAGCCATACCCGCTCGACTCGTTAATTTACAATGAGCCCAGCGGCCCACACTAGCAGTCTGAGCTAAGCCTGTTCTCACCTGGCGGGCTCTCACAAAAAACCGACGAGCTTGTTCTAGTTCAGAGAGCTGATCTTGAGGCCCTTCGACCGCTAAGCGCAGTTCTTCTCTAGCAAAAGGAGTCAGACCAATAGCTCGGATCAAGTCTTCAGGGTGGTCTCGTAGTACTCGAAAAAAATTGACAACATCGTGATCTAAATCATTATAGGTCTCAACAGGAGAGGGCACGCGATTGAGTAAAACAGCAGCAGAGCCACCAAAAGGTTCACAGTAGTGCACAGTTTCTGGTAGGAGAGGTAGCAGCCACTTGAGATGACTAAATTTGCCCCCATACCAGCCAAAAGCAATCATCTTGCCCATCTAAGGATTACCGCACATAAGCCATCAAAAGTTCAAGAGTAGACTACTGCTATTTGCCTCAGTTAGTAGCTATCCGTTGGCTTACTACCCAGGTGAGAACTGATTATAGTACTTCTGGGGCCTGTAAAAATTGGATCTGGGCTTCTCGCAATTCAATCAGAGGGTTGGCGGTTTGGATCATACTCATCGCCTCTAAAGCTGGATATCCAGTCTTTATTAGGTAAGCAGCCCATAATGTTCCAGTACGCCGATGACCGCTAGAGCAATGAACAACTACACTATTGCCCAAGGCCATCTGGGTCTTCACAAAGTGATCAAAGGCATCCACCTGATCCCAAGTCGGAGCAGTCCCTCCTTTTACCGGTAACCACAGATGGGGAATACCAGCCTGCTCATACCAGTCTACACTGACCCGATCATCCATCACAGAAACAATGCTATCCACACCTAGATCCTTAAGATAAGGAATTTCAGTGGCTGTAGGTTGACGCATACCTCCTAGTTGGGCTGGAATGATCCACCAGAGGCTATCTGTAATCAAAGTTACTGTCATGCTCAGCCTTGTGCACACTTAATTATTATCTCTTTAGGCTTTCTCTACGATTGCACATCAGAAAAGTTGTTGGATATATACCGGTAGACCCAGACTGCCAATTGTCCTCCTAGAATCGGGGCGATCCAGTACAACCAGTGATGCTGCCAGGTCCAACTGACTAAAGCTGGTGCAAACGACCGAGCTGGATTCATGCTAGCTCCCGTAATTGGGCCCATACACGCAGCCTCCAGGCCAACCGTTAAACCAATCGCAAGACCAGCAAATCCAATCGGAGCCCGCCGATCTAAGCCAGACCCTAAAATGACTAGCATCAAAATAAAGGTCAAGATCAGCTCCAGAACAAAGGATTGTTGCCAATGATCAGTTTGGGGTAAAGTTGCTCCTAAATTAGCCACCGACCCAAATAAGAAGAGTAAAGTGATCGAGGCCACAACCCCACCACCTAGCTGAGCTGCTATGTAGGGTAGTACTCGTTGTTTCTCAAAAAAGCCGCTACTACCAAAGGCTAGGGTGACAGCCGGATTAAAGTGAGCTCCACTAATGTGGCCAAGAGCATAAATCAAGGCTGCAACTACGGCACCAAACACGACACTGACACCCAGATGCGTCAAAGCACCCTGGCTCAAGTCATCAACGATAATGGCTCCTGTGCCCATAAAGACTAAGATAAAGGTTCCAATCGACTCTGCCACCAGTTCTCGTGAGTAAGTAGCTACCGGTTGGCCTCTCTGTCTCTTCATCCTGCAGCCTCAGACTAAGAACAACAGGCTTGAGTAGGGTGGGGCTGACGACTCACACCAAACTCAGCTGAATCTTCTAACACGGTATACACTTCCCAATCGGCTCCATCTGGATCTTGCAGCCAGACTTTGTCTTGGAGCGCATAGCAACAGGTGACTTGATGTTCTGGATCCAGAGCAAGACCCATCTGAGTGAGTCGTTCATTGGCAGTCATCACTTGTGCCGATGTTTCAACTTCAATGCCTACATGATTCAACCGATCACTAGCCTTAGCATTTTCAATCAACACCAACTTTAAAGGGGGACTCTCAATGGCGAAGTTAGCATACCCAGGTCGACGTTTAGCTGGCTCTGTCGCAAACAGCTTACTATAGAAATCAACGGCTGCATCTAGATCACTAACATTCAAAGCCAATTGAACTCGAGACATCATAGGGACTCCTATCTATATCGATGACAATCAATATTTATCAATGTCGATAGTATGGCAAGCCCTATTGATGTGTGTCAATATAAAAGTATGAAGATCTCTGAATTAGCCCTATCTTGCTGTCCTCGTCTGCTAGCTGGGAAGCTCACCTCTGAGGAGGCCTTCCACTTAGCCAAGCTGTTCCGAGTGTTGAGTGAACCGGCTCGGTTGCAAATGCTGAGTTTAATTGCTGCGCAGCCTGATCAAGAAGTTTGTGCTTGTGAGCTAGTCGAGATTTTAGGTTTGTCACAGCCAACCATTAGCCACCATCTTAAAGTGATGTACGAAGCAGGCTTGTTAAACAAAGAGCGCCGGGGAACCTGGATTTATTATCAAATTGTGCAGGATCAACTAGCAGCATTAAGGCATGTCTTAGCTTAAAGTAACTGATCTCAAAGTGACTCATCTCAAAATGATTGTGCTCATGATTGATCTCTGGGATCTAGAGCATCTCTTAACCCATCCCCCAGAAGGTTAAAAGACAATGAACTAATCATGACCAACAAAGTGGGGGCAATGACTAGTAAGGGGTGCAGAACAATGATAGAAGCATTGGTGGCTAGGGACAGCATGTTACCCCAGGATGGATCCGGTTGTTGAATACCCAACCCAATTAAACTCAATATCGATTCAGCAGCAATAAAACCTGGTACAGCCAAAGTTGCTGAGATCACCACATACGTTGCTGTTTGAGGTAAGATATGTCGAGCCATGAGATACCAACTCCCAGCCCCTGCCACACGAGCTGCTTGCACATAGTCTCGTTCTCGTAAGGACAACACCTGGCCTCGGATTACTCGTGCCAGCCCAGCCCAGCTGATCAGTGAAGTAATGATCACAATCATCAGAAATCGCTCAGGATTGGAAAAGGGCACCTGGGTCAAGGGATTCACTTGTAAAATGGCGGCCAAAGAAACCAACAAATATAACGATGGAATCGACATCAAGACTTCGGCTAATCGCATCAAACTGGTATCAATCCACCCGCCAAAATAACCCGCAATACCACCCACAATCAGCCCAATGGGAAACGAGATGGCAATCCCCACAATCCCCACAAACAGACTAATCTGACTGCCATATAGCAACCGACTCAGGTAATCACGTCCTTGATCATCAGTACCCAACAAATTGATGCGAGCGGGTGGATCAGCCATTGACTTAAGGTTAACGGTGCCCAAGAGGTGTCGTTGTGTAGGAATCATCCCTAGCCACCTATAGCTATCTCCTCTCACCCCAATCCTCAAGCCTGCAGGCTGTGATCGATCAACAAGGAGGGGACGTTGACCCGTCTCTAGATCAACAGGACCTTGACGTGTGGGATACACATGGGGACCTAGCCACTCTCCAGATTCGCTATACCAGTAAATTTGAGTAGGTGGCAATAGCGATCCACCAGATTGAATCGCGAGTGGATCATAGGGTGCCAAGAAGCCAGCATTGATAGAACAGAGGTAAAAGACTAGTAAAATCAGCCCGCCTAACCAAGCGAAGCGATTCTGGAGCAGTTTTTGCCACCATCTCATCATGAGCTACACTCTGTGGGTTCCCTAAGCAATAACTGATCATATCAGATGGCTCAGAAAAGGCTGTAAGGGTTAGATAGACCTTGTGGCGCTGTCAACCCAATGTCATTAGTCTAATGTAGATTAAGAGTCCCACTCGATGACTTCAAAATATTGAAACTTAACAATTACGTGATCCCATTATTTTCAATCAGTAGCTGTCTCAAACTGGTCATGATAAGTTATCCATTGGCTGCAATAACTTCAATACATCTGATCAGGCGATGCCAGGCTTCTATTCTATCTTTGGGATCGGTTAGTTCGGGGTTGTGAGTACAATTGACATATAATCGCCGATTAAACACGTAAAACTCGATCCCGAATGTGCCAGGCAACCCCCGAATGTGAATTGATTGAACTTGATAGCGCTTAACAGAACTAAGTTGCCGATCAAGCACTCCGAAGTTGTTGGTAATGAGCAGTAGTCGATTTTCAAAGGCATAGTTAAACGGATTAGAAATATATAAAAATGTTTCCCAGTCCCTACTCCTAACAGCTTGAAAGATTAGCAATCTCATAAGAATCAACTTTAAGAATGACTTGTTCCTGAGTTTATGGGTTGCTTCACTCCGTTCTAGCCAGATCTTATTTAAGATTTCACCAATATCATCAAAGTATTTAGAGGCAATAATAAAATTACTTCCAGTTGCATAAGTTCCCGGCATTGAAGTTAGGTTTTGAGCATAAGCTAGATCTCGATAGTTGATAGCAACTTTCATATGAATTCGGTCAAAAGGCTTAGTTGATAGTTCAATTTGAGAATAAAGATAAGCCAGTTGTAAAGCATCATAATAAGAATAGTTGTAATTATATTGTTTAGCAAAGCGCCGCAAACCGCTCAACTGATCAGATGAAAAGACATGTACTAATGATCGACTGCAATAGGATTCATAATTGACGGATTCCATGGGTATAGGTCGCGGAATTAAGGAGGAATTTTCTTCATCAGCAGCCACATCAAAATTTCGCTGTAGTCTTACCATCCGAGCAATGATCAGCTTCCACTCATTTTCATCATCACGACGACTTTGATCTTGGTAATGAGACATAATAATACCTTCTGATCGCTCTCGTTCTTCTGGAGTCACAAATACATTGAATAACTTTTCCCAGTCTCCCATTGGGTAAGGTAAGGGTTTCACTCTTGGTTTCGATCCTGTTGATAAAGCTTGATAATATTCAAAACATTTATCTGTAATTAAACATAAAGTATAAGCATCTCCGACAACATGACCCATAACCAATAAAAAATGAGTGAATGTGTCTTGCCAGTAAGTGCATAGGATCCGAAAAGGGTAGTCTTGATCTAGGGCAATCGGACGGTTGACTTGAGTGTCTTCAAGCTGAATCAATTGGTGCTCAAGGTCATCATCAGCACAGGTTAACGTGTTAAATTCAATCGGAACCTGGCGGTGACCCACAACAGTTTGCCAGAAATAACGATACTTAGACTCCAGATCTATTAAAATATTTGAACGAAGTGTCGGGAACGTTTGCATGACCAGGTCTACGGCTTGGGTAAGTAAATCTTCCCTTAAGTGACAACCCAGTTTCAGGCTAAGGCAAACGTTAAGTGAATTCCCTTGGGAAAAGTAGGCATTAAAAAAAGCACAGGATACAGGATCAAGGCGTTCGATCATAGTAAAGTAATAGTAATCATAGTCGTAATGTCCCACTGCTGATAACGGTTATTATTCCACAGCTTGACAACAGGATCTATTGGATACATCTAATCATGACTTTAGCCACAGAGCTTATAGCTACCCTTCACTTCTGATGAACTCATCTGCTCGGCCATATTGAAAGGGTCAGTTATTCAATCTAGATCAATGAAAGCTCTGAATGCTCTAGTTATTGCTGGTGTTTCTGTCTTACTATGGGATGCTGCGGTAAGTGCTCAGCCTTATGGTTTTTTTAGAGCGGGTGGCTACAATCCAGAGACTGGCACGGGGGGCAGTATTGCAGGCGTTTATAATCCCACTACCGGTGCCCGAGGCTTCAGTGCGGGTCGGGTTGACGCCACTGCTGGAAGGCTAAACCGCACCACTCGTTATTACAACCCATCCACCAATCAAGGCTTTACGTCTGTAACGTCAGGAGATCGAGGGCAGGGGATTACGACTCAAATCAACACGCTTCAAAATGGCTCCTATACCTGCTTTGGATCTCAAACTGTTCGATTTAACTGCTCATCCACTCAATCTGAGGGGCTCTAGCGATCTGCTTAGGGTCTTAATATCAGACTGATCTCTTGCACTTCTTAGCTAACCCGCCCAGATCATGAGAGAGACAAACAAGGATCGAAATTTGGGTGGTGTGGAATTTGAACCACAGCTGACTAAGACCAACTTCAATAGGATCAATAACAGTATCTGTGGTTTCAATTTAGGCTCCTATCATTACACATTTATCTAAACCAGGCTTATGGTAGTTAATTAGTTAAGTTGTGTTGTATGACCTGATTCATGAGGATGGGGTTCAGTGCTACACAAAACAAGTGATCACATCTATGCACTTAGATCTATGCACTTAAAAGCTTTGTTCAACTAGCTCATCATATTTTTTCCGAACAGCTTGAATATCTTGCCACATGAGCCACTTGGGACTGCCAGGGGTACGGGCTGAGTTGCGAAGTAAATAGGCTGGATGAAAGATTGGCATTGCCCAGCGGCCTTCCCATTGGATCCACTCACCTCGAATTTTGGTAATGCCACGCTTATCACCGGTCAGTGAGCGTACTGATGTCGCACCTGTCAACAAAATAATTTGGGGATCAACTAGGCGAATCTGCTCAAGGAGATAAGGACGACACGCTGTCATTTCTTCAGGTGCAGGGACTCGGTTGTTAGGCGGGCGGCATTTGACAACGTTACAGATATAGGTGTCCTGGGCTGGATCAAAGTTGACAGATTGCAGAATTTTGTCGAGGAGTTGGCCTGATTTACCCACAAAAGGCAACCCTTGCAGATCCTCTTGTTCACCAGGGCCTTCTCCAATAATTAGGATGTCAGCCTTGGGATTACCTCGTTGGACCACCACATGCGTCCGCCCCTGAGCCAGGCTACAGCGTTGGCAACCATCACAATGTTGCTTAAGTTGGTTAAGGGTTTCGTAAGTTCCACTAGGGATCGGTATGCTGGCATTGAGAGGAATTTGATCGAAGTCAACCTCAGTCGGTTCGGACCCTGCAGAACTATCAAACAAACTCGGTTGGATGTCGTTGCCAGCCATAAAGATTCCAGGTATTCATTTCCATCAAAGTCAATCTATTGTAGGTGATCGGGTTGAGTGGATCTCAATAAACCTTGATCAGGCTCCATCTATCAGGGCCATTCTATAACTCCAATCAAGGCTAGAAACCCAATTGTCGCTATGGCTAGTCCTGCGAAAAACAAGCTAATCACGTTAAAGTAAAATCCTAGTGGGTTTTCATCACGCCCCACCCAAGTCATCTCCCAAGCCCACCCAAAAGGTTTCCGTACTCTGATCTTGCCCGTCACCAGAGCCCGATAGGCTAGAAAGGTCTGAAAACCTCCTAATCCCATGAGGGCTAAAAGTAGCAAGATGCTGAGCAGCTGACTCTCTAGTGCTTCCTCAGACATAGTGGTTGGTGAGTGGTTCAGTATTACTCTACCGAATCCCAACCTCAGAACCCAAGCCAGTCAACATGAGTCGGACTTGAACCTGATCTTGCAACCAAACGCAGTATGGCCAACTAAACGCTACGGTATGGCCATGTCAACCCTTGATGGCTTGCAGTAAACTAGTGTAAGTAGATGAATCAATTAAATAAGGAGACCCTCTATGCGATTAAAGTCCCATGAATCACCACGTCATCAAGGTCGAAATGATCGGGGCCGGGGTGGTACAGCTCGCAAACGTCAGATTGATAAGCGCAACCGAGCCTTGATCCAACGGTTGAAAGCTAACCGCTCTCAGAATGGAGCAGCACAAAAAGGTAAGGGTGATTTAGGCAGCACCAGGGGTCCAGCAGATAATCTATATGATCCAGTGCTCCAATTACCTTTACCTATAGGTTATAGTTTGGATTTTAAGACCTTGACTCTATGAAGTAAGCCAAATAGGGCAGCTCAGCTTTAATAGCGTTGACAACTAAAGTTCATCATCTATCCGTCTAAATCTACCTATAGTCCGAACCTATATAGCCCAAACCCAACTAATTAAAGAATAAAGGCCGAGATTACTCCCGACCAAATCTGAGGCTAACAAACAGAAGTTATAAAATCTACGCTTTACTTGAAACCAGCAGCAGCCTGCCAAACAAAGGCCAACAAAAAGAAGAAAACTGGGATCACAGGTAACAGATCTACTAAAGGATCAAAGATCTCATAACCCTCAGGCAGAGCTGCCAACACCATCATTGCTTCCATCATGTCTTCATCCTCAGGAAATGAACAACTAACGCACTTAACTCAGCATTGCAACAGAGTTTAACATAACCCTACTCCTCTATCTCGTAACATCAAGAAACATAAACTTTAGGGCTAAGATGAGGCGATTCTGACCTTACTGGCGTAACTTATGACTACGTTTTGGACTGAAGTACTTGACTTTTGTCAATTGATCACAAGTCGGATTGGAACCCAACTCCTGACTGACTTTCGTCACGCTCAAGCTGTAGAGAAAGAGGATGGCAGCCTAGTCACGCCTTCAGATCAATGGGCTGATCAAGAGCTACGAACGGCGTTGGCCAAATCTTGGCCTGATCATGGGTGCCTAAGTGAAGAATCACAACATCTATTCCCTGATACTGAGTGGTGCTGGATTATCGATCCGATTGATGGCACGACGAACTTCGCTCATGGTATTCCCATTTGGGGGATCTCACTAGGTTTACTCCATCACGGAACTCCCGTCTTTGGCTATGTGCATTTTCCACCTCTCAATCAAACCTTTTATGGCTATTGGCAACCTGAGGCAACGGATCGGACGGGAGCTTACCTTAACCATGACTTGATTACAACTAGTGTTGCTGATCCGGGTCCGAATGAACTCTTTAACTTCTGCTCACGTAGCACTCGCTACCTCAAACCGGAGTTTCCCTGTAAGGTCAGAATGCTGGGTGGTGCTGCCTACAACATGCTGAGCGTAGCTTCAGGTACATTTCTAGGTGCGATCGAACAAACACCCAAAATTTGGGATATTGCCGCCGTATGGGTCATTGTGAAAGCCTCGGGAGGGATCTGGATACCTCTCAACACTGATCAACCTTTGTTTCCCTTAACCACTGGCCATGATTATGGACGAGTAGCGTATCCGACTCTGGTTATCAGCCGCCATGAACTCCTACCTGTTTTTAAGCCTTTCTTTCAGCAATAAGTGCCGCAAAACGTCTAGCTATCAGTAGTTATTCATACACGTAGATGATCCACATTTTCAGGCATCTTACGTAGCAATACTGATTAAATGTAACTTATCAAACTTTTAACTAGATTGAATCAAATCTATACATCGTACACACTCTATTCAGTTAGCTGAGCTAAAGCTGGGGAAAAGCCTGAATTCCTTAATCAGTTTGTATCATTTTTAGGCTGAATCTCTTCCAAAATAGCAAAAAATACGGGTGACAGGTAGCAGGACTTCTGGGGCACTACGCTGAAACGATTTAACTTTTTCCAGTCTTGATAATTGACATTTACCTTCAGATCCGTATCATATTTAATAGAGTTGATAAACAAGAGTTGAAGTCTCAAAACTAAGTCTTTAAGTATTGCCTAGTTTCCAAATCTAACAACGCTTGTTAACCATCTGCGGCCTCGGATCATGATCTTAAGAGGTCGACGCAGGGTTAGTTTGAATATTGGCCTGATTGGTGTTGACTAGTTGTTAGCATCAGCAGTGTGTTGGATAGAGACCTGATCAACTTTGTTAATCACTGATTCGAGTCCTCTAATTTTAAAATCCTGAAAAGCTATGACTACATCACGTCGTGTCTCAATTGGCTCATCTGCTGTCTATGTTGGCTCTGATCCGCAACTGTTATATTTGTTGAATGATCAGATTCTTCATGTGCGTATGATCAACAAGGGTCATGCGGTTTGTATCTTAGCCACTGGGAAATTTAGCCCCTGGGTGCCATTACAAGATTTGCGGTGGGTTAATGCAGCTTCACTTCAAAAAGCACCTAGACCTCAGTATGCTCTTTGATCAGTTTTGAGATCAACACCTGCTGTGCCTTAAAATGGGCTAGGCTAGCTCATCTCATGGATCCTGTTCATCTAAATGGGCTTTGAGTAGAGATAGCACCGAGTTGGCAACTATAGCAGCTTGGGTTCGATCCCTTAAATTCAAGCGGCTCAAGATATTGGTGACGTGATTTTTAACTGTTCCTTCAGAGATGTACAGTTGTTGACTGATCTCTCGATTCGTGGCACCTGTGGCGATTAAACTCAACACTTCTTTCTCGCGGTGAGTTAATTCCAAAAAGCCTGGAGGTAACTCAGGATCAGAGTTTTTAAACACTTGTCGAACCTTTTGAAAAATGCCAGGACCAAATTGAGTATACCCTTTATGAATAGCTCGTATGGCTTGAGCTAACTCTTCAGATGGGGTGTCCTTCAGTAAGTAGCCCATGGCTCCAATTCTGAGCGCTTCAGCCACATAATCCTGATCATCAAAAGTGGTCAGCATCAGAATTCTAGCGGTTGGCTCCTGTTTGAGAATCGCTTCAGTGGCTGCTACGCCATCCATGACTGGCATACGAACATCCATGATAATTACGTCGGGACGCAAGTGTTGAAGTTGTTCTAGAGCCTTTTGACCATTTTCGGCGTCACCTATCACTTCAAGATCAGATTCTAGCTGCAGTAAAGCCGTCAAACCTTGTCGAATAATGCTTTGATCATCGACTAATAACAGTTTGATTGGGTTGCTCATCGGATCACCTGAGTTGAGAAGCCTCGTTGCTCCTGACAGCTTAAGTTGGAAGAACCTGATAACGCCAGTAAAATGGAGGCAATGTCGTACCACAAACTTATTTGTTGTTTCAGGCTATTATGCAAACAACTCTACGTCCACTGACTTCTGATCTAGGGAGTGATCCTAAGCCTCTGGTAATTGCTGGGAAAACCTTTCGCTCACGCCTTATGGTTGGGACTGGCAAATATCCAACTCTAGAATCCATGCGGCTGGCTCTGGAAGCGAGTGGCTGTGAAATTGTGACGGTGGCTATTCGGCGGGTTCAGGCTCAAGCGGCTGGACACATTGGGCTTATGGACGCCCTGGACTGGACTAAGTACTGGCTACTACCCAATACAGCGGGATGCCAAACAGCGGAAGAGGCCGTCCGGGTAGCTCGGCTAGGACGGGAAATGGCCCAAGCAGTCTTAGGGCAAACTGACAACCATTTTGTCAAGCTAGAAGTGATCAAAGATGCTAAATACTTACTACCTGATCCGATTGGAACTTATGAAGCAGCTAAGCAGTTGATTGCTGAAGGCTTTACCGTATTACCCTACATTAATGCTGATCCACAACTAGCAGCCCGCTTACAAGAAATCGGGTGTGCAACCGTGATGCCTTTAGGGTCACCCATTGGTTCAGGGCAGGGTTTACGATCAGCGGATGCTATTCGCATTATTGTTGAACAGGCTACCGTTCCGGTGGTGGTGGATGCTGGCATTGGGGTGCCTTCAGAAGCGGCCCAAGCGATGGAGTTAGGTGCAGATGCCCTATTAATTAACACAGCGATTGCTCAAGCTCATGATCCTGCTCGAATGGCCCAAGCAATGGCTTTTGCAGCAGAAGCAGGTCGACTCGCTTATTTAGCTGGTCGCATTCCACCCAAGGCTTATGCCAGTGCGAGTTCACCCCTATCAGGCCGCATTAACGAGCCGCTCGATCCTGAACAGCCTAGCTAACATTCATCTGCTGTGAGGCCTCAGGTCTCCTTCTGTATAACTAGATAAGGTCTAGGTAATTATTGAGGCAAAGTCTCAATTGACACTCTAAGTGCAGTGAAAGACAAACAGGTACTTATTCAATACGAGATTTACACCTATGATAGTGACTCATGAGAGGATCCGGTCTAGAGGCAGTTACCTAGTAAATGAAGGGTCGATGACCGGGAGGAACATCTTCGTTGGAGTTGAAGTAGGTCCATTTCCCATTTACATGCCAACCAACCCATTTGCAAATGGGTAAAACGCTTCACTCTCTTCATAGATTGTCTTCTGCACACTTAAACTATGATGTCCCCGGCTTGCCTGGTTCCAAAGTTGATCGATAGTGTTCAAATCAACACAAGACATCTAACTAGCCACTAATTCAACCCACTCTGCTGATCAGATTTCAAGGTGAGGACATCAGATAACTGGCGGAGTTGGGCAACCACCTGATTCAATTGACCCTTATCCCGGACGTCAATACAAAGTTCAATGATGGCTGTTCGATTAGCAAAGGTTCGGACTTGAGCATTACGGACATTGATGCCCCGATCTGAGAGCCGCATTAAAATATCTTTCAAAACACCGACACGATCGATGGACTCTAAGCGAATATTGACAGGGTAAGTCTGGCTTGATCCTGCCGTATTCCAACTAACAGGTACCAATCGTTCACCCGAAACCGAGGCAATGTTAGCACAGTTTTGATTGTGAATAGAGATACCCCGATTTAAACGAGTCACCACTCCAATGATCGGATCGCCTGGTAAAGGTGAACAACACTTGGCGATATCGTGCTTTAAGCCTTCAACACCCAGTATCGGAGACTTAGATTTGGGATCAGATTTTTTTGGTTTAGGGCTTGTTGATGGGGCGATAGGAGTCCCAGGTTTTGTGCCCTCCTGGAGGCGATTGACAATAGTCATCACAGTAGTCTCACCATACCCGAGACCCGCCAACAGATCGTCAACACTACTGTAATTGAGACGCTCAGCAATCTTGGCCATTCGTTCAGACTTCAAGAGTGCATCAAATCCAGTTTTTCCAAGTTCTCGTTCTAACAACTGGCGGCCTCGAGTCATGTTTTGTTCGCGATGAGATCGCTTAAACCATTGACGAATTCGATTCCGGGCACTGCTAGTGGCGACAAAGTTGAGCCAATCCAAACTGGGGTGGGCATTTTTTTGGGTAATGATTTGAACAATATCACCATTACGTAAGTAGGTTTCTAGGGGGACCATCCGGTTATTGACCCGAGATCCGGCACAGTGGTCCCCGACTTCACTATGAATTCGATAGGCAAAATCAACAGGACATGAGCCTTGAGGCAACGCTAGCAAATCACCTTTGGGAGTAAAGACAAACACTTCACTATCAAACAGGTTTTCTCGAATAGTATCTAAATATTCCTTGTCATCTTTGAGATCATGTTGCCATTCCAGCAGTTGCCGTAACCAAGTAAATTTTTCATCTTCGGACTTGAGAGCGGTGCTGAGGCCGGCTTCCTTATACTTCCAGTGAGCAGCAATACCATACTCAGCAATGGAATGCATGTCTTCAGTACGGATCTGAACTTCGACGGGGCGACCTCCTTGACCCATGACAGTGGTGTGCAACGACTGATAGCGATTGGGTTTAGGTAATCCAATATAATCCTTAAATCGTCCTGGAATAGGTCGAAATGTGCTGTGCACAACAGCTAGCACGCGATAACATTCACTATGCGTTGCCACAATGACTCGAATAGCAGACAGATCAAAAATTTCATGAAATTCCTTATGCTGCCGTTCCATTTTGCGATAGATGCTGTACAGATGCTTAGGACGGCCACTAATTTCAAAAGACGTAATACCTGCTTGAGTTAGTCTTTCACTTAGCGAGTCAATAACCGCTTGAATCTCAGCTTCACGTTCAGTTCGTTTAACATTGACCAATTCCTGGATGTTGCGATAGGCATCTCGGTTTAAATACTTGAACGATAGATCTTCTAACTCCCACTTGAATCGCCAAATTCCTAATCGGTTGGCCAAAGGCGCAAAGATCTCCATGGTTTCTTCAGCAATTTGTTGTTGCTTGCCAGGCGGTAAAAATTCTAGAGTGCGCATGTTGTGAAGGCGATCTGCCAGTTTAACCACAATCACACGAATATCTTTGGCCATAGCCAGAAACATACGTCGGAAGTTTTCGGCTTGCTGCTCGGTTCGGTTTGAGAAATTATACTTAGATAGCTTTGTGACCCCTTCAACCAGACGACAAACCTCGGGGCCAAATTCGATTTCCAGTTGCTCAGAGGTTATATCTGTGTCTTCAACCACATCATGTAAGAATCCAGCTGCTACCGTAACCGCATCGCCACCTAGTTCTCGCAATAGTTCAGCCACTGCTACAGGATGGGCAATGTAGGGTTCACCTGATTTACGAGTTTGCCCCTGATGTAGATGATGTGCAAATAAGTAAGCCCGACAGATTAGATCAACTTCTTCTGAGGTATAAACCTTGATCAGATTGGGTAGCTCGGGTTCAACTTGATTGTCCCCACAAGTCATGCTCAAGTAACCCTTCAGCCAATCGGGGGGTTCGAAATCTGAGGCTTGAATGTTTTGACTGTCCAGGACAGCAGCTGTCCCCATGATTATGGTCCTGCTAGCGGGGTAATAGGTATTAACATAGCTTAAGCACAACTAGGACCCAAATGCTAGCATCTGCAAAGAAAAAGTAGTGGTGTTGCACGAACTTAGTCTTCAGACCACTCTTCGTGACCCAATAAGTCACAGACAGGATCGGTAAAACTGTAATCGCAAAGTTCTAGCTCACGGGCTACATCTGGCCATTCCCGATCAGGGAAGAAAGATTTGAGATGGGCAATGGTCGCAGACCGGCGCAAGACTCCTGCCTGTACCAGCCTTCTAGCCTCATCTTGAATGGCTTCTACTGCAAAGCGAGTGGGAGTGATAGTGGGCATATAAACAATCCTTCACAACCGTAAGAGTTGAATTGACCTTGAGAATTAACCTTGAGAATTAACCTTGAGAATTAACCTTGAGAATTAACCTTGAGAATTGACCTTGATAGAAATTAAAACCCAAGCTTAGAAAACCGTAGGTGGCTATACCTATATACTAGTAAATGCCTATAGACATTCTAGGCCTGATCCTTAATTCGTAGCAACTGATACAGTAAAACAGCTGCATGCTTGGCGCCACAAGGCTCTGGAGAGATCTAGCATCTAGCCAATCCCAAATTTCAGAATTAATTTGAGTTTAACTCCATATCAAGTTTGGATTAAGAAGCCTGTTGCCAAACTTTGATCAGCCCATCACTGCAGGCAGAAGCTAGCAACTTACCACTTGAGCCAAAGGTGACTTGGGTAATCCGACCTGGATGCTCCATCAAAACGCAAAACAATTTACGGGTTTGCAGATAGCGTAGTTTAATGGTGTAGTCATCACTGCCACTAACGATCACTTGACCATCAGGACTGATATCAACAGCTGTTACCCAATTGGCATGATCGGTAAAAATGCAATTCAGCTTACCTGTGGCTAGATCCCAGATCTTAACGGAGCTGTCATAACCCCCACCAGCTAGAATTTGGCCTCGAATTGCAACTGAAAAAATAGGGTAAAAAGCTGCAATGGAGCGATGCGGTTGACCGGTGGCTACATTCCAAAGGCGAATAGAAGCATCCTCACTTCCACTAGCTAAGAGCTGCGCATCCGATGTCAAGGCTAAGGAACGAACTGGACCGGCATGGCCCTTAAGTTCATGAATAAGGCGACCAGTATGCAGTTCCCACAATTTGATCCGATGATCGGCCGCCCCTGTCATCACCAGATCACCCCCGGGATGAACCACCACACAATTGAGTGATCGATGATGATGGTCAAAAGCTACAACGGGTTGGCCTGTTTGAAAATGCCAAACACTGGCCAATCGATCCTGACTGGTACTCACAACATGGGATCCATCAGGGCTAAACGTTAGAGCTGAAATAGTATCTGAATGACCTGTTAACTGACGCACCAGCTGACCGGTTGATCGCTCCCAAACCCGGATCACGCCATCAGGTCCACCCGTAACCAGATAGGCTTCAGTGGGATGTAAAGCCAAAGCCGTCACTGAACCCGGTTGTTTGAAGGTTTGCGAATGGACCCATTGAGCCACAGCTAGGGAGGCTGAGGGAGACACTTGGATCGGTGGAATCGACTCTTGATAGATGGCTGGCGAGCCACCAACTGCAACTTGAAGAAAGCGGGCTTGAAGAGGGTTTAGTGATTTCAAGGCTTCGTAAGCGGTGACAAAGCGGTGGCGGGGGATCGGCTCAACTAGTTTGTCTAAGACTTGGCAAAGGGTGGGATCCATGGTTTTTTGGGTCAAAAAGTTTTGCCAGATCCAACGCCCATCATTACTATCAAACAAATCAAACGGCGACATACCGGTCATTAAGTGTAAACAGGTAACCCCCAAACTGTAGAGATCACTGGCGAATGTGGCTTTGCCCCGGACTTGCTCTGGAGAGGTGTATTCTGCTGTTCCAATAATAGTCCCGGTACGAACCAAAGCCGAACCAGTGACTGAACGGGCCGCCCCAAAATCTACTAGGACAAGCTGTTGTAGACCCCGACGTCGAATAATATTCGTGGGCTTAATATCTCGATGAATAATCTGGCGACTATGAATAAAATGCAGGACTGGCAGTAAATTGAGTAGTAGTTGCTGGATCTTGGCCGCCGAAAACGGTCCATGGAGCTTGAGTTCTTCAGCTAGATTGAGACCTTCAATATATTCCTGAACTAAATATTGGTGGCCTTGTTGTTCAACATAGGCAATTAAAGTTGGGATCTGAGTATGCTGACTAAGTTCATCGAGGCGTTGGGCTTCTTGTTCAAATAATTCAGAGGCTTTTTCATGGTGCCGAGTGGATGGGTATAAACCTTGCAAAAAAAACTGTTTGATCACACATTGCTGCTTTAATGGAGTGGTTTCATCCAGGGCTAAAAACGTTCGCCCAAAACCCCCGTGCCCAATTCGTTTTAAGGCTCGAAACCGATCATCAAGTAACAGATTGGATCCACACAACTGACAGGTACTAGCATGAGAACTATTCTTGGGGCTTTGGCAAGCCGGATTGATGCAATAGCTCATAGTTACAACCCAAATAGGGTTCACTCAGAACTTCATTAGTCTCTATAACCTTAATGGACGTGTCAAGAATCCTGCTCTTTTTCTCTGAGATTAGAATGACATCACGTTTATCAATCTACCCTAATCTGAGACTAGAGGTTAAAAATGAGACGCTTTGAGGGACAATTGGCGGTTGAGGACTACCTCAAAATGCAGATCGCTTTAGATGAAATGATGCTCCAAGAGGCTCTAGGAGGGACCGGAGCAGATCCAAAATCGATGTCTGTAGGCGAGGCTTATCGGTTGCGCTCTGAACTGTTATTGTCGCCTCAATTAAATGGTGGATTTTCCTATTGCCCATTTCGGCGCCATCGTGACCGCAAGGATAAAAATAAGTGGTACTAACCATTATTGGGATCATGGGTCCAGGTGAAGCGGCCTCTTCAGCTGAGGTGGCTCTGGCGTATCAGGTGGGCTATCAGATCGCTCAGGCTGGGTGGGTCGTCTTAACTGGAGGTCGGCCTGTGGGTGTTATGGAAGCCGCAACTCGGGGAGCTAAAGCGGCCGATGGTCTCACCGTGGGGATTGTGCCCACAAATACACGTGATACGAGTGCGTCTGTAGATCTGGCTATCGTTACCGGGTTAGGCCAAGCGCGTAATGCTATCAATGCTCTGTCCAGCCATATTGTTATTGCCTGTGGGATGGGCTTGGGCACAGCTGCTGAAGTGGCTCTAGCCTTGAAGTCTGATATTCCCGTTATTCTACTACGACCTTCACTAGAAAGTTTAGCTTTTTTTAGAACTTTAGCTCCTGATCACCTGATCGTATTGCAAACTGTGGACGATGTAGTCCCCACTATTCAAGCACTACTGGATTAAAACAGCTTGTACCTAGCCAAACTACCATGACTATATTGACAACTTGCTATATTGACAACTTGCTATATTGACAACTTGCTATATTGACAACTTGCTATATAAGAGCTAATCTATGCCTATGAACTCATTAGATCAAACGTTTGCAGCTCTGGCAGATCCTACCCGGCGCGCCATTTTGATCCGATTAAAGCAAGGTGAGGCTACTGTTTCCGAACTAGTGGAGCGATTTGAGCTTTCACAACCTACTATTTCAACACATTTGAAAGTACTGGAATCAGCAGGATTGATCTCTCGATCGCGGGTGGCCCAAACTCGTCCCTGCAAACTGGAATTTGATGCGCTTAAGACTGCGGATGCTTGGTTAGATGAGTTTCGTTCGATCTGGGAAAGCAACTTTGCTCAACTTGATGCCGTACTTGAAGACTTAAAAGCCTCTGATTCTGAACTTACGGGTCCTGAACATGCTCAAAGGAGTAATCTTGATGCAACCTCTTACAATGACACAACTCGCTAGCGATCAAATTAGGGTGAAACGGAGTTTTAATGCACCGGTATCCTTAGTCTGGCGAGCTTACACTGAACCTGAGTTAGTCAAGCGCTGGCTCACGGGCCCCCCTGGTCATACCATGCCCATCTGCGAAATTGATCTGCGTGAAGGTGGGGCGTGGCGGTATGTCTGGCAAATGCCTGAAGGTCAAATGGTAGCCTATGGTATTTACCAAGCGATCGAGCCTTGTCAACAGATTATCCATACAGAAATCTTTGAACAATGGCCAGACCATCCATCTTTGATCACGACAACATTTAGTGAACTATATGGGCAAACATATGGGCAAACATTAGTCACCACAGTGATTCACTACGATAGTGAAGCAACCCGTGATGCGGTATTAAAGACTGGTATGGCATCAGGTATGGAGATGAGTTATGCAAAACTCGATAGTCTACTGCCTACCTTAGGCAGCTCAGGACTGTATCATCAGCAAAACTCCTCGGCTTCAGAACCTACTGAGCGCTTGTGATCCATCCGACCTTATCCGACTATTACAACCTTAAGTGACCCAATAACTGCCGACTCAAGCCGACTGACAGCTGATAGGGACCTGCTTAAGCTAGGATTATCCTTCAACTTTAAAGTCTGTTATGACTATCCTCAGTCGACTAGATCGGGTGCAGCAAGCTTTCGATCCTACTGTTTCTAAAGAACCTCAGCTATCGCAACCGGATCAGATTCAGATCTTGCTGGATCAGTACTTGAGTTATGAGAAATTAAACAGCCATTTGGCAGACTTACCTAGGCAGTTTGTTCAAAGTAAGCCACGATCCTGGCCGGTGTTAGCTTGGGCTGAGATCAGCTCTGATCAAATCATTGAAATGTCTCAGTCTGTATTTCTGAATATCCTGATTGGGTGTCTAGAGACTGAAGCACCTATTCACGGTTATGCTCAAACCAGTTGGCAGTATTTGGCACCTTTGCACCCTGATATGGCTCGCTATGCAGGTGGATACATTGATTTATCCGGTCATCGAGTCGAACCAGGTCTATGGGAACGTGAAGAACGACGTCATACGCCTGCAATGCTCATGATCTGTCGTCAACTTCAGGGTAAACAGTCTGTATCTGGACAGCACCAAGCTCGAGCCTACCGCCCCACTTCTGATCCACATTGGGACTTGTACCGACATGGGATACATCGGATTGCAACGGAATGGGGAGCCGTTTGCCTCTACTTATGGCTCATGACTCATACAACAGGCCCCTTACAAACGGTTTTTCGAGAATTACTTCAAGATGAGGTCAACCACCTGACTAAATTTTGGGGCTTTGGTGCTTGGGCCTATCCTCCTGAGCAACGACCGTCCTGGTTAACGATCTTAGGATCGCATCTGAAATGGGATCGAGATCGTTCAGGCTTATTCAAGACTTTCCACCGAATGATGACTGTTTTGCAGTGGCACTGTTGGTCCTGGCAACATCGTCGTGAATTTATGGTGACCTGTGTACTCGTTTTACGGCGCATGTGGAGCTGGCAATCTCGCTTGACACCAAGTCAATTGCAGTCCCTCTTTGGGCCTTGCCCCATTAAATCTTAGCCCCATTAAATCTTAGTTAGTTGCGCTGACCTGATTAACTTTCGATCAATATTATATTCTCAATCATGAACCTTCAAGTCACCTTGCCTTTGCCACCTACCTCTCAAACTCTTGACCAATTACCTCACCATGTAGCTGTCATTATGGATGGTAACGGTCGCTGGGCTACTCAACGACATCTACCTCGATCTGTGGGCCATCGTCAGGGCGTCGTAGCCTTACAGGAGCTACTACACTATTGCTGTGATCTGGGGATTAAAACCCTCACGGTTTATGCATTTTCAACTGAAAATTGGCAACGCCCCAGCTCTGAAGTCTCATTTCTATTGCAGTTGTTTGAACACATGCTGCACGCTAAGCTAATAGAGTTGCATGAAGCGGGTATCAAACTCCAGATCCTAGGTGAAGTGGAGGCCTTACCCATTCCGTTAAAACAAGTGATTACTCAGGCTACTCGCCAAACCCAAGCTAATCAAGCCCTGACGTTGAACGTTGCCCTAAACTATGGAGGACATCGAGAGATCACTCTAGCTTGTCAATCACTGGCGCAGCGAGTCCACCAAGGGTGTCTAGACCCTGCTGAGATTACCGCTGATCATATTGAACAAGCCCTAATGACTCCCGCTCCTGATTTGTTGATTCGAACTGGCGGTAACTACCGACTAAGCAACTTTCTGCTGTGGCAACTGGCTTATACAGAACTCTACTTTACCCCTATCCTCTGGCCTGATTTTGATCGAATTGCCTTTGATCAAGCCTTGAGTGACTACCAGTTGCGAGAGCGACGATTTGGCCGGTGTGAGACGTTATGAGGCTAGATCTAAGTTCTCAAGATCCCTTTTTAAATCTAAAGACTATCCTCCCTAGGGGGATATGAGACTATCCTGAATTATAGGAGCATGTTGTCACTTGAGGCGCGCATTATGAGCCAAGCTGCTAAAGTTGCTGTCTTGTTATGTGGATATGGAGAAGTTGAGGAGTACCAAGAATTTGCGGATTATAACGAGAGAGCACTAGAGCTATTAGCGTCAAAATTTATTCCCTTTCCTAAATTTGTGATTCCCTGGATTGCCAAGGCTTTGGAGTTCACTGATCGTCGAGAATGGTCTAACCAAAATAACTATCGTTCTCCCCATAACCAAATTTTTGAAGCTCAGCGGGCTGGCATTGAAGCCAATTTGCAAGCTAAGTATGGTGAACAGGTAGCGGTATTCAAAGCTTTCAACTTTTGTGAACCTGATCTGCCTCATCAAGTATTACAACGCATTCGGGAGCAGGGCTACAATCGCCTCTTGATCTATCCATTGCTAGTGGTTGACTCCATCTTTACCAGTGGCTTGGCATTGCAGCAGGTGAATGAGGCCTTAAGCAATGATCATAGCTGGGTTGAAGAGATGCGTTATTTACCCAGCTTTTTCGATCGAGTGGACTACCATCAACGCATGGCTGACCATATTGTGGCTCGTCTAGGAGATCTTAATGGCCAGTATGCTGCCTCTCAGATTGGGATCCTATTGCTGAACCATGGCTCTCCTTCAGCCCAAGATTCTAAAGGCTTTGAAACCGGTATTCGTGAGAGTGTTGCTTTGTATCAGGCAGTCCGAGATCAGCTGATTGAGCGATATCCTCTGATCAGTTTGGGTTGGATGAATCACGATACACCAGGTCGCTGGACTATTCCTGATATGGATCAAGCAGCCCAAAACTTGATGCTGTTAGGCGCCAAGGCCCTAGTTTTTGCCCCGATTGGCTTTGCTACCGAAAATCATGAAACTATGTTGGATGTAGGGTATGCCATCAAGCGCTATCAAGATCAGGTGGAATGTCTCCACCTAGATTGCTTAAATGACGATCCAGAGTTTTTAAAAATGGCGGCAAGCTGGATTGATCCATTAGTGGCTAATCTGTTAGGTGAAACGGGGGATCCATCGGTCGATCTGAGTCCTATTCGCAATGGCAAAGTGGCTTTAGCTGGGGTTTTACCCAATCGGAACCGCGATTTGCACCAGCAGCTCCCTGATCAAGGTAACGGCCATCATCATGGGCATAGTCATGGACACGGACATTCTCATGGGCATAGTCATGGGCATCATCACCATTAAGTTATAGATGGGATCCGGTGGCTCATCTTGTAATGAGATTGAGTCTAACCAGGCACCACTTGCCAAATGAGTTGAATGATTTGACCCTTTTGATCTTGAATGCCAGTGACTTCAATAGTGGTTTGGATTTCATGACCCTCGATGTGATAAAACCGCTTTTGGGTTCTATAGCTGATGAGTTGATGATTGATCAGGTTATGTAACTCACTGGCATCTGCATCAAGATCAGCAGGGTGTACAATTAAACTCAGATTTTCTAGCTGCTCTAATCCGGCACGGTCGTAGTTTAGGAGCTTTAAAAAGGCTGTGTTGACATCAACAATTCGGAGGTCAGGTGTGATCCCTAAGATCCCTGTGGTGGCAGTTTCTGCAATCACTTTGAATTTTTGTTTGAGTTGATTTAAAGCTTCAGCAGTACCATGTCGAGGGGTAATGTCTTCTAGACTACCAATCATCCGTACAGCTTGTCCCTGTGGACCACAAAAGACTCGGCCATAGTCTTTAACCCAGGCATAGTATCCATCAGCGCGTCGCCAACGATATTCACACAAAACCATTTGCAGATCACTAATGGCTTGATCGACATGACTCAGCACTTTATCTCGATCATCAGGATGAATCCGATCAGCCCACCAAGACCGATCTTCAACAGCATCAGTGACCCCATGACCAAACACAGCTGGTAACGTGGCCGACCATTCCACCTGATTAGAGTGTAGATCCCACTCATAAATCACCTGTCGAGTTGCTTCCGAGGCAATACGAAACCAATCCATTAATCGGTTGGCTAAACTCCGCTGAAGTTGAGCTGTATCTTGAGCCTGCTGACGAGCCCTCTTAGCACCTAGCACTAGAGCCACAATTTGAAGGAGAGTACGAACAAGGAGCTGGGCTGGGGATGTCCAGATCTCGGTTGAGGCCCCGACCAAACCCATGATCCAGGAGGAGCGGCCCTCAGGATAGGCAGTAACTAAAAGCTGGGGATGATAAAACCAGTCTAAATGGGGCGGGGCTGATCCTTGCCATTCTGATCCTTCTAACGAGGCATTTAAGTCTAGTGTTATGGAGTCTTTCATCACATCTGGCTCCAAAATTAGCATCTGTTCAGAAGCTTGGCCCAGTTGCTCTAGTAAATGAGACCCTAATCGAATTTGAAAGGGCTGCAATTCAGCTTGATGATTGATCACCCAATAGCAGGTTGTGACTTGCACGGTCGGATAGCCAATCCAAACAGCTTGTAGTTCCAGTTGTTCTTGTAAAATCTGGCCCACACATTGGAGAGCTTCTGTAGCTGACTGGGTTTGGTGTAGGGACTCTATTAGTAAAGCAAGCGTTTCTGGATCGATGCCATAAGCGTTTGATGCAATCACAGACCACCCTAGATATCTTATGTAAGGATCTGCCCCCAGAGTAGCGTGTTCGATCCCAATCTCCAAACTGTCAACGTTGCTGGTCCATGAGTTTTTTGAACTGTATTCGTGTAGCCTCTTAATAGGTTTGCTGTCCCCACTCATCTCAAGCCAGTACTAGTTGATTGGACTGATCTGATCATTACCTGATCAAAGGGTCGACGCCTCTGTTAGAGTAGGGACTCAACAAACAAGTTTTCCAGCTGAGGATTGCTTCCAGTCGATAAAAATCTTCTAGTCAAGCTATGCTATCGGATCAGACACCCATACAACCCGGATCTTCAGATGCGATCCAGCCTGAGAAAGATGTGTTAGGCACGGTGGATACTCAACTTAAGCGCCTCACTAAAAACTGGACCACCTTTAAAACTGCACGACAAGAATGGGATTTTAAACTTACGGCCCAATCCCTTAAGGCGATCTCTGAAATCTTAGCCCAGATAACTGCTGAGTGGACTACAGCACAGACTTCGTTGAGCCATGCTATTCAAATTGATCAAGAGTTTGTCCAGTCTGCAGACTACCCTCCAGCCATTGAAGCCGCTTTAAAGCAAGTGGGCATTCCTTTACGAGGACACTTTCCTACCTATGAGTTTCCTCCCTTTAAGTTAACGTTCTCACCAGCCCATCAATCTGTTAAATTAACAATGGGACGGCGATCCCAGCAAACCCATATTGCAGCCATCGAACCCCTAACCCAGTGGGTATGGGACCACTATAAACAGGTGGTTCAAAGTAAGTTTGATCCAGACCGTTTCTGTAAAGAGTTACTGGGTGCTTATGAGTTACTTAATCCGTTAACATTAAATACTCGTACCGTTCAATGGGGCCACCCGATTCTGCTTAAAGACATCTATAAACTCCTGACCCTCAAGCAAGCCGTACGTAAAGATTATCCTGAGTCTTTATTTACTTTTGATCTGGCTCGATTGAAAGAACAGGTGGACATTACCTATGGTGACTACCAGTTTGAACTTGTTCCCTCGCGTCAACAAACCAGCGGATTTTTATTAGTGAATAGCCGGGGTCAAGAAAGCCGAGTGAGTAGTCTAGTGATCTATACACAGGCTTTGAATCTGAGGTCAGAATCTGAGTAAATGAGTTCACTTGGCCGATGTGATCAACCTGATGAGTGACTAACCATGCCTGTGGATGAGCAAGATATACAAGCCTTACGATGGGGTCAACCTCCCGCTGATGATGATCTGTTGCAACAGATGACATTGGGTCAGGAGCAGTGGTTGGATTATATTCATGACCATTATTTAGCCCACTACATTGCCGATGGTGGGAGTAAGGTCAAAGTGATGGTTGGCCAAGCTGGCTCAGGTAAAACCCATCTGCTGCGCTACATTCAAGCTCAAGCTAGTTCATTGGGGTATGCCACGGTTTATCTCTCAGCCCGAGACTATCGACTCAATAACTTAGTCAATCTATATCAGGCCCTGGTGAGCCAGATTGACCTGACAGCCTTAGTAGAGGGATTATGTCACCAGATTGCTTTGAAGGTTGGCTACGATGATCCGAGCTTAGAGCAGTTCTTGCCTAAGTTAATGGAACTTCAAGGTTTAACTCGAGATCTAGCCGTTCAAGATGTTAAAAAAGCAATTGGAGATCATCTCCGCCACGTTGATCTGGGGCCATCCTTTCTAGCCTTTGCACACAAGGTGATTCAAGGTCAGCTCATTGAATCTAACCGAGCTGTGGTTCGGATAGCCCTCAGGTGGTTATCAGGGGAGAAACTCGATCGACAACAAAAACAGTTAACTCGGCTATTTGAACGTCTACAAAAAAGTAATGCTCGGTACTGGTTATACTCACTGATTCGGCTCCTAAAGCTAGCTGGTTACCAGGGCTTGGTAGTTGCCATCGATCAGCTCGAAGTCATGACTGAGCGATCGGGTGAGAAACGTCGATATAAGTACTCGCCCAGTGCTGTTAAAGATATTTGTGAGCTGTTTCGGCAACTGATTGATGATGTTGAGTTGCTGGATCACTTTCTGTTATTGCTGGCAGGGCGACGGGAGGTTTTAGACGATGAGCGGCGAGGATTTAAAAGTTATGAGGCCTTGTGGATGCGCCTCCAAACTGGGTTGACACCTACTCAATACTTCAATCCTTTGGCTGATATTTTTGATGCTGATCGCCATTTAGAAGCTCAGGGAGTTGAATTTCCTGATCAAGTGGCCACTAGACTCTATCAACTGTGCCAAGAGTTTCAATCAAGTGGCTCCCAATTAAATAGCTCACACTTGAACCGATCAGAGTTGACCTTGGAGTCAGGTCCCATGACTTCTGACACTAGCCCATTACGATCTCGAGTGATTGACATAGCTATGAAGCTCTTGGAGACTAGTCGTTATGCCCCTGTATGATGCTGCTCGCCGCCATGCTATTGCTGTAGTTGAAGCCTTACGGACTGGAATCCCCACTCGGCTCTCTACTCAAGCTCTGCCGGATCTGCGAGCTGGGTTAACAGATTTGATTGGTCAGGATCTGAGCCAATTTAGCGGGGGGCAACCTGTCAAAGGTCGGTTGGCTTGGGGACCGTATGGTCAAGGAAAAACGCATGTCCTAACCACTGTAGAGCATGCTGCTTACGATCTCGGGTTTGCCGTGAGTCGGGTTTCTCTGAGTCGGGAAGTCTCATGTCATCATTTGTTTAATTTTTATGGCCGGGTGGCCTCTGATATTCGGATGCCCCACTCTAAAGCGACCGGGATCCATCAACTCTTAAGTCGCAAAGCTCCAGGTGAGTTATCTCGCAGCTGCCTCAAAGATCCAACCCGCTACAGCCATCCCTTACCCGCTCTAGTCCTTGAAAATGCCTTATTATCCACTGGAGAGGATCAAGATCTACTCTATGGGGATCTGATGGGTACACGATTGAGTTTGTCAGAATTAAAACGCCTCCACCGGATCTACCAGGGTAGTTCATTTCCTAAATTTGAACACAATTTTCGAGTCACTCAACATGCCAGTGCTTACTTTGGGGTTATGGCAGATGCCTTGGCCTTATGGGGTTATCAGGGTTGGGTCATCTTGATTGATGAAGTGGAATTGGTAGGGCGCCTCAGCAAACTCTCTCGATTGGCAGCTTATCGTAACCTTAACTGGTTGATGAATGGGTCAGGAACGCTACCCTATCCGATTTATACCTTTGGTGTAGTTGCCTCCAGCCTCCGCAACGATCTGTGGTTTAAAGAGACCTCAACTTCAACTGCCAAACGGTCAAAAAGCATGAAATCCGCTCCGGGGAGTACCGGTGATCGGTTTATGATGCCAGTGCTGGCTGCCGAGAAGCTGGGACCAGATGCTGAAGCTGAACTCAATGATTTCTTTGAACAAGCGATTAGTTCTCATTGCCCCACCATCACACCCCTCGATCAAAGTCACTTAGTGGCATTTCTACAAAAAGTCGTTGACTATCATGGTGTCGCTTATCACTGGGATCCCATCATTGACCTTGAAGATCTCTTGTTTACAATTGGGAGCCAGCCGATCCGAACTTACATCCGTGCTGTGTTAGAAAGCCTTGATTTAGCTTTTCTGCATAACGAAGGCTTTAACCCAAAGGCGACCGATCTAGTTGAGACATCCATCCACGAGGATGAGTCTTTTTTCAAGGTTAACGATTCAGCTGAGTTTGAAGTTAAAGATAGTGCCTGACATGAGTAAAATTAATGGGTATTCATAGTCTTGACCTATCCTGAAATCCCATTATGTTTCTCCACGAGCAATTGCATCGAACTCAACCCATTATGGAGCGTCTCAAGCAGTCTCAGATTACTATTTGCGGCGCGGGGGCTTTAGGAGCTAATCTCACAGAAAACCTAGCTCGATCTGGGTTGGAGTCTATCAAAGTCATTGATCGAGATCGAGTTGAAGAACGAAATTTATCTACTCAACCCTACTATCGTACTGATATTGGCATGTTCAAAGTTAAAGCTTTGGCGAACGCACTGTACCGAGCTATTGGCATTAAGCTTGAGGTTGAACCTAAAGAGCTTACCGCGGCCACAGTTAAAAAACTGCTACCCACCACTGATCTAGTCATTGATACCTTTGATAATAGCCACTCAAGACAGATGGTGACAGAGTACTGCACAGCTCAACACCAACCTTGCCTACACGTGGGCTTGGCAACTGATTATGCTGAGATCATCTGGAATGCCGTTTATCGAGTACCTTCTGAGGCTCAAGAGGATAGGTGTGATTACCCCCTAGCTCGAAACTTAGTGATGCTGACGATGGCAATCGCAAGTGAAGTGATCATTGCTTACTTGGCTTTTCAACGCCAGCAGAGTTATACCATTACTCTAGATGATTTGACCGTGAGCCCCTTAGAGCTTTGAGTGTCCATTTCAAGCTTGAGTCCACAGAGAGAATGTAGCTGAGAACACAACCTCTAGCCGGCCCTCATGGGATGTGTTGCAGTTTATTGAGAAGCATGTAGATAGATTATGAAGCAGGAGGTATCTTGTGTAGAGCCAGATCGCGAGTAAATCTTCCATGGTAAAGTGATAACCAAATTTGAAAGCAATTAATCCTAATTATGTACGGTCAAAACACTACAGGCTCGGTAGCTCTCAGCCAACTTGGCAGCCGCATTTTCAAGATTGAGTACAAAGGCGTGATCAATCCTGCTGACAAAATGTCATCATCTGAGATTGTCCGTGAAAGCAGCCAGTCATCGGTAGTCCCCCTCAATCGTATGAATGAAGAGATGCAGCGCATCTGTCGTATGGGTGGCCAAATTGTCAGTGTGACTCCTCTGGCAAAAGACTAACACAGTTATGAATACACCTCCTGATTCTGTTCAAGCGGCCCTTGAGCAGCTTAGTCAGGCTACCAGTTCTGAAAGTTTACTATCAGCGGTAACAACATTAGCAACATCTGATCACCCAGCTGCTCTTGAGGGGTTGATCAAGGCTTTTGGCTTTAATAACCCCGAGGTTGCTGACGTTGCCTTAACTGGAGTCTTAAGGTTTGGGGATCGTGCTGTTGACCCCTTGTTAAAATCTATTGATGGTTACGATTATGGAGCGCGAGCCTACTCGATTCGAGCTTTAGCCAGGTTGGGAAACCTACAAGCTTTACCCTTACTCTTACAGTCGATCCAGTCAGACTTTGCCCCTAGTGTGCGTCGAGCTGCTGTTAGAGGGGTGGGAGCTACCGCGTTTGCAGGATCGCCAGCACAGCATCAAGAAGCAGTACAGGTATTGAGTCAGTGCTTAGCTGATACTGACTGGGTGATCCGTTATGCCGCACTTTGTAGCTTAGCGACCTTGTATCCTGGAACGACTCCAATATTTCAAGACCCTATCATTGCTGCTGTACAAGACGCTTTGCAAGATTCAGAAGCTGCCATTTATCTTAAAGCCAGAGATGTTTCCAAAACCTTAGGATTGGCTGTTTAAGCCTAATTCCAGAGTCTAGATCAGAGCATCCAAAATTTGGAGGAGGCTATTGATCGAGGCCTCGATACCTCCGGTCTGGTGCATATGTGCGTCTAACAGAGTCTTGAGTGCTAGCAGTTTAATGTTGGTTTCCACAGCAGCATTCGCTATGGTGGGGGCAGTAGAGACATAACCGGTCGCCCCTAGATCTAGCAAAGCGGCTCGACGCAAATGGATGTTGTCATGACTCAACAAGACTAGTATGGGGTCTATGTACTGAGGATCCTTTGTAATTAAGTATAAAGCCCGAGCTGCTGAGCTATTGACCCGTAAGGATCGATGGTTAAGACAGGGTTCGATCAGAGGCCGAGCAGCTTGACTAGCAAACAAGCCTAACGTCTCCAACAAGGCTTCTAATAAACTAGCGTTACAGGAGTCTAAACCTGACTGATTAAGATGCTGCAAACGATTAACCAATGCGGTTTCAACTGTAGCCTGAGCCTGTGAATGCGTCAGGACACACTCTCCCAACGCCTGAATAGCAGCAGCAGCAAACTGAGGATCGTCACTGTCAACGCAATCGAGCAGGGCTGAAATAGCTACCTGATCAGCTAACTTGGCCAAGGCTCGGGCTGCATTACGCCGGACCGTGTAAGCACCAGCCGGTGTTCGTTCAGGATCCTGTAGAGCTTGAATCAAAACTGGGATTCCCTCACGGATTCGCATCCGCCCTAGCCACCAAGCTGCATAGTAGCGTTCACCGGCATCACCCGATTTCAATTTCTCGATTTGGGCTTCTACCGTTAGCACAGGTCCCTCAGCAGGTGACAAATCCGGTTCTGTCATGATGCCTTCAAACTGATTTAGAGGATCTAAACAAAAATGACACAAAACTCCCCCCAGGTGAGAGGAGTCCAACATGAGTTACCAGCACAGACTAGGCGCGACGAACGCTCAACACCTTAGCTCCCGACCGTAAAACTTGTTGCAATGTCTCCGATAGTTGATCTCGAGAAACCATGAGGCGCTTGGTGGAGCGGCGTACTTTAGAGGACGTAGCTAGAGCCGACAGAGGATTTTTCCGCTGACTGATTTCAACACAAAACATCTCATTAGCGAGTTGAACCGGTGAAGGACCGATAAATCGCCCTGCAGCCATACCCACATAGGGAGACTCGGCAATAGTAGGCGCATAGCCCACACCCAGTGCTGTCATTAACCGAGGCCGGATCCCTTGTGAGCGATCATTGCTGGCATAGCCGCCATACAGGGAAAACAAGTTGGTAAAGTCTTGGGTATTGAACGTGGGTTGATAGGTGAAGCCCTGCGGATAAGGCACAATGTTTTCACCAAAAACGCCCAAGTACTCCGGGCTATCAAGGTACGAGTCCACTTCGCCATTGTGGCCCTTAGTTTGGTAAAGATCCAAGTGAAAGGCAATATCTTTCCCAGTAGTGGGTGCCCGACCTAACAGGTGCTTGAAGTTCAGTTCGATGGCGCGGGTTTGAGAGTTGGGATAGAGAAAACGCTTTTTGTAAGCTTCCGATTTAGCTACTTGTCGAACAAATTCCCGCACAGAAAGACTGCCATTACGCAACAGAGATTCTAGACTTTGCAATTCCTCAACATCAACACCAAAGAGGTAATCATTACCTAACACTTGTCGATAGACAGCTCGCAGGATCGTTGTGAGTTGAGCTTCTGAGGTATCCGGTCGTAGCTCTAACGGAGCCGATTCAGTGTAGGCTCGCACGCCTAAACGATCAGCGACAGAGATAGTTGTCATGATATCTCCAGTTTTTAAAGATCAGCAAAACACAATTCAATTAAAGTCGATTAAAAAATGTCGTGGATAGCGGAAGCCTAAGCCCTTCTAACGCTAATGATCCGACCACCTGAACGCAAGATCCGCTGCATAGTGGTGGAGAGATTATCTCCCGATACAAAGAGCTGCTGGTTAGAGCGTCGATAGGTAGAAGATGTAGCCAGACTTCTGACAGGATTGAGGAGACCTGTGATCTCAAGGTAGAACATGTCACTCGTTTCACCTGTTGGACGACCTAAGTGCCGTCCCGCTGGAGCCCCTTGCAGCACTGATTCAGGTTGCTTGATGGCAGGAGCATAGCCTGTAGCGAGCGCTGTGTAGATCCGAGGTCGGTTACCTTGGGAGCGGTCGTTGTTGGCATAACCCTGATAAAGGTTAAACAGATTCGGAAACTCTTGCATGGCTTGCCCCTTCCGTGTCTGCAATCCTACCGGGTAAGGGACAATGTTGTCACCAAATACCTGCATGTATTCAGAGCTGTCTATGTAAGAGTCAATCTCCCCATCATGACCTTGACGCTGATAAATATCGAGGTGGATCGCAATATCTTTGCCATCAGCCGGAGCACGACCTAAGAGATGCTTGAAGTTCAGTTCGATGGCGCGGGTTTGAGAGTTGGGATAAAGAAAACGCTTTTTGTAAGCTTCTGACTTAGCTAGCAGACGGACAAATTCCCGAACGGTCAGGTTACTTTGACGAAGCAGTGACTCAAGGCTGGTCAATTCTGCCACATCAGTTCCAAATAGATGATCATTCCCTAACACCTGGCGGTAGATAGCCCGGATCACTCCTGTCAACTGGGCTTCTGATAAATCTGAACGTCGCTCCACAGTAACTGTTTCAGTAAAGCCGCTCACCCCCAAGCGAGCAGCCGCAGCAATGGCCGTCATCTCAATTCTCCTTGCTGGTAAACACAACACTGACTTAAAGCCAGCTTAGAACTCAACCTTAATAAAACACTTTGATCAACTAAGCTGGGGAAGTCTTAGTCAGCTCTCCACCACTCAGATATCTCCGTAGAGTGGCTGCAGAACGGCCCATAACTACCCCAGCACCTAACAATCTCTGAACTAAAAAGCTAGCTGGGTAGCCTAGCTCAAAGCATTGATGGCATAGTCAATGTAAGCATTGGCTTCAACAGCAGGTTGACCACTCAAGCCATGGTTGGCCTTGATGAAGCCCAAAGCTTCGATATACCAGCTAGGAGAGAGTTCAAAGGACGTGTTGATCTCACGGATACCAGAGAGCAAGTATTCATCCATGGGACCAGTGCCCCCTGTAACCAGACAGTAGGTTACCATTCGCAGGTAGTAGCCAATGTCACGAGAGCACTTAGCTTTACCTTCAGCTGTAGAGGCATAGTTAGCCCCAGTCATTTGAGTTGTGTAGGGAAATTTCGCATAAACAGCGTTGGCAGCACCGTTAACTAAGTCGTTAGCCTTGTTAGACAATGCCTTAGCAGCTTCCATGCTGGCAGCAGAGCGGAGAAAGCGTCCATTGATGGCCTGTAATTCGCTATTGCTGAGGTAACGGCCCTGGCTGTCTGCAGTAGCAATGGCATCAACGATGGGAGTTTGCATGTCAAAGTCTCCTAATTATCAAAAGCTTTAAAGTAAAAACGTTGCAAAAATCAAAGAAGAGCCTAGGCAACCGCAGCAGAGGCCCGATCAAAGTAAGTGGCAATCTCAGATACCAGAGCACTGCAATCGCCAGGAGTGATGCCACTAGAATCATTGACGATCCCTAAAGCAGCATCTTTCATCTTTTGGACACCATTAGCTACCGAGCCACCGGGTACACCCAAAGCCTGGTAAGTCTCCCGAAGACCATTGAGGCAGCGCTCGTTAAGTACACTGACATCACCAGCAGCTACTGCGTAAGTGACATAACGCAAAATGATGTCCATATCACGGAGGCAAGCAGCCATGTTACGGGCAGGGTAGGCACCGCCACCAGGGGCGATCAGGTTAGACTCTGCCGCAAACAAAGCACGAGCAGCATCAGTCACAATCTTGGAGGCATTGCTAGTTAGACGGTTAACAGCGTCCAAGCGCTTGTTAGCATCAGCCAACACTCGCTCGAGGGCAGCAAACTCATCATTGGATAGATAAGCACCTCTAGTGTTGGATTGGGCAACAACTTTGCCGAATACGTCGTTCATATCCTAAGCTCCTTATCCTAAAAAGCGATATCGAACAGTAGTGCACTTGAACCAAATCATTGTCTGTTAAGACTGTATTCAAGCCAGCTTCCTGTACTTTTCTACCAAGAGAATGTGACCCTGCAAATCAAGATATGTAACAGAGTGTACAGTGATACGATCGACCTCAAAGACGCTCCTGGAGCGGATCAAATCAAAGAGACGTGAGATGTTGTTAACTTTCTTTGTGAAGAAACATCTAGTTTTTGACTGAGAAAAGAGCTGAACAAGGCTTCTGAAGCTGAGGATAGCCTCACCCCTTAACTCATATTTTGTTACATACCTTGATGCCTCAAGATAAGACCGAGGTGATGATTGATCTGACTCTGAACTGTTGCCTGATCATGGTCAACTTGACAACCTCATAACACTTTGCGAGGGTGGAAGCATTTGTAACTTGTGCGAGTTTGAGTTCATGCCTGTGTTTCCAGACTCTTCTCTTAAGAGCCAACTTCATCCCTTGATCACCCGTCTGGCCGATCGCATTCTTGAACTATGGCACACTATCTTTGAACTAGATCCCTACACGTTACCTGAAGATCTGGGTTATATTGAGGGCCGCCTAGAAGGTGAGAAGCTGATCATTGAAAATAGTTGTTTTCAAACTAGACCCTTTCGAAAAATGCACTTGGAATTAGCTCAGGCTGGAGCTGGAATTGAAATTTTGCACTGTGTTATGTTTCCTAGATTAACGTATGCCCTCCCTCTATTTGGTTGTGATATTGTGGCAGCCAGGGGGCACGTGAGTGCAGCGATTGTTGATCTATCCCCTGTTTCAGGTGAATCTCTATCTACTTACAGTGCTCGTCTTGATCCTTGGGTGCCCATCCACCAGACCTTTCAGGAACGTCGGGAGCTACCCGCATGGGGGGCAATCTTTTCGCCGTATTGCTTATTTATTCGTCCCCAAAACCAGTCTGAAGCTGATCAGTTTTTGGATGTTGCCTCAGCCTATTTGGAGATTCATTGTCAGTTGGCCCTTCAAGCAACTCCTGATGCTGATCCTCAGTTGGTTTATCAAGGACAGCACCATTACTGCACCCAACAACAGCAAAATGATCGGACCCGCCGCATTCTAGAAAAAGCCTTTGGCGCTGAGTGGGCTGAGCGTTATATGACAACCGTTCTATTTGATCTGCCTACTATCATGACAGCCTCAGACTAAAGCACCCCTGATCTTGATGATCATCCTCACAGATCACATCATCTTTGTAGATCAAGGGTACCGGGTTAAACAGCTTTAGAAGTGCTTTTCAAAGACAAAGCCACAGCCTGCTGCCAAACTTGGAAAAGGTGGTATTCCAATTCAGGATCGAGTTCAACCGCCAAGATCCCTTCATGCTGAGTACCATCGCTAGAGAGCCAGAGGCCTTCTAAGCTAATTTCAAGTGTGTCTTCATCACACCGATCAATCTCAATCTGCTCATGTATTTTATGATCTAGTACCACAGTGTTGGGCAGGAGGAAGGAGCCTCGACCTGCCTCAACATAGAGAGAACTACCAACTTGAATGGCAAAGGCCAACCGCATCTCTACCCAAGCATTCAAGGGCTGAGTAAGCTGTTCGAGATAAATCCCAGTATCGGTATACATCAGTTTCAACATGGCTCAGGCTCTCAATTATTTTTCAATAATGGGCAGGTAATCTGGATCCATAGCAGTCATAAAACTCAAGGGGTTCAACCCAGTCCCGTCTGGCCAAAAGAAAACCCCCGGTCCAGTTGGATGGCGGGGGTACAGGTAGAACAGGATTGAGATGTTCTAGATTGGTACAGGGTCGAGATCTAGTATTCGTCTGTACCCACCGCTTGAGTATTTCTGTGCTGTTTGGGGTTGATCCTGGCGGGAATTGAGATCGGCGCGTTCCAAACTCATCCAGCAGCGTTCTAGTGTCGCTTTACCGAATAGATGGCATCCTAAATAGACTCTAATCATGCCTTCTATAGCAGTAATCCCCAGTGTGTAAAGCGCACTGCTAAATCGCCGACTTGAGTCAGCACTCCTGTTAAGAGTTAAAGTGGCAGCCATAGGGGTTACTAAAGACATCATCAGAAGACGAGCACCTATATTACCTTTGAACAATTAAATACTACACTGATGTTACACTCCTGTCCAGCCTTTTCAGGTCTAAATTTGGACCATTGAGTGTTTAAGTGAAGACTAGGCTCCTGCGCACTCAAGCAATGGATCTGAGGCGTACAATAAAATGCATGTCAAATTCTGTATCTCTTGTTATTGTTGCTGGGCTTACAGGATCTGGAAAAAGCTCAGCTCTGCAGCAGTTAGAGCGGCTAGGGTATACCCCCATTGAGGCCCTGCCCCCTAACTTGATTTCGCTTACAGTGGCACAGATTGAGACTCACTATTCCCAGTTGGCTATTGGATTGGATCTGAGAAGTCCAGCCTTGCTTCAGGATTTAGATCTATTAGAGACTTTTCTGGATCAATCTCAAGCGTTGCTTTTATTTCTCGAGGCCACTAATGAGATCTTGGTGCAACGGCTAACAGCTCATCGGCGCCCTCATCCATTTATTGGGTGTCCACCCCAAGGGGGTCTTTTAGAAGCGATCCAGCTGGAACGAGAATGGTTAGATCCGGTCCGGCATCTCAGTTCTAGAGTCATTGATACCTCAACCCTGAGTCTCTCCACATTACGCCAGCAGATCGAACAGCTGATTCAACCCAATCCAAGATATTTAACGTTAACCTTATTGAGCTTTGGGTTTAAGTATGGGGTTCCTATTGATGCCAACCTTATGTTTGATGTGCGATTTTTGGTGAATCCCTACTATCATCCCGATCTTAGATTACTAACAGGTCAAGATCCTCAACTTCAAGAGTATCTTTTTGCTGATCCTCTCACGCAAAGAACCTATCAACAAATTTTATCCTTACTGACTCAATGGATCCCTGCCTACCTGGCTGAGCAACGACCTCATTTAACGGTTGCTATCGGTTGTACAGGAGGACAACATCGATCGGTTACTATTGTTGAGCGGTTGGCCGCTGATCTAGACATCAAACTTGACAACCAACTCAAGCATCCGATCCAAATTAGTCACCGTCATCTATTACAATCACAAGCTGAATTAGCCCAACGATTTGGTCCCCAGCCTGAGCCAGGGAAAGGTGATGAAACCATCAACATCTAAGAAACGCTCAAGTCCTAAGCTAGGATACTGGTGGCAGTGGTTATCCCCAGGCCTTTACGTGAAACGGTGGTTAACCTTAGCAGTAGGTGGAGTTGTATTACTGAGCTTAGGTATTGCGATTTGGGCTGATCAGACTCCCATTTTTCGACTGCAACAACTCATAGATCTGATTCTGAACACCATCACAACTCTAGTCCCCAATCATATTAGTGGACCCATTGTGACCTTGATTGGCTTAGGACTCGTGATTTGGGGCTTACGAACAGCTTTTGCAACGCTATCTGAAGTTTTGATCTCAGATGCAGATGAAAATCTAGTTGAAAAACTTAGATCACATCGACGATTAAATCGAGGACCTAAAATTGTCGTAGTAGGTGGCGGCACAGGTTTATCGACTCTGTTACGAGGCTTAAAACGTTACAGTTCAAATATCACAGCCGTTGTGACAGTTGCGGATGATGGCGGCTCATCGGGTCGTTTACGACGAGAAGTCGGTGTTTTACCACCAGGTGATATTCGCAACTGTTTAACTGCCTTAGCCAGTGAAGAAAAATTACTAACGGAGTTGTTTCAGTATCGCTTTGAAGCTGGTGATGGGCTATCTGGGCATAGTTTTGGCAATCTTTTTATCACGGCTTTAACAGCTGTCACAGGTGGCAATATTATCAAGGCGATTACGGCCACTTCTCAAGTATTAGCGATTCAAGGGCAAGTTTTACCGGCAACCCTTTCAGATGTTACTTTATGGGCTGAATTATCGGATGGCCGCTGGGTAACAGGAGAATCTAACATTGCAAAAGCCAAGGGGCAAATTCTACGCATTGGGTGTCAGCCCCCTGATCCACCAGCTGTCAATGAAGTATTAGATGCCATTACTGAAGCAGAATTCATCATTTTGGGACCAGGCAGCTTATATACCAGTGTTATTCCCAATCTGTTAGTGTCTGAAATTGTGAAAGCAATCTCTAACAATGCTGCACCCCACATCTATATTTGCAACATTATGACAGAGCCAGGAGAGACTACGGGCTATACCGTCAGTGATCATGTGGTGGCCTTGGACAAAGTAGCTGGCTTACGTCTATTTGATGCGGTTTTGGTACAAAAACGCTCACCTTCAGAAGCTACTCTTGAACGATATCGGCAATCGGGATCAGAGTTTGTCCAACTAGATCCTGATAAACTAGCCTTTTTAGGGTGTCGGGCGGTGCTAGCTAATGTTATGGCTGAAAATGAGACAACAGGACTGATCCGGCACGATCCTGATCAGCTAGCGGCAATGCTACTGCGGTGGTTCAATCGACATCGCCCCTATCATTAACGTCGACTAATTAAAGTTGACTAATCAAAGTCAACAATCAATTAAAATCAAGAACACAGAGACTGATAAATTCAATACAAGCAACTAATACAAGAATTGACTGGATCCAGCTAGACTTCTACATCTCATGTTAATCTTGATGAGGGACTCATTATTTGTAACAATCTTAAATGCTATGCTACCTAAGTATACTCAAATGACTACAGCCAGTCCTGAAGCTATCTGGCATTTTTGGTCTGATGTGTCCACTTGGCCCCAATGGGATACTCAAATTGCTCAAGCCCAATTACATGGATCATTTGCTGAAGGGGCTACAGGTGAAATGGTAACTCAGACAGGCAATCATTTAAAGTTTAAAATTCAAGATGTATCCTCATCAGGCTATACCTTTTTGATTATTGTGCCCTTGGGTGCTGTTTCGATCAAACGCTACTTGGAACCTCAAGCTTTTACTCATGCAGTCTCTTTTGTAGGCTTGTCGGCACCGATCACATCTAGGGTATTGGGGGGTTGGTTTGAGAACATTCTGCCTGATGTCCTGCAAAAACTAGCAGCACTTGCCGAAGCTTATGATGCCACAAAACTCTAAGCAGTTAGGAATTAGTTAGTTGATCTGAGATAATCAGGTGTTGATGTAGCTGATGGTAATTCTGCTTACATTTTTACCGGGTGTTCTTTGACTATATTTAACATTCCTATAGTTTAACCTGCCGATAATTCCTGTAGTCTCGGTACTAGCTTGCTTTGAAAAAAATGTTATAGGTGGACGCTGTGATTATCGATCGGGTTAAGTCCATGCCGGCTATGTCATCCATGCTCCAGAACTCTTACACACACTGTGGCCAAGTGATGAAAGCGCATTCTCGATCGTTTTATCTAGGTACACTAGCGATGCCACCTCAGAAGCGGAGGGCCATTTGGGCCATTTATGCTTGGTGCCGATATGTGGATGACATTGTGGACTCTGGAGCAACAATCGCATGGATTGATGAGCAGCTAGGTAAAGTTGAAGCCAATTTAATTCAAGCCTTTCAAGGCCAGCCGACTACCTTAGCAGATGTAGCATTGGTAGATACAATTCAAGCCTTTGCGCTCGAGATGCTACCCTTCAAAGATATGATTAAAGGTCAAAGAATGGATCTAGAAAAAAATCGCTATGAGACCTTTGAAGACTTAGAGGTGTATTGTTATGGAGTGGCAGGCACCGTGGGCTTAATGGCTTTAAATGTACTTAACTATACCAAAAAGGCCAGAACTCAAACTGAAAACCTAGAGCAAATCAAAGGCGCCTTAGCTCTGGGCACCGCTAACCAATTGACTAACATTATCCGAGATGTTGCTGAAGATCTAACTCGCAATCGAATTTATCTTCCGCTAGAAGATCTGAGGGCTTTTGATTATACTGAAGCTGAGTTGTTTCAAGGCGTCATGGATGAGCGCTGGCGAGCTTTAATGAGGTTTCAAGTGGAACGAGCTCATAACTACTATCAACAAGCTCACGATCGATTACCCCTGTTAAGTAGGGATTCTCAACGGGCTGTGAAGATTGCCCTCAGCTTGTATCGATCACTTTTAGATCGAGTGAAGCATGAAAACTACGATGTGTTTAGTCAGCGACTCTCGGTACCCCAGCTGCAAAAAATTGGTTGTGTGGTCGCGTCTCACCTTAACTTTAAGATTCCCAGCTTCTTGGGATCACCCTTCCTTAAATCATTGAGATAGTTTGATCTATGTCGACTACACCGTCAGCACTTGCAACACCGTCAGCACTGGGTCCTAAGCAGAAAATTGCTGTTTTGGGGGGTGGTTTAGGATCGATGACTGCCGTTTTTGAACTGACAGAGCAGGCTCATTGGCAAGACTATTATGACATTACAGTTTATCAGCTAGGTTGGCGCTTAGGCGGTAAAGGCGCAAGTGGACGGGACCTTACCCTAACGGATCCAACCTCCAGCCCTAACTATCGGATTCAAGAGCATGGTTACCATGTGTTCTTCGGCTTTTATTTCAACGCACTTGGGTTAATGGAGCGCTGCTACCGGTCTTTAGATCAAGAGGGCTTTTGGCGATCTATCGATGATGCCTTTAAACCTCTTAATGATGTGGTTCTACAGGAGCAAGAGGGTGACCAATGGATACCCTGGTCCCTCAGTTATCAAAGTAATACCTTGCGTCCCTGGACAGATCACGGTCCCCACACGTTTTGGGAGCATGTCCAAACAAGTCTACAATCTTTACTCCAGGTCTATACAGAAGCGTTCTGGCCAGATGCCAGTCCAGTCTCTCAACAGATCCTCAAGAGCTTGCCCCTGTTACTAAACAATCCAAAGCAAATTTGGGAGTCATGGGGCCGTACTTATGATCTGCTAGCTACAACCCTAGGTGAGATCTCTTCGCTTTGGGATATGACCTTGCTTTATGTGGTGAGTGAGTTAGGTAAAACAGTCTTGCAGACTCGCGATCAACAGGAGCTTGTGAGGCGATGCCGTTCTATCTTAGCTTTACTTGAGCCAGATCATAACGCTCCTAGCCTTGAATTGGAGCACTCTTTAGCTACTAAACCCCTGGAAACTCGTCGACTATTGATGATTAATAATCTGGCTAAAGCCTTGATTCGAGGTTTGGTTGACCATTTGATCTTGCGAAGACAGCCGTTGAATGATCTGGACCAGTATGAATTTACCGATTGGCTACTACAGCATGGGGCTTGGGACACAACCGTGGAGTCAGCTATTGTGCGGGTCTACTATGATTTGCTGTTTGCCTTCAAGCAGGGGATTCCTGATCGGGCACATCGCAGTTTAGGAACAGCAGCAGCCTTGCGTTGGATGTTGCAGCTCAACTTTAGCTATAGCGGATCCATTATTTGGAAAATGCAAGCTGGGATGGGGGATACCATTTTTGCTCCGTTGTACCAGTTACTCAAAGAGCGCGGTGTTAAATTTAAATTCTTTCACTATGTGACTCATTTAGGTCTGGGGGAAACAGCAACTAGTATTGAAACTATTCAGCTTCATCAACAAGCCCAGCTTAAAGTAGATACTTATGCTCCTTTAATCCGGGTTAAAGATCTGTATTGCTGGCCAGCAGAACCGCTTTATGACCAATTGGTAAACGGTGATCAACTCAAGGCAGCTCAGGTTGATTTAGAGTGCTTTTGGACTCAGGGGACTTCTGGTACCTCTATCACACTGCAACGAGGACAGGACTTTGATCTAGTGCTCCTGGGGATTTCAATTGGAGCTTTACCCTATATAGCTAGCGAACTGATCGAGGCCAATCCTCAATGGCAAGCTATGATCCAACACCTCAAAACCGTGCCCACCTATGGAGCTCAAGTCTGGTTTAAGCCAGATCAAGCCAATGGGATTGAATCATCCCAGCTCATAGGTGCTTATCTTGAACCCTTCAGTACCTGTGCTGATATGAGCTATTTGATCAAGCAAGAAACCTGGCCTGAAACAATGATGCCATCTAAGTTAGTTTACTTGACAGGTACCCTTGAAGATATGGGTATTCCAGATCCAACCCATGTTAATTTTCCCGCGCAGGAATTAACCAAACTCTCAGACCAGTTTGACGAGTTCATGACATCGACAGCCGCCTATCTCTGGCCCCAGCTGCATCAAAAACCACCCTCATTGAGTGTACAGTCACACTATTTGAAAGCTAATGTAAGCCCCTCAGAACGGTATGTTTTATCTACACCTAATAGTTACAAATACCGCCTTAAAGCAGGTGAGTCTGGCTTTTCCAATCTCTTCTTAACGGGTGATTGGATCGATAATAGTATGAATTCTGGGTGTGCTGAGGCGACCGTAATGTCAGGCATGCAAGCAGTCCGAGCCATTTTAACCCAGTGGTTTGGACTCATCTACGAGCGCCAGATCATTGGTGAAGATGACTCTTGGCTCGATTTACCTGAAGATTTCAATCCACACACCTTTTGATGATGCTGAGTAATAAAGGCTTGGATTTCATTGGCTGGCAAGGGTGAACTTAATAAAAAGCCCTGCACTTCGTCACAGTGTAAGGCATCTAGTAACCGATACTGCTCAACAGTTTCAACTCCTTCAACAATCACTTTTAATCCCAAGGTTTGACTTAGAGTCACAATGCTTTCAATAATGGCCCGATCAACAGGATCGTCTGTCATGGTGTGCACAAAGGATTTATCAATTTTTAAACAGTGTAAGGGAAAGCGCTTTAGATAAGTGAGTGAACAATAGCCAGTCCCAAAATCATCCATAGAGAGTTGGATCCCCATGCTACGCAACTGATGGAGTAATTCAATGGTGAGATTGACATCGCCCATAGCTAAACTTTCTGTAATTTCTAAGTCAAGCTGGGCCGGATTGAGCGCTGTATAGGTGAGGAGAGTTTGAATTTTTTCGATGATTTGGGGTTGAAACTGTCGAGCTGATAAATTGACAGCAACAGTAATCGGGTCTAGGCCTGCTGCTTGCCAGTTAAGGAGATCTTGACAAGCTT
Organism: uncultured bacterium; assembly: GCA_964434865.1. Lineage (GTDB taxonomy): Bacteria > Cyanobacteriota > Cyanobacteriia > Thermostichales > Thermostichaceae > CAYSWV01. The sequence goes on from CAYSWV010000008.1 coordinate 61,594, forward strand.
GCTCTAAAGCCCAGTCCCCAATTGGAATCACCAGACCGTTTTCTTCAGCTATAGGGATAAAGTGTTCTGGTGTTAAAAAGCCTAAATGAGGGTGGTGCCAACGGACCAGAGCTTCAACTCGTGTGATCAGCCCGGTTTGTAGAGTCAGGGAGGGTTGATAATGTAAGACAAGTTCTCCTCGTTCCAAGGCACGGTGTAAATCATTCCCCAGCTTTAGTTGGTGGGACACATCGGAATTAATCTGATGCGAATAGAAATGGTAAGCGTTCCGGCCTTTGGCCTTGGCTCGATACAAAGCTGTATCTGCATTTTTAATCAATGTCGTTGGATCTTGGCCATCATCTGGAAACAAAGCAATTCCAATACTAGTGGTAATATAGAGTTCATGATTTTGCAGTTGGATCGGTACTCTCAACGTAGCCTGCATGTGATCCAATCTATGAGTAATATCATCAGTCGATTGAATATCGTTTAACAAAATAGTGAATTCATCCCCTCCCCAGCGAGCTATCGTATCTCCTGCCTGCAATTGAGCCTCAAGCCGCCTTGCCACTACTTGTAAGAGTTGATCTCCAACCACATGACCTAAGCCATCATTGATCGTTTTAAATCGATCGAGATCTAGAAATAAAATGGCTACATGGGAATGATGTCGCTGAGCTGACTTGAGGGCAATAGTCAGTCGATCATCAAATAAACCTCGGTTGGGTAAGCCTGTGAGTGAGTCATGTAAGGCTTGATGTAACATGCGTTCTAAGGCTTGATGACGTTCAATGGCCCCACCCAGGCTACCTGCCAACGCAGCCAGAATAGACAGCTCCCCTTTTGACCACAGCTCTTGTGCTGAATCCTGATCAAAGCCCACAAAGTCAACGCCCATAAAGCCCCAAAAGTTGCCCTTAACAAAAATGGGCAGTACCAAGATCGATTGACTTTGATGGAGACGCAATAAATGTTGTTCCTGAGCTGGAAAACTCTCAATCAGGCCATGAACAGCAAAACCAGCCGATAACTTGTGATACCAGCGTCGATAGACGGGAAAGTAGGGAATATTGTCTAACAAAGCTGGTTCTCCCTCTATGGACGTTGGGGGGGATGTTTGGGGATTAACCCATTCATAGCGGAGGCTACAAGCCGGCTCTTCAGTGTGAGGATGAGCGTGATTTTCAAACACAAAAGCTCGGGCCACCCCCATGACCGATCCCATAGTTTGCAGTGCTTTCACAATACCTTGGGAAATATCAACATGGGTCAGTAACTCATTCGTTGCTTCTGCCACAGCTTGGAGTAAGTCATCTCGTCGATGTAAAGCTTCTTCAACTTGCTTCCGCTGAGATATATCTTCAACAGTTCCTTCATACCCGACTAAACTCCCCTGATCGTAAATAGCTCGAGCGGACTCTGAGATCCATAGTTTCGATCCATCTTGGCGATAAATTTCCGATTCAAACCCAGCAACATAGCCATCGGTTTCAAGACCCTGAAGTAAACTAAGCCAGCGGTCCTGCTTGACGTAAAGCTGAGATTTAAGATCTAGTCCTGATTGCAAGAGCTGTTCAGCAGAATCATACCCTAGCAAGTGGGCCATCATGGGATTAGCAATGAAATAGTAGCCTTTAATACTAGCTTGATAAATACCCTCAACCGCATTTTCAAAAATACTACGGTACTTGGCTTCAGCTTGACGTAAAGCGGCTTCAGACTTAAAGTGTTGAGTGATGTCTCGGTAGGTTCCCAGTAGTCCAATGATACCGCCATCCGTTCCCAACAGCGGCACTTTTGTTGTCTCTACCCAAGCTTGTTGCCCCTCAGACTGGATCATTTCACTAATCATATTTAAGATAGGCCGACCAGTTTCAAGGACATAGCGATCATGGGTTTGAAAGATTTCTACTTGTTGAGGGGGCCACGGTAGATCAGAGTCTGTCTTACCAATGATATCAACCGGATCAGATAAACCTGCATCTCGAGCCCCCACCCTATTGCACCCTAGGTAATTGAGCTGGGTATCTTTCCAAAACACAGCTTGTGGGATAGTATTCAACACTAATTTGAGCATCAATTGAGAGTCTTGTAAGGCTTCAAGGGCTAGGATTTGCTCAGAAATATCCTCAACAATACCAAAAGCAAACAAGGGTCGGTGCGTTCGATCACGAACTAGTGAGACACTCAGTCGGACCCAGATCAGGTGACCTTCTTTGGCCAGATATCGCTTTTCAATTAAAAAGTTGTCCTTTAATCCCTGGGCTAAGTCCAGATAGAGCAAATATTCACGCTGTCGATCATCAGGATGAGTCAAATCTAGGGTGTTGATTGTTTGCAGTTCCGCACCGCTGTAGCCTACCATAGCCTGAAAGGCACTATTGCTATCTGCAATCTGACCATCTAGATGAGTAACTTCAAGTCCAACCGCTGCCTGTTCAAATAAAATTCTAAAATCTGACTTACTTTGCTTTAAAGCAGCCTGAGTTTGATCTAGGCTTTTATAAAAATAACTGACAGGAGATGAATAAGAGTCCAGGGAGTGCGGCCAAGTCTGGCAAGTCCCTAGTATCCCTACCTGTTGATAAGGTATCAAGGTAAAGACCAACTCTGCCTGATCAGGGTCGATTTTGAAGCTGAGAGGTTGCTGAATCTGGTTACATAAATGCAAATGGGCCTGAATCAAATCCTGAACAGTCGCAAGGTGGCTAGTTTCGAGAAGTCTGGCTAATGGAACAGGGGTAGGGCTGGAACGTAATCCCCATAGTTCTAAACATCTGTTATTAATCCGGTGGAGCCAGATGCTCTGATTCTCAGTGGATAAGGATAGTTGTACCAAAAACCAGCCTTCAGCGATCATGTCCAAGAGTTGGGAGAGAAACTCTAGCGAAGGCAAGGTCATTGGATCATAGTCAAAGTCATCATACATTCTTAACCTCAAACCTAATAAACTAGACTTAGTTTCAAATTTATCTCTCAAACTCTATTAAAAGCTCACAGCTGAGACTATTTCCAGATCACAAATGGCTAAGATCATAATAAAGTCCAGGTCAGGTATAGTTCATCATAGATTAAACCCGCTTAAGCTTGCTAGAGTCTTGGATACTCAAGCTCTAATTAAGCAACACGCTTATGTTTAGTTTGAGTTAAATGAATGGGAAAAACTCTAGTATTAACCTCTAGTAATCAATAGAATGATGTCGTCTTATTCATTACGTATAGCTGATATTCCAGTTAGTGATCGTCCCAGGGAACGGTTATTAACCATGGGAGCTAGAAGTTTAGCTAATGCTGAGTTGCTTGCTCTTTTACTGGGAACAGGTCAAGGGCCTGGGAAACTATCTGCAGTTGGATTAGGGCAACTGATCCTGTCTGAACTCAGTCAGCATGATGCTGATCCGTTGAGTATGTTACGAGATACCGGATCTCCAGAGCTACTTCAGATTGAAGGGGTGGGGCCTGCAAAAGCCGCCACTATCCTAGCAGCGATTGAATTAGGGCGGCGGGTCTTTCTAGCTCGACCTAACGAACGCACGGTCATTGATTCACCTGAAGTCGCGGCATCGGTTCTGAGTGCGGAAATGACCTGGGCAACTCAAGAGCATTTCGCTGTGATTTTACTGGATATCAAACACCGTCTCATTGGCCAACATATTGTTACTAAAGGCACAGCTACCGAAACCCTTTCACACCCAAGAGAAACTTTTAAAATAGCCATTCGACAAGGTGCTACTCGCATCCTGATTGCCCATAATCATCCATCCGGCCATCTTGAACCCAGTCAGGATGATATCTATCTCACTCAACAATTACTCCAATCGGGCCAAATCTTAGGCATCCCTGTACTGGATCACCTAATTCTAGGAGCAGGTCGTTTTGTCAGCTTACGACAACAAACCACTCTGTGGTCGGATTTTCCCCAGGAGGACTAACGGGGTGCCAGCACAACATCAGATTCCCAAAATCCTAAACATTGCCCTTGATCGATTACAGTTAGAAAATGCCGACAGGCATTCAAAGTTAATTGGAGCCAGAATTCCCTCAAAAACGGCTGAGCCACAATGACAGGATAGAGATGCTCACCAACTACTATTTTCAAGAAGCAATCCTCATGACTTAGATCTTCAAATTGCACTAAACCTCCATAACCCCAATCATTAATTTGGCTTGCTAATTTTAAACTTAGATCGGGACTGTCTACGCACAACTGAATCCCTTGCTGAGGAATAGCTCCCATGCTTAAGGGACTGGAGCGAGGTGTGGCTTCTCGAAACTGTAAGGCTTCAGCTCCTGATAGGTAGATGATTTCTCCCCAGAAGGGGATCCCTTTTTCCCATCGCTCTAACGGAGGTAAGGTAAATGTCCCAGCCAGTTGACGCTGTCGGAGTTGATCTTGAAGATGCTGACTAGATGTGGTCATGAGAGCTACCCATTGCCATCCCGTGACTCAGAGATGTTGTTGATCACAGGCTCCGATGTTAACCCATTCACTAGCTCCATCCTGCCAATACTCTTTTTTCCAAATGGGAGCATGATGCTTGAGGCTATCAATAGCATACTGACAAGCGGCAAAGGCTTCGGCTCGATGAGGCATCCCCACGGCCACTAGCACGCTAATTTCACCAATAACCAGTCTGCCAATGCGATGGTGGATCACCACTGAATTGACATCGGGCCATTGGGTTTGGATCTGATCGGCGATGGTTTTAAAAATCTGGAGCGCCATAGGTTCGTAAGCTTGATACTCCAGGTACTTCACAGCTCGACCACTAGTCTGGTTTCGGACCGTTCCACTCATCATTACCACAGCGCCATTAGCAGCTTGACTAGCCTCTTGATAGACTTGCTCAACCCTAAGAGGAGCCATCGTGATAGTGAAGTCGGTATGAGTCGATAAGTTTTGTTGCAAAGAGGCTGACTTGGTGTATGAGCGCGGTGACATCATCATCGATCTGACAAAAAACTAACTTTAGCCTCTATTTTAGTTTAGAGTCTGAGCATTTTAGCTTAAACTCTTTAGTTGGTAGCTGCTGCTTCAAGATTATTCAAGTCCTTCTACTGCGCCTTTATTCAGGGTTTTATTGCTAATGACACGTCCAAGGTTAGCGTCAGAGTCAACTGTGATCCAACGGATTGCTCGATGGCTAGGTCTGGAGCGATCCTTAGCTCCGTCTAGTCCCACTCAACAACCCAACCGGATCCAGACACCACAACTTAAGCCATCCTCAAGGTCCAAGATCTTATTTGCGGCAGCTGAGGTGTCTCCGCTTGCTAAAGCGGGTGGTATGGCTGATGTAGTGGGTACCTTACCGCCAGTCCTTAAACGCATGGGACTAGATGTCCGAATTATCATGCCATATTACAGTTTGTTGGCCGGTAAGATCGAAGCCCTAGGGGCTGCCGTTTGGTCTACCGATATCATGTACCACACGGCCCATATTTATGAGACGGTTCTACCCAACACACCCGTGCCACTTTACCTGGTTGATCATCCGGTGTTTCAACACCCGCAAATTTACGGTGGTGATAATGAGGCCTGGCGCTTCACCTTTTTCTCCAATGCCGTTGTGATGTTTGCTTGGGAGTACTGGCGTCCTGATGTCGTTCACTGTCATGACTGGCATACCGGCATGATTCCCGTTTGGCTACATCAAACACCTGATATCGGCACCCTATTTACGATTCATAATCTGGCCTATCAAGGGCCAACTCGTGAGGAGGTAGAACAGCTCACGTGGGTCCCCGCTTACATGGCTGCCCATAACATGATGGCAGGGGGCATTATGTACGCGAATCAGGTCAATACGGTTTCTCCCAACTATGCCAAGGAGATCACAACACCAGCTTACGGCGAAGCCTTGCAGGAACTCCTTCGAGAAAAGGGAACCCGCCTCCATGGGATTCTAAACGGGATTGATCCTCAGCAATTTGATCCAGCTACAGACTCCAACCTAAAGCAACCCTTTAGTCCTTCAGTACTTGATCAACGAGAGCCTAACAAAGCGGCTTTACAAACTGAGCTAAACCTTCCAGTTGAACCTGAGCTTTTGGTGATTGGGATGGTCAGCCGTCTAGTTGAGCAAAAAGGAATTGATATTGCGATCCCAGCTATAGAACTTGCTATGGCTTATACCAATATCCAATTTGCCATTTTAGGTAGTGGTCAACCTGAGTATGAAGTCAGACTACAAGCTCTAGCTGATCGGTTTCCACAACGGATTGGCTTTCAACAAAAATTTGACCCACAATTAGCACAACGGATCTATGGGGGTTCAGATGCTTTTTTGATGCCCAGTCGTTTTGAACCCTGTGGAATCAGTCAAATGATTGCCCTGCGGTATGGTTGTGTGCCAATCGTGCGACGGACAGGCGGACTAGCGGATACAGTGATTCATCATCAACCCCGTAAACAGTTGGGGACTGGCTATTGCTTTGATCAATATGATGCTTTCGATCTCTACACCGGTATAGTTCGTACTTGGGAAGCTCACCAACATCAAGAGCAGTGGCGGCAACTGCAATTACGAGGGATGGCTGTTGATCATAGTTGGGAGCGATCCGCTCAGACCTATCAAACTATCTATGAGGTGATTATTCAAGAAGCTACTCCGTTTAAAGAAGAACAAGCTAAACTTAAGACAGTTAAAGCGTAGGGGTATCCGATCAGCCAAGTAACTGAAGCAGCAAAGATCTGATCTATGTCATGCTTTAGCTATAAAGTGCAATCGTTATCATGATTAAGGCTAGCTCTAGACCCGATCCATCACATCAGGGTCGATTTTCTCTACAGACCGTTCTGATTGTGCCATTTATTCTCCAAATCTGTGGTGCTGTAGGTCTAGTCGGCTACTTATCCTTTCGCAATGGGCAGCAGGCCATTCGTGATTTAGCTGACCGGCTGATGCAAGATATTAACTTGCGCATTGAACAAAACCTGGCCAGCTTTATGCCCATACCTCACCAGGTCAATCAACTGAATGCAGCAGCTATTGAGTTGGGTGAGATCCAGCTAGATAACATCGCAGGTATGGAACGTCACTTCTTAAAAAAGATTCAAGTCTTTGAAACATTAACCTTCACGGGGCTAGGGCTAGAGAATCAAGATAATTTAGGGGCTGAGCGATACGATGATGGTACGTTAACTCTGCGAGTTTCAACGGCAGCCTCCAATCATATTTTTACAACCTATCGGACGAATACCCAGGCTGAAAAGGTAGAAGCACTAGATAGTATTCCGTTTGATCCCCGAGGTCGGCCCTGGTATATGGCAGCAGCAAGGGCAGGCGGGCCAGTTTGGAGTGAGATTTATCCCAATACTGCTGGAGTAACCGCTTACATCGGGGCCTCCATGCCGTTTTACGATACCTCTGGATCTTTACAGGGGGTTTTGCTCACTAATTTTAGCTTGGAGCAGATCAGTAATTTCTTAGCTAGCCTCACCATTGGTCAGACAGGACAAGCCTTTGTGATCGAGCCCTCAGGCTTGTTAGTGGCTACCTCTACAACTGAGACACCCTTTTCACAAGTTGCCAATCAGGATTATGGGGCCGAACGAGTATCAGCGTTGGCAAGTGCTGATCCCTTAACTCTAGCTGCTAGTACCTATTTAAAAGAGAACTTTCAATTAACGACGTTATCAGACACGCCGACGCTGCGCTTCAACGTAGACCATACAGCCTTGTTTCTTCAGGCTAAACCGTTTACAGATAAGTTTGGCCTTGACTGGATCATTATCACAGTGGTGCCGGAATCTGACTTTATGGCTCAAATTCAAGCCCATAACCGAACAACTCTTTTGCTCTGTACAGCAGCGTTAGCCTTAGCCATTAGTGTGGGTTGGATCACAGCGAAAAAAATTGCTCAACCCATTATTGAACTCCAGCAGGCGAGCCAAGCTATTGCCTCTGGACACTTGGATCAGCAGGTTCCATTCCAAGATATTCATGAATTGAATGCTTTAGCCCATACTTTTAATCAGATGGCATCACAGCTCTATGAGTCATTTACAACTCTGGAGAATCTCAATGTTGATCTAGACTATCGAGTTAAAGAACGGACCGCTGAGTTAGAAGCTGCCAAAGAAGTAGCCGATAATGCCAATAAGGCTAAAAGTGAATTCCTTGCTAATATCAGTCATGAGCTTCGCACCCCGCTTAACGGTATCTTGGGCTACTCTCAGATTTTACAACATACGTCGACACTAGCCCGAAAAGAGTTGGAAGGCATTCAAGTTATTCACCAATGTGGCAAACACTTATTGTCATTAATTGACGATATTTTAGATTTGGCAAAAGTTGAAGCGCGAAAATTAGATCTAGTCGTGACGACTCTAAATCTACCCTCCCTCCTTCAAGGAGTTGTGGAAATTTGTCAAATCAAAGCAGAAGAAAAGGGATTAAAGCTGATTTATAGTTTCAGCTCTCGCTTACCAACCATGATAGAAGCTGATGAAAAACGCTTGCTTCAAGTCTTCCTCAATTTACTTGGAAATGCGATTAAATTCACTGAGCAGGGGTGGATCAGGTTTCAAGTTGATGTAATAGCTTTGACTGAGACTACTGCAACCGTGATGTTTGAAATTGCAGATACAGGTATCGGTATTGCTCAAGAAAACTTGACTAAACTGTTTAACGCCTTTGAACAGCTGGGGGATAACCAGAAAAAATCTGAAGGGACAGGATTAGGGTTAGCGATCAGTCAACGTATTGTTAATCTCATGGGCAGCCATATCGAAGTTAAAAGCCAACTGGGTGAGGGTAGCACATTCTCTGTGACACTGGAATTCCCCTTGGCAACTAGCCCTGGCATCATTGAGGCAGGAAATCGGATCTTAGGCTATGAAGGCAATCGACGCACGATATTGATCGTAGATGACCGATGGGAAAATCGAGCGGTTGTGGTTAATCTTTTGGAACCTCTGGGATTTGAGGTTATCGAAGCTGAAAACGGTCAAGTCGGGTTAGAACACCTTCATCAGCAGGCTGTAGACCTAGTTATTACCGATCTGGCCATGCCGGTTATGGATGGTCTAGCACTGATGTGGCACATTCGAAACACTGATGCATTTCAAGATCAAAAAGTTATTGTTTCATCGGCTTCTGTGACCTACGATGATCAACAAACTTCGATTAAGCAAGGGGCTGATGGTTTTTTGCCCAAACCTTTGGATGCTCAAGCTTTGTTTAAAGCCCTAGCGGATCAACTCAACCTCACCTGGATCACTGAACCAACTCAACCAGATACTGAACCTGTACTGGCACTACCTCCTGATCGAATCTTAGTCACACTGCTGGATCTGGCCCAACGCAACAGCATCATTGCCTTGATAGAAAAGCTTGACCAGCTAGCTACTGAAGATCCGAAATATAACCCCTTTGTGGACTTGATATCCCACCTAGCGAATCAATTTGAGACTGAAAAGATAGAGAGATTACTTCAACAGTTTTTAGCGGTTGATACGAGTTCAGAGGTAAGCAGTTCAAATAGTAATCTTCTGTAACTAAGGTATCTTAGCTATTTTACAGGGATGACTATCAATTGATCCAAAAACCAGTTGCTCCAAAAACCAGTTGCTCCAAAAACCAATTGATCGAAAAGCTTTTGTCAACTCCTGATGCAGCTAATGGATTATAAGATGGTGTTGAGTGAAGACGGCAGTAACTGTCGGACCGTGGGGAGAGGCGGCCTCAATAGCCCGATCAATACCGCAGAGGCTGTCAGCCTGATAAGCTGTCATTCCATTGGATTGAGCATTGAGCAAAATGAATTTGTTACGGTTGCGTCTAGGAACAGTAGTCACTAATCGATAACTTGGTGCCTCTAACTGTTGCAATCGATCTCCAACTCATAAGCCCTGAATCTTAAGTAAGTTTTTAGATTGTATGGCCTTTGACATTTTTGACATTACCCCGTAGCATTAAGCCAGTCCTTTATCCAGAGCAGGCTGAGGGATCAGGCCCAACGACGCTGCGGCAACCCGGTAGGTTTAGTTGATCAGTCATCGCTACCTAGGTGCCAACTCCTGCGGTTTTCCTAGAAGTCCTTGTAGGTTTTAACTAGGGAAACTGAAAGATAAAAAGACTCCACCGAGGCTTTGAAGTTGAGATAGAGTCCCGCACCATGTAGTCATCAGGAGCTGATGGAACGTTTAAAGTGTTAAGTGCAGTTTAAACTAATCCGCGTGAAGTCCTCAGCTAAGCGTACCTGTTCTTAGGTTTAGCCTCAAGACCCAGCATCCTGGGATTCGAGTGCTGTTCTGGATAGTCATGAGGATCCGTTAGTGAGAGCTAGCGATCGTTTGTAAGGAGGTAAATCCTTGGCTAAGGCATTTCTATTTTCGTCTGAGTCTGTAACGGAAGGTCATCCAGATAAAATCTGTGATCAAATCTCGGACACAGTCTTGGATGCATTACTAACTCAAGATCCTGCCAGTCGAGTTGCAGCCGAAACTGTTGTTAATACAGGGTTGGTGTTACTGACTGGTGAAATCACAACTCAAGCTCAAGTCAACTTTATCAACTTGGCCCGGGCTAAGATTAAAGAAATTGGTTACACCGATTCAACGAATGGATTTTGTGACACCAGTTGCGCTGTTTTGGTCGCACTAGATGAACAGTCTCCCGATATTGCTCAAGGTGTGAATATGGCCTTAGAAGGTCGTACTGGCGAGCAAGATCCCTTTGATGCTGTAGGTGCAGGTGATCAGGGTTTGATGTTTGGATATGCCTGTAACGAGACCCCTGAATTGATGCCGATGCCGATCAGCTTGGCCCACCGTCTTAGCCGACAATTAGCTCAAGTCCGGAAAAATGGTACGTTGCCTTACTTGCGTCCCGATGGCAAGACTCAAGTAACGGTAGCCTACGAAGATGGACAACCGGTAGGTATCCATACCTTACTGATCTCAACTCAACATGCGCCTACCATTGAAACTATTGCTGATGGTGCCGAAGTTCAAAAGCGTATTCGTGAAGATTTAATTGAAGCTGTCATTAAACCTGCTTTTGCTGATTTAACTGTGAAGCCCACGGACACCACTCGTATTCTGACCAATCCTACCGGTAAGTTTGTGATTGGTGGTCCCCAAGGCGATGCCGGGCTAACAGGTCGGAAAATTATTGTAGATACCTACGGGGGCTACGCTCGTCATGGCGGCGGAGCATTTTCAGGTAAAGACCCGACCAAGGTCGATCGGAGTGCCGCTTATGCAGCTCGCTATGTAGCTAAAAATATTGTTGCAGCTGGATTGGCTTCACAATGTGAAGTTAAAGTAGCTTATGCTATCGGAGTAGCCCGTCCGATCAACGTCATGGTTGAAACCTTTGGTACTGGGCGGCTCCCCGAAGACGAGTTGATGAAACTGGTTGAAGCTCATTTTGATCTGCGCCCCGCAGCGATCTTGGCTAATTTCAGGCTGCGAGAGTTGCCTAAAGAGCGAGGTGGGCGATTCTTCCAAGATGTTGCCTCTTATGGTCACTTTGGCCAAGAGCACCTAGATCTACCTTGGGAGCGCACAGATAAAGCTGAAGCCTTGAAAGCAGCCAGTTTATCTGCTGCTACTGTCTAAGGCTAATAGCCTAGCATCACATTTGCAGCATTAATAGACCTTAAAAGCTTGAGATCGATGGAGTGTATAGGCTACATCTCCTGATCTCAAGCTTTACTGATTAAAATATCAAGCTCCACCTAGGTTTAAATCAGTTAGCTGATTCCTAAAGTTAAGCCATGTGCTGGAGCTCAGCTTCAAGTTGCTGAACCAAAGACTGATCACCACGGGAGCGGGCCGAACGGATTCGCGCTTGGAGCCGTTGTTGAAGATTCTGACGGTGTAATTCAGCTAAGTTGGCATGCCGGGAAGAGGTAGGCTCCATACCAGATGCATATCCTGTGTAGTAATTAACACCACGATAAACCAAGTCAAAAGGTGTTTGAGGAATACCTATCCCTTTGGCAAGAGGACATTGATAGGACTGGCCTCGATACGCTAAGGTCTCAACCTCATCCGCAGGTACCTCCACGATGGAGGGATCAAAATGGTGTGCTGCGCCCCGATAAACAAGTTCCACAAGCTGTCTCCTGAAAAACACACAACGTCAGATTTAATGCTATTAGCAGTTCTAAGAACATCAGAAAGGCTTATGCTGATAACAAACAAAGACTTTATCTAAATTCTGTATTCATTGTTACTGTTTTATAGTTCTTCGTCAATCCAGATCGGCCAATATTACAGAATTGATAGATCTGGTTACATCCCAATAACAGCTATTGGAGACTAGAAGCTATTGCTTTGATGTAAGCGCGATGCTTGAGTCTCCACCGCAGCGGTAATCAAACTTGCCACTACAATTGGGGCGGTAACCGCTCGAAGGATCCGAGGCCCTAGAGTAGCTAATTGGGCCTGATGATCCAGTCCCTGGTTAATTTCTGAATCAGTCCATCCGCCTTCGGGACCCACAGCTACTGCTATCGACTCTAGGTCAGGATGGCGCTGGAGAATCTGCCACAAATGAGGGGTTTTGACTCGAGCTATGGTCATGATCAGGTTATGACTATGGACCTGTTGTAGCCAAATCGGCCACGGCTGGGGGGCATGGATGTGAGGCCATTGGAGTCTTTCACATTGTTCAGCAGCTTCTCGGGCAATTTTTTGCCATCGCTCCAATTTTCCAGCTCCCGGCTCAATTTGAGTCCGCTCTGTCAGCAAGGGAGTGATCGACTGTACACCTAATTCGGTCAGGCTACGCAAGGTTGACTCAAAGTCAGTCCCTTTGATCACAGCTAGACCCATATGAATGGAGACAGGTACTTCTGAAAATTCTGAGGCCACCATAAGCTCAATTGGAGATCGTTGAGGTGCCAACCGAGCTAGCCACTGGCAGCCAGTACCATCAAAGACCAAAAATAGGTCCCCGGGGCGCAACCGCCGAACTCGTTGTAAGTAGTGATACTGCTCTGAGCTAAGGACTACATAAGCCTTATCATGTTGGTCAGGTGCAATGGCCAGGCGAGGTAGTTGACTTAGTGGGCCTGTCTGACGTTTAGACAACACCATTCACCTCGTTTCCACAGAGCAGAGACTACCCATTCATGATTTTCTAAAGCACTGGCCACTAAAGGGGCTTGTTCAATCAAAATTCCGCTTAAGATTAGCCAACCGTCTTCTTTAACCATTAACTTAAATTCAGGAATGAGATCCAAAATAACATCAGTCAAAATATTACAGACGAGACCATCGACTTTAGTTGAGATTTTGTCCAAACCCCCCAAGATGATTTCAATTTTGGCTTCTAAATGATTGAGATCCCGGTTATAAGTTGAAGCCGCCACAGCTAGAGGATCTGTATCAACAGCGTAAGCCTTTTGAGCACCCAACAAAGCAGCTGCAATCGATAAGATGCCTGAGCCACATCCAATATCAGCGATCGTCGTGGGTACACGCTCTTCACCCCAGGTATCTAACCTCATTTCTAGAGCTTCAAGACAAAGTTGAGTAGTCGGATGAACACCGGTCCCAAAAGCCATACCCGGATCCATGCGCAAGACGTGTCGCTTACCCATATCAGCAGGTGGATCTAGCCAAGCTGGACAAATCAACAAATAGTCACCGACAGGTTGAGGTTGCCAGTGAGCTTTCCAACTGACTGCCCAATCTTCTGACTCCATTTGCTCCCATGACACTTTAGGAGGATCAAATCCGGCGACTAAGGCATCTTGCTTTAACTGAAGTGCTAACGCTGCAAGATCTAGAATACTGGCTTCAGATATCAACAAATAGGCATGAATATAAAGCTGAATGGTCAAGTTTTCACTGGTCATTCCTCTAAACCCAAACTGCTCCAAACGCCAGTAAATGATGTCTTCCTGGTCAGGAGCAGCAACAATGAGTAGATCCCACCAGACAGTGTTGAGCAGGTTAGGCTCAGTGTGCTCTATACGATCAGCTAGAGCATCAGAATCAACTGGAGACTCAACGGGAGGCTCAACATTGGGCGTAGAGGTTACATGAAGGGGTGATAAACTCACGGTAGTGGGTGTCTCCAGACAATAGCCAACTCAAAGCTCAGCCGACGAGTTCTGCTGTCATCTACAGATTGAAGTCGGGCCTTGTACCTTAGCTTAGCGCTTGCGTGTTGCCGCTGGAGCAAGATTTGACCCTGAAACAAAGTTAGGCATAATATTACCAATCTAATGAATATTAAGCAGTGTTACATGTTTCATCGATATAGCCTAATGATATAGCCCAATGATACAGCCCAATATGATATAGCCCAATATGGGGTATGGCCCCATATGATATGGCCCGATATGGAGTCTTAAGATCAGCTTGAAGCTGGCTTAAAGATCTAGATTGTTTCAATGATTATGAGCACTGGAGGCGCGATGGTCGGCAACGTTGATACCTCTATCTTACAGGCAGGGACTCGCTCAGCCCTAATGCGTCATTTTAATCAAAGTTTTCCATCGTTTTACAGTCAGTTTGCCAGTAGTGAAGTCCAAACCCAAAATCTGAGACTAGCTTATACCTTGTATAAAACTCGTAAAGCCGTTGTCCAGTTATCGGATGAGAAACGGAAGACTACATTGCTGTTTGCATTTCATAATCAGCCTTTTATTCTGTGTGACATCATTGGTGTCTTAACAGCCTTTAATATTGTTGTCCACAGTATTAATCTGTATGGCCAGCTCTATTCACCGCATCTCGTCTTTATGCGACTGATCATCTCCCGCAATGACCTACCGCTCCCCAAAGCTACAAAGGCTAATCTGGAGCGAGCCATTCATGAATGTTTGTCAAATTCCTATCAAGTACATGAAAACTTAGCACTCGAGTTTGACTTAAATAAGGGATTAACCCAGTCTCGGGTTGAGTTTTATATCGATCAAGTCTTCCATTTACCAGCTGTTTTGGTTGATGCGGATAACGAGCCTGGTTTGTTCTATAAAGTAGCCTATGCACTTTGGCAAGAAGACCTCACTGTGATCAATATCAATGTTGTGATTCGACGGGAGCAAACTCGCTTTATCTTTTACTTATTAGGACCCAACGCATCATCAGCCATTCCTGACTACTTAGGTCAGAAAATTGCCACAAGTTTGAGAACTAGACTGGGTGCCAATTAGCAATGATTCTGCAGTTGTAAGCTGGACATTAAGTGGACATTAAGGTGGGGTGACACTGATCACAACCTTTCTCAGATCAATCAGTGTCAACGATCTCTAGCTCGATTGTGTCTAGCTCAACTTATAGCCTGCAGTTAATGAGGGCAGGGAAGAATGTCAATAAAGCTACAAATGCACTATCACTTTCACTAAAACCAAGCTGTGTGCCAAACTCAACCGCAGAAGCTTCCCAGCAGGCGGCATCTAGACTAAGCAAAGCAGAGACTCCCCCGATAAAGGATGATACATCCGCAGAGAGAGTGAACCCACCTTTAACTAGTTGTGCTTGCTCATCATCTAATTCAACAAATAACTCAGGCGACAAATCCATAGCTACCTCCCAAGGATCATCAAATAAACTGCGGCTATTGTTCCCCAATGGCCTCTAGAATCAATCAGGAGTCTCAATCCACTCTAGACAAGACGGGGGGAGGCAGAGATATGAAGTTGACTCATCTAGCTTTTGATTTCTGATTGCGATTGTTGAGCTGTTTTAAAAATAAAGGTAGTAATTGAACGCTGATGTAGTGGAAAGCTGCCTGCAAGCCTTCAGTCTGATAAATGGTTCCGATTTTAGCTTCCACTTTGGTGGGTTCGCCAATACAGGACAAAAACTGATTGGATGTAAACCAGGTAAAGATCTGGCCTCGCTGGACACCAGGACTCATCTCATTCTTGAGGATCCATTCCCGAGCATAGAGACACAAAATCGCATCGCCAATCCAAGCTCGATCCCGCAGGGTTTGATCATCTAGCACTAACGGATCATCTTTCATGGTGATCAATAGGAGGGTCTGGAACTATCCTACGCTGTGAATTAATGGGGAGCCAATGACCTATGATCTGATCAATGACCCCTGATCTCTAAACCCTTGTGAACTCAATTAACACCATCTTTTTCGATGCCGTAGGTACTTTATTTGCTGTCAAAGGTAGCGTGGGCCAGATCTACAGCCAAGCTGCTCAACACTTTGGTGTGACGGTGGCATCTGAGGCCCTTGACTTAGCCTTTCATCAGGTCTTTTCAGCAACCCCTGCTGCTGCGTTTCCAGGTTCAGAGCCTGATCAGCGGTTAGCCCTTGAACGTCATTGGTGGTACGCTGTGGTTGAAAAAACCTTTCTTGAAGCAGGTCAGGAGCTTTCAGCTTTTTCTGATTTTGCGGGCTATTTCAATTATGTCTATGATCTATTTGCAACACAACATCCCTGGTTACTTTACGAAGATACTCTCTCAGCACTAGAGACATTACAAACCCAATCCTTATGTCTTTGCATTATTTCAAATTTTGATTCTCGACTACTCCAGGTTTTAGCCGCACTAGACCTTGAGCACTATTTCACTCATGTCACGATTTCGACCCAGGTTGGGGCCGCAAAACCTGATCCTCAGATCTTTGAGTATGCTCTGGCTCAACTCCCTACTCCAATTCAAGCCCTACATGTGGGAGATAGTCGCTCACAAGATTACTGGGGTGCTAAACAATCAGGGCTTCAGGCTCTGTGGCTTAACCGTGATGGTATGACGTCCGAGCAGATCCCAGTTGAGCATCAAGTCCAGTCTTTGCTAGAAGTGGTGGCTTGGCTGGAGGAAGATTCAACAGGAGCACCCTGAGGCACTCCCCACTATTGGTATGAACCTACAGATCAAGTCATGACAATCAGACCATAGATCTCATGCAGCTATCAGTTTCGCTTGACTTTATCTCGTTGGCTCACCACAACTAAAGCCCCTAACAGAAGGCCGACCACAGCAGCTCCAGCCAATAGACTGAAAAAGAAATTCACTAAAGATGGTGTCATAGTATCTGAGTTCTAAAACAACGGCATTGCTTCAATCATAGAGCGACTCGGGGTCTATTCGTATCTAGATCGCTAAGCAATGTTAACACTTTGTAACAGTACCACTTAAGCTTTGGTGGGATCGGCTTCATACTCAATCTGGACAGCTTCTAGGGATTGAGCAGTTCCAGCAAAGTCATTGTCAGGCGTCAGAAATAGCATACAGTGACATTCTTTACGTTCACGCATAGGTACACAGGGGCAGTTCCAATACCCAGATTTAACTTCTGCTTCTTTATCTTCATAAAATCGACAAGGACATAATGGTGACCCCAATTGTTCTCTGTGGAGAGCTAAACCTTCGATAACAGCAGTCGTAATACTTGGATCTGCACAAAAATAGGTGTCACTTCGCTTGGCATAAGTCTCGGCAAAGTGCCTCATAACATCAAAGGTTTTTTGGGATGATTTGTTATGTCCACGAGATTCCATAGAGATCCTTAGAGGCGCTTAGATGAACTGTCTTCGTTGTACTGCAGTCTCTACTGTTAGACAAACCTAGTTGAACTTGGCTCAACAGGGATGAAGGGACTGGCTAGCCTAACCGGTATAGAGTCTAAGTACCCTATGGATGTTACGAGTAGTCTGGAACCAAAATCAAAAAGTTCACAATTAGTAACACTTGGAAACCTGTACCCCTATCCGCCGCTTGGCATGGCAGCTGAGATTACACGATTACATCTAAGTTTTTGGGGCTAGGGAACGACTAAGACTGGACAAGGGGCTAGATTGATCACTCGATCCATGGTTTCTTTGTCCCCGTCTCCCATTAACCCGAGGCCTCGACACCCCATCACAATCAAATCAACATTCATTTCATCTGCAACATCACAGACCACAAAAGCTGTTTTCCCTTTACGCATATCCGTTTTGGTGGACTGGATCCCAATTTGATGGAGAGCTGATTCGGTTTGTTGAAGTAAGTTTTGAACCAGCTCCCCCGATTTCTCGATCTCTGCTGAGCTAATCGAGGAATCATCAAGCACCGATAACAGAATCAAAGTGCTGGTATAGCGCTGGGCTAGATCAGCTACCAACGAGATGGCATGACTAGTTTCACGAGAGTTGTCAATAGGAAACAAGATTTTGTTAAACATAGTTCCCTCTGAGACATTAAGGGTACTAAATCAGAGCTAGGGTGGATACTAATCCCGATTTTATCAGCAAATCCAGACCCAATGTGGGTTTGTAACAGGAGTAAGCGTAACAAGAGTCATGACAGGGATTAAGCATCAGGATTATGGGAGGGACTGTTGTTAAACTGCCGCTCCAGATCAGCGACGATGTGATCTCGATTGCGAGCAATGGTGCGATCTTCAGCTGCCGCTTTAGCTTGATCAAACCAAGCTTTGGGGTTAAGAGTTGCCTCAGTTTTTGAGTTAGAAGGCTGCTGAAGGGGTGAGCGTGTCCGTTGCAATCGCGATCCAGAGCGTTTAGATTGTGCAGAAGTTTGCACTAAGCGGACTACACCTAAAACTAAAAGGAGCAAGGCTGTCGAATAAAGGAGCTGAATCATAAGAGTAACCCACTAAAAAGCGATCAATGGCTTGATGTGTTTCAGGTATTTCTATTAATAGCACTAGATTGGGCTAACTGACGAAACTAAACTACTCATCAGATTTTCAAACAACCTGACCAAACCCAAGACAGACTGCTGGCTATTGTATATAATATTACTTAGGCTTTAATACTTTGCTCATTATCCTTTGCTCATTAACGAGCCCCAGCTCAAAGCCCCAACCCAATGATAGGATCAGGGCATCTATCAATTCATCATTGTTCCATTTATTACCTAACTGATTATGACTCTTCCAGCCCCTGATCGAGAGCTTGAGACTCGGTTGAACTTCTTAGAAGAAGCTAGAGAGGCACTGAGTACCCTGGAGGGCATTCTCCTGGAACCTCATCAAGATACTATTGATCCTGCCAAAGTGGATGGAGCCCTTAGAGCGGCTCACTCAGTTAAGGGTGGGGCGGCCATGATGAATTATGCCGAGCTCAGCGATATTGCCCATCATCTAGAAGACGTTTTTAAACTTGTCAAGGCCCGTAGGCCCAAAATCAATACAGATGTGATTAGTCTGCTGCTGTCATCAGTGGACTGTATGCAACAAGTGATCTCCATCTACCGGCGGCAAGCTAGTGTCGATCTCAACTGGCTGAACCAGACGGTAGATCCCATTTTTACTCAGTTGAGTGATCACCTAGGAGAACTTGATGCCTCTGATGAACAGCAATTGTTATCTCAAGATAGTGGTCAAGATATTTCAGTTATTTTATTTGAGACTGAAGTTGAAGGCTGTTTAGAGCGCTTGGAAGGTGTCCTTGCTCAACCTGATTTACCCTGTTTAGACACCGAACTCACCCTACTCGCTCAAGAACTAGGTGGGCTAGGTGAAATGCTCCAACTGGACAACTTCACCCAACTATGCGAATCTATCTACCGTTTGGCTGATAGTTACCCTCAACACGTAGAATTGATCGCTCGGGCGGCTCTGGAGAGTTGGCGACAAGCTCAAGCCCTAGTCATGATTGGGCAATCTGAACTGATTGAGTCAACGCTAGATATAGATGGGCTGGACACAGGTCTGGCTGGATTCGCTCAGGAGATGGACATCACAGAATGGCATGAGGCATTGCAGACAGATTTAGAATTGCAGACAGATTTAATAGAACCAGCTCCTGACTTTTCGCTCCAAGATGTGGACTGGAGCCGACTAGAGCATGACGAGGATGAAGATCCAGCTGATGCCTTTGTTGAACAAGCTCCTTTTTCCTTAGCTGATCTGGATCTGAGTCGATTAGATGAATTCAACCCAGACAGTTCAGATCTTGAAGAGATCCCCCATCAATCTGGTTTAAATTTAGCTAATTTGGACTGGAGTCAGTTGGATAATCTGACAGATGAGTGGGTAGATGAGTCAATAGCCACCAACCCCGAAACAGACTTTAATCCTGAAACAGACTTTAATCCTGAAACAGACTTTAATCCTGAAACAGACTTTA
>CAYSWV010000008.1:81679-95782 GCA_964434865.1 uncultured bacterium
AATCCTGAAACAGACTTTAATCCTGAAACAGACTTTAATCCTGAAACAGACTTTAATCCTGAAACAGACTTTACGCTTACAACTCCAGATTCAGACTATACATTTGAATCCACATCAAACTATGCATCGTGGGATCTTGAACCTGACGATAATCAAAGAGATGATGATCAAAGCTCCAGTCTTTTTGTTGACTCTGAGCACTCTAGGCTGTCACTAACTGATCTGGATTTAAGTGCATTGGATCGAATCCCTGACAACGATGATTTAGATTTAGTCGATTTGGCCCGTGACTACTCAACTGACAGTAGTGTTGATGACTGGACACCTGAATTCATTGAGGATGCCTCCCATGCAGTTGAAACTCCTGCTGAAATTTCAGATCAAATAGACACCGCTAATGAAATCACCCCAACTCGGTCCGAGTTAATCTCTGATAATGTTACCATTCGTGTTCCTGTTAAACGGTTACAACTACTCGATGATCTATGTGGTGAGCTGTCAATTGGTTGTAATGGCTTGAACTTGCGCTTTAGCCGGATGCGGGGGTTAATGAACCGTTTGGTGCAGCGGATCTTGGATCTCGAACAATCCAATTTGCAATTACGAAATGCCTATGATCGGGTGGCAACTCAAGCCATGAGTGGTTTGGGGCCATCCGCTTTACAACTTGATTTGACTCACCTGCGACCTGAAGGCTTTGACATTCTGGAGTTTGACAGCTATAGCGAGCTGCATCCTATTTGGCAACAAGTGATGGAAACAATTGTTTGGTTGCAAGAAGTATCTGGTGATATGGATTTACTTCTACAAGATGCTGAGCAATCAACCTTTGAATTCAACCGGGTGTCTAAAAAACTCCAAACAGCTGTCACACAAGCTCGGATGCGACCCTTAAACGAACTGCTGAATCGATTCCCTAGAGCTATTCGTGATCTTTCAACTCAATTTGGTAAACAAGTTGACTTAAAAGTTTATGGAGGGGCAACCCTTGTGGATCAAACGATCTTAGAAAAGCTATCGGATCCCTTACTGCACTTACTACGAAATGCTTTTGATCATGGGATTGAAGATGCAGCTACTCGCAAAGCTCGTCATAAATCCGAGCGGGGTCAAATTGAAATTCGGGCCGGCTATCGCGGCAACCAAACAATTATTACCATTAGTGATGATGGAGGTGGGATCAATTTTGAAAAAGTTCGGGCAAAAGCTAAGCGGCTGGGGCTAGACTCTGCCTTGATGGATCGGGCCTCGGATCGAGATTTGACAGAACTCTTGTTCGAACCTGGCTTTAGTACAGCTGAGACGGTGACCTCACTGTCAGGCCGAGGCGTGGGTATGGATGTGGTCAGAACTAATCTAAAAGATATGGGTGGCACGATTACCCTCGATACTGAATTAGGCCAAGGGACAACTTTCACCTTGAGTGTCCCGCTAACGTTGTCTGTGATGCGGATCTTGATGGTTGAGGCCAGTAACGGCATGCTGATGGCCTTTCCTTCAGACACGATTGAACAAATGGTGTTGATCGATCCTGACCATCCCCCGTTTAAGTCGGTGGCGAACCAAGACGTCCTGGAGTGGGAAGGGTACATGGTGCCCAAGGTCAACTTAGAGGCTTGGTTAACCTTTAACTGCCCCACTCGGCCCCTAGCCATTGAAGATGTTCCAGTCATGACCTCACCCGCGATCTTGATCGTGTCTCAGGGTGAAGATCTGGTGTGTGTACCAATTCATCGTTGCTGGAGTGAGCGAGAAGTTTCGATCCGTCCTGTTGAAGGTCCCTTCTTAATGCCTGCTGGCTTTAGTGGTTGTACGATCTTGGGGGATGGCCAAGTGCTTCCGATTGTTAATGTTCCCGATTTGTTCACCTGGATGACAACAGGATCTAAACAAGCGCCCTCACTACAAGATCCAGCTCCAACAGCGCCTCAACCCACCCAACCCACCGTGATGATTGTGGACGACTCGATCAATGTCAGACGATTCTTATCCCTCATGTTTGAACGAGCAGGCTATCAACCGGTAGAAGCTCGTGACGGCCAAGATGCCCTAGATAAGCTTTTAAGTGGACTAGAGGTGAATGCGGTAGTTTGCGATATTGAGATGCCAAGATTAGATGGGTTTGGGTTGTTAGCCCAGGTGAAAAAGCAAGATCGATTTAAAGACCTACCGTTTGTGATGCTCACCTCTCGTACTGGAGATAAACATCGTCAACTAGCCCTAAGACTGGGGGCGGCAGCCTACTTTACCAAACCCTGCAAGGAACGAGAGCTAATTCAGCAAGTCAAAACCCTACTCGAATCAGGGCAACCTGTTTCTATGCAATCCTAGCTAGATCAAGCTACCAGGTTAAATCCTATGCGTCTATTTCAACAACGAATTGAACGAAAAACCAAGTCATCTCAAGCTAAAGATACGGAGCAAGTGCTGGTGTTTCGCCTTCAGTCTAACTGGTTTGGGATTCTATTTGATCGACTTTATCGCGTGCTGCCCCTGTCTAAGTTAATGGCATCAACTGATCACAACGATTCACTTACCTTTAATGAGCTTCGAGTCCATCTGGTCGATATTGGGGCAGTCCTTCATATTCACTCCCATCAATCCTCGACTGAGCACTATGTCATTTTAATTGAGACTAGCCAGGCACTCAAGGGTATTGTTGTGGATACACCGCCAACCCTCAAGCGATTTGCCCAAGAAATGATCAAACCTTTATCTAGTGCAGGGTCATTAGGCAACGCCAGATTTATCCGGTCCATGATCGAAGACACTGAGGCGTCTTACTTTATCCTAGACCCAACATTACTCATTGAATCCTTTGCGGATTTGACTCCCTTATCTATTGATCAGCTTCAGATCATGGCCTTGGAGACGGATTAGCTCCGAGAAGCCGAAGAGTATCAAAGTTTGTATCAATAATCCTGGAGTTCTCTGGTATTCTATCGGAGTAGTAACCTCTACTTCTTGTGAGCTGTCATGCAAGCAATGAATACGCTTCCGGGACTCAAGGATCCATTGCAGCAACAAGAGATTGTGCTTGTGGTGGATGATGAAGACCTTATTCGTGAAACCGTCGCACTGGAGCTAGAGGAGCAGGGCTATCAGGTCTTCCAGTCAGGAGACGGTCGCCAAGCTTTAGAACTGATTCATAATCTTGAGCGGTTAGATCTCCTTATTTTAGATTTGATGTTGCCAGGACTTAATGGGCTAGATCTTTGTCGACTGCTACGCCGTGAAGGCAATCCAGTCCCCATCTTGATGCTGACCGCCAAAAGTAGTGAAACCGATCGAGTCGTTGGTCTGGAACTGGGTGCTGATGATTATTTGACCAAGCCCTTCGGGATGCGAGAATTAATTGCTCGGTGTCGCTCCGTGTTACGCCGTCAAAATCAGGTGCAAACCTCCGAAACTCGGGTGATCCGTCACGGCGATGTCACCATGTATCCTCAAGAGTGTCGAGTTTTGGTTAGGGGGCTTGAAGTTAACTTTTCGCCTAAAGAATTTCGCTTGCTAGAACTTTTTATGAATCATCCTCGGCGAGTTTGGACCCGAGAACAGTTATTAGAAAAGATCTGGGGATCTGATTTTATGGGAGACAGCAAAACAGTAGATGTCCATATCCGCTGGTTACGAGAGAAGCTGGAGTTAGATCCAAGTAATCCAGAGTATTTAGTCACTGTCCGAGGATTTGGATACCGATTTGGTTAAGCTTAATCCGTATAGTTGCCATCGATTAGGGAGGCCATGCGATGAATTTGACTCTAACGGTTCCTAAACTTATGTGCGGAGCGTGCGTTGAAGCTGTTACTCAAGCTGTTCAAGCTGTTGATCCAGCTGCAGAGATCCAAGCTGATCCCCAAACCAAAGCTGTGATCGTGACCACTTCTTTAACTGAAGTAACAGTACGTGATCTTTTGAATCAAGCTGGTTACCCCCCTCAGTGATCTTGATCATCGCTTAGAAAAATGAGTTAGCTTTTAGACTGAATCACCTGAAGACATGAACAGGCTTACAAGCTATGAGTCGCCAAAAATTGTTGAACAACAAGATTAAAGGCCTCTGGATCGGTTAGAAAAGCCCAATGATTGCCAGGTACCGTAGCTAGGTTTAAGGTGTTCAGGTAGGAGAAATAAGGCTGTAATTGCCACTGAAACCGATTCAGCCCTTGATCAGGCTTAATCAAAAGAGTAGGAATATCGATAGCAGACACTAGGCCTGAAGTATTGACAACATCTTCAAAAATTTGATTCCGAGCAGCTAGAGCAAATTTGCTGCCCCATTGACCTCCAGCTTTTTCCTCAACCGAAAACTGGAAGACTAGCTGTTGAAAAGGTGTCCAGGCTCGATATTGCTTAAGTGATCGCCCAACGGCTTCGGCTGCTGCATAACTGTCAAAAGGCCCCATCGTTTTCAGAAAGGGTAAAAACCGGTACAGCAAGGGAAAAGTCAATCGAGTCCACTGCGGCAGCGTTTTCACAAAAAACGGATCGACTAAGATCAAGCTGGCAAACATGTCAGGATAGTGTGTAGCCCAAAAGCATACTAGTTTACCGGCCCAAGAATGTCCCAGGATATGAGCTTTAGTCCAGCCTAGACTATTGATTAAGGCCTTGAGATCCTCCACAATATCTGCAGAGGTATAGCCCTGATCGGGTTTACTACTATCACCATGGCCTCGCAGATCGGGTGCCACAACATGATAATGATGACTGAGAGCATCACCTAACCTAGACCACACCAGACTGTGATCAGCTAAACCATGCAACAGGAGAATAGGCTCACCGCCAGGATTCCATTCACTAAAATGGAGGGCCACTGCATCTGTTCGTTGATAAACACGTCGTTCTGAGATCATCGTAGTCAAGTGAGTCGAGTTGAGTCAGATTAAAGGCATCCTATAACTCTTGATTAGTACCCTCAGATCCCATATGAACAGTTTTTACCCATTTCAGACGCTTGGGTTGGATGCACATACGAGTTGTGGTCACGATCATCACGGGCACCCAGTGCAACATATAGATCATACCTTGAACAGATTTCAATCCAAGGGGCCAACCTCGCAACCCCTGAATTCGATAAAGTCCATTACAAAAACCAGCTACTGACATTGATAAAACAATAGCGCCCACTGGCAAAAGAGCCGAGCGATGAGAGTAGGTTAACGTCCAAATCAAATCTGGGATTAAGGCCATAGGCATCAAATATTGACTAATGAAAAAAGCAAGGAGATCAAAAGTTTTCAATGATCCCATCCCATTTCGCAAGATCCCAGGCCAATAGTCAAGATAGCGTTGATACCCACCTTCAGCCCAACGACTCCGTTGGTGCCACAAGTCAATCCAGCGAGTTACCCCTTCTTCTTGAATGGGTGCATCAGGTAAAAAGGCAATATCAACACCAGCTAAGTGCAGCTTAAACGTTAGGTCTAGATCGTCAGTTAACGTGCCTTCATTCCAACCACCACACTTTTCTAGAACATCTCGACGAATAAGTTGACCATTACCTCGGAGTTCTCCAATCCCATCCACTGCGATGCGTTTACATTGCCAGTAGCTATCAAACACCATTTCTATTTCTTGGCAACGTGTTAACAGATTTTGTGGAGCATTGGATACTGCTTTGCGTAGCTGCACAGCCCCAATGGGACGATAACGAGGCACCGCCATAAACAGGGGAATACTCTGACGTAGTAAATCCGGATCTACCCAGGCATCTGCATCACATACCATAATGATGTCACCCTGTGTGGCGGGCAATACTGTGTTCAGAGCCCCTGACTTCCCCCCCCCAGCTCCAGGTTGACGCTGAAAGATATTCAAATTTGTGATTTGGGCTTGATGATGTTGAAGGATAGTATAAGTTTCATCAGTACTAGCATCATCAATAACCCATAGATCAGTCAGATCTTGAGGATAATTTAAAGCGGCCAGGCTGTTTAGTAATTGGGGCAATACAGCAGCCTCATTTTTGGCAGGGACTAAGATAGACACTCGCGGTAATGGTACCAACCCTGGCTCTGCCAACCCTGGTTCTGGTAAGATACTCGGCGTAG
This sequence comes from uncultured bacterium, assembly GCA_964434865.1. Lineage (GTDB taxonomy): Bacteria > Cyanobacteriota > Cyanobacteriia > Thermostichales > Thermostichaceae > CAYSWV01. Next base: position 87,732 of record CAYSWV010000008.1, read on the forward strand.
CTATTTGATTTAAAGTTTCAGCAGCATTGACCTCTGTATCTAAACTTAAAGCTTCAGGTAAACTTAAAGCTTCAGGTAACGGATCTTGTAAAGTTGTAACTAGCCGCACTGCATGAACAGCCATTAAAGATGCTAGACCCACCACAGCCCAACGCGTCACTGGAAACAGATGAAAAATACTAACACTAACCCAAACAGCTAACCACACAAAAGCTGCTTTTAGTCGACGGCGCTGAGCTGGAGTCAGGACCCACTGGGGTAGATCCAAATCGTCCAGGTTATCATAGTCCAATCCAACGGACTGAGGCATAAGCAGGTTTTCTGGAGAACGGTAAATCTATTCCATACTTGCTACTACTGTAACAAAAAGTTAAGTAGCAACAAGTTTTGTCAGAGGATTAAACCTGAGGCCAAACGACCTAGGAATCTAATCAGGGATTGCCCCTGACTTCTTTGATAATGCCATCTTCTAATAAGATCTCAACCTGCATCTTTTGAATCAGGTTATCGCCCTGCTGAACCCGAAAAAAGCTTTCAACATTGCCCTGCATCACTTCTTGGTTTAACTCAAGGCTGGTCACCTGATTAAGTTGTTGTAAGAGCTTATTTTTTTGATCGAGTAGCTTGATCTTTTGATCATTAACCTGGGATTTAATAGATTCGATCTGTTGAGCAGATTGGGGACCACTGGGGCTGATGGTTTGCTTCTCAATTTCAGCAATCGCACGCTTTCCTTGAAACTCAAGCTGTTGCATTTGATTGTCCAAGGTTTGGACTTGGCGCTTCAAGTGCTCTTGCATCTCATTTTTCCAGATCTCTGTGACCACAACCTTAACCGGAATATTGCGCTTCAAAAGCAACTGGGGACTGGTGTTAATTTCTTCCATAGGGATAGTTTTCGAAACAACCTCAACAACCATCTCAGACTACACTGTCTTCATCGTATTTCCCAACTCATTTCAGCCAGCCTGATATTGGTATTATTATACTGAGCCATCTTCTCTCATGTAACTTTTTCTCACACTAATCATGCACAAATGATCTAAGCTGAGCTACCTTAAAGAGCGCTGTTTTGATTGAATCAAGCTATGACCCCTAATGGAAGTGAAGCGACAGGAGTCCGGATTGGATCACGTAAAAGTGCTCTAGCCATGGTCCAAACCCACTGGATTCAGTCCCAACTCCAACAGCATTACCCTGAAGGTACGTTTGAGATCCAAACCATGTCGACCCAGGGCGATATTATTTTGGACGTCGCGTTATCTAAGATTGGTGATAAGGGTCTGTTTACTAAAGAACTGGAGTTGGGTTTGCAACAGCAGACTATTGACCTGGCTGTTCATAGCCTTAAGGACATGCCCACTCGCCTACCGGAAGGTCTAATCTTAGGGGCCATTACCGCCCGCGAAAATCCAGCCGATGCTTTGGTGGTTCATGCACGTAACCGAGATTACCAACTCGATACCCTGCCAGCCGGATCAGTGATTGGGACCTCTTCATTACGGCGATTGGCCCAGCTCCGTCATGCTTTTCCTCACTTAGAGTTCAAAGATATCCGTGGTAATCTGAATACTCGGCTCTCTAAGCTAGATCAAGGTGAGTATGATGCTTTAATCCTGGCAGTGGCAGGTTTACAACGGTTAGGTTTATCAGAACGCATCCATCAAGTTATTGACCCCAGTATTTCACTATATGCCGTTGGCCAAGGGGCTTTAGGGATCGAATGTAGAGCCAATGACTCCAGAACCTTGGACCTATTACAACCTCTGATTCACAAGCCAACAGAGAGTCGATGCCTGGCGGAACGAGCTTTTTTACGAACTTTAGAAGGAGGATGCCAGGTCCCCATTGGAGTCCATTCCGAAATGAGCGGCGATCAGCTAACCTTAGTGGGCCTAGTCGCGAGCCTAGATGGTCAACGTGTTATTCGAGATCAACAAGTGGGTGTCGCTACAAATCCTGAGGAAATTGGTATTACCCTAGCCGAAAAACTTAAAACCCTAGGGGCTGCTGATATTTTGCAAGAGATTATTGAGCAAGTCCGTCAAAGTTAAGGTGTAAGATTCTAGTACTCCTGGGTAACGGTCCATAGAGATATCGTTGAAACCCTTTAAGTTTAAGTTGGGTTTAAGATTGAGTCCTGCCCATCAATTGCTCCAACTCAGTACTCGAAAGGTTGATTTATCGAAAGGTTGATTTATCAAAAGGTTGCACATTAATGAGCGATACAATTTTTGGCCAGATCATTCGCAAAGAGATCCCAGCTCAAATTGTTTATGAGGATGACGATGTTCTTGCCTTTAAAGACATCAACCCTCAAGCTCCTGTTCATCTGCTGGTGATTCCTAAACAGCCTATTCCACAGCTCTCGCAGACTCAGCCTCAAGATCAGGCTTTATTAGGTAAGCTGCTACTGACTGCTCAACAGATCGCGGCGGCAGAGGGCCTGACTCAAGGCTATCGGGTTGTCATTAATAATGGAGACGACGGGGGGCAAACCGTCTATCATTTGCACCTGCACATTTTGGGGGGGCGTTCATTGAGTTGGCCTCCTGGCTAAGCTGAAGTCGTCACTAGAGCAAATTGGGATTAGCACGCATGGCATCCGGTAACTTCACCTTTGAACAAGTTAAACAACACGCTCTGTTTCAATCCCTGGATGATCATGAGTGGCAAACCTTGACAACCTTTTTAACTCCACGTCGATTTCAACCCGCTCAAGTCATCTTTGAGGAAGGTGATTCTACCAACGATATGTATCTACTCTTAAGTGGTATTGTTGAACTGAGGCGCCAGTTTATTCGTTACCCCGGTGATTATTGGCTTGCAACTCTCAATGCTGGGCGAGTTTTTGGTGAGGCTTCTCTACTCTCTACTCGACGGCGGGTCAATACAGCTATTGCTTTAACTCAGGTGGAGACTGCTGTTTTACCGTCCCGTAATATTGATCGAATTCCATTAGAACTCCGTGTTAAGCTACATCGGGCTTGGGGCGAGATGATGGGAGAACGGTTATATATTCTAGACGATGTCTTGATCGATGTTTTAGAACAACGAGGGGCTGACTCAGCAGCTAAAACGATGGTTAGTCTCTATCAACGATTTCGGGCTTGATGGGGACTAGATTCTAAGCTGCGATCCAATTCGTTACAAAATAGGGGCCGACAAGCCACAACCACTGGAAGAAATTATTTAGAATGAGACTAGTTGAGATATTATGTGCTAAGCAATCAGCCCTATTATTCCTAAGCAGTGAGGTCAGCAGCAGTGATTAGAGTCGCCATCAATGGATTTGGACGAATTGGACGTAATTTTATGCGGTGTTGGTTAGGCCGAAGTGTGTCTCACCTGGACATTGTGGCTGTAAACGACACTTCTGACGCTAAAACAGCTGCTCACTTGCTCCAATATGATTCCATCTTAGGACCTCTTCAAGGAGCTGAAGTGTCAACTAGCGATGGCAACCTCGTCGTGAATGGCAAAGCCATTACAGTTGTTTCTGATCGAAATCCTAACAACTTACCTTGGAAAACCTTGGGTATTGATCTAGTGATTGAAGCGACAGGTGTGTTTCGTGATTATCCAGGTGCCTCTAAGCATATTGAGGCTGGGGCTAAAAAAGTCATGATCACAGCCCCTGCCAAAGGCGATATCCCGACATTTGTCTACGGTGTCAATCAACAGTCTTATGATCCTCTCCGTCATAATGTAGTGAGCAATGCTAGCTGCACCACAAACTGCTTAACCCCTGTTTTAAAAGTGCTTTTGGATAAATTTGGGATCATTAAAGGTTCGATGACCACTACTCATAGCTACACCGGTGATCAACGCATTTTAGATGGTAGTCATCGGGATTTACGCCGCGCTCGAGCAGCAGCCCTGAGCATGGTACCCACTACCACCGGAGCCGCTAAAGCAGTTTCACTAGTGATCCCTGAACTCAAGGGTAAGTTGAATGGCGTTGCTGTCCGAGTCCCAACTCCTAACGTTTCCTTAGTAGATGTTGTGGTTCAAACTGAAAAGAATGTGATTGCTGAAGAAGTCAACGCTGCTCTTAAAGAAGCTGCCGAAGGTGATCTGAAAGGGATATTGGGGTATTCTGAAATTCCTTTGGTATCAACAGACTATCGAGGCCATGACTGTTCTTCCATTGTTGATGCTGAACTAACAGCTGTACTGGGTGGTGATATGGTTAAAGTCATGGCCTGGTACGATAATGAATGGGGCTACTCACAACGAGTAGTTGATCTAGCTGAACATATATCCACAAACTGGGCAAGCTAGATAAAACTTGGCGCTACTGATAAACGACTGACAAATCTCTAGATTCGTCTCTCATAGATGGTTAGGCTGTTGCTAGTCAAGTTGCCCCTAACACTTTATTTAGTAGGGTCCCATAGTCTGGGGCCTTCTTTAGTATGAGAGGTAAGTCATATCTTGATCCAAGCTGTCATGACTTAGCACCAGAATCAGTATCTTCTGAGGTTGGTCTGTCTTTCAAGAAAGACTCTTCTTCAAAAGGAATATCCTGAGTATTACTGAAGTTACGCAGAAAGAAGTTTAATGTCTCTTCTTTTAAATAGCCTTTTTCAACTAAAGCAGCTCCAAAAAAGACTTTTTTTCGTTTTTGATAACGTAGGGCTTCGATGACCTGAGCTTCTGTGACCAATCCTGCTGCTTTGAGGTACTCACCAATCGGTTGTTGACTAGAGGAAAGCAGCTCAGACAGATCTTGCTCTTGGAGCAAAAATTCAATGGTTTCTGGCTGGACCCATCCTCTCAAGGCCATGACTTCGCCTAGCAGCATTTTACAAAAGGCTTGTTCCGCTTGAGCTGATTCCAACTGATCTGAGGTAATGAGGCTAGCTTCAAGCAGTTGATGAATAAGAGGTTCATGCTGTTGATGATCAGAGGGCAAGGGATCCCGGACTTCGTGAAAACTGGTCATCAAACGAGTACCGAACCGGATCTGATCACGATCTCGTAGTTGATAAGGAGCTACTAACCGTTTGCCATTAACAAAAACACCGTTAGCACTGAGCTTGTCACGACCATCACCATCTCGAAGCCAATAAGTAATCAAATCTTCAGATTCTAATCGGGTTAGTGCGGCATGAAATCGGGACACAAAGCGATCTTGAATCCGAATAGTACAGGTTGAGTCTCGCCCCAGCAACATTAGAGGTTTATTGATCAAAACAGTCTGACGGGGTACATCTTCCTCTCCAGGCCGATCGAGCTGTCCTCGAATAACCAGGATACAAGGGCGAACTTTGGCAGTGAGTTCAGTGCCAGGAAGTAGTGCTGTGGTATACTCAATACTATGCATAGACTAAGCCTAAAGTTGAGCAGCTACCGGAATAACCCGTAATGCTGGCTTCCGATTGTACCGTTATTAGTCTACTTGGTCTATGACAAAACAGTGTAGAAGCTGAGATAGTTGAGCTTGATGTGTAAGTTGAGCTTGATGCCCTAGTTCCTCTTTTTACCCCCTCTGCTTCTCGCCTTTTTGACTGATGGGTTCTCTCTCAACCTAAACTAAACCTGTCCTGAGCTTAGGCCAGACTTAAAATCTATGCTCCTAGCTAGCTGAGTCTGAGTGATCTCATCTCCATCTAATGTCAAGTATTCTTGACGAATCTGGGTTTTGCTATTCCCAGAACTAGTGAGATGGCTCTAATATAGACTTGGCATCAAGTTCGGTTTAGTTGTCTGGTACACATGGTTGTTAATGTTGTCCTTTGGCTCTCCGAACTCGTAGCTAGTAGTTCAGGTTCGGAGTTAGTTTGTTATGACCATTTTTGTCGGAAACCTGTCCTTCAAGGCTAGCGAGGAAGACTTGCGCGCTGTATTCGCTGAGTATGGTGCGGTGAAGCAAGTCAAATTGCCTCTTGATCGGGAAACAGGTCGTAAGCGTGGCTTTGCTTTTGTCGAACTCGAAGATGAGTCCGATGAGCAGCGTGCTATTGATGCCCTAGATGGAGCCAGCTGGATGGGACGAGATCTGCGGGTCAATAAGGCACAACCTCGTCAAGGTGTTCGTTCAAGAGCTTAATCCCTTCTAGTTCTTCCTAGTACAATGAGTACACCCTAGTCTTCAACAGCAACCACTCTCTATAACCACCACTCCATAATTGAATACTTACAATCATGTCAGACCATAGGGTGCCTTTAGTACTCTTGAGTTGATTTAAAGATCAAGCCTCAACTTCTTCATTTTGGGATTGAGAGGGTAGGTCAGGCGCTACGGAAGGTACCTCAAGAGGTGTCATTGTCGGTGCCTGGCCTTCCAACTGTTTGAAGATATCTCGCATCAGCTCCTGACGCTTGGTGATAGGTAAAGTGCGGGAAAGAGACGCTGGAAAATTAGGCATAGCTAGGGTAACCCGATCCATTAAGTCTGCCTGTGAATTACGTTTTTGAATAGTCCAGGCTCGCTGTACTACATTGTCAGCAGCTTCGGGTTCAACTCCAGACACTTGCACCATCCATTCAGTAATAGAAGCCAGATCAGGATCAAACCGAAAAAAGTACATGTAGACTAGCATCGATAGGCCAAGCATGATACCAATGGCACTAGCTACATAGGCTACTTTGATAGTGCTATCTCCCAGGTAAGCAACAGCTGAGATACGCAATATCTCATAGGGAATTCGGATCAAACTATAGCCAATGACGTAAGTCCAGGCCCAGGTTCCTATTTTTAGTTTAGGGGCTGTTTTCATCAACCACAGCAAAATGCCAAACAACACAACATTCAACAAACTTTCATAGAGAAAAATGGGATGAAAAAACTCCTGATCCGCAAACGGGGGCACTCGATACTCGGGAGCAATAAATTCTCGAATGGGCCATAGACTATCTGAAGCAATAGGAGCTCCATAAGCTTCAGAATTGAAAAAGTTACCCCAACGTCCTATTGCCTGCCCCAAAATCAAGCTAGGTGCCAGAGTGTCAGCATAGGCCCAGCCATTAATTCCTGTGAATCGACAGTACAAGTAGAGCACCAAAGCACCTGCAATAATGCCGCCGTGGATAATGATGCCGCCTTGCCAAATCGCAAAAGCTGACAAAGGATTGCTCGCATAATCAGACCAATGGGTCAAAACATAATACAAACGCGCACCGGCAAACCCCCCTAGCACTAACCAGAGGGCTAATTGCTCAATATGATCACTAGCGATGCCTGGCTCTTTTTCCAGTTGGCGCCGCTCTGCTAAAAACTTGGCTAAGAATAGCCCTATCAATACCGCGATCGCCATCAGCACCCCATACCAACGCAAGCCACCTCCCAAAGGCCATGTATCAGGAAATTGGAAAATAAAGGGACCTGGGGATCGTAAGACAAAGGCACCGTCAGGGGATACAGAAATAAACCCTAGCAAGATTTGCAGCATCAGCCGATTCTCCTTATCCAACCACCTCAATGACTTTACATTATGGCCCTACAAAGCTCTAGGAGGGTGATTTTACTTCGTGAGAGTCTAGCATGATGATCTAAAGCCAGGTCTAGCAAGTTATCGTCAAACTCATTTGAAGTGAACGTGGATGGTCTACCCAGATCTCATGATTGCATCAAAAGCAGTTTATTTAAAAGGATATGTAGTTAGGTGTTTTGACATTGAGCTATTCAAGCTACCCATTTAAATAATCGGAAGATTGATAATCCTGAAGTATAGGTAACCCGTTAGCGATGGCGGCGGCGGCGTTCTCCAATACCACAATCACCGCAACATTCTGGACGCTTTAAATCACTCCAGTTGATACAGGATCGACAACCACGCAACATTTCAGGCCAACGTTCTTGGATCAGGAGTTGTCGCAGCTTAACGTCCTGAGACCCTGAGGGATAAGATTGAGATTGAAACCGCTCCATTTGCAACTCTTGACTTGCTAAACGCCTTAACCTAGTTATAGAGGCGTTCGGATTTAAACAACAAAAAACATCTGTATGGCTTAAGATTTTACAGACAAAGAATTACAGTTTTTCAGATTGTTATGCGTTATGTTAAATACCGTGAAGACGTGTTAATGATACTGTTAATAATTAA
>CAYSWV010000008.1:95882-100120 GCA_964434865.1 uncultured bacterium
ACTGTTAATAATTAATCATTGGGATCTCACTCACTGTTGTAGGTAGGTCACGGGGCCTAGGCTTTAAACTTTAAAACCTATAGTCCTGATCTAGGACAACATGGCTGAACGCATTATAAAAGGATCGAAACGTAACGTCTCGATCCCAATCTTTCATTACCCTGAGATGGCTATAACGCTTTGATCACAATACCAGAGTTATTACACTCAATTGATCGCAGGAGATTTGAGCGGTTGGGGTGGAAATAGAGCTATCTCTTCTGTACCCTCTGGGTTGGGTAATTCACTCTCCAAACGAGCAACTAGTTCGTTGGTTGAGGTGTCGTAAACCTGAGTCATGAGTTTAGGATAAACACCAATCCCTACAATAGGAATTAATAAACTCGCAATAATAAAGACTTCACGAGGTTCAGCATCGACGAGTTCTTCATGATCGGTAAGATCTTTATTCTCAGGACCAAAGAAAATCTGGCGCAGCATGGACAGTAGGTAAATAGGGGTTAAAATCACACCGACAGCGGCTAAAAAGACGATCACAGTTCTAAACGTGCCATCATAGGCTTTTGAAGTGGCCATCCCAATAAAGACCATGATCTCAGCTACAAAACCGCTCATTCCGGGTAGCGCCAAAGACGCCAACGAGCACACCGTGAACATTGAAAAGATCTTGGGCATTTTTAAACCCACGCCACCCATTTCCTCCAGCTCCAGCGTGTGAGTTCGATCATAAGTGGCACCCACCAAGAAGAATAAGCTAGCTCCAATCAGACCATGGGAGATCATCTGCAACATAGCCCCACTCATCCCAATCTGAGTCAGGCAGCCCAGACCGATCAGCACAAAGCCCATATGGCTAATAGACGAGTAGGCGATCTTGCGCTTCAGATTTCGTTGGCCAAAAGAGGTTAACGCAGCATAGATAATGTTGACAACACCTAACACAATCAAAATAGGAGCAAAAATCAAATGGGCATCCGGTAACATTCCAACATTCATCCGTAGCAAGGCATAGCCCCCCATCTTGAGCAAGATCCCTGCTAGCAACATATGGACAGGTGCTGTTGCTTCACCATGAGCATCGGGCAACCAGGTATGCAGAGGAAAAATGGGGAGTTTGACCCCATAAGCAATCAAGAAAGCCCCATACATAAACAGCTGGAATACAACTGGATAAGGCTTGCTAGCTAGATCTTGCATATCGAAGGTAAGCGTATCCCCAAAGAAGGCCATTGCTAATCCCGCCACCAGAATAAATAGGGAGCTCAAAGCCGTGTAAAGGATAAACTTGGTTGCTGCATATTGCCGGTTCTTGCCACCCCAGATGCAAAGCAGGAGATAAACCGGGATCAATTCCAACTCCCACATCAAGAAAAAGAGCAGCATATCCTGGACAGCAAAGACGCCAATCTGTCCTCCATACATCGCCAAGATCAGAAAATAAAATAGGCGGGGCTTTAAAGTCACAGGCCAGGACGCCAAGATCGCCAGTGTGGTGATAAAGGCTGTTAGCAAGATCAGAGGCATCGACAACCCATCTGCCCCAACTGACCAACTGAGACCAATCTGGGAGATCCAGGTATACCGCTCTACTAATTGGAGTTCAGGGTTAGTGGGATCATAAAGGGTGATATAGCCCGACACTAAGATCAATAGATCAGTAACCCCAATAAACAAGGCATACCAACGAATGGGACGGCCTTTGCCATCCGGATCAGGAATAAAAGGGATAAACAGGGAGGCGATCACGGGATAAAGAATGACCGTTGTCAACCAAGGAAACTCGTTTAACGGAATGGGTAGATCCATAATGTTGTTCACCGATGTCCAGAAAGCATCTTAGCAGCGACTAGCCGTCAAGCAGTATCTATACTCATTACCTTCAGCTCTGCTTTAGAATCCAACTCCAGAGAGCACCACTAAAATCACTACTGCACTAAAAATGATTAGGGCATAAAATTGAGCCTTGCCACTTTCTAGGTATTTCAAAGCTTCACCCGAAATCACCGTGATCAATCCAGCAAAGTTGACGATGCCATCTACAATCCGATTATCGACTTCTAAGGCTTCTCGAGCAGCGAACCGGGTACCTTGAGCAAAGATTCGTTCGTAGAGTTCATCAAAATACCATTTGTTCAACGAGAAGTTATAGAGCGGTTGAATAGATCGAGCAATGGCTCCAGAGTCAATCGTCTTGTGGAAATACATCAAAGCAGACAGAGTAATCCCAATCAAACCAATCCCAACAGAACTCCCCCCCATAATTAAAAACTCAGACCACTCAAACTCACCGGCTTGGACGTTAGCCCATTGTTCAGCCGCCGTCGCCAAGACTGATCCCGCTATGTCTTCTCCAGCAGGATGAATAAAGGCTTCAAACAGGTTGGCAAAGGGGGTGCCAGCTAGGCCAATCAAAACTGAGGGGACTGCCAAGATCATCAGGGGAATCGTCATAGACCAAGAGGATTCATGGGGTTGATCAGCATGACCATGACCGTGTTCATCATGATGATCGGTGGAATCTTGAGCCTGTTCTAGTTCTTTGACATCCATAGCACCGGGGCCAAATACAAGGCGTTCACCCATATCAAAAGCAAAATTGAAGGCAGGGACAGGCTTACCCCTACTGACAGCCACCTGGTCTTTGAGTTCTCCGTTAGTACCCCGAAAATCCCCTTCAAAGGTGAGGAAGTACATTCTAAACATGTAGAAGGCTGTGATCCCTGCTGTTAAAAAGCCTACTAACCAGAGAGCTGGGCTTACCGAAAACGTCAATCCCAAAATCTCATCTTTAGACCAAAAGCCAGCAAAGGGTGGAATCCCACAAATAGCCAGGGTGCCAATGAAAAAGGTCGTCGCTGTGATCGGCATATACTTGCGTAACCCACCCATAAGGCGCATATCTTGTGCTAAAGCCGGATCATGACCTACAACCTCTTCCATACCATGAATTACTGACCCAGAGCAGAGGAACAACATCGCTTTGAAATAGGCATGTGTCATGAGGTGGAATAATCCAGCACTGTAAGCGCCCACCCCCATCGCCATAATCATGTAACCCAGTTGCGAGATCGTAGAATACGCTAAGCCTTTTTTGATGTCATTCTGAGTAATCGCGATACTAGCTCCCAAAAAGGCGGTTCCGGCTCCGGTCCAGGCAATCGTTGTCATGACAGCTGGGATTCCCTCAAATACCGGGAACATCCGGGCCACTAAAAAGACTCCAGCTGCAACCATAGTAGCGGCATGGATCAAGGCCGAAATCGGGGTAGGGCCTTCCATAGCATCGGGTAACCATACATGCAAAGGAAACTGAGCTGATTTAGCCACAGGTCCCAAAAAGACCAAGATCGAGAACACAGCCACCACAGCAGCACTAACCGATCCCGAGCTGACTAACTCTTCTAGGCGATGACCCATGATCTCAAAGTCAAATGTACCGGTGAGCCAGTAAAGGCCTAATAACCCCAGGAGTAAACCAAAGTCACCCACCCGGTTAGTTACAAAAGCTTTTTGTGCAGCATCTGCAGCCGGTTGGCGATCGTACCAGAACCCGATGAGTAAGTAGGAACACATCCCCACCAATTCCCAAAACACGTAGATCTGAACCAAATTGGGGCTAATCACCAATCCCAGCATAGAAGCGGTAAATAAACTGAGATAGGAATAAAACCGGACATAACCGGGATCATGGGCCATATAGCCATTAGTATAAATCTGAACCAGGAAGGATACGGTTGTCACCACCACCAGCATCATGGCGGCCAGGTTATCCAGGGTAAATCCCATCTGGACGGAAAATGATCCAGCTTGAGCCCAAGTAAAGCTCCAGTTCAAGGGATCATGACCACTGAGTTGACCGATCAGCAAAGCAAAGGCATGGACCATGGTGGTTCCGGTCAGGAAAACACTAATACCAGAGGCCCAAGCTCGATGAGATCGGATCCACTGATTTGCCAGAAGGATGGCCATTCCTAAGACGAAAGCACCTAAAAGAGGATAGATAGGGACCAACCAGGCCAGCTGATAAGCAAGTTCCATAAGGACGTTCCTGTGAGTAACAAAAGTCTGGTAGTAAGCACAACCGTCACTCATTGTAAACTTTTACGACAACGAAAAGGCTTCTGGGATGACGAAAGAATTATTTGGATCCTAAAAACTGGGTCAGAACCTTGCCAAATCATGTAGCTAGCTTGAAAGGATCAGAGGTTAACTCATTTAATGAGCTTAGCTAGTCGAAG
>CAYSWV010000008.1:100220-106995 GCA_964434865.1 uncultured bacterium
GGGTCTTTTAGGGGAAGTATTGGAAGGCGTTACCTGGCCCTCAGAGGCTATTGACCCCAGGAATGAAGGCCTGATCTACAATCGCTCTAGCCCATGATCCATGACTCGATAATAGAGGGCTTTATAACCAATACGAACACCTGGACGTGCATTGCTAAGTTTATCTACTCGAGTTCGACCACTATAGGAACTAAACACTTCATAAGCATCATCATTGAAGAAAAACGAAGACACATCAGACACTTCTTCACCACCCAGAAGATGCCAGGCACCCTCTCGAAATTCAAAATTGTAATGGGCTTTGTCAGGGTAGTCTGCCGGTCGAGTAATCCCTGCATCAATGGTACCTAAGTAGGGGACAGTCGGATCGGATGTTGAACTAACATGCACTTGAATATCACTGTAACGACATCCCCCAGCTCGATTACATAACCGGACCGATTCCATCTCAGCCGCAATGGCTTCTAATCGCTGTTCTGTGGCGGCAAATGAGATCACTTGGGGTCTACTAGTTTTAGAGATAGCTGGAGCTGGCCAGCTAAACAGTAGCCACAACCACAAACTCAGCAGCATCAAACTCAAAAGTCGAGAACGATGAGTAGCCCAAAAGTTCTGAGACATGGCTTTAGCCCCAAAGTGATACATTAACAGAGATCTAGTTTAGGTTAGTTTAGGTCGAGTGCGAGACATTCGTTCACACCTACAGTCCTATCGCATTATCCTAGTTGAACCAGCAGGACCCCGTAATCTTGGCTCTGTGGCTAGGATCCTCAAAAATATGGGGCTTCACCACCTCGTTTTAGTCAATCCTCAATGTGATCCTAACGATCCTGAAGCGATAATGATGGCTGTTCATGGTGTTGAGATACTCCAGTCTGTTCAGGTGGTTTCATCACTTGCCGAATCTCTTCAAGGGTGTTATCGAGTTATCGGCACTACGGGTCGCGATCAAAGCTATCCCCCAGAGTGGTGTATTACACCTCCCCGAGTCGTCATGCCTTGGCTGGCTTCAACGTTGCCAGGTGCTATTGTTTTTGGGCCTGAAGATCGCGGCTTAAATAATGAAGAATTAGCCCTGTGTCAGCGGCATGTCATGATCCCGACAGCGTTGGAGTATCCGTCTCTCAACTTGGCTCAAGCCGTGGGGATTTGTTGTTACGAACTCCGGCTAGCCGTTCTGGATGCTTGGGATCAGATCCCAGCCGCCCCTCAAGGTAAAAAAGCTCAATCAGCTCAATTAGATCCAGCTCCGATAGAGGTCATTGAAGGGTTCTACCATCATCTTGAAACGATATTGCTCAAAATTGGCTATTTGCAACCTCACACAGCTAAACGGAAACTAGAAAAATTTCGGACATTATTTAACCGGGCTGAACTGACTCTTCAGGAGGTGGCTTTACTCCGGGGCATTTTGCGTAAAATAGGGTTACTAACCAAACTTGAATAACTTTTTTATTGCCCAGAATAACTCTATTATTAGGACCACCGTTGATTGAGTAACTCTGTTAAATACATCTGAGCACCCGGAAATTTAGCATTGAGTTGCAAGGTTGTTCGAATTTCAGTGATAGCTTCTTCAATTTGTCCCTTATTAGCTAAGGCAATACCGAGCTTATAGTGGGCAGCTGTATAGCTCTGATTATACTGTAAGGCGATCCGATAGTTTTTAATAGCATAATCTAGCCGTTCTCGCTGTAGATCAATCTCACCGAGACCAAAATAGGCTTCTGGAATAGTGGGATCGATACGTAAGGCTAGATCAAACTTGGCTTTAGCAGCTTCAAAGTCTGAAGGAGCCATGTGTTGCTTTTGGATCAGATACACCAATCCGATCCCAGCATGAGCCATAGCTAACATGGGGGAAATATCTAGGGCTTGTCTAAAGCTAGCGATAGCACTGCTTAAGCGTTCAGTAGCGATAAAAATCTTGCCTCTACCACAGTACACATCAGCTAGGTGAGTCTCAGATGATCGCAGTACAGTATCAAAGGCTTTTTGTGAGCCTGATAGATCTCCTGACTGCAACAGGGCTTCCCCATATCGAATCGAGGCTTCAACATATTGAGGATCAATTTTGATCACGGTCTGAAATTCTTGTATAGCTGCTTCAAGATCTCCTTGCTTATAATAAGCCATACCCAAGTAGTAATGAGCAGCTGGATGGCGGGAGTTAAGTTTTAAAGTGTCCTGGTATGCACCAACAGCCGCTTTGTAGTTTCTAGTCTTACTGTAGGCAATGCCCAGTCCTAGATGAGCCTCTGCCAACTTGGGTTCTAGCCGACTAGCAATGCGAAAGTGGGTAGCAGCTTCTTGCCATTCGGCCTTGTCTTTACCAGATACAAGGGCTAAACCCAGGTAGCAGTGCAAAACAGCATCATTTGAAATATAAGACACAGCTTTGCGGAGATAGAAGGTAGCATCTGCTTGTTCACCTTGCTCTAATAGCTCTCTGGCATAAATCAACATTACTTGAGACATCTGTGCTCGCATGGAAATTAGCTGGGGCACTTGCTGCAAGGCATCCAAATAAGATTGAATCGTTGCCTTGATCTCATCTTTTTGAAATAAAGCCCTGAGCAACACCGGGTAGCCTTCAATTAAATTGGGGTTAAGATCAACAGCATTTTGAAAAGCTTGAATAGCATCATCTAGCCGATCGGTTTTAGTGTAAATACTGCCCAGATAAGTATAGGCTTCCGCCAAGGAGGGTTCTAGACTCAGAGCTGTTTCTAGTTCCGAAATCGCCTGATCTAGATTACGATCACGAGCATACGCTTGACCCAAGTAAACGTGAGCTTCAGCAAAATTAGGATCAACTTCAATGGCACTTGAAAAATGTTTGATCGCATTCAAAATATCACATTCTTGCAAAGCAGCAATCCCATCTTGGTAAGAGAGCATGGCTCCAGGTTCAATATCAACAATACTTTTCCTGAGTTCAATGGCAAATAGATTCGATAATAATGAATCTGACTCTTCCTGGCTCCATTGCCTGACTTGAGCGATTCGGTCTGCAATGGGCGGTAAACTAGCTAAAAAGATAGCTCGCTGTAGACTACCAAATTGAGTCACTTGTTGGTCTGCGAGCAGGATATCCTCATCCCCACCGTCCTCTAAATCTGACTTCTCAGGCTCCAGGATAGGTTGCTCATCTGACTCAATCAAAGCCTCTTCAATATCAGCAACCTCTTCTAAAAGGTGGAGGTCATCCTCTTCGTCAGCTAGATCTGCAAAGACATCTTCAGAGGCTTCAATAACCGCATCGGCCTGAGCTTGCACCGGATCATCAACAACCTCTGAGTCAAAATCATAGACATTGTTATCAGGTTGAGTTAGATCCAGAGCCTTTTTCCAGGTAGGTCGGGATTCATTGAAGGGGCGTCCATAGACTACCACCTGTTCAACTTGAATAGCATGGTTACGTCCCAACAAATTATTGGCAATCTGCTTTAAAATAGCTGAACGATCCAAAGTAGAGGTACTAGGATAGGCAAGCAATACATAGAGATCTTTACCTTTTAACTTAAACCGTGGCGCTACATTAAACTCAACCAGAGCAACTTCTAAGGGGCGGACAATCTTGAGAAATTGGGCATCTGATGAACTTAGTGTTGACGGTTTCTGGCTACTTTTACGCTTGGATGGGCTATTAGATTTTGAGATTGCATGGGACTTAGATCGTTTGTTGAGGTAGGTCACTGACTGCTGGAGGGCGACCTTCAAGTTTTCTCGCAACTCACCCATGCTGGAGGGCCGCTGATCGCGCTCTTTGGCCAAACAGGACATAACCACATCAATAATGGCCGGGGCAATAGTGGATTGGTCAAGAGGTTTAGGAGCCTGAAAATTTTGAGCTTCGTACCACCCTGGGAAGGAATCGGTTTTAGGCACCAAGGGTAGGTCACCTGAAAGCATTTCATAGAGCACCACACCCAACGAGTAAACATCAGCTCGGAAATCAAGGGGTTCACCCCGGATCTGTTCTGGGGAGGCATAGGCTGGTGTGCCAATAAAGCCCATATGGGTCCCTAAGGCCATCGTCACATCGGAAAGGGTTTTGGCAATTCCAAAATCTAAGATCTTGGTGGTTTCCCCCATCGTTCGATCCCGCAGCACAAAAATATTACTCGGCTTAATGTCTCGATGAATGACACCATTAATTCTGAAGTTAGGCTGATCGGCTGAAAAGGAATGAGCATACTGCATCGCTGAGCAAATCTGACGCCCCAACCGCACCACTCGCCGTAATGTTAACGGTCCTTGTTTCAAGATCCGGTTCAGCGGCTGTCCCACAAAGGGTGGCGCCCCCAAAAATTCCATCACAATATAAGGTTGATCATTGTGAATCCCATAGTCAGTCACTCGTACTATTAAAGGATGTTCGCCCAATAGAGCACAGATGCGAGCTTCAGTATGGAATCGGCGCCGTAAAAGGTCCGTGCCGCTTAAGTTTTGATGGAGAATCTTAATGGCAACTCGCCGATCAAATAAGTGAGTGTCTGTAGCTTCAAATACCTGACCCATCCCCCCTGTACTTAGGGTCCGCTTAAGCCGGTACCGATCACTAATAGTTTGGCCGAGCAAAGGATGACTCATATCAAGGAAACGTAGGGTCAGATGCCACTATTTTAATTGGTGTCCTTGTCCTGTAAACTAATTAAATCCAGCTTAAGTTAATCTTGTAACCTGAATCAGGTAGGTAATCCCCAAGTATAAGTCTTGATCCTGCATCAGTTAGGTGGATCCCACAATCTTAGCCTAATTATGAATGATTACTCTGACGAGTGATCCCGCTAGACTCAGTATTGACTAGACTCAGTATTGATCCATTTCAGATTGGGTGGTTCAGGGACGATCAACTTGTCAGCCAACTCATAGCATGCCTGAATACGAAACTTCATTTAAGCTTGATCTGAGCCAGATCAGTTATGAACTTTGGTCCAATTTTAATTCAATCTTATTGGTGCAGCTGCTGTCATTTAGCAACATTCAACTGGCTGCATCTCTAGATTCAATGAGTAGAGTTAAGTTGTTTTTTAAGTTAGGGCAAGACTTTATAACAGAATCAATCCTTGACGAGCTGCTAGTGTAACGGCTTCAGTGCGACTTGAAGCATTAAGTTTAGTTAGAATAGAACCTACATGAAACTTGACAGTGTGTTCTGAAATTTGAAGCTGTTTGGCAATACTCTTGTTCCCTAACCCTTCAGCTAATCGGGTCAGTACATCCAACTCTCTAGGAGTTAGAGGTTGCAAAGCAGCTGGTAATAGATCTTTGGCTAAGGTGTTAGCTAGCAGAATTTCGGTCGATTCGCTGGGAAGGGTCACTAAACCTGAAGCCACCGCTTCGATGCTAGCTTTGATTTCAGCGGCATCACTCTCAGTTGAGAGAATCCCTCGCACCCCTAGGCGAAGCAGATCGAGAACCCAAAGATCTTGAACATCATTCAGCAGCACCACTAGATAAGCTTCGATCTGCAAATTGATCAATGCAGCTAGACTAGCACTCTCAGGTTCGGGATCATCAATTAACACAACATCAGGGTGTTGAACTTCAATATGATCTAAAAAGGTATCCTGTAGGGGTGAGGTTGTCCCTACAAGCTGCAGCTCAGGGTACCTTGACAACATTGCCTCTAATCCAGCTTGGATCACAGCAGAGGTTGCCACCACCATCACTCGTGTCACACGCTTGTCCTCAATTTTGAAGTTATTGGTTAGTGAGGTTGGACACGTTCTGCTACTGTTAGAGTTAGGGATATTAGAGTGCCGGCTCGAATACAATCAACGGTGACTGGCTGACCAATACGTTCTGAGGTCAGTAACGGCAATACATCATAGCTACCTCCCACTGGGATCCCATCAAACCGGATCCAAATATCTCCAATTAATACCCCTGCTGCCTCTGCTGGACCTTCGCTATCTAAACTAATGATCAGCACCCCTTTTTCGGCAGTTAAACTTAATTTTGAACGTAGGGCTGTCTGAATCTGCACCGACTGCATGCCAATACCCAAGTAGCCTTGATTGATCTGCCCTTTATCTAAAATTTGATCCACAACCCGTTTAACCGTTGTCACGGGTATCGTCAGTTCTCGGCGGCGATTCCAATTGTTGATGCCCATCACTTCGCCTTGAAGGTTAAGGAGGGGGCCTCCTGAGTAATTAGGCTGAAGAGTCAGATCGGTTTGAATGAATTGATCAATAAACCCACCCCGGCGAGTTTGCCAGCTAGATCCCAGAGTACTGATGATGCCCAAACTAGCATTAACCCCCGTTTCCCCTGATCGACCTAAGCCCACAACGAGATGTCCAACAGCTAGTTGCCCTGGATCTCCCAAAACAGCTGGTGAAATCGTTTCACTATCAACTTTTAACACCGCTAGATCAGTACTTGGATCTCGTCCAACTAATTGTGCATTTACCGTGATCCCGTCAGACAAGGTGACATGCAGATCAATATCTCGCTCCAGACTATGGCTAGTAGTCACAACAATATCGGATTGCCATAACAGGCCACTGGCGGTGTGGCGCAATTGTCCATATACGGTGACCACACATTGACTAGCCTCTGCAATTAGACCCTCTAGTTGAGTAGAAAGCTCCATTAGAGAACTGGACATCTTGAATTTCCTCTGTTTTGATGTGCTTTGATCTTAGATAGAGCTAAGCTAGTTTCCATCAGGCGCATGACTAGTCGCAACCCTAACCAAAAGAACTAATCATTTACACCCTCATCATTTACACCCTCATCATTTACACCCTCATCATTTACA
>CAYSWV010000008.1:107095-119433 GCA_964434865.1 uncultured bacterium
ATCATTTACACCCTCATCATTTACACCCTCATCATTTACACCCTCATCATTTACACCCTCATCATTTACATAAGGGTAAGGCTTAAAACTCGCTTCAGAGACAGAGCACTCGTGCGCTAAGCAGTCAGCTAGTTACTGAATAGCGGAACCATGTTCCATTTCATCGTTTGATGGCTCATTTTTCTGATGACTGAATAGGTCAATTTACTGATCCATCATGAGTAAAGATTTGTAGCTAAAGTTTAATCTTCAATGACATATATATTTTAAGTTCTAATTCTTCTTATAGATCTAGGCAAGTTAGGCTAAAATTGTTTCCCTAACGCTTTTCAGTGTATTCAAACAGCCTCTAATTAAGTAACAAATTGTGTCTGCATTGATAATTATGCAATCAACTCCTATATTGTATAGACGTACACAAGTTTGTCAGGAAACGATGGGTTGAAAAGTCATTGCTGTTCCTAATGTCCGTTTCAGTGGCTTCAACTCATTCTTGATTCCGTTCAGCAATCTCTCAGGAGGCAGAAGCAATGGCTACAATCTGCGAGAAAGTCAGGATCCAAACTGTAGACTATCTGCATGTTGAAAAGGCTGTTTTGGTCCCAGCCACAGACCTAGAAGCTCTAGAGGATACCTTTGTCCCCTTGACCTGGAAACAGGATCCTAAATGTTTCAAGCGATTTTTGCGCCGGTGTGCTGAGGCTGATTTCTCATTAGCGGACTAGTTGCAATTTTGTAGTTGATGTTGAACGATCTGGGCACAATTTTGGAAGGCGAGGATCTCGGTTGGATTCAGTTGAGTTTCAAGCCGCCGATGAACGCCCTGCCGACCAATCACACAAGGTACACTCAAACAACAGTCATAAATATTGCAGTACCCCTCAATCAATACAGTTACAGGTAGGGTGTACCTCAAATCCTCAACAATACTTCGTACAATCAGTGCCACAGCCAAAGAGACGGTGTAATTGGTATAGCCCTTGGTCTGAAAGATCGTCCAAGCTGATTGCTTTGCCGTTTCTACCATCTGTTGATAGAGGGGGTTAGACTCAAGGCTTTCACCTCCACTCGTGGCCGAACTGAGTGCTGCAAATTGGCTATCGCCATGTTCTCCTAAAATGTAAGCATTAATGTCAACAGGATGGATGCCTAGTTGTGTTGATAGCAGGTCCCGAAACCGAGCTGAGTCAATTAAAGTGCCTGTACCGATGACTCGTTGCCAGTTGATCGGATCTGAGCAGTGGCTAGCAATGTCTAAAATCTGGTAGGTGAGGGCATCGACAGGGTTACTAACATTGATGAAAACAGCCTGGGGACTATAGTGAACCAAAGGGGGGATCAGATTTTGCATAATCTGGGTGTTGCTTGACAGCAGTTCACTTCGACTGCGCATCTGTTTAGGCATGGGAGCACTAGCAGCAAGGATCACAATATCGGAGTGGGCTGTATCTTCTAGATCTCCATCACGGACAAGGAGTCGGTAAGAGGTTAGAGCTACTGCTTGCTGAATATCAATCGCTTCAGCTCGGGCAATATCCCGTGTTCGATTGTAGAGGACTAGTTCTGAGGCTAGGCCATCTTTTGCTAAAACAAAGCTAATAGTTGATCCCACTTTCCCAATACCAATAACAGAAATTTTCATAGTATGGTTCAAGTTCAAGATATGCTGAGACTAGTTTAAACTATTGATTCAAGTGAATTTGTCTTTTGAATCACAGTGAGTGATATCTGCTTCTCTGGAGTTACCATAGTAGAAGGTTACCTAAGGTCTTGCCCATGTCTACTCTACCTACTATTGAGTTTTTTGATGGAATCTCTGAAAGCCTTAGTAACGTCAGCATGCGACGAGGCCAGCGCACCGGTAAACGAACGGTGTTGATGCGATTTACTGACCTTAATGCCCTCAAGGGATCTCGTAGCTTTGTGCGGCGCTCATTTGATGCTATGAAGCTGTCTGATGAAGAGGGAGTGATTACTGTGACGCCCTCATCAGCTAAGTTAGGGTTTGGCGGTGAGGATGGTGATGACTTTCAGAAACTTGATATTATCTTTGAAATTACAAATGATGATCATTGGGAGCGGTTTATGCGGTTTATGCATCGTTATGCCGCGACACATAATTTGGAGTTTGGAGACACTTCTCCCACCTCATAACAGATAGGCCTCAATCCATGAGTCATAAACCCATGAGTTCTAAACCCATGAGTCGTAAATGGTGGATCGTTAGTGGACTGGTTGTTGGGCTAATCTGCAGTGGGGTAGGGTTATTTCAACCTTTCAATCTGAGGGTGCCCCAATCGATCACCATTACCATTGATCTTGCTCAACGCTATCAGACGATTGAGGGCTTTGGTACCTGCTTAGTCACCTGGATAGAAGACCTACAAGATCTGTTTCAAACTGCAGAATTTCAGCATTATTACGTGGAAGAGCTGGGTGCTACCCTACTACGGATGGAAATGTGGCCTGATGTTAGTTTGAAAGAAATAGATGACTGGCGCGAGATTTCATATACGGATTTTGATTTCTCGGGTGCCGGTCAGCGGGGGCAAGTTTTTATTGATTTTATTGAAGCTACTCATCATTTAGGCCCAGATGGCGTGAAACTGATCGGTACGGTCTGGAGTCCACCCGCCTGGATGAAACAAAATGGCCTCACGTCCAATGGCAACCCTAATCGTCAGAATTTCAGCCTTGGCAGCCACCCTGAGTCACCCTACGTTGTGAATAATACTCTACGCTCAGATCGGTATCAACATTTTGCCAAGTGGCTCGTTGAGTGGGTTAAGTTACTTCAAGCTAAAGGTATTGAACTTTATGCCCTTAGTCCTCAAAATGAGCCCATGTTTTCACAATGGTATAACTCAGCTGTTTATTCCCCCGATCACTACCAAAAACTAATCAAAACAGTTGGGATCATGTTTGAGCAAGAAGCGGTGACCCGGCCCCTGATCTTTGGACCTGAACATGTAACTAGAGACTTAGTTGGGAATCATCAGTACTTACAAGCCATCCTTAATCGGCCTGATGTGCGCCCTTATTTTGATGTGATTGCCACCCATGGCTACATAGATGGCGTTGCCGCCGATCAAAACCCCCAAACCCAAGCTCGATTTGCCCAGTTAATTCACGATCTAGATTATCCTTACTGGATCACTGAAGCCGGTACTGGACCTCATGATTGGCCCGGTGCGTTAAATGGATTAGCAGCTCAATTGCACTATTCGCTGGTTAGAGGTCAAGCCTCCGCTTTTTTACCCTGGCAGGTGGTTGACTTAGACCCTACTACCCACAACCTGATGACAATCAATACCCCTACTCCCAAAACCTATGCTGCCATCCATTACTTTAAATTTATCCGGCCAGGGGCCATTCGAGTTCAGACAGATCCAGACAGTCAATGGATCGAAGCTAGTGCTTTCTGGGATCAGGATCGAGGCACAATAACCGTAGTTGCTCTAAATCGGCATCCTGTAGATATTACCGTGACTTTAACCTTTAAACATTTACTTCAAGATTATCCCCAACTATCCCTGTTTCGAACCTCTATATCAGAACAACTTGCTCAACAGCCTGATCCGATCTGGTCAGAAACTGATGATGCGATAGAACTAATGATACCAGCCACTAGCTTGATTACTCTACAGGGGCATCACCTCTAGATGTTCAATATCCAGGATTTAAAGACCTGCTCTTGAGATTTGAGTTCAAACTGGCTATTGTTTTACTAGTCATCAATTTACTAGCTATGCATCAGTGAGAATTATGCCGCCAGTTAACCCTAAGCGCTTCAACCTAACACGCAGAAAGCTGTTGCAAATGTCAGGGGCAATGGTTGGATCTGGATCTTTACTCGGATCTCACTCATTTTTAAACAATACTGTGTCACCAGCCTTAGCGGCAGCCTCGGGACTAGAGTCTGAGTCTTTTTCCTTTAAGGTGGTGACCGTTAATTCAGCAGGAGCTGTCATTGGTCAACAGACCCAAGTCACTAGAGGCTTTCGAGAGATCTTGACCCCTCAGGTTGATCTAGCTATGGTTGAAATTCCTGCAGGTAACTTTCTGATGGGAGCACCTGAATCAGAACCTGGTCGTACCTTGAGTGAAGGTCCCCAACACCAAGTAGTCTTACAGCGGCCCTTTTGGCTGAGCCAATTTCCCATTACTCAAGCTCAATGGCGAACTGTGGCAGCGTTACCCAAAATTCAGATTAACCTTGATCCACACCCCTCTTGGTTTGAAGGTCCTAACCGCCCCATCGAACGAATCACTTGGGAGGCTGCTGTTGAGTTTTGTGATCGACTATCTCAGGCGACATCTAGAGCGTACCGACTGCCTACCGAAGCCGAGTGGGAGTATGCCTGTCGGGCAGGAACTACAACCCCTTTTCACTTTGGGACAACTCTCACCACTGATCTAGCCAATTGCAACCAAGACGCCTCCCTATCAGATCCTGTGGGTGAAACAACACCAGTAGGGCAACTGGGTATCGCCAATCGCTTTGGATTATTTGATATGCATGGCAATGTGTTCGAATGGTGTGCTGATCACTGGCATGCTAACTATATCCATAAGCCAGACTCTCTGAAACAAGATGGTCATGTGCCCTGGCTGACTGAGCCAGTGAGTCTTTATAGAGTTCTAAGAGGGGGATCTTGGTACGATACCCCAACTACCTGTCGAGCCGCTTTTCGCTCCTTTGGTGATTACAATGGTAGTGGCTTTTTGATTGGTTTTCGCGTTGCCTGTGCTCGAGTGTGAGATCCAGGCTTGAGCCTAGCGATTCAACATCCCTGGGATTGTAACACTGGGATCATAACGTCAAGTAATGTAAACTGAAGCGTTCTTGTTGATCCATCCAGACAGCTTTAGTTTCAAATCCTGCTGCTTGAGCCAGAGCTTGAAAGTCATCGATGCTGTATTTGTAGGAATATTCGGTACGAAGAATCTCTCCCGCTGTAAAGTGAACCTGAAGCGGCTTCTCAC
Source organism: uncultured bacterium (assembly GCA_964434865.1). Taxonomy (GTDB): domain Bacteria; phylum Cyanobacteriota; class Cyanobacteriia; order Thermostichales; family Thermostichaceae; genus CAYSWV01. The sequence goes on from CAYSWV010000008.1 coordinate 112,082, forward strand.
TGATCGAGACGGTTTGGTCTTGAAGACTGATTAGGCCCATTTCAATTCGGCCAATGGCATCGTTATACACCACATGATAATTGAACTGATCAAGCTGGAAATCAGCTTTCAATTCTCGATTCATGCGACTCAATAAATTCATGGCAAAGGCAGCAGTGAAACCACTAGCATCACTATAAGCAGGCACCAAGATAGCCGGATCTTTTTTCAAATCACAACCCACTAACAAGCCTCCATGAGGTCTGAGTAACGTGGCTGCATTCCTTAAAAAGCTTAAAGCTTGCTCAGGCTCAAAGTTGCCAATAGAGGAACCTGGGAAAAACCCAACTTTGTGGTTGTGGGTAAATTTAAGGTCTTCAGGTAACACCAGAGGTTGGCTATAATCGGCACAGACAGCATAAACTGGCAAATGAGGATAACTCTGCGATAATCGGGTGCATGCTTCCAGAAGATGCTCCTTGGAGATGTCGAGACCCACATAGGCTTTCAAATAGGGTAACTCATCTAGCAGCAATCTAACTTTGTGGCTGCTACCACTGCCAAATTCAATTAGTACACCATCCCCGATCAATTGGCCCAGTTCTGAAGCATAGGTTTTCAAAATAGACACTTCAGATCGAGTTAAATAGTATTCTTCCACTTCACAGATTTGATCAAAGAGTTGTGAGCCTTTTTGATCATAGAGAAACTTGGGAGAAACCGATTTTTGAGGTTGTTGTAGCCCATGTAGAGCCTCAGCCTGAAAATCAGCTAGAGGGGGGTGTAGATCAACTAAAGTTGGGGTCATAGCTTGCTCCTAATCGGATACCTGAAAACTGCCACCGGGAAGCAGGTGGGAAAAAATTGCGATAAGTTAAGCGCAAATGATGTTGTGGCGTTGCACAGGAGCCACCCCGCAATACCATCTGATTGCACATAAACTTACCGTTGTACTCACCTACAGCGCCTGGCCATGACTGATACCCTGGGTAGGGAAGATAAGCACTTTGCGTCCATTCCCAAACATCCCCAAAAATCTGATCAGGTCGAGTGGTTCCTGCTGCAGGCCTTGGGTGTAAGCGATGAGACTCTAAAAAATGGCCCTTTAACGGAACGTTTGCCGCAGCCACTTCCCATTCTGATTCAGTGGGTAATCGTTTCCCTGACCAACGCGCAAAAGCATCTGCTTCAAAATAACTCACATGACAAACAGGTTCATTTAGGTTTAAAGGCTTTAGCCCTGAGAGTGTCGCGACCCACCACTGATCGTCTAGCCAATGCCAGTAAAGGGGAGCCCGCCAACTCAAGGTTTGAACAGCATGCCAGCCATCTGAGAGCCAAAGATCGGGTTTAGCGTAGCCCTGATCCTGGATAAATTCCAGATAATCTCCATTAGTCACCAACCGTGAGGCCAGCGTGAAATCCATTAAATGAACTTGATGTTGCGGGGTTTCATTATCGAAGACAAATGCACATTGAGCTTGATCACAACCCGGTTGGGGGCTACCTAGGGTGTAGAGGCCACCACTGTAGTCTAGGTAAGCGAGAGGGGGCCGTGGTAGCGACGAGGAGCTTTTTTCAGCCCCTTCAGTATCAGCATGGTAGGCTGGAAAAACAGGCTGAGAACACAAAATATGCTTGATATCTGTAACCAATAATTCTTGATGTTGTTGTTCATGATGTAGCCCTAGAATGATCAAATCTGCCAGATCTTCACGTTCAAGTAGCACCATCATGGCTTGATCCACATAGGCTCGATATTGGTAGATCTCTGCAACCGTGGGGCGAGATAGAAGACCACGCTGAGGTCGGGGATGACGAGATCCTACCGATTCGTAGTATGAATTAAATAAAAAGTTAAAGTTAGGGTTAAAACATGTGTAGTTGGGCAAATAAGGAATCAAGATAAATGTTTCAAAAAACCAGGTTGTATGAGCCAAATGCCATTTGGGCGGACTAACATCTGGCATACTTTGAATCACATGATCCTCAACAGCAAGAGGCTGGCACAAGGATTCACTCACTTGCCGGATGGTGTGGTAGTGCTGAGTAACATTAGGATTGGGCGTTTTAGAGGTTTGTCGCGAGCTAGGTTGAACAACTTGAGATACAGAATGGGTCATGATTCCTAAGGCTACGCCTCAAATGTCTAGATAACTAATGTTCTGACTAACCAAGCGTCTGAATAACAGAATTGAGATTCAAGCTAAAAACCACGCCCTAGATTACCGCTGAGCACAAGTTTCAACCTGGTTACAGGACCTATCAACCACCACCAACCCTAAACCACCATGTGCACCAAGTCAATCCTGATCTCAAGCCTTTCAGTCATCCCAATAGTTCAAGATCTTAGCCCTGAGACATCAAAACGTTCCATAATGTAACAGAGACAGTCTTGATGAATAATTTTCGAATTCAAAGTCAACATACCTGGCATAAAAGGGATAGCGGTTCTTAATTGATCAGCCTGGCGATAAAAAAAGCGGTGACTGCTATCGATACCCTCAACATCATAAGCAGCCAACCAAGCCTCAGGTTTTAGCGTGCCCAGCAGGGTATGAGCTGGGATATCTTGAAAATTAAGTTGATCAAGATCAGGACGGAAGCAGATATCGGCTTCTACATCTCCAAATCCAATCTGAGTCTCAGGATCCAGTTTTACTACAGCTACAGTGCGATACAAATCAATGTCTTGCGGTCTGACGGCTCGGGTTGGAATGTGATCTAAGTGCAAACAAGCCTTTAAAAATTCAAAAGCATGGGTGATCCCACCTGGCCGATCAGGTTTGCCACATTCAATCGTGATAGCTGGACACCATTGGCTGAAGGCCATGGATTGCGTACCTTTGGGGTGAGTAAAGTACAGAACAGTTCGAGCAAATAAGGTAGCCAACTGTAATACAGGTGGATCGAGCCGATTCACACAAGCATAGTGAGGATTGAGGCCTGTATTATTGTGAACATCTACACTGGCAAACGTACCTCGGCTTAGCATGTGTTGCTTCACTTTAGAGGCCCAGGCATGATCAGGTGTAGAGCCAGCCATCCAAATGCGATTGTAGTCAGGCTGCTGATCAAGATGCCGTTGATTCAATTGAGCTGCTTTAATATTGCCAATTAAAAGGGAGAGAGATCGAGGCAATGATTGGGTTTGATACTGTGTGAGTAGTTGGCGAACAGCTAGCCAACCTGTGGACTCGTTACCATGCAAGAGGACAGAAACAAACAAAGGCGGATAGCGACGACCTGGCAAATGAATCAAGGTAGGACCCGTTAAGCACTGATGCAGTTGTGTAGTATCAAGTTGCAGTAAACCCTCCGGCAACCGCGTCAGAACAGTCAACATGGAGTCACTGTCATCTAGCCAACCAAGATCTAACACTACACCATCTTTTCAAAACAATCAGATCAAACTAGCACTAAACTAGTCCCATTAAGGACCTAAACTCAGTCCAGAGCAGGTGTCAACCAGGTTAATCCCCTTAATTTAGCCAAAGCGACCACTGACATATTCTTCAGTCTCTCGTTGAGCCGGAGCATTAAAAATCCGTTCGGTCCGATTCAACTCAACGAGTCGACCAAACCGGACCCCTTGCTCATCGAGTTCAGTATTAAAAAATGCAGTAAAATCTGATACACGAGCCGCTTGTTGCATGTTATGGGTCACAATCACGATCGTATAGCGTTGCTTCAATTCTTTGATTAATTCCTCAATTCGGAGGGTAGAAATGGGATCTAAGGCCGAGCAGGGTTCGTCCATCAAGATCACTTCAGGTTGAATGGAGAGGGTACGGGCAATGCAAAGGCGTTGCTGCTGGCCACCAGAGAGTGATAATCCACTTTGTTTCAGCTTATCTTTAACTTCATCCCATAAGGCTGCTTGTCGTAGACTTTGCTCAACCAGCTCATCAAAATCACCTTTATAGCCATTGATCCGGGGACCAAACGCAATGTTCTCAAAGATGGTTTTAGGAAAAGGATTTGGCTTCTGAAACACTAGACCAATACGGCGACGAACATCTGCAGCATCTACACCCGGATCATACATATTGCTGCCATGAAATAAAATGGATCCCTCAACCCGAGCTGATCGAATCAGATCATTCATCCGATTAAAGCAGCGAAGCAGAGTACTCTTGCCACAACCCGAAGGACCAATGAATGATGTAACGTGATTTTTGGGAATCTTGATATCAACATCCCGGACAGCTTTATAACTGCCATAGAAAACACTAACGTTCTGCGCTTCAAGAACCGTGAGCAAATCGGCCTGTTGATTAGTCGTGGATACAGATCGCATGTCAGTAGCACCCAAAACAGCGTGGTCACCTGGGTTTGTCTGGTGCCTTAATCCAAAGACTTGAATCAAGCTTAGAAGTTAAGGAGACCATTCATGTGCAGGAATCGGACGAATTCAAGAAAGCATCTTACCAGAAACAGGGCTATTTGACCTAGATTATGATGTTAGTGAAGAACATTAATATTCAATTATTGATTTGATAACTTAAGATTAATGCCTAGATGACCTAACGGACAACTGGCCTGATGACCAAGGTGATGATCTAAAACGCAATAATCCAAATCGTGATGATCTAAACCTAAATACATATAAACCTAAACACAATGGGATAAATCTCCAAAGCCATCGAGTTGTAATGATTAGAATAGAGCTTCATGAGATCAGGGCTAAAAATTGGCTAGGGTCAAGTCTGGTTAAGACCAAACTCTGATCTCTGGAGGTTTAACTGTGAACTCATTTTGTATCTTACAAAACATACACGCCTATAACAATCTGACAGTCTTACTGGACTTGTGCACTCGATCAAATGGTGATGCTAATGGTTCAACCGTCACGCTGGATAAAAGCTATGGGACTCTTGGGATCTCTTTTACTATGGGAAGGGACTTGGCCTCAAATGGCACGAGCTGCTCATGTTTACACTGATCTCATCAACTTCAGCCATCAGAGCCAGGACACTTTAGGAGTGCTATTGCCACTCAAATGGAGCACTTGGCTTTCGCGAATTTCGTTTCAACCCGAAACATCCTACCCGTTAGTGATTCAGCCTCAATTTGATCGAGCCCGGCCTTTTTCAGAAGGCTTGGCAGCTGTAAGTGTGGGAGGTAAGTGGGGTTTTATTAATCGCAAGGGAACAATGGTTGTTCCATTTCAATATGATTTTGTGTGGCCCTTTTCAGAAGGCAAAGCAGCAGTCAAGCTGAATAATCGCTGGGGCTTTATTGATCGATCTGGGACTACTGTGATTCCGTTTCAATATGAACGGGCTGTCAAGTTTTCAGAGGGCTTGGCTCCGGTCCGAATCGAGGGGAAGGTGGGCTATATCAACTCAAGGGGATCGATAGTGATCCCACCCCAATTTCGGGTTGGTCAGCCCTTTGCAGAGGGTCTAGCCTCCGTTAAAAGTGGAGATCGATGGGGCTACATCAACTTACAGGGTGAGTTTGTAATTGCACCTCAATTTCAAGACGGTGGTAGTTTTTCGCACGGTCTAGCTGTTGTCAAGCAGCAGCAGCGATATGGCTTCGTTAATCGACAAGGACAGATTCAGATTCCGATTCAATATCAGCGAGCCCTAAGCTTTGCAGAAGGGTACGGGTTGGTCCAGATCTCGGAGCAGTGGGGCTTCATTGATCGGCAGGGGGCTTGGATTATCCCTCCCCAATTTGATCAGGCCTTTAAATTTTCGGAAGGGTTAGCTGCTGTAGAACAAAAGGGTAAAGCCTTTTACGTGAGTCCAGCAGGTGAGATTGCCCTGCGCTCACCCCTGCAGTTAGGGTATGGAGTTGCGCTCAATTTTTCTGAAAGTTTAGCTCCTATTGGAGTGAATGGTCTCTGGGGGTTTATTGATCGAGACGGTAAACTAGCTATCCCCTTACAATTTGATAAAACTGCCTTTTTTTCACAAGGGCTGGCTGCTGTGAACATTGATGGCAAATGGGGCTATATCCAAAGCGATCCCGCTTCAACTCTTAGAGGGTCTCACTAGATCTTTGTAACCGCTCGGTCGATTTGACTCATCAGGCCTCATACAACTAGACTCATACAACTAGGGGCAGCATAACTCTCTACTGAGGCATCATCAGGTTGTTTTCAAGACGTTAAAGCTAGGAGTTGATCGCATTGAGGCTGTTGAATTAGACCTACCTAGTCTTCTCAACTGGGATGGCCTGGTTGTCTTGAATCATAAGCACATTCATGCTTAATTTGATTATTAAGGCTAGATTTAGAGAGGAGTCTGTGCATGACGAGGTGCTAGACCTAGCCTGGTAGTTACTCATGGTTAAAGGTAAGATCAATAAGTTAGATCAGTAAGCTAGCGATTAGTGAACCCATGCGTGGATAGCTTTATCCACACTATCAAATCCTACTAGAGTATCTAATAAGCCTCTAATGATAGGGTTAACCTTCTGTGAGATTACCTACTCTCTAAGAGATACACCGCATTTGAAACGTGTTGCTCTGTCGTAATACCACCCTAATCTATGTTTAATCCGACTCAAGTCCTGATCAAGTCCTTCATCACTAAGATCAATATGGGGTGTTGCCCTATAACCGATGAGGTGAGACATACTTATACTGATTTGCTGCATTGGGTTGCAACCCTAGCTTTGGAAACGATAGCCAGCAGCGATGCCCTATATCACAATATTGAGCATACAATTTTTGTGACGTTGGTAGGTCAAGAAATTTTATGGGGTAAGTACGTCAAAGTGGGCCATGTTTTAGCAGAAGACTGGCTTCATTTTATGATTTCGTTAATCTGTCATGATATTGGCTATGTTAAAGGCATCTGCCAGCTCGATCAAGAATCTGAACGACTCTTTGCTACTGGACAAGCTAACAACCTGATTTATCTGCCAGAAGGAGCCACTGATGCTAGCTTAGCTCCCTACCATGTTGATCGAGGAAAGCTATTTATTGAAGAGCGATTTAAAGGCCACCCGCTTTTAAATATTGATGTCATTAAGCACAATATTGAATTAACTCGTTTTCCAGTTCCTTTAGATGGTGATCATCAAGATACTAAAGGGTACCCAGGTTTGGTTCGAGCAGCTGATTTAATTGGTCAGATGAGTGATCCTCGCTACCTCCAAAAGATTCCAGCCCTTTTTTTTGAATTCGAAGAAACAGGTGTCAATCAGAAACTAGGTTATGCAAACCCTGAAGACTTAAGGCGCAACTACCCCAAATTTTACTGGAATAGTGTGTACCCCTATATCATTGATGCGTCTCGCTACCTTAAGTTGACTCAAGCTGGTAATCAAATCCTGGCTAATCTCTATTCTCATGTCTTTGAAATTGAGCATGAGTTTGATCTCCATCCTTGTCGTAAACCAACTTAACCAAGCCC
>CAYSWV010000008.1:119533-123493 GCA_964434865.1 uncultured bacterium
TCAAGCCCACGGTACAGGTCAAGTCGGCTCTCTACAATTATTGAAGCAAGTCTGCAAGATCGTGTTCCGTGATGGGGGGATCGAGTTGAATGAGTTGAAAAGCCCCAAATCTTTGCACCCATTGTTGGTGAATAGGCAGAAGACCTACCTGATCAACATCAAAAGCTGTACCCACTAATACAGTGGGAGATTGGATCGGCAAAACGGATACAAGATCGAGTGGCTCACTCAAAAAGAGAATCGGGCGCTGAGAGTAAAAGACTAAACTAGGTTTGGGCTGTCCTAACATAATAATTTCGGTGCCAAGATAAGCGGGTTGTCCCAACTCTACAGCTAGTTGTCGGAGAGGTAATTGTCGCTGCCCATCTAAAAAAAAGATCACAACCGTGACAACCAAAAGGGTAAAGCCTAGCGAGCCGATCAGATTGATCAGCCATAACCATTGAAAGTGCTGTTTGATCATAAGTATCCAACCCAGGAACAGGGTAATACCCCAGATCCAAGCACCTACACTAGGAATCCATGACATTTCTAGATCGACGACTAAGGTCGGAGCCGCAGTATCAGGACCTAACAACTGAGGTAAAGTGGCCATAGCCCATGTTAAACCACCCCAGATCAGGAGATTACAACCTATCGTTAAGCGAGTACCCATTACCCTTGCCATGCCAAGCAGATCACGGTTAATCAAATCAGCCCACATCAAGGTCACAAGAATAGCAGCGGCGGGCATGAGAGGTAATAGGTAACTGGGTAATTTGGTAACAGCAACATTGAAAAATAGCAAGACACTGAAAAACCAAGATAAAGCTAGTAAAGCTAGTTGGGTAGAACGAGGCCGCAGACGCCAAGCTTCCACTCGCCAAAAGGCTAATCGATAGATGGCTAACGGTAGGTACACTGAAAAAGGACAAAATCCAACCAGGATGACAAAAAAATAAAAGTACCATGGGGCTGAATGGTTGTTGACAACCTGAGTAAATCGTTCAAGGTTGTGATAGCCAAAAAACGAATTGATGAAAGCTGATCCATGAATCCAAGAGACCAAGACATACCATGGAGCGGCAATCACCAATAAAATCAGAGATCCCCTGAGAGGGCGAAGAGCTTTAATCTCCGATCGCCAGGCCCCCGCCATGACTAAAAAACTGCTGATGCTCAAGATAGGCAATACAATCCCAATCGGACCCTTGGTTAAAGTGCCCAGTGCCATCGAGGCATAGAAAAGGGTGTACCACCAGGTTTTAACTCTAGGTGACTCAGCCACATAACCTTGAAAAAAGCTTAATGAAGCCGCCGTAATCCAAAATGTGAGCACCATGTCTGATACCCCGGTGCGTGCCCAAACCACATTTAACGGAGTTAAGGCAACCATGGCAGCACCCAGCCCAGCTGTCACGTAGCGCTGGGGTTCAAGGCCCTGATATTGTTGTGAACTTTGAAGAAACGCCTCTCTTGAAAGGGTGCCAAATGACAGCAAAACTAAAAAGATGATAATGACAATCCCACTGCCAGCCAAGGCCGAGGGTAGCCTGATAGCCCATTCATTAAACCCTAAGATCTGATAGCCTATGGCCATTAACCAATAGATCAAGGGCGGCTTATCAAACCTCGGGATACCATTGAAAACAGGTGTAATCCAATCCCCTGTTACCACCATCTGCCGAGCTGCTTCCGCAAATAGAGGTTCAGTCTCATCCACCAAACCTACTGCACCTAAATTCAACAGAAACGAGATCCAACAAACACTGAGGACCCAAACCCAAACCACCACCCAAGCTAATCTGGGATGCTGGTGGATCCATAGAAGCACTCGGGACATGCCTGATCACCTCAAAACCCTAATCAGGATCTAGCCATCCTAGGATGCATCGCTAACTGACTCCGTTAGGGGCTGGGCGCATCAGCCTCCACCGATGTCTCATCAGAGGTTGCTTCCGGATGACTAGCTTCTGGTGTACTAATGGAATTAAGCTGATCATAGAAACTAAAGACTTGCTGAGCCATGAGTTCAACTTCTCTTTTTTGTTGGCCTTCTGGAGCTAGCGCAATAGCCTCATCAAATAAAGATTCTACTTGAGCTCTGACAGCCTCATCTTGGGCTCGAGTACTCAGAGCTAGAGCTTTACTTAGAACCAACGTATAGTCCGTTTCATCTTCAGCAATCAGGTTGTCATAGATCTCAATGGCTTCATCGGTCCGAGCCACTTGAGCATAAATGCGAGCTAGTTGTAATTGCAATGATCTAGAGTCAGGATCAGTTGCAAGCTGTTGGTTGATCAGGGCAATAGCACTATCAGCATCATCAGCCTGGACCTGAGCATCCAAGAGTTCTTGAAAGAGAGTGGGATTCTCTGGATTCTGCTCATAGAGTTCTTGATACAGCGCAACAGCCCCAGGGGCATCTTGAGTCCGAACTTTAAGGCGAGCCAAGGTTAACTGATAGCTCTCATTATCAGGTTGTAGTTCTAGAAGCTTAGTGACATGCGGTAGAGCCGCTTCATAATCTTGCAATTCGATATTGAGTCGAACCAAAGTACTCAAGGCAAACTCGTTATTGGGTTCACGTACCAGTACCTCTTCGTAGCCCTCAATCTCAACCTGGATCTGCTCAGGGGTGATCTGATTATGAGCATTGTAGTCATTAGAAGGGCCAAAGACCGCAAATAAAGGTCCCATCGACAACCCTAAGAGGATCAAAGGCCCAAAAACAGCTAGGCTAATTTTACCTATGCGAGTCACTAATGAGTTTTTAGAACTTGATTCAGGCACAACACTCTCCCTCTAAACATGAGACATTGATCGAGCTCTTAGTTACAACCTTTTAGTTACAACCTTTTAGTTACAACCTTTTAGTTACAACCCTTTTAAGTCACAACCTGTCGTGATCGGTAATCTGATCTCTCTTGATGATCCCGCAAACAGATGCCTGCATTTATCCTGTCAGAACCCGTTTGAGTCATCAACAAGTAAATGTAGCATTCTAACTAGCCTAGTTGCCCCTCTCTTAAACCTAATTCGAACAGCTGAAAGCCAGGATCATCCTATCCAATGCCAGGATTAGTGCCGTGATCGGAAGGGTTGTCAATGACAGAGTCCAGATGCGTAGTTTCCAGATTCAGCTGAAAGTAGCGGCATGCGGGGAAACTTGATCGTGTATTCTGACTTCAGCTTGGACGACAGGTTCGCCTTCTAGGTAGGATCTTAAGGTGGCTGGACTATGGATCACTCAACAACTTGGATGGACTGTCCTTCGTTTGAACACTACACTATCCTCGGAATTCCGGTTCATACTTTAAAGGCAGTATCATCATCCGAATCTGTGACAAAATATGCAGCCTGGATTCGAGATCAAATTGAGGCTGGTCAAGGCGGACATATCGTGACCTGCAATGCTGAGATGATCATGATGGCCCAAAACGATCCGGCTTTTGCAAGGTTGATTCAAGCAGCAACAGTTGTCCCCCCTGATGGAGCGGGGGTAGTTTGGGCTCTAAGGCGTCAAGGTATTGTGGCCCACCGTTCCCCGGGTATTGAAATTGCTGAAGCTTTACTGAGACTAGCAGCCCAACACTACTACACAGTAGCTCTGATTGGAGGCCTACCTCATGTCATTGAGACAGCAACCGTCCAATTACAGTCCTATCATCCTCAGCTACAGCTATGGTCTCATCATGGTTATTTCACACCTGAGCAAGAACGCTCTATCTTAGACCATCTTTCAAATACCCAACCTCCTTTGATCTTTGTTGGGCTAGGGTCACCGCGGCAGGAGTTTTGGATCCAAGCCCATCAAGCAGTATCACCCCAATCTATGTGGATCGGAGTAGGGGGTAGTTTTGACATTTGGGGTGGTATTAAGCAGCGAGCTCCCCTTTGGCTGCGAGAGCATCAACTGGAATGGCTCTATCGCCTTTATCAAGAACCTTGGCGGTGGCGACGGATGTTAGCTTTACCTCA
>CAYSWV010000009.1:0-13153 GCA_964434865.1 uncultured bacterium
CCTCAGTTGCTGTCATGTCAAGGTGTAACTTAATTTCAGTTTTGTTATGTTCAATGTGTTCGGAGTTGTGTCATGAAACGTTATTTACTGGGTCTAACATCAGCCACTGTTTTATCTTGTCTAGCTCTGGCCTTGGCCCCTCAGGTGACTCAGGCTCAGTTTACAATTGATCCTAAAGGTCCCTTTATTGCTCGGGCCTTTACCTCTGGTGGCTTAGCTCGGGATCATATTATTCAGGTTGGGGTTGCTGAGATTTCCCTGACAGGTCTCGACATTCAATGCCAAAACTTGAATGATGCCTCTGGTGTTGTTGTTCGTAACCAAGACGGTAAACTACTAGCCTCAACCGATGGACCAGGTACCATTGATGTTGAAAACACCAAGATCACCATTGAGTTTGAGGGTACAGCTGAACCGGGTGACACCCTCAATGTTGATATCGAGGGTATTGTCTTCAATCAAGATGGTGGTGTCACACTATACTACGTATCAGCAATGAATCCTGATGTTCCTGGTGGCTCTGTACCTGTTGGTACCGCTCGGGTGATCACGCCTGACCGCTCAGGTAGCAACTAATTCGAGATCCTTAAACTATTCATCCCACCAAGCTTAGTTATACAGCTGTGTTTGGTGGTTTTTTTTAGCTTGAGGCTGGCTAGGCTATCTCATAAGTCTAGTCTTTTTATTAAGATTATTATTGTTCATCAAGGTAGGGTATTCTTGTTAAGTTTATTAAGGTTTGTCGATTACGATACTTTACTCCTCGTAATTATATGTTAATTTACTTATGTATAATTTTACTCAACCTCCTCAGCAACCTATGAAACGATTAACTAAAGCTGTAAGAGTTGGACTGCGTTGGATCGTTCCTCCAGCTCTGGTCTGTATAGGATTTGGGTATCTGTATCACCAACTCCAGGCCATAGAACAATCAACCAAGATAGATACTTATATGACTCAGGTCACCGATTTGATGCAGTCGGAGCCTACTGATCAGAAAATGGTGAGAGCCTGGACGTTGACAACGTTGGGTAGGGTGGATGGCGCAGTTAGGGGAGATGTGGTTCGTTTTCTCTCTGAAACAGGTTGGCTTCAATCGATGTCATTAGATACAGCTCGGCTGCGTAAAGCAAATCTACAACGACTCAATTTAACTGGAGTTCAACTTCCAGGAGCTGATCTTCATTTAGTCAATCTGACTTTAAGTGATCTAACGCAAGCTAATCTCAGTCAAGCTCAACTCACCGATGCAAAGTTTGTTGCTGCCAATTTCATCATGGCTGATCTGAGTGGAGCCGACTGCCAAAGTTCAGATTTTAGTGGGGCTGACTTTCAACAAGCCAATCTAGAGCAGAGTGATTTCAGCAAGGCTAACCTTTATGGTGCCAACTTAATGTTTGTAAACTTGAAAGGCTCTTACATGCAAGCTGCTAATTTGCGTCGGAGTATCCTACGAGGATCAGATTTAGCAGGTGTTGATTTTGAGAAGGCTAATTTGGAACAGGCTGATCTAAGTGGATCCAATCTAGTTGGTGCTAACTTAACCGGGACCAACCTCAAAGAAGCGATGTTTTATGATGCCTACTACGATGACGAAACTCAGTTCCCTTCAGGCTTTGATCCTATTGCAGCCGGTATGAGAAAAGCAACTTCTGAAGCCGCAGATGCTTCGGTTGAGTAACCCCTAGTACTGAAGAGTGACATCAAGCAGGAGACTAGGTTAGGACGGTGCCTCCTGCTATAACTGAACTTTAGGGTGCTAGAGCATTCCCACGAATTAAACTACCTAGAGTCTTAGCTGTCACCTTGAGCTGCACCCAAGGATTCATGGGTACAACAGTTTTGTAAAGATAACTATCAAATGTCATCTTCTGAACATCTTGATCAGCACACATCTCTACAAAGGCTTCACGAGTCGCATTTGAACGGTAAAAAACTCGTTGCAAGATGTCTAACACTCGGTAGGTCATTCCATACTGCCGATCCCATTTCTTAATGTAAGACTTCAAATCAGCTTCCATCGGAATCCGTTGGGTGCGTTGATAAGCTTCAACAATTGTCTCGGCACACATCCGTCCTGATTTAGCTGCAAAGTAGATCCCTTCACCAGAAGATTTAGTCACATAGCCCGCGGCATCACCCACTAATGTAGCTCGTCCCACTACTCGACGGGGCCGAGGATGCTCGGGAATGGGATGAGCTTCAATTTTAATCACCTTACCCCCACGGATCCGCTCAGCTGCTCGAGATCGAATGCCAGCTTGTAACCTCTGGATCATGGCTTGGTTTTTGTGCATGGTGCCTGTGCCTACAGCTACATGGTTCGATTTTGGAAACACCCAAGCATAGAAATCAGGTGAGACATCATCGCCTACATACATTTCAGCCAGATCTTCGTAATAGGCCATTTTGTCGTCTGGAATCTTAATGCGCTCTTGAAAAGCAATAGCGTAGTTATAATCGCCAGCATCAATAGCATCAGCCACTTTAGAGTGAGCTCCATCAGCCCCAATGACGACATCAACTTCTAATTGGGCAGGCCGTCCTGCTCCTTTTTGACCTGGCTCAAGCTCAGAGTAATCATAGTAGTTCAAAATATAAGGTTCATTGGGATTTTGAGGGTTGCTGGGTAACTCAATCCCCATCACCTTGCCGTTGATCAAGTGAGCGCCTAGACTTTGAGCTCGGTTACGTAAAAATCCATCTAGTATCTCCCGCCGACACATGCCAATGTATTCATCCTGGTTGTCAAGTGCAATGTCTACCTCATAGTTAGAGGGTGAGATCATCTTCATTTTCCGAACCTTGCGGTCAATGATCTCGGGAGGCAGTTCAAATTCTGACACCATGCACAGAGGAATGGCCCCTCCACAAGGCTTAGCGTTATCCAGTTTTCGCTCAAATAAATAGGTTTCAATTCCAGCTTTGGCTAACACTTCAGCGGCAGAAGATCCAGCGGGACCTCCTCCCACAACTGCAACTCTCAATGTCAAGGCTCTATCTCCTTTGCAAGTTAAATTAAGGTAAAAACAGCAGATGCCGTCCCACAGATCCAGTCCATTCCTAGGTAGATCTGCTTCCTGAAACTAGCGGCATCGTACCATAGGTTTTTTTAAGAGCTAGACTTCTGTGACAAAGTTTATCGATCTTGTTAAGAGTTATCAAATAATGTCTGATCGTGGACCGTCTTGAAGGTGGCATTCAGTCACAGGTCTTCAATATCCAAGAAGCTGCCCCTGTGCTCTCAATCTCACAGATTTGTTGGTTTCTGATCCGGTAAGCCTGACCTGCAGCAGGATAGGTCCAATACACCAAACAACTGTCTTGTCCCTGGCCTTGACAATTAACAAATTGAGTTTCGCCAGGTTGCATTGTGTAGCTGTGGTAGGGCACTTCACCAGCAGTATCTTCACCATGGAATGAATACACCAAAAAGGCTGTAGAGGTGGTGTTGGCTATTTGGGCTGTGATCCAATTTCCATCTTCAGGTTGGGCTAAAGCCGTAGATACCATCACTAAAACTGAGCCTAATCCACTACCTAACCCCCAAACTCGAACCATTGAGATCTCCTTATCCTTTAAGCATCTTACTGTGATAGAAGTTTATTTTGATCGTTACGATCTGCAAATCGAATCAGCTGTAATCACTGAAACTGACCCCATGGCTCAGCTACGGTCGATCTCCTAGACCACTTTGACAATCTAATCTGTATAAGAGCTAAACCCCAGATTAAACAGGCTGCTGTGATCGGAAAAGGAGCCATCCATTTGATCATGCTAAGGCCTCAGCAATCCATAACTTTCCTTTGAGTATTCTGCAGAGAGCCCGACTTTGCTGTGATATCTATCAGCCCTAAGCTGTGATCAGCTACCGTTCACTAGGCACAGAGTACGCTGTAAGTCTCTATTCACTATCTTCCAAGTCTAGTGATCTATAGATTGTGAGGCTTGGATAGCTGTCCAAATGGCTTCTGGTGTCATCGGTAAGCGAGTCATCCTAATTCCTATAGCATCGTAAATAGCATTAGCAATAGCAGGTGCGGTGCAGTTTGTGGTAATTTCACCCACCCCTTTAGCCCCAAAGGGACCATAGGGATCTGCCTCTTCAATTAAGATGATTTGCATAGAAGGTATTTCAGCAGCTGTAGGAATGCGGTAGGTCCGAAAGGAGGGATTTAAGATACGACCGTGTTGATCAAACACCAGAGATTCGGTCAAAGCATAGCCAATCCCCATCACAATACCTCCAGTTGCTTGCCCTTCACACATTCGAGGATTAATGGCTTGCCCTAGATCAATAGCTTGAACAC
Source organism: uncultured bacterium (assembly GCA_964434865.1). Taxonomy (GTDB): domain Bacteria; phylum Cyanobacteriota; class Cyanobacteriia; order Thermostichales; family Thermostichaceae; genus CAYSWV01. Next base: position 4,311 of record CAYSWV010000009.1, read on the forward strand.
AGTTTAGAATCCTCACTTTACCGGTCTCAATGTCCACTTCAACTTCAACACCTTGAACAGCAAATGTCAAAGATGACTCATCAGCTGTGTACATTGTCGTCGCAACTAAGGGGTGCTCAAGAGTTTGAGCCAGGTCACTTAAGGTCATCTCACTATGAGGGGATCGGAGCTTTCTTGATTCCAAAATGATGTCTTGAGGTTGACACTGTAAAACTGTTGCAGCCTGAGATCTAATCTGATCTTGAAGCAACTCTGCAGCTTGTTTGACCGATTGACCCGTGATATACATGGTGGCTGAAGCATAGGACCCTGCATCAAAAGGCGTTAATTGGGTATCAGCGGCAATGAGTTCAATATCTCCAACTGCTATCCCTAATAGTTGAGCCGCAATTTGTCTGAGGCTAGTATCTGATCCGGTCCCAACATCTACTGAACCTGTTTTTAAGATAACGGATCCCTGAGGTGTCAATGATAACTCCACCCCGGCTGCATGAATCTTAGATAATCCACTGCCCTGCATAGAGACAGCAAATCCAATGCCGCGTTTGAGACATCCATTCTGTTTTGAAGATGTGGGTTTCAAAGCTTGGACAACCTGGTCTAAACATTGATCGAGAGCATAACTGCCAATGAGATTAAAGTGATCTTCAGTTTGACCCAGCTGCAGCGAATCGCCTGGACGAATTAAATTTTGACAACGTAGTTCAATGGGATCTAAGCCTAATTGAATCGCAGCTTCATCCATTTGGGATTCCAATGCAAACGCACCTTGAGTGACGCCGTACCCTCTAAAAGCTCCTGCTGGCATGGTATTTGTGTACACACAATAGCCTTTAAATCGCTTATGAGGACATCGGTAAAGACCCAAGGAAGCATACCCTGTTAAAAAAGTAACAGTAGGCCCGTGATTGCCATAAGCTCCTGTATTAGCAATAACCTCCATGTCTTGAGCTACTAGGGTGCCATTAGCTTTGATCCCTGTTTTCAAACGGATTTGCATTGCATGTCGGCTATTCGTAGCGGTAAATTCTTCATGCCGGGTTAAAACCCACTGAACAGGTCGACCGGTAACTAACGTTGCCCAAGCACACAGATCCTCAGTTAGAATCTCCTGTTTATTACCAAATCCACCTCCAATCTTACCTTTTATCACTCGAATAGTTTCTATTGGTCTATTGAAAATCTTGGCTAATAAGCGCTGGCAGTGAAAAGGGACTTGAGTGCTGGATCTGAGCGTAAGTACACCCTGATCATCAAGCCAGGCGGTACTACTATGGGGTTCAAGGTGGCAATGCTGCACAGCTGGTACCTGGTAACACTGTTCAATAACATAATCAGCAGATGCAAAACCTTGTTCTAAATCGCCTTCTTCAAACACGACTTGAGCTGCTATATTATGTTGCGGGTCAGCAATTTGGCTAGATTCAGTCTCATCATGGATTACCACTGCCCCAGTCATCGCTTCAGTTGGATCTAAAACATGAGGTAAAATCTCATACTCAACCTCAATTAATCCACAAGCTTTGATAGCAATAGTTTCAGACTCAGCCACCACCGCCGCGACTCGATCGCCGCAATACCGAACTTTATAATCTAATAGGTAATGGTCTAAAGGATCGGGCTCAGGATCAGCATGACCTGCCGTGGTGTAGGCCTGTCTAGGAGCCATATCAGGCGTTAATACAGCATGAACTCCGTCTAAAGCCAGAGCAGCTTTGGTATGAATAGCTTTAATCAAGGCATGGGCATGCGGAGATCGGATAACCTTTAGATACAACAAACCCGTCATGGAAAAATCTTGAGTGTACGCAGGTTGACCGGTTACAAGTGTGGGACCATCTTGTTTGGGAATATTTTGACCTACAGGTTCGGTTGTCTTGTAATGGGAGAGGGGAGGTTCAGTACCAAGACTTTCGATAATAGCTTGATAGCCAGTACAGCGACACAGATTACCCGATAAGCTTCGACGTAGCTCAAGTTCATTTTCAACACCTTGTTGCAGGAGATCTCGAGTACTTAAGATCATACCTGGTGTGCAAAATCCACATTGAAAGCCTTGTCCATTCAAAAAAGCTTGCTGAACAGGGTCAAGCTGTCCATGTTGGCTCAATCCTTCTATAGTAATAATGGGTTGATCCTGACAGCGGTGAGCTGGATACAGACAGCTTTGGACTGGCTGATGATTGATTAAGACCGTACAGGCACCACAGTCCCCAGTGCTACAACCCTGACGAGATCCAACCCAACCCAAAGCTCTCAAAAGACTGAGTAAACTTTGGCCAGGCTCAATGAGGTGTTGATAGAGTTGACCATTGATCCAAAAGCTGGCCATCATCGGACTTGAACAACAGCCCTATGATAGGTAGGAATAAAAGCCTTAAAGGCCTCAACCAACTCTGGATCTCGCCAACCCTTATGGGTTTCTTCTTGCAGAATGGCCATAGATGCTTCAGGTGTAAAGGCTGGTTTGTAGGGACGTTCAGACGTTAAAGCATCAAAAATATCAATGATCTGAAACACACGGGCTAACAACGGGATATAACCTCCCTGCAATTGATCAGGGTAACCGCTGCCGTCATATCGTTCATGATGGTGACGAATGATCGGTACAACATCTTGAACAGACCTGAGTCCTTTACAAATCTCTTCACCGATTAAAACATGAGTCTTCATGATTTCCCATTCTTCGGGGGTGTGTCGGCCTTTCTTCCCCAAAATCACATCAGGAATACCAATTTTTCCAATATCATGCAAGTAGCCAGCCCACTTTAAAGCTTTAATTTGATGTCGACTCAAGCCCAAGAAGTGGCCAAATGAAGCTCCCATCTGAACCAGTCGCTCACAGTGGTCACCCGTGGTCGGATCTCGCTTTTCTACAGAGCGGGCAATCGCAAATAACACCTCAGCTGTATTATCTAAATCATCATTTAAATGCTTTTGATGAACTAAAGATCGAACCCGAGCTAGCATTTCCACTTGATCGAAGGGCTTAGATAAGAAATCATCAGCTCCAGCATTAATACCTTTTACTAAGCTATCTTTATCTTTTAAAGACGTGATTAAGACCACGGGGATCAGTCGAGTCTGGTCATTCTGCTTAATTCGTTCACAAACTTCAAACCCATTGACATCAGGCATCATGACATCAAGCAGCACCAGATCCGGCCTAATATGATCAATAGCCTCTAGCGCTTCCTGACCATTAGGGGCTTCACTGACTTGGTAGCCAACAGCTCGCAAAAGCCCACTTAGATAAATGCGGCTAGTTGACTGATCATCAACAACTAATAAATGCCCAGTAGGCCCGGCGCCGTCAGCAACCACCTGAAACATTTGCAATCTTTCAAGCATCTGAGGTACTAAGGTCATAACTCCTCTGTTTAGATACGGCGAGTAATCGTTGATCCATGCGAATCAGTACCACATGTTTTATATAATCCATAATGGTGGGCCAGGGCTTCAACAAGTTCAGTTTGGTGGGGACTTGGCCTCCATGGATCTGAATTTCGATAGCTGTAAAAAACTTCTAACCCATCAATACCACAGTTACCGGCTGCCGCCACTAATTCTGCCGCAGATCGACCATATCGACAAGGGTGAGCTAATACTGCCAATCCTCCTGCAGCTTGGATAGCCGGGATCACCTCTACAGCCTCTGCACCCACCACTGAATAGCCCTGCAAGTAAGGCAACAGGGAGTCTGCATTGGGATCAAAGGCATAGCCTAAGATATGAACTTCACACCCCAGCAAGCGACAGCTAATCTCAACACCAGGCCAAATGGTTAGATCAGAGCCTGTTACTAGCTGCCGAGCCATGCGATACCCTGCTACTGAATGATGATCTGTGATAGCTAATCCTGTAAGCTTTAGCTTCAAGGCCTGCTCAATGACTTGCGTTGGACTCATCTGCCCATCTGAAAACTGGGTATGCATGTGAAAGTTGTACTGATAAGGACAGCTATCGGGGCCGATCCGATCTAAAACGTCCTTGAAACTCTCTAAACTAGCCAAGGAAGAGGGTTTGGATTTCACATTAGTAACCATAATCAAGGGTCCTAGTACTGGCGAAAGGACATTCAGCTCAGCTGGCTCAGTGTTTACCTAGCTCAAACTATAGTTAACTTACTTAATAAAACTTGTATAGATCCACCTTCTCACACGGCTTCTGTCTATCATAGACATAGAATACTGATTCGCTATGTTTACTAGACTACATTCATGGGCTAGACTCTTAGCTCACTGGTTGATCGGCATACTGCCAGAGTCTTCAAAAAATAAGCCTTAATCGGATCTCGTAGATCTGACTAAGACCTGAAATGAAGTTGTCGACTTTATGAAGTCTTTAAAATGTGGGTTGCTCTTTAAACTTTTGACAAGGTTTTAGAGGCTGCTGAAACACCTGCACCGGGGGTGAAGTCGGTATAACCCATGGTATTGAGACCTGATTCTAGAGCAGACAAGGTCATTAGGATATCTCGGTCACACACAAATCCCATATGCCCAATCCGGAAAATCTTCCCTTTCAGATGATCTTGACCTGAAGCCAAAGCTAAATCGAATTGCTTAACAAGGAGACTGCGGAGGGCATCGGGATCAACACCAGATGGAGCCATAATCGCCGTTACCGTTTTACTAGCTGCTGATTCAGGATTGGGTAGCAATTTTAGACCCAAGGCTTTCACGCCAGCACGAGTAGCGGCAGCTAGTCGCTCATGTCGAGCAAAAATCTGATCAAGGCCTTCAGCTTGCATCATCTGCAATGTGGTTTGGAGAGCATAGATCATATTGACAGCAGGGGTAAAGGGCGTGCTGAATTTAGCGAGATCTTTATGAGCTTGCTTGAAGCTCCAATAATACTTGGGCAGAGTAGAGCGCTCAACCGCTTCTAAGGCTTTGGCACTCACAGCTACAAACCCTAATCCTGGCGGTAGCATATAAGCCTTTTGAGAGCCAGAAGCAACAACATCAAGGCCCCACTCATCCATAGGAACAGGCATGGCGCCGACACTGGTGACCCCATCTACAATGACCAAAGCCTCCCCATGATGCTTAGCCAACTTAGCAATCGCCTGAACATCATTAGCAACACCACTGGAGGTTTCACTATGGGTCAAGATCACAGCTTTTATAGTTTTGTCTTGATCCGCTTCAAGGGCCGCTTTAAAGGCCTCCACAGAATAGGGAATGCCCCAGTCAGATTCAATCCGTTGGCATTGCAACCCAAACGCATCCGCCATATCCGCCCAACGCTTACCAAATTTACCATTGACTCCACACAAGACCCGATCACCCGGGCTCAGAACATTCACAATCCCGGCTTCCATCGCCCCTGTGCCACTAGCAGTTAGGACATAGACATCAGATTGAGTTTGATGTAACCACCGCAGCCCAGCTGTCACCTCTTCTAAAATTTTTGAAAAGTCTTTGCCTCGGTGAGGTATGGTGCCTTGGGCCATAGCTAGTAAAGCTTTCTCAGGCACAGGAGTGGGCCCTGGCAACATCAACATCAACTTGTCTTTCATAGTTGGTTTTGATCCACTTGAGGTTTACAGGAGCTAAGACCAGACAATAACCGATCTCAACACCTAAACAGTACCAACTTAACTCCGGGAGTTGCACCGATTACTTATTGCATTGATCGCTTATGCTGATCACTTATTGCACTGATCACTTATTAAGGTTACTCAGTAAGGTGGTGGCCAGATTCGAACTGGCGAATGGGGGCTTTGCAGGCCCCTGCCTTACCACTTGGCTACACCACCAAAAGCCGAACGCAAATCACTACCAACTTAACCTGAGGTTTCAACTTAAACCATTAATTAAAACATTAATAATTAAAACATTAAGTTAATCAAAACATCAAGAGTCTTGACAGCTATTCGGGGTAGTCAAGCATTATAGCAGAAAATAGCTCTACACAGCCTTTTATCAAAATTTGAGACCTACGCCTACAACCTTAGGTTAAAGGGTTAGGTTAAAGGGTAAGGATAGTTAAAGGGTAGGGATTGACAGCTATCCACGCGAAGCTATGAATATCAGGTTACTATAGAGATAGGCCAGGATTAATGCTTAGTTGAAGGCCAGCTTTTGGTAGCCACCAGGAACCCTCAGATTACACTACATTCTTTGAGTTACAGTCTAAGGAAAACCTGTCCATAACTAGATCTTGGCTGACTAACCTCACCTAAAGCGATAAGGCTACATCCATGATTGAGAGGTTCTGTTATGTGGAAAACTCTTCTTAGTATTAGTCTCTGCCTTAGCTTAGCTCCTGTGGCCTGGTCCCAACCAGAAGAACTTGATGCTCAGCTTGGAACTACGGTGTCTCCTTCATGTTCTAATTGTACCTGGCAAGATGTCAATTTGCTGGGATCTGATCTCAGCGGCGCTAACCTCAAAGAAGCCAATCTCAGCGGTGCTGATCTAAGAGACTCCCAACTAGCAGGGACAATCCTTAACTTTGCTAACCTCAAAGGTGCTGATTTAAGGGGGGCCGCACCAGAGTCAGCCTTTTTATGGGAAGCCGATCTAAGCTACACCAACCTTCAAGGGGCCAATTTTAGAGGGGCTACTTTAAGCGGCGCTAATCTTGAGGGCGCGGATCTACGAGAAGCTGACTTTGAAGGCGCAGACTTAACGGGGGCTAACCTTAGCGGAGCCAATTTGAGTGGGGCCAATCTCAAAGATGCCTTCCTCAGTGGAGCCAATCTAGAGTCAGTGATCTACGACGAATATACTCGGATTGATCAAGCTGTTAACTGAGTACTCTCATTAAGCATGGCTCATGCGTAAGTGCCTGGACTATTTTTGTATGGGGTCAGTCCTCTGTATTACACCTCACGTTGAAGCCCTTGCGGATAGCTATCAATTGATCTGGGCTGATGAGTTTGAGGGTAATCAACTAGATCTTACCAAATGGTCCCATCGACGTTTAGGGCCACGAGTTGATGGTATTACAGTTCCGGATGCTGTTGAGTTAGATGGTCAAGGACATCTTTTAATTACCACTCAGCAGGTTGGTAATGAGTATCATACTGGGATGATTGGGACTGAAAACAAGTTTGAGACTACCTATGGTTATTTTGAAACTAGAGTTAAACTACAAACACAACCCGGCCATTGGTCAGCTTTTTGGTTGCAGTCACCCATTATTGAAGAGCCTGGCGATCCAGCCACACAGGGTGTTGAAGTTGACATATTTGAATATCACAGTCGGACTCAAATGCTAAACATGGCCTTGCATTGGGGAGGCTATGGAGTAAACCACCGTCGCATTCACCACCGCCGCTTCGATGACGATTTCAAAGTAGGCTACCATACCTTTGGAGTTGAGTGGACTCCAGAGATGTATAGCTTTTATATTAATGGTGAGTTAGCTTGGCGTGCCAAAGAGGAGGTATCCCAAGTGCCTCAATATATTATTCTCAGCTTAGAGGTCGGTAAGTGGGCCGGATCGATTCAAAACGCAACATTACCAGATTCTCTCTATGTTGATTATGTGAGAGTTTTTAAGAAGCCACACCTTACTCCTCGCTAACTGGCACTTAGACTGGCAGGCTTAGATGACCCTGATGTGCAGTAGCCAGTTCATTTCTAAGCTATAGATTTTCTTTTCCTGCAACATACTAAGAAGTGTAACTGACTGTAGATAAAGACAAAGTGGGTGGGTTTCACTCAGTAGAACGTCCTACGATCAGTGAAAGGGCAGGTATGGACACGTGTATTCAGCCATTGCTTCGAGTCAATACCAACCCCATGGAAGTTTTTGTTCGTAAAGAACCCGTTTTTGGTTTGCTCTTCGATTCGAGCAGAGCAGTGTTGACGCTGAAATCCGTTGAAGTATCTAAGGTTGAAATAATGCAAAAAATGTCAACTATTCCTTTGACCCGACCGTGGGTATTGCCTTCGTTAACTACCTTGGCCGTTCCGATCATGGTGGTTGCGGTGGCAGCCCTTTCGCTAGCTGCAATCTTTATCCGCCTAAGTGAGCAAGAGATTGGTCCCTTTGCAACACTGTTTAATCGATTTTGGATTGCCTTTGTGGTGCTTTGGGGTGGGCGCCTACTTAATCGTTGGGTTAGCCATGGGTCGCCTGAACCCGAAACCTACACCTTTCGAGATATTCTCTGGATCGCTGTATCTGGAACTCTTTTTTGGGGATGTCTATGTTTATGGGCTGTTTCACTGTTGCAAACACCAGTGGCCAACTCCACTATCTTGCATAATCTAACCCCTCTATTTACCACACTGGGGGCTTGGGTATTGCTACATCGGCATTTTGATAAACAGTTTTTGCTGGGGTTGAGCTTAGCTCTGGCGGGGGCCTTGTCATTGGGCCTTGGTGATCTCCATTTATCAGCAGATACCGCGATTGGTGACGGATTGGCCTTGTTATCAGCGGTACTCTTGGCAGGCAATCTGATGGTGGTGGAAAAACTAAGATCGAAGTTCTCTGCGACTACAATTATTCTCTGGTGCTGCCTAGTAGGTGCCGTGCTGACGTTACCTTTTGTACTGTTGTGGGAAGACCGCTTATTTCCCATCTCTACTTTAGGTTGGACAGCTGTGATTGGACTTGCGATTCTCTGCCAAATTGTAGGCCAAGGGTTGCAAGCCTATAGCCTTAAACGACTATCTTCAGGTTTAGTTGGAGTCCTGCTACTCTTGGATCCCGTTTTAGCCGCTTTGATCGCAGCCTTCTTGTTTTTTGAGCATTTGACTCTAGTGAACTGGATTGGATTTCTGATCATTTTAGGAGGGATTTACTTAGCCAAGTCAAGTCACTCAGCTGAGGCCATGGTGAGTGGATAGCATAGATCCATAAACCGTTAGGTGTCTCAG
>CAYSWV010000009.1:13253-120148 GCA_964434865.1 uncultured bacterium
GATCCGAAATACCCATTGGTCGAACTGTTTAGAAAAGCTGACTTAGTGGATTTCTCCTTAGGACTGTTTAAGTTTGGACTTCCATCACCTTATATTTCTCAACTAAAGTCTGAAATACCAAATGCTGGCTTTCATAGATTCTTGTTCGATGGTGCAAAAGACTGGTTCTTAAAGCATCCACTAAGCCCTCCACCTTTTATGAAATGGTGAAACCAACCAATCTGTTAATTCAGACGGATGTAGATAATCAGCTGCTAAACATGATCGTTATCTCAATGTGTATTTGAAAATAGTGCCCCGGTTAAAAGGCCCTCCTTCCGAAGCTGCTCCATACAAATGACCATCTTGGCCTTCAATGAGGCTGACTGGTGCTGATCCATCCTGGCCATTAAAGCTATGCAAAACTTGCAAGGGTGATCCAGATGACAAACGGAATAGCGTGCCTCGATTAAAGACTCCCCCTTCAAGAGTAATGCCATAGAAATGACCATCACTAGCACGAATCAGCTCAAAGGGGCCGGCACCATCCCATCCCCGAAAACTATGTAGTGCAACATCTCGTTTGGAAGGGATTAGACCAACAATGCGCCCAAGTCCAGCGTCACCCCCAGAATAATCAATAGTAATAAAAGCACCACTACCATTACCAATAGAAATCAACGGCTTAGGCGCCATAATGCTGGGAAAAGAGATTCCCGCTCGATTAAAGTGATGAAGCGTTTGTAGCTGATCATTAGTCTGAATTTCAAATAAAGTTCCGCCATTGTACTTACCGCCTACTCTGGTAGTCCCGAAAATTCGGCCATCGACTTCAACCAAAGGGCCTGCAGGAATAGCACCATCTGTTTCAAGATCATCCTGTTCAAACTCATGGATTAGTGTGACCTCGCCGTCAGAGTTGGTGCGAAAGAGAGATCCAAAACTGTAAGGACCGACCAAAGTTGACCCATACAGATAGCCGTTGCTAGCCTGAAACAGACCCTTGGGGATAAAGGTCCCCCCAAGATCATCCATATCCAGAAACTTGCTCACCTGGTTGGGTGGAGTAAATTTGAAAATCTCAGAAATAGTTTCACCATAAAGAACCCCACGGCTGTCTTGAGACATATTAAATCTTAACGTTAACGGAATAATAGTAGACAACTCAAAGGGTTCAAACTGATGAATAATACTGAACTGTCCGGTTGATGATAGTTGAAATAAAAGACCAGGCACATTACTGCGTTTATTTAGGGGAGAGGCCACCAGCCCATATAAGCTGCCATCTACCGTCTGAGTGAGTTGGGTCAGCGGAGAGCCACCGTCGGCAGTAAACCCATGCAACACTGTCAGAGATCCTTGGAGATCTGATTGTACTATTCCTTGAGGAGGGTTAGGTGTTGTTTGAATCCTAATGGTGTTGGAGAAATACCATCCTAAGGCAATTGAACAGCCAGACAAAACTAAACCTAGACGTATTAGAGATAGACGTTTCATTCCAGCACCTATAATGACTAGTATTCTCCTCAGTGTACAGGATCTTGCGTTTGAACCTAGACTAATGTTGAGATTCAGTTAAGGGTTGAAAAAGGGTATCCCGGGTTGATTCCAATTTATAATCAGTCTAGAGCATAGATCTCACCAAATTTTCGCCGTAAGTGTTGCATGAGGGGTTCAATCTTGAGGGGTGATCCGGTAGCTCGCTCGACCAGATCAGTGGCTTTATACTTTTTCCCCAGTTGGTAAATGTGAGTCTTTAACCAATCATGTAGAGTTTGAAAATGTCCTTGACTGATCTGCTCTGGAATCTCAGGGTGATCTCGAAAAGCTGCTTCCAAGAACTGAGCCCCCATTAAGTTACCTAAGGTATAGCCTTGAAAGGCACCCCCAATCAAACCTGAGTACCAATGCACATCTTGCATAACACCTTGACTATTATCGGGAGGGATCAGTCCCAGATCAGAGCGGTAGCGCTCATTCCAAGCTTCAGGCAAGTCAGCCACCTGCAGGCGATCTTCTAGGAGGGCGAGCTCTAGATCAAAGCGGATCATAATGTGCAAGTTATAGGTCACTTCATCAGCATCTGTGCGAATCAAAGAGCGCTTGACGGTGTTGTTAGCCCGATAAAAGTCTTCAAGCGTGATGGATCGCAGTTGGTCTGGAAATAATGCTTGAAGTTGTGGGTAAAAATGCTGCCAGAAGGGACGGGATCGGCCCACTAGATTTTCCCAAAGGCGTGATTGACTCTCATGGACACCTGATGTAACCCCCCCAGCTAGCGGTGTCCGTTCAAAAGCTGGATCCATACCCAGTTCATAGAGAGCATGGCCTGCTTCATGAATGGTGCTAAATAACGCCTCAGCTAAGTAATCCTCTTGAACTCGTGTGGTGATACGGACATCATTAATCGAAAAATTGATCATATACGGATGCAGAGTTTTATCCTGACGCCCTCGGTTTAAGTCATAACCTAGTTGTTCAGCTATTTTCAAACCAAAGGCTAGCTGCTGGGCTTCTGGATAAGATTGATACAAACAAGCATCGGAAACGGGTGACTGACTGATAATAGCTTCAACTAAGGGAACTAGCTGCGAGCGCAGGTCAGCAAAGAGAGGGGTCAAGATCTCAACGGTCATACCTTCATCACTCATTGCAATGAGAGGATCAGCCATATGGTTAGCTTCAGGAAAAAAGCTGGCATACTCACGGCTTAGATCTAGGGTTTTTTCTAAATAAGGCTGGATACTCGCAAAGTCATTAGCAGGTCGAGCTTTAGCCCAAGCTTCATAAGAGGCAGCCGAGTGTTGAGAGAGTCGAGCCGTAAAGGTTGAGGGGATACGTACAGCCCGTTCATAGTTGTGTCGGGTAATTCGGATCAGACTGGCTTCGGTAGAGTCATAAGGTTGGCTTTGCTCATAGGGCGTTAGGGCTGCTAAAAGGTGGCCAATGGCTGGATCAATCAGTTTTTCATGGGCTAGTTGTTGCAGAGTGGCCAGTTGTTGCCCCCGAGCCGCAGCCCCCTGAGGTGGCATATGAGTCGTTTGATCCCAGTACAAGAGATTGGCAGCAGCTTCTAAATCCTGGATCTCCCCTAGCCGTTGTTTAAGATCCTGAAATTGGGGCTGAATAGCTGCTTTGTCAAGGGTTTGCATAGGACCACAACTCCTGCACATGATTAGAATGTTATTCTAACCCGGGGTCTGGGAGTTACTAACGTTAAAACTGTGCTTGGGTCTGTAAACTCAGGAAACTACCCGTGATCAGAGATCTTCAGAGAGTGGCAAGCTAACTATATTCAAAGTGAAACAGATCAAGAATTGAAGAGATCCTTGATCAAAGCAGTAACTACAACCCAGCACTCACCAGCACTATCACCAGCACTATCAATGATCTCATCATCATCACTCACACACTTGTAATCTAAAAACTGTTGGACTGGTTTCGTTACTCCCAAACCTTAAAAATCCTCCTGAAACATATAAATAGTCATCAACGGCCAGAGCGGCTTGAGCATATCGAGCTTCAGGCAAAGGTGGTAATGAGATCCACTCCGATAAGGTCCCTTCAGGGCTAACTTCAGTTGCTTCAATAGTGGTTAGCGATCCTTGAGCACTGCCACCTGCCACCAGAATCAACGTTCGATCTAGCAGTACAGTTGAATGACGCTCACGAGGTAAAGTAGTTCCTATCTCTTCAAACTCAGTGAGTAGAGCTGATTGAGGCTGGATCTTCCAGATTTGATCGGTCAATTGGCGAGTATCAAAGTCAGTACGCCCAGAAATTGTGATGATAAAGGGGTCTCCGACCACATATAAACTATCGGCATGAGAAAAAACAGCATGATGTTGAAGTCTTAGCGGCATAGAGGTGGTTGGTTGCCAGGCTCCCAAGCTATAGTCTGATCTCAAAGGTGCAACAAAAACTTCTGAATGAGCACCTCGATCTTCATTCCAGCCTCCCAGCACATAAATGAAATCCCCTAGCCTCACCATGGCATGAGATTCCAGCGGAGTTGGTAATGCACTGATAGCTTCCCACTCTGACTCCAGTTGTAAAGGACACGCCCAAGCGGGTAATGACAAAGCCAAGAACGCTCCTAGTGAAGCCACGGTAGCCATGGGTAAGCTCAAATGTGTTGCTGTCAATTTTCATCAACCCTGAAGTTGCACTCAGATTTTACTCCTACCCAGCTCCGGGCTACAGGCTTGAAGGGGGATTTTGGATAAGTTTTATTAAAATCACTAGCCCTAATAGTAAAGACTGAACTGCACCACCGCTTTCAAGTTGACTCTGAATAGATCGGTTCAACTTACTTTCAGGGTAGAGAAGCTTACATCAGGCGACTCATAACATTACGCTTAAAAGGCAAGCGATCAGGATCAATTATCTTTAGGATAAATACAACCAGATATGAGGTGCACTTGATGAAACGGATCTCTGCGTTACTGTTGGTACCGGCTCTTGTCGCTTTAGCTCCCAACACCACAATGGCTTCCCCCTACAAGTCTTCTGATACTCAACTAGATACAACTGTTAGATCAATTGTGGTTGAACCTGTATCTGAGTTTGACGTCAATGTTCGACTGGATCGGGGTGTCCGCAATCCTTACTACCGGGTTGGCGAGCCTATCTCTATTACCGTAAGCACAACTGAAGATGCTTATATCTATGTCTTTAGTATTGAAGCGGATGGCCAAATCAAGTTGATCTCCCCCAACCGATTTGATGGTGGACAACAATTTTTGCGAGCGGGCGAAACTCGGACCTTCCCACCAGCTGGCTCTCGATATCGGTTTACCGTCTCTGATCCCATCGGCCAAGCTCAAGTGGTAACCCTTGGATCTGTGAGACCATTAGACGTTGAAGCCATCAATTACTTAACTCAAGGCGGCGCTCGATATGACACTCACTCTCCCCAATCTCTAAGCAAGCCTGGTGGTGTTGCCCGCTCTATTGTGGTTGAGGAAGTCCCCCAAGTTCGATGGGAGCTGGACCGGGTTTATTATCGCGTTGGGAGATAGACCAAACTCTAAAGCTGGATCTGGAGGGGCAATTGCGCCGCTGCGCCCTTATCTAAAAACCAAAGCAGAGAACCTTGTGGCTGGACTTGTTGAGAGGGTAAGTGAGGCTCAGTCGTTAGCACCTCTTTAACAATTTCAGCCTTACTGGCTCCAGCGACCAAAAACACAACTCGATGACTCTGGTTGATCACCGGAAACGTGAGGGTGAGGCGAGGTTCTCCTGACTTGGATCCAACAGCAGTTAGATCGTCTGTAACCAATAAGGCTTCCGTCTCAGGAAACAAAGATGCTGTATGCCCGTCAGTTCCGATACCCAAAAGTACTAGATCAAACTGAGGTTGATCACCATTAAATGCAGTTCGCAACAAAGCAGCATAATGCTTCGCATCCAGGGCAGGGTCACCACTTGTAGTTGGCCAGGGATAAATTTGATGAGTTGGGATGGCCACATGCTTAAGTAAAGTATCCTGAGTCATACGAAAATTGCTATCAGGATGATCAGAAGCTACATAGCGTTCGTCTCCCCAAAATAATCGGATCTGGGACCAATCAATGTCCTTAGCCTTAGCCAGTTGACTGTAGAGCTGTTTTGGCGTACTACCACCCGCTAGAGCTACCGCAAAATAACCATGATCAGCAATAGCTTGTTGAGCCCAAATTTGCCATAGCTGAATCCCTCGATCTACCAGGGCATCTTGATCAGGGTGAACTTCTAACTGAAAAGCTGGCACAAGCAACTCCCGCGATTAATCTTGACTATACTCAGTCCCTTGAATCAGTGCGGCCTCAGCTTTCTGAAACTCCCGACCTAAATAGGCAGCATGGCTCAGTTGTGAGACCCAAACTGATTCTCCCTGTTCAAATAGCTGAACACATAGCTCTTTTGCTGTACGACCTGTAAACTGAGTTTGAGATTGGCGATGAGTTTGCCCACGTGCTGGTATGACTAAACCTGTCTCAGGATCAGTAGCTAGCCCCTGCTCATTAATGACAGTACTGAAGTGCTTGGCTCCAATTAACTGATTGGCATGATCCACATAAATTATAAAGTAACCTGCAGGATCAAGATCTAGAGGCCGTTTCGATAGTTGATCATCGATGTGTTGAATAGAATCAGCAAGAGCTCGTGAATCAAGGATAGGTGAGGATTGCATGAGTAAAATCAGACTTAACTTTAATCTACCAACCTTCGTTTTACCAGACTCAAGCCATATTTGGCAAACGGTGTCCCCAACAGTGCCCGAGATGGACCTTAAGACAGCAGCTTTTACAGGCAAACCCGTGTCCTAAATGACCCAGTAGTGCCAAGACACAAGGATAGTGCCAAGACACAAGGAAAGCCGATGGAAGTAGTTATATTCTCTGGAGTTCAGGCAGCTGGCAAATCGACATTTTATCAGCATCATTTTTTCAAAACACATATTCGGATTAATCTTGATATGCTCAAAAGCCGACATCGGGAGCAGATTTTGGTTCAAGCCTGTTTGGATGCTAAGCAACCCTTTGTTGTTGACAATACCAACCCTACTGCTGAAGTCCGAGCAAAGTACCTATCTTTAGCTAAACAGTTTCAGTTTCAGATCATCGGGTATGAGTTTAAAACATCCTTAAAAGCAGCACTCGCTCGCAATGCTAGTCGTGATGGATCTGAACGGATACCCGATCAAGGTGTAACCAGCACTTACCATCGACTTGAAGCTCTATCCTTTGCTGAGGGCTTTGATCAAATCCACTGGGTTCAGATCGGAGAGGATCAGACATTTATTGTTGAGTCACAAGGCTGCAACTAATAGACAACACCACCCAGAAGTTCAGCTATGGGTCTAATTGTACACTCATAAGAGGTATGGCTAACAACAAGTTGTTTAAAATCCTACAAGAAGAGAATAGACTGTAGTAGTTATAACATTTTTGAGTTTGTAGACACCGTATACTTTGAATAGTCTCAGAAAAGTCAAATTGGTTAATGTGTGGTTGCTGACATGAGGTTAGCTGACATGAGGTATGAATAGGGTCGGATCGCAGGTTACTTAAGTCAGGGAGCTAAAGTCATCAAAACAGCATTGCTAGAGTATTGGCAACAGGTGAGATTGATCAGAGGTAGGGGCCAACACTTTAAGAGCGATGACTGTGGTTTTCATCAGGCATTCATCAGACGTAGACTTTTGTAACAAAAAATAGGGAATACTAATGGGGGTTGTGCCAAAGATGAGTAAAAATTACTAGTTGTTACAATTATCGAGTAAAATCAAGATATCAAAAGGAGGTACCTAATGTTTACGAGACTGGCATTTCAATATCGAGCTTATGTACAGGATCTGGTCATGAGCCTGCAAGCTCTTGCCACTGTTCTCGAAAACAGAGGTTATCTGGCCTCTTGTTACACCTGTGGTGACAGTTTTGATAGCGCCTCTTTTATGGTCAGCCTAAGAGAAGGACACCTGATCCGATTTTTGGTGTCTGAATGCTCCATTACCTGGACAGAGATGCGAGATGATCGGGAACTCATGAAGCTAGAGGGGGCAGAAGCGATTCACCAGCTTCAGGAACTCGCAAACTTGATTAAGGATGAAATGACACCTCTTCAAGAATCCGTTACGACACATTTACCGTAGGCCTGCCAGTCATTTTTTGAGCCATACTAGAAGTAAGGTTTTGCATAATCTTATATGGTTATTTTAACTATGTGGTTATTCTGGCTAGTCATTGGCTTGAGCTTGATCGGGGCTGAACTGTTTATCCCAGGTTTAGTTGCTGGCTCAATGGGTACAGCGGCCTTAATTGCAAGTGCATTGGCTTGGCTAAGTTGGCCCGTTTGGTCACAAGGTTTGATCTGGTTGGGGTTGTCCTCTGGCTTTGCTATGCTTTCCAGACGATTAGTGCCTAAGACCTCTACTCAAATTGAGGATGATAAAGAGGCTCGAGCTGTCTCCTTCATTCCTGCTGGGCAAGTGGGTCGTGCAGCTTATTTGGGATCCACTTGGAATGCTAGATGCAGCATACCTGATGTTGATATTAGAGAAGGCCAGGATCTTTTCATTGTTGAGCGCAAGGGAAATACCTTGATTGTGATGCCGGCTTCATTATTGCATGGCTAATGACTGCTTTACATTGCTTAAGCTGTTCTTTCATCTGATCAAATTTAAACTGGATTTAAGCTTTAGTCCGCTTTTGGTTTCTATCCATACGACCAAGTCAGCTCGTCCTGTGGTTAAGATACTTGTCCCGTCTTAACAAAATCGAAAGCCAAGTCGAAATAGTCAGTTGTTCTTGAATCGATCAGCTATCATTGAATGAACAGATTGATAGACTTTAATTATCAAACTTTGGAGGCACAATGGAGACTATTGTTGGAGCTCTAACCGTAATTGCCATTGGGTATATCTTTAGCTCAGCCAAGATCATCAGTCAGGGTAATGCAGCCCTTGTTGAACGCTTGGGAAAATATCAATCTACTTTAGAACCAGGTCTTCACTTCATTGTCCCGTTTGTTGACAACATTGTCTACAGAGAAACGATTCGAGAAAAAGTCTTAGATGTACCGCCCCAGCAATGTATTACCAGTGATAACGTTTCATTAGATGCCGATGCAGTTGTCTACTGGCGGATCATGGATATTTACAAGGCCCGTTATTCTGTTGAACATGTTGAACGTGCTCTTGTGAACCTGGTTTTAACAACACTGCGGTCTGAAATTGGTAAGATGGAGTTGGATCAGACCTTCTCTTCAAGAGCAGAAATCAACAATCGCCTGCTATCTGAACTGGATGAAGCCACAGATCCATGGGGAATCAAGGTCACTCGGGTTGAGGTGAAAGATATTAAGCCCTCGAAGACGGTTCAAGACTCTATGGAGCTTCAAATGGCTGCAGAACGGGAGAAACGGGCCGCGATTCTGAAGTCAGAAGGTGAACAACAGGCAGCTATTAACAAAGCAACCGGTGAGGCCCAATCTCGGATCTTGCGAGCCGAAGCTGAAAAGAAAGAAAAGCTGTTGAGTGCTGAAGGGACATCCGAAGCTGTTCGAGTTATTGCTTTGATGTTAGAAGAAAGTGCTCAAGCTGAACAATCACTTCAGTTTCTCCTGGCTCAAAACTACATTCAAATGGGCCTCACTGTCGGCCAGAGCCCCAGTGCTAAGGTGGTCTTTATGGATCCTCAGTCTGTGCCAGGAACTTTGCAAGGTATGATGTCTATGCTGAACGACTCGAATCTGCCATCATTTCAGCGTTCTGCCAACTTAAGTCAAAAGCCAGTCAATTTATCCTCAAAACCCGAGACTCTAGTTCATCGCTCGTAACTCTCAGAGATACTAGAGAGATGCTGTCGCAGGGATGAATCAAGATCATGGGATCTGATCAAGCCATACCTCGCCTCCACCCAGTTGGTAAAGTGGTTGCCGTTCATGGATTACGAGGTTGGGTTCGAGTCTGTTGCCTATCTGACTTTCCGGAACGTTTGACTCAGCCAGGTCCCCGTTGGATCCGACGCGGTCGTTCCGAACCTACTGTTGTGCACTTAGAATCAGGGCAATACTATCCGAGTAAAAATCTGTATTTGGTTAAGTTTGCCCATCTTGCCGATCGGACACAGGCAGAATCATGGATAGGAGCCCAGATCTTGGTTTCAGATCTAGATCGACCTCAACTCAATGAGGATGAATACTACTTGCCTGATTTAATTGGATCTGAAGTCATTCATCAGCCTACAGGAAAACTGATCGGCCACTTGCGGGCTATTGTTCCATCTGGGCATGATGTGTTGGAGGTGGAAACCCAATCAGGAGAGATTGCCCTGATTCCTTTTGTAAAAGCTATCGTGCCAGTGGTGGATCTAGATCAGCACCGCCTAGAAGTTACGCCGCCTCCAGGATTATTAGAGACGTTTATGCGATGGGATCTGCCATGACTTCTGAGGTCTCCAATTGGCAAAGACGTCATGTTTTAGGGTTAGCTGATTTTACAGCCTCTGAATATGCCATCGTAATGCAAACAGCTGCTAGTTTTCGAGAAGTATTAACACGGCAACTTCCTAAAGTACCTACCTTGCAGGGGAAAGTCGTTGCTAATTTGTTTTTTGAAGCGTCTACCCGCACTCGCAATAGTTTTGAAATAGCAGCCAAGCGACTGTCTTCTGATGTCTTAAATTTTTCACCTGGAACGTCTTCTTTATTAAAAGGAGAGTCAATTCTAGATACCACCCGTACCTTTCTGGCTATGGGAGCATCCATTATTGTTGTGCGTCACCTCCAAGCAGGCGTCCCCCAGCTCATTGTTCAGGAAATCGATCGAGTCAAAGCAACAACAGGTGTTTTAAATGCTGGTGATGGGCTTCATGAACATCCTACCCAAGGCTTATTAGACTTATTTACCCTTTGTTGTGATATCAACCCTTTACATCCCCACCCTCAGGATCTGAGAGGCCTAAAGATTGTTATTGTGGGAGATTGTCTTCACTCTCGGGTTGCCCGTTCTAATATCTGGTGTTTAGTGTCAGCAGGTGCTGATGTTCATTTGGTGGGTCCCCCTACTTTAGTCCCTAAAGCTTTTGAAGATCTTGGTGTCACAGTTCATTGGCAGCTAGAGCCAGCTTTAAAATCAGCTCGATTTGTCATGGCCTTAAGATTACAACACGAGCGGATGCAACAGTTTCTATTACCTAGTCTACGGGACTATCATCAGCTTTATGGTCTCAACCTCAGCAGGTTGCAGCACTGTGATCCTAACGTCAAGTTATTGCATCCAGGTCCTGTCAATCGTGGAGTTGAAATTGCTTCAGAACTCATGGAAACTTCAGCCATAAGCCTAATTGATCAACAAGTTACAAATGGGTTAGCCGTACGAATGGCTTTGCTGTACTTACTCGGTGGAGGTCGGATCTCTTCAACAGAATCCTGAAAAATCTAGAGTTATTCAGCTAACAGTACTGTGATTCAGATCGAGTTTTACAAGATTTTTATAAGCTTAAGGTATAATTAGGTGCCAAGCTTTTATAAGCTGAGTGTGATATTAAGAAGTTATACATATTTCTAGACATGGGTTGTAATGCAGAATCTAACTGGTCAGAATCATCACAATTGCAGTGAATGCAGTAGCAAGACTAAACTGGGGTTTGATTTTACTATGGCATTTCAGCCTATTGTTCATGCTCCAACGTATTCGATCTATGGTCATGAAGCCCTGGTTAGGGGACTAAATAATGAATCAGCTGCAACGATCTTTCAGTATGTAGATCAGCATAATCGCTATCATTTTGACCAGGGTTGCCGAACTAAAGCGATCCAGTTAGCAGCAGCCTTAGGGATCCAGACCAACTTAAGTATTAACTTCTTACCTAATGCTGTTTATGAACCTGAACGCTGTATTCAAACGACACTTAAAGCCGCTGAGATTTATCAATTTCCAATCGAAAAGATTACCTTTGAAATTACTGAAAGTGAAAAAATCGAAGACAAACTTCATTTGCGTGAGATCGTTGATTTTTATCGGGCTACAGGCTTTAAGACTGCCATTGATGATTTTGGTGATGGCTATGCCGGTCTCAACCTGTTAGCAGATATTCCTGTCGACATCATCAAACTGGATCTGACTCTGATCCGAGATATCCATCAAGATAGAAGTCGTCAAGCGATTGTTAAGGGTATCCTTCAGGTATGTCGAGATTTATCCTTGATCACGGTTGCCGAAGGCGTTGAAACCTATGAAGAGTTTCATGTACTACAAGACTTCGGGATTGAACTGTTTCAAGGTTATTATTTTGCAAGACCTGCGTTTCAATCAATAGCAACACTGACATCACAAGATCTACGCCAGCTAATAATACCATCTGAGCCAACTAGTTAAAATGTTGAAAGGTGCGGCACTGTTGTAATGGACCTAAGCCTTCAAGAACAACCTGATTCCCTACATTTGCATTATCTGACACTTTTTCTGAAATAGATCCGATAATGACACAGCCAGGTGCAGCTTGTACTAATGAAGTGGCTTCGTCAGGAGGCAAACTTAACAGCAGTTCAAAATCTTCTCCCCCATAAAGAGCCCACTCTAGCGCTTGATCGGGAAAGCACTTTTTGAGTCCAGGTGCTAACGGTATGGCATCAGGTTTAACGTGGGCTTGAACTTGACTCATCTGACAGAGTTGTAGTAGGGCATCAGCTAATCCATCACTGGTATCCATTCCTCCAACCCGAGCCCATTGTAAGCGACGAATTGTGGCTGCGATATCCAACCGTGGTTGAGGATACTGATGAGCTTTGATGAAACCGTCTCGATCAGGTCTTGAGAGTTGCTCATAGAGATCTGGATGCAGTAAAAGTTCTAACCCAGCTCGGGAACTACCATGAGGACCTGTTGCCACGAGATAGTCACCAGGTTGAGCTAGCTGCCTTGAAATCGCTGATCCAGCGGCAACAGTACCCAGTACTGTAATAGAAACAAACCGATGGGCTGATTTACACAGATCGCCACCGACTACCTCAGTGTGCCAAGGCCGACAACAACTCACTAACCCTTGATAAAACTCGTTGACCCAGCTTATAGGTGTCCTCGCCGGTAACCCTAAACAAATTACTAAAGCAAAGGGGGCTGCCCCCATAGCCGCTAGATCAGAGAGATTGGCCGCAGCAGCTCGCCAGCCTACGGCATGAGGAGGGGTTGTCTGCACACTGAAGTGTACATCTTCAACTAAGGCATCAGCACTGATCACAAGGTCTCCAGAAGCAGGCTTTAGGATAGCAGCATCATCTCCAACCATCCCTGGAGCGCAATAAGCTTGTACAATCTCAAGCAACCCCCTTTCACCGATCTGGCCTACAGTTAGTTCAGTCATGGACTACCGAATTCAGGATCGGCCTCTATCTTACCGGGAACTAACGAATGATTGTAGTCCTTGTAATTTCAAAGTTAGCTCAAGACCTTTAACGACTCTCAAGACCTTTAACGACTCTCAAGACCTTTAACGACTCTCAAGACCTTTAACAGCTATTGACTCAAAGATTCTGTTTGATCACGGTAAACCAGCGATGATATGGATCATCTACCAATCCTTGATCATCAATATTGACAGTTTTTTTAGTGACTGAATGACTCACATTGCCCCCAATCACATCAATCTGGCTAGATCGGACTGCAGTTACAATGTCACAATGGGAGGGGTAGTTACCAGTCGTATCGTAATTTACCCAAGTTTCCCGTGCGTAGCACACCAAATCTCCCACTTCAGGAGCCACTTCATCCAGGCGATAGCCTACAAATGGAGCGTTCGTTTGGCCTGCTTTACGATTAGCAATAGCCTCCGTAATGTAGTCAGAATGCCGAATGGAGTAGACAAAGTTAGCACCAGCTCCGGCCTCTTTCATCACCCAAGAAATAAACGCAGCTGACCAAGCCCAGTCTCGATCTAAGCCTGTTTTGTTAGTGCCTGTGCCTTCAAGCCAGTAATCTCCCACACGCTGCCAATAGCCTTCATCGATTTCAGAAAATCCTCGATTGGTAATCGAGCCATTAACAATAGTGGTGCGACCAAAAAAGTCCCACTCCTGAGTGGCAACTTGCACTAGATCAGCTGTGAAGTTAGAGGCAGGAGTCGGTTCTGCAGAGGTAATACTGAGTAAATAAGGGGCTTCTGAGCCATTGATAGCACTAACAATAACTAGATAGTCACCAGGTTGAAAGGATCCTGTAACCGATAAAGTATTGGTGTCTCCACTAGTTTCTGGTGAGATAACTAACTGATCACCATTCCAAACCGATAGAGTAGAATCTACGGCAGACCGTGGATCATACCAACCACTGTAGTTAATCAAAACAGCATCAGAACCGATAGGTCCCCATAATAAAAAGTTAGCCCCGCCCTGGATCCCTAAGCTAAATGGGAAAAAGTAACCGTTCTGCCCAGAGAATTCAATCGTGAGATCGGTTGGAGACTGTAGATTAAACGAGTCAATGTAGTTGCCGTTACCATCCCCAACAACACCACTTTCATTCAGAGTTAAAGAGGTTGATCTCTGAGTCGCTAATAAAACAGAGTCAGATCCAGCTGCAATTAAAGGTTCAATGGCTAAGGCAACATCTGTAGGGGTTAGCTCATCTACAACGATGGGTTCTCCCTCAAATACATCTTTAAAGCTTGCGGGTTCGCTGGTTGTTGCAACCACATCTGCATCAGCTGGAATTAACGCCGTTTCGGATGGAGATGATCCGCAAGCACCAAGGGCCACAGATAACAATACAAGTAGTTTGGATAGCTTTTTAGTCATCATAGAATTAACCTTTCCTTTTAGGGTGCAAGGGTATAAGAATGGATCAATAAGCTTGAAAGCATCAGAATCACGGGAATTCTAATATAAGATTATGATCAGGTTAACTGTGGAGATAAGTAGGTTTAACTTGTGATAACCGAAGAAAATCGTTCAGCTATGAGTGGCGGCTGAGGTTAATGAGTATTTCATGAAATTAGGATGAAATAGACTTATCAAGCTAAAATAAAAAGCGCCTATTCATATGAGGTTAATGAATATTTCATAAAATTAGGATGAAATAGACTTATCAAGCTTGAATAAAAAGTGTCTATTCATAATGTATTGTGTACTTTATCTTGAGTTCCTTAAAGTGTCAGTGACGGATTGGCTATCCTATGAAATTTTGGTATACGCTACAGGGATTGCTACTATAGCTTACATGAATCTACTCCTAACTCAAGTATCAAATAATCATGATATCTACGTAGTTGTTCTAGGGCTTACCTTGATCGATTGAGAGTAGATCTTTTAAGGAAAGGGGTCAATCCAGGATAGTCAGTACGGATACTGATCTCTGTGTTCTAATTCTAAGGATGAATAGAGACTCTCAGCCTCGTTCAGAGATCTTCAGTTTCAGCTTTTTTGCTCACTAGTTTCCGATGCTGAGTGATCTAGTATGTTTGCAAGCTGAGATTTCTAAGCATTAAGACACAATCGCACCCAATTAATAGCTGAACCTATTACGCTGTTACGAGGTCCTAGTTTGGTAGGAGATTTCTATGACTATTGACACAATGAGCGTTTTTCACCAGGACTTGTTTAAACAATTGTGGGCTTGTCGATCTGAGTTATTTACTGGTCATTTACTGATTTCATCTCCTGGAGCCACCTGTACTTGGGATTTCCTCTTCTTTCATGGTCGTATTGTTGCTGATGCAGGCGGAATCAATCCTGAATCACGCTGGTTTCGTCAAGTTCATCGAATATGCCCAAAGATAGCTCAAAATCTCTTGCAAGACTTATCCTGGCAAGACAGTTGGTGTTACTATCAACGACTACAGAGCTATTATCGCCGCTCTACTTTACCTCGAGAACAAGTGACTGCAATGATCACAGGGAATCTTCTAGAGACTTTGTTTGACTTATATCAATGGAATTCCCAAGAGCAGCCGTTTACAGTTTCAAGAACTTCAACAACCTCAATTGATGCTGAAACTGGTATTACGTTTTTGCAGCTCGATGCTATTCTTAAGCAAGCTCACCAATGCTGGACTCAATGGCAGGAAGCAGGCTTAACCTTTTCACCCCATGGAATACCCATCATTATTGATGCTGAGCAACTACAACAAACTGCCCCCTCTCACAGTTATCAGACTCTCTCAACATTAGTAACCGGTGAAAAATCCATTTATGATCTGGCCGTCACTCTCAAGCAAAGTCCCTACCGGATCGCTAAATCATTGAAAGGGTACATTGAAAAAGATCTTATTTCAGTAAAGCCTAATTTGAAATTAACACCAAAAACTCAAGACCAACCTAACCAAGCCCAAGAGTCAAAGCCTCGAATTGTGTATATCGACGATGACATGATGTCAGGGCAAAGGATGCAACATGTCTTAGCTCAAGTAGCCTGCCACTATCGGCATATCCAAGATCCAACCGTAGCCCTAACCGATTTGATCCAGCAGCCCCCTGATCTAATTTTCTTGGATTTAGTGATGCCACAAATCAGTGGATATGAATTATGTAGTCAGCTCCGCCGGATTTCAAAGTTAAAAGATATTCCTGTTTTGATAGTTACCGGTAATGATGGTGTTATAGATCGGATGCGTTCTAAAGTTGTGGGGGCAACTGGGTTTGTCGCTAAGCCAATTATCCCAGAAGTTATCTATCAACATTTACAGTCACTAGGGTTAGCCGCCGTGGCCCAGAAGTCAATACCCACTCAACCGATCTTAACCACAGAAGGACGAACCTTTTATCAAGCTATCTAAACTATTTTTATGAGTCTCAAAAGGCCAAGTATTGAACAAGAGGCAATGATGTTAAGCAATAATGACACCCAGCAGATTTTGCAACAAGCATTAGAACAAGATCAGTTCAGACTCTATTATCAACCTATCTATTGTTTACAAACCAGAGAACTTGTTGGCTTGGAGGCGTTAGTTCGTTGGGTTACCTCTACAGGACAATGGATCTCACCAGCTAAGTTTATCCCGCTTGCTGAACAGACTGGTTTAATTGTGTCCTTGGGTGAATGGATTTTAAAAGAGGCCTGTTATCAGCTAAAGGAGTGGCATTTATCGTATCCTAAGCACTCATTACTGTCCATGAGTGTGAATATTTCAGGCAAACAATTACAACAACCTAATTTTTTTGAAAGTATAGACCGCATTTTGCAAGATAGTCAATTGGAGCCTGAATGTCTTAATCTTGAATTAACAGAAAGTATACTGGTTGATCAAATTGAAATAGCCCAGCGTAATCTAGAGTTGTTACGAGCCAAAAAGGTTGTGATTTGCTTAGATGATTTTGGTGTCGCCTATTCTTGTCTGAATCACTTGCACCAATTACCCATTGATAAGATCAAGATTGACCAGTGTTTTGCCAGAGAAATGATGAGTAATTGGAAAAGCCTGGCGATTGTGAAAAGCATTCTATATCTATCCGATCTGATGGGCTTAAAAGTCGTTATTGAAGGATTGGAGACTGATGAACAAGTCGAGCTAGCTAAGAGCCTTAACTGTCATTTTGGTCAAGGCTACTATTTAGCAAGACCACTAAGTAAAGTCCAAACAGACAGTCTTCTAGCTGCCGCCGACACAATAAACAACCAAGACTCCAGCTTAGTTGACTACTCACCATTGGTGTATTCTCTGGTCGATCCTATCGGTGAAGCTTGTCTGACTAGATGACATACTAATAGATGACATACTCAAGGCTGACCTGGTCTAATTCGAATATCCTTGCATAAAGAGTTGCCAAGGTTGTCTACTAGCAGATTGAATCAGTTGATCAATAAGTTAATCGTTCAAGCCTCTGAAATTTTATGAATAACTTGACCGGATTACGGTTAAAATAATGTGGCTAGTTGTAGTATAGTAGTTTGACTGACAAGATACCTAGCCTCTCGGGGCTATTGTGGGTTCGGTCTCAAATCGCTTCACTAGGGGTATGAACATTGAGCACTGGATTGCCAATGGTTTTGAGGGTATCAGTTTGATCGAACCGTTGGATAGGCAGCTAATGATATGGCTTACGAACCCCTCCATTTGAAGTATCGTCCCCAATGCTTTGCGGATGTCGTTGGACAATCGGCTGTAGTTAAGACCCTAGCCAATGCTATCCGATTAGGACGAATTGCCCCTGCGTATCTGTTCTGTGGTCCTAGAGGAACAGGTAAAACCTCTTCAGCTCGGATCTTGGCCAAATCTCTTAATTGTATTCATGGCCCTACTCCAAACCCTTGTAATCAGTGTGAGCAATGCTTGGCTATTACCTCAGGCACCTCTTTGGATGTGATTGAAGTTGATGCGGCCAGTAACACGGGTGTGGATAATATTCGAGATCTAATTGAACGAGCTCAATTTGCGCCTGTGAATAGCCTCTATAAAGTATATGTCTTAGATGAAGTCCATATGCTGTCTACAGCTGCTTTTAATGCTCTATTAAAAACCTTAGAAGAACCTCCTGCTCATGTCGTTTTTGTGCTGGCCACAACCGATCCCCAACGAGTCTTACCTACCATTATTTCAAGATGTCAGCGATTTGATTTTCGTCGGATTCCCTTAGAATCGATGATCCATCATCTCAAACACATTGCTTCTAATGAAACCATCCCCATTGATCTAGAAGCTATAGAACTGATTGCACAACTTTCACAGGGTGGTTTACGCGATGCTGAAAGCTTGTTAGATCAAATCAGCTTGCTTGAAGGTCCTATTTCGGTTGAAACCATTTGGGATTTAGTAGGAGCGGTTCCTGAGCGCCAACTGCTTGCCTTAATTGATGCTGTATACAACCAAGATCCAGAACAACTGTTAACTCAGATTCGGCACTTACTTGATCATGGGAAAGAACCCCTGAGCCTATTGCAAAATCTAGTTGGGTTTTATCGAGATCTACTGCTAGCCAAAACAGCACCACAGCGACGAGATCTGGTGGCTCTAACTCAACCCACTTGGGAAGCACTACAACAACGATCTGAACATTACAATATCAACAACATCCTGGCCGCCCAAACTCATCTGCGCCAGGCCGAACCCCAGATTCGCCAAACTAATCAACCTCGACTCTGGCTTGAAATTACACTGATGGATCTCTTGCCACTGCTATCAGTACAGTCCCAAACGGCTCCACAGCCTATACCCATGACACCTTCAGTAGCCCCAGCTCTCGTTTCACCACCATCTCGTTCAACTTCAAAGGATCCAGCTCCAATATTATCTACCTCTGTTACTCATTCTAAGCCAACGGAACCCATTCACCCTAAGCCAACTGAGTCTAAGCCAACGGAACCCATTCACCCTAAACCGACTGAGCTTGCTGATCAATCTATGGCTCAACTCCCGACATCCACTAATAAATTACCCACCAGGCCTACTGTTGTCTCAACTCCATCTCCCCAATCTAGAGAGCCCGCATCACCCACCTTGAGGACATTAAGCAGTGTCTGGGACCAATTCTTGCAAAACTTAGCTCCCGTACCCAAAGGCCGCATCCGCATGGGCGAGATCTTAGAGGAGACTCTAGATGAAATTGTGATTGGCTTTCCGACTGAAGGCTTTGCCAAAATGGCTAAAGAAAAACAGGCTGCGTTTGAACCTGTGCTTGAGTCATTGTTGGAGCGGCCCGTTAAACTCAAATTCAAGATCAAAACACCTAAGACAACTCCAGAATCAGCTCCTCCTACCTCCCCAGTAGTACCCATTAAAGCCTCACCCTCTCACTCCAGCGGGCCGACCCTATCTGTAGAAGCTCAACCTATTGCTGAACCCTCCCCACCTGTGCCACCACCTCTATCCACGGCCCCAGATACTCAGGTGAATGTAGGCGGTAGTTATGATGACGAATTAGAGCAAGCTGCCAGACAGGTAGCCCACTTCTTTAATGGTCTAGTCATTAGTCTCGATCAAGACGAAATCCCAGTGCTTGACCAAATAGATGCTCCTGAGCCTACAGAGGAATCAGACCATCAGCCACCGACACCCTCAATTGATCTAGATGATGATCCACCTTTTTAAGCTGTAACGGGGTAGTGCAGTAGGTTCAAACTGGTTGATAATTTCACAGACTATAGTATTAGGTTAATAGTTTAAACATGACTAGGCAAGCATGGTAGAGTATTAACGCCTTATATTCTGATCTGACAATGGCTAACCTCATTGAAACTATTCAAACCAGTGTGCTGGAGATAGTCAGTACTGGAATTAAACAGTTACCAAATCTGATTACTGCCTTAGTTCTCATTGTTCTTACATACTATGGGGTTAGTCTAGTACGCAAGCTTGTGACCACCGGAGTTGAACGATGGGTTTATAGCCCTTCATTAAGATCGTTAATTGTTCAAATAAGTGTGGCTGGAGCTTGGATCATTGGGAGCTTGGCTGCTAGTGTTGCCCTATTTCCAGATCTTGAATTGGGTGACATTATTGGATTCTTGGGTCTTGGCTCGGTAGCTGTGGGCTTTGCATTTCAAGATATCTTCAAAAACTTCTTGGCTGGGATCTTACTGCTACTTAATGAGCCCTTTCGAATTCAAGATCAGATTATTGTTGATCAATTTGAAGGCACGGTTGAGGCGATTTCGATTCGATCAACTCAATTGAGAACCTATCAAGGTGAGCGGGTTGTTATACCCAATTCCATAGTGTTTACGAGTCCTGTTCAAGTTTTAACAGATCAAGCATATCGTCGAACCGATCTAGCCATAGGTGTTGATTACAATACTCCTCTAGCTAAAGCCGTTGAAATCTTTGCCAATACCGTTCCAGATGTAGACGGTGTCTTGAGAACACCTGAACCCATAGTCGATGTAGTGGGGTTTGGTGATAGTTCTATTGACTTTATTGTACGATACTGGACCAAGCCTCAACGTAAGGAAGTCAATCGGGTCATGACTCAGATGATGATCGCCTTAAAACGAGCCTGTGACGCCTCAAATATCGTTATTCCTTACCCCATTCGCACAGTGTACATGTTTGATCAGCAACAGTTTAGTGATCACTTTCCTCAACAGGCTAATGCTTCAACAAACTAAAGCTTGGCTTTAAATACTTAATGTGTAAACCATCAATCAGACAGCCAGAACGAGAATAAATCCTGATCTCAGCTTACCAGACACCCCCATTTGGGTTAAGTTTGATAACAAAATGACTACTACTTGGAACTGGTGAAACCAGACAACAGTCTTGATGAGTATCCTCAAACTCAAACTGGAATCACGCACTAGCAACCGTTCACACTATTTTCACATTAGACTACTACATTCTTAAATTAATACTGCCTAATGATACCTGTTAAGGTTAATGGATCCCTGGTCACAACTCAGATATTAGTTAAATACTAGAAATTGTTTTTGAATTTAAGATCCTTTCATTACTCAGGTTTAGGTCGGTAATTTCCATAGTTTATGATCCAGCAAGTTGTGTGATCCAGCAAGCCGTGTGATCCAACCAACTAAATAGTTTATAGATGTTGTTAGTATAGACAAATCTTACAAGCGATTAAAAATTTATCAAAACCTGATGAAAAAGTCTCATGAAGCAGAAGACACATCGCTCTAGTCAATCACAAGACGTTTATCAGATTCAGGTCCGAGAGCCTTCTCGTCGTACCCGTTGGCATCTAATTGGCTGGGGCATCGGTTTTCTGGTGGTTGGTGGTACTGGCTTGTACTGGAGTTATAGGGCTTTGATCCAGCACTATGTGCTCCCGCAGATTGAAGCCGAAATTGAGACAGCAATTGGCTTAGCCACCACCTTGGGTAGTCCCTCATTCCACTCTCCCTGGCATCTTGAACTAGATCAGTCTGAGATTAAAAGCTTGGCAACCATACCCTCAACTCAGGTAATCATTGATATTAGACGGACCCTAAGCCAGAGGCGGTTGACAGCTACTATCCAGCTTATGGAGCCTCAGGTAATGCTTAGTTTACCCCTAGGCTCTGAATTTAATTTTGAGACTTCTAACAGCACGGGTGGATCGCTACCTTTAGAACAACTCGATATCAATGTCGTTAATGGTCAAGTTTCTGTAGAGTCTCCAGCCACCACTACAGATCTCACAGGGCTACACATTGATACATCCTTACTGTTCTCTGAGACAAATTTAACCCAGCCTGAAATCGACTTTCAAATTGAAGCTCAGTTTCAAGGCCAGCCTGTGGCTTTAGCAGGTCGAATAGATGGTAGGTCTAGGGCAGGATCTCTAACATTGTCTGCTCAAGCGCTACCTCTTGATCCACTACCCAGTTGGATACCCGAGTCAACTGCAGTTGGATCTCCCACATTAGGTGGATCTCTAGACGCCAATATCGAACTAGGCTTTAGTTTTCAAGATCAAGTTCAATGGACTACGGATGGACAGATTAGCCTTTCTGAAGGAGCGCTAGAGTTAGGGTTGTCTCCCTATCCTTTTGCTGATATCCAAGCTAATCTTGATCTGCAAAGTCAGACAGTCACCATCAGACAATTTCAGATTAGTTATGCTGATGTACCTGTATTGGTAGATGGTACACTCACATTCGAAGAGTTAGGTCGACCAGACATCCGCTTAATAGCAACTGTGCCTGATGTCTCTTTAGCTCAAGATATTCAACAGATAACTGGAATCCAGCTGCCATTTGAAGCACAAAGTGATCTCTCGGCAAGCGTAACTGTGGCTGGCTCTTGGCCTGATCTTGAGGTCAAAGGAGCGGTCCAGTCTATTGGGGCGACCACTGTTGATCAAGTCACCTTATCTAGTTTTAGTAGCCAATTTAGAGCTGATTTAGATACGCAGACCTTGAATGTGGAGCAGCTTGATATTGCTGTTGCTGATGGCCGAATTCAAGGGACTGGCAGTCTTCAGGTTGGGGCCTCATCATCCTTACAAGCCAATCTTCAAATTAAAAACATTAGGCTTAATGACCTAGCTTCTGATTATGAAACCAATCTACCCTATGATCTAGGTATGCTTAATGCCAATGTTGAGATTTCAGCACCTGAACTAGATCCTTCTGTTAATTTAACTTGGCAAACCTCTGGTCTCGATTTGGACAGCCAGGGGCAATTATCATTCAAAAACGGACGATTTGACGTTTCTGATGTTATCGTTCAATTGGCCCAAAACCAAGGTCAGCTCACAGCTTTAGGGGAATGGACTCTAGATGGACCCTTACAAGCAACTGTAACTGCTAATCAAGTTGATCTAGACTGGTTTCAAGCTGATAGTCAGGGAGTTGTATCGGGAACATGGATTATTGATGGTACCAGCACAGGAATCACACCCCAAACCTTTGAAGCTGTCGGTGATCTTGAGTTTTCTGAAGGGCTAAATGTTCCTACTGCTCAAGGTGAAATCCAGGCTGCTGCAGCTACTGGCACGATTAATATCTCAGGTGATGTCTCAGATGGACAGCTAGAGGTTGAATCGACTGGCCAACTTCAGTTTGTAGATGCGGTTGTTTCTCAAGGGAATCAGACTATCACCTCTCCAAGAATTACAGCTGACTTTGAAGCAAGTGGAGTACTCAATCCATTAAAGATCACTCAACCTGATCTGAGTCAAGTTCTCTCCAACGCCACTATTAATCTCCCTCAGGGTGCTACCCTCTCGACACCTAATGGTCCTTATTCCATCCCTGACATGATTCAGTCCAATGCGATTTGGGATGGTCAGGCTCTTAGATTTGAACAAAGTCAGATTGGATCTCAAATTGCTTTTGCAGGGGCGATTCCATTAGACTTTGCAACCGGTGCTGTAGGTCCCTTAGATCTAAGCCTGCAGGTTGAGTCCTTTGATATTGGGGAATTGCCTCTCCCAGGCGTAGCCGGAACCGTTGATCTTCAAGTGCAAATTCAAGGATCGCTTTCTGATCCAGAACTGGTGGGGCAAATGAATGTGGCGGATTTCCAGGTTGCTGGTTTAATTTTCCAAGATCTATCAGGGCCGATTCGTTGGA
Organism: uncultured bacterium; assembly: GCA_964434865.1. Lineage (GTDB taxonomy): Bacteria > Cyanobacteriota > Cyanobacteriia > Thermostichales > Thermostichaceae > CAYSWV01. Next base: position 36,655 of record CAYSWV010000009.1, read on the forward strand.
ACGTTCTACCAGGCAGATCGCTTGTTCAGTTAGAGTCGAGCAATGGTACTGATCAGATTTCGGCCACCCTAAGTACGGACTTAGAATCAATAGCGTTTGATCTCAAACACGATCAAATTCAAATAACAGGTGAACGTAATGGAGAGGTGGTAGCGGTTACCGTTGACCAATTCCCCCTAGCTGTATTAGATCCCTTGATCCCCATTCAATACCCTCAGGATCTCTCAGGCACTTTATCTTCAACGATTAGCGGCAACTGGGCACAAGCACGATTTCAAGGGCAAGCTGAAATTCAAGATTTACGTGTATCAGATGTAGAGGCTGAAGACATTGACGTCACCTTTGCGTATCAAGATCAGGAACTGGTGATTTCCCAAGCCGATCTTACCCTTTTGGATAGCCTCTATCAAGCAGACGGATCAATTACCCTTCCCCCTGATTTCAACTTGAGTGAGACACAATTTAACTTGCAAATCCAAACCACTAACGGACGACTCCAAGACATTGTCTCTACTTTGAAATGGGATAGCTGGGATGATCTGCAGACACGAGGGTTGAATCCTCCAGCTCTTGGGCCTGCTATGATCTTAGAAGTCCCTGGAGAAGATGTAACCTCCCTCTCACTATTTGAGCAGCTTCAAGCCTTTGTTGCTTTTAGGCAGGACTCCAACCTAGAACCTAACACCTCGCCACTTCCAGCCCCCACAGCTTTAGAGGGTGACTTTACGGCTACTGTTCGACTTGGGGGCACCTTAGAGCAGCCCAATATTGACTTAAACTTAGAAGGTCAGCAGTGGTCAGCTGAAAGCTACCAATTGGAAACTGTTAAAGCCTCAGGTAGCTTCCAGGATCAGACTGTCATCTTAAACTCTATATTACTTCAAACTGGTGAGCGATTAGCTAGCTTTGAGGGCACTTTAGGCTTTGATCAGCAACAGGGTACCTTGCAAATACAGGACTTACCTTTAGACCTAGTCCAGCCCTTTTTACCTTCTGATCTATCAGTTGGTGGAAACGTGAATACCCAAATTGATCTCAGGGGAAGCTTACGAGATCCACAACTTCAAGGATCATTTGAGGTTATAGCAGCTGAGGTTAACAATACTCCCATTGCCAGTGTCTCAGGCCAGCTAGACTATAGTCAAGGTCGCTGGGATTTACAGTCATCTATTCAAGTTGATTCTGATCTTGAACCTATAGCCATTCAAGGCTCAGTGCCCTATCAGCTGCCTTTATCCCAGGCTAGCCCTGAGTCAGATCACATCTACCTCAACCTAGATATCCAGCAATCCGCTCTTGATTGGATCAATATCTTCACTGATCAAGTCCAGTGGCACCATGGTAGTAGTCAATTACAAGTGGAGCTGACAGGTACCCTACAGGCTCCCTTAGTTGAAGGGGTTTTGATGTTTGAACAAGGGGAGGTAGAGTTAGCGTTACTAGCTGATCCAGTCACTGACTTGAATGGTACTGTTGTTTTTGATTTATCTCACTTGAATGTTGAAGATCTAAGAGGGCAGATAGGGCAAGGAGCTTTGGTGGCAGCAGGGCAGCTTCCTCTCACAGAGCGAGCTACAGAGACCCTTACCAATCCACTAACAGCTAATCTACAGCAAGCTGAAATGACAGTACCTCAACTCTTTGAAGGGCAGGTGGATGGTAATATTGTTATTGAAGGAAGTTTAGCTCATCCCTCTGTAACTGGCCATCTCAGAGCTTCTGAAGGTAATCTGACACTTTCTCCCCAATCTCTACCTGATAGTGGCGCGTCTCAATCGTCAGTTGGATCCATTCAACCTAATATTCAGCCTGATGATCACTTATTTCAGCCTCAGCTGCGTGATCTTAGATTGGAAGTGGGTCCCCAGATGCAGGTGGAGTCGACTGGGATCTTCTCATTTGAGATTGCAGGAAACTTGAGGGTGAATGGGTCGTTAGCGGCTTTGGAACCTCTAGGTACGATCAACCTATTACAAGGATCACTCAACCTGCCCTTAGGAAGTGGCTTCCGTCTAGACCGAACCTATCGCAATCAAGTTGTATTTACGCCCCAGCAAGGTCTTGATCCCGATCTGGATCTAAGGTTGTTGACTCGTGTTGTTGAGGTAACAGGTAGTCCAACGCCAGTAACGTCTTCCGAACCTGCGCTCAGCTCCAGTCAGACCATTGAGATTACAGCCACGGTAGACGGCTTAGCCAGCCAACTTAACAGCAATCAACCTGGTATCATTCAATTACAAAGTCGTCCTGCTAGATCAGAGCAAGAAATAGTAGCTCTCTTGGGCACCAGTGCTCTAGCCGGGTTGGGTACAGGCACCGAGGCCGCCGCCTTAGCAGCAGAACAGACCATTCATGCACTAGGAGAGCAAATAGGGCTAGATGATCTGAGGTTAGGACCTGTTGTTCAAGTTGATCGGCGCTCGGCTAGCCGGAGTAATGTTGGCTTTGAATTAGAAATGGTTAGAGACTTAACCCGGTCCTTATCGATTTCAGGTCGTTTGCCTTTAAGTGATCCACAACCCTTCCGCTATAGCTTGAGATATTTGGTATCTGATGAACTGCTCTTGAGGCTCAATACTGATTTTAATGAAAGTAGCAGTGCAAACGTTAACTTCGAGACCAGATTCTAGTCAGTACCTCAACTCGTTAGCAGACCCCTTAGCAGACCCTTAGCAGACCCTATGGTAAGAGTCAGATTGGTTTTCTCCTGGATTTTAGATCTTTAATTTGCTAATGAATCTGAAGCAATCCTTAAATAAAAGGGGCTTTCTGGATCGTTGGCAACTCTCGTGTAACTTGATATACTAAATGGCTTGAGTTATTACTTATACTGGCTTACCCTTTTAAGCATTCTAGCGAATGCGATCTCAATCTTGAAATGACACAATAAAGCCAGAAGTAAGGGATCGAGTCATGCTAACGCCTTCATACATTTGGGCATTTGTATGGGATAGCGGATTGAAGCCTCTACGTCGGGCTTTTGATCAGATTCAAATCCAAAATGCTCAAGCAGCTCACTTGATTTGCCAGATTATTCCGAATCAGTGCCCATTTGCTAGAGACATTCGTTTCTTTGGACACCTCTTGTTTCGGATTCCACCGCTTTGTAAATTGAATCCCTTTTACGATCAAATTATGGGCCTAAAATTTCGAGCTATGGCTTACCTGGTTGAACAGGGTGAAGATATCACTGCCTACTGCGTTTAACCTCACCACTAATTTAGGCCTTCAATATTACCCTTGACAACATCAATCATAGTAGCCCGAGGGATTTGGGGTAAACCTGGCATTCTTAAAATACTACCTGCCACAGCAACTATGAATCCAGCACCGCTATTGATGATCAAGTCTTGAATAGTGAGTTCGAAATCATCACTTTGGCTATTGGGATCATCTGAGAAAGCGTATTGGGTTTTAGCAATGCAGACGGGCAAGTGGTCATAGCCATAATCCTGGATCCGACTCAGCATTGTTTTGGCTTTAGCATCAAACTTAATCCCTTTGGCTCCATAGATCCGTGTTGCCACTTTTTCTACTTTCAGGCTGATACTGTCGTTGTCGTCATAAGTCAGTTGTAGAGGTTGTGGCTGAGTTGTTTCAAGGGTATTCACGACGGCTTCGGCTAGTTCAATCGCTCCGGCTCCTCCTAAGGTAAAGCTCTGATTCACAGCAAACTTATAACCTTGGGCTTCAACATATCCCCTAAGATAGTCAATTTCATCATCTCGATCAAAGCTAAATCGATTAAAAGACACCACGACAGGTAACCCAAAGCTATGGAGATTATTCAAGTGCCGATCCAAATTGGTCAACCCAGCTTTGAGGCCTTCTAGATCAGCCTGGGATGTTAAGGCCAGAGGTACTCCCCCATGCAGCTTTAATGCTTGTGAGGTCATCACGATCACAGCCGCTTGTGGGGCCAAACCTGATTGTCGGCACTTGATATTTAGAAATTTTTCGGCTCCCAGATCAGCTCCAAATCCAGCTTCAGTCACGGTATAGTCGCTAAACGTCATTGCCATTTGAGTGGCCAGTACTGAATTACAGCCATGGGCAATATTGGCAAAAGGTCCACCATGAATAAAGGCAGCCGTCTGCTCTGTCGTTTGGACGAGATTAGGGTGAATGGCCTCTTTCAACAAAGCTGTTAAGGCTCCACCTACCCCCAGATCTTTAACTCTAAAGGGAAGACCACTCACGGTGTACCCTAGCAAGATATTGTCAATCCGCTCACGTAGGTCGTCTAGGCCATCTGCTAAACACAAAATGGCCATGATCTCTGAGGCAGGTGTGATGTCAAACCCAGTTTCGTTAGGCAATCCATTACCAAAGTCTCCCAATCCTGTGACGATATGGCGTAACGATCGGTCATTGACATCTAAGACACGTTTCCAAAGAATCTGTTTAAGGAGTGGACCCTCGCAGGTTCTATAAGCTTGATAGTGGTAATTGTCAATTAGGGCAGCTAATGTGTTGTTTGCAGCACTAACAGCATGAAAGTCACCCGTAAAGTGCAGGTTGATGTCTTCCATGGGCAACACTTGAGAATAGCCCCCACCAGCAGCCCCACCTTTCATACCAAAACAAGGTCCCAGGGAAGGCTCTCGTAAAGCTACAGCTACTTTTTTGCCAATTTTAGCTAATCCTAGTGAAAGACCAACTGAAGTGGTCGTTTTACCAATGCCTTGAGGGGTAGGTGTAATGGCAGTCACTAAAATAAGACGGCTAGATTGACACCGTTCTGTATTCACTAAAGTGTAAGGTACCTTGGCTTTGTACTTACCATAGGGAATGAGCTGCTCCGGATCTAAACCCAGCTTGTGACCTATCTCAACTATTGGCTGCAGCAGTGTATTACGGGAAATTTCAATATCACTGGGAAAAGGCTGGGCAGATGTAGAAGTCATGATCTAGATAAAAGACAAAAAGTAGTGAGCGATACAGTAAGCTAAACAATCAGCTAAAAACATTACTGAACCATTCAAAGTATAGAAGTCTCCTTTACAAGTGGCAAGTTAAACCAACAAGATCCTAAAACCTATACCACATTCAGTTTCACCTATGACGTTTTAAAGTAGAGCAGCTACTCTAACAGTCTTACCTGAGGGGGGAATTCCAGCTACAGATCTGAAGAATGGCTAGGTTTTCTATTTACTGATTGAGTAGGCCAACATTTTTGGTCAGCTTTTAATAGTCACTTGAATCAAAAGCTATTGAAGATGCGGCTTATGATGCCTACTCTTTCAGGCTCAAGTGGGCTGGTAATGATGAGTTCAACTTTTCGATCTTTCCTAATGCAGGAGATAGAATTCTAATGATCTACAGTTAAGGATGTCTAGTAGACGTACCCAAAGGTTATCCTTGACTTTTTCAGTTTTTTGAGGGAGGAATCAGACGTATGGATATCAAAAATGTCTTGGTTGAACTCGCTGCTCATCCTGAAGGTTCATTCTTAGACGTAGCTGCTTTCAATGGCAATACCCTGGGAGCTTGCTCGATCACAGGCACATCCCCAGTTTGGGAAATGCATCCTGATACCGATGAGTTGTTTTACATTATTGAGGGCGAGTTCGAGATGACGTTGCTACAGACAGAAACTCCAGAGCATATTGTGGCGACGGCTGGATCCGTTATGGTTATACCTAAAGGTTTATGGCACAAGCCTGGAGCACCACAGGGATCGAAATTTATTTACTTGACACCTGGCACGACACTACATTCCGATAAAGCCGATCCACGGAATGAGGCAACCTTCCAGTAGGACAAAGCTTAGGCAAAGCTATCGGTTGAAAGCCTACTCTCCCAAGATAGGTTCAGGTTCAAGCTGCTTAATAGTCTGGAGAAATTGATCTAGATCGATAAGTTCAGATATGGAAACGGTTAAGTCACTGGAGGGAGGCGGCGCAGAGTCCGAGGCCACAATTCTGAAGATTACTTGATCTCCAACAACACATCGCTCTAGAGGAATACCCCCTTCTAGAATGGCTTGCGTGTTACTCAAAGAAGGGGCATGAGCCAGAAAGTACTCAAGGGTTTTAGGCTTGATCCAGCCACGTTTGACCAAGATCTCACCAAACCGGATACCACTAGCAGCCTGATCAAAGAGAGCAATCTTAATTTGTTGATCGGTTAGTAATCCTGCTTCTTTAAGCAGTTGGCCTAATAATTTATGGGATGTCATGGCTGCCACTCCTATCTATACCACTCTACTTTAGAAGTAAACCCTTAAGGTGACCGAGAGTCACGCCAATGTGACCAGATCCAAGCACCCAATAGGACACTCCCTAATCCAAGAGCAATAACGCCTAAAACGATTAAGCGCTCAACCCGAGTCGCTTGGCTACCAGCTAACGTCAAATCTGTTGAAACAATAGCCGTTAGGGTGGCCACCAAAATTAGCATGAGGCCTTGAGATCCGGACCAAAGGGGAATGGCATCCACACTCAAGGTTTGAATCACGGGATCTAAGGCTGCAATAACCAAAGCTACCATCATCGATCCCAGTAGAAAGGCAGCTTGAGGTTCGAGATGCAAAAAATAGCCAGTCATACCACTGATCGCAATACTGCCCAAGGTCAAGCTTCCCGAAGTAAGCATAGGTGCCTTGGCGATGTAAATCCAGGCTATCAATAGAGCCACTATTACAACAGCACTACCTAGATAGAGCGCTGCATACGTGTAGGTATGGGTAATATTAATTCCACTCAAATTGAGATCAAATTCATAGAGTAGACTTTGGACTAGGGGTCTTGAGGCCAAAAATAAAGCTGCTGTAGCTCCCCATCGGCAGGGAAACGCTAGCAACCCTAAGCCCATTAGGGCTGAACCATAAGAACCACCCAAACGCAAAGCCAGTAAGGATCCACCACCCACAAGCATCAAACTGACACACCCTCGCCACAATAGTTGCGATCTAGACGCTTGAGGTTGTTCAGGATGCCATGTTGTTAGCTGTGAGTCGACCCACAAAATGATCAATGAAAGGATAAGGCCCACCGTAAATAATTGGGCATAAAACTGACTCTGGGTTAACCAATTGCGCACCAATACCCAAGCTAAGATCCCAGATACCAGGCATCCAATTCCTCGCCCCCAAAGCGCCGACGCTGAGGTTGCCACCCGTGAACTGATAGCCAGCGGCTTAGATGAAGCAAGTGTTGATTGAGTATTGGTAGGAGTCGATGGTTCTACCAGGATAGGGACTGTACCCGCCACTAGAGCTAAAGCTCCCAACCCTAAAGGTACAATTTTGAGCCATTCAGCCAAAACAGAGTCTGACAAGGCTGCTAAGCGAATGCCCCAACTCATCCCTGCAATCAATAACCAAGACTGAGTCAGGCTCTGAAGTAAGTTGATCCCAGTTTGTAGAGGCATGAGCAATAAGGTGGGAATACCCACAAGCCCCAGCCCCAATCCCATGGCAGCCAGTTGAATTAAATTGGTGGCATCATGCGGCAAAACACCAATAGCTGCTAGACAAGCCCCCACCAGAGCTATCCCTTGAGCTGCACGCCCTAAGGGACTTAAGACCACACTTAAAGCCCCTAAAAGAGATCCCACTAATAACCAGGACCATAGCCAAGGTGCAGGATCAACCGTGACGGCCAAGCCTACAGCCACTAAGGCAGAGACAATCAGACCGAGCAACACGCTGTTCCAGTACAAATCAGTGGGTCGTTGGTGCTGCCACTGCTGCCAATACCGGACAGACTCTAAGCTGGCTACCAGCAGACCAATGCCACCCGATAAACTAATGACAACAGATTCCACCATGCTTTCTCCGTTCCGTTGGACTCATGTTAGCGATTCTGGGTAGTCTTTACGGGTGCTCTCCCGTTCTTTCAAGAGGGATTGATCTAGGCTATCAACGCTGCTCAAGAGGTAAAGATTGCTTGAAGAAGACCTCAGGTCTAAGGGTCACCAGCATGATGTTAATCTCCATCCTCGGGAAACAAAGCAAGATTGTACACTTATTAAGGATAATGAAGATTATGAAAACCCCCCATACCCATGACCCAACAAAAGACCTTGACTCCAGAGACCTCAACTCCAGACACTGCATCCTCTCCAACAACGGGTCTTCAAGACTTCTGGATGGTGCTACACAATCCAAATTTCTTAATTTTATGGAGTGGTCAGGTTTTCTCCCAATTGGCTGATAAGGTGTCCTTGGTTTTAATGATCAAAGTGATCACCAGTCAATTTCAAGCTGAAGGGCAATCGATTAGTGGATGGGTTTCGGCCATTATGATTGCGTTTACGCTCCCTGCTATTTTGTTTGGGAGTGTGGCTGGCATCTACGTTGATCGGTGGTCAAAACGGGGAGTGTTGATTGGTTCAAATCTACTTCGGGGTGCCCTTTTGCTCCTGATCCCACTCCTACTCTGGGTTACCCATGATGGAGTTATGTTCACAATTCCTTTGGGCTTTGTTGCCTTGCTAGGTATTACCTTTTCAGTCTCAACCTTGACTCAATACTTTGCGCCTGCTGAGCAATCTGCTATTCCCCTGATTGTCCCTAAATCCTTATTACTTTCAGCGAACTCTTTATATACCACGACTATGATGGCTTCAGTGATCATTGGCTTTGCTATTGGGGATCCTTTACTGACTCTGGCCAATCATGGATTGAGATCGGTATTAGCTGATAGCCATCCTGGTATGACCAATCTGGGCGCAACGTTAGCTGTGGGAGGTGCTTATCTTTTGGCAGGTTTGATCTTGACTCGCTTATCTCTGCAAGAGGCTTCCCACACCCCAGGTAAGCAACCCTCCCTTTGGTCTGATCTTAAAGTAGGGTTACAGTTTTTAGGTCAAAGCCCTGCTGTCAGAGCCGCTTTAGTCCAATTGGTGACTCTCTTTTCTATTTTTGCTGCATTAGCAGTACTTGCGGTACGAATGGCTGAACTAATTCCAACTTTACAATCCTCTCAGTTTGGGGTCCTGTTAGCGGCGGCCGGTGTCGGGCTTGGGATCGGGGCCTTCTGGACTGGCTTTCAAGGAAATCGGGTGAGCCGGCGACAATGGACTTTAATTGGATCATGGATATTAGCCTTAACATTGGCTTTGATGGCTCTATTTCCCCAACAGTTAAGCTTGGTTCTAGTTTTAATTGGAGTTGTGGGCATTGCGGGGGCTTGTGTGGGTATTCCAATGCAGACAGTGATCCAAGAAGAAACACCAGAATCCTTGCGAGGCAAAGTCTTTGGGTTGCAGAATAATGTGACTAACATTGCATTAAGCCTACCCTTAGTTGTAGCTGGTGTTGCCGAAACTTATTGGGGTCTAGCTCCTGTATTGTTAAGTTTGGCTGTCATAACAGCTAGTGTGGGCTTACTCACGTGGACTATCGCGGGTCAAACCTTTAATTCAACTAGGGCGCTATAGGCTACTAAGATCAGCACTGAGTTAAAGATTGTCGGCCATGATCGACAGAAGTCGTTTATTCGCTTGTACCCAGCTTAAGTGCAGCAGAGCTGGATCATAGGCAGGCACGAGTGATGCTGTCTTACGGATCAACTGAATAGCTTCAGATTCTTCCTGATAAAAAAGTGCATTTTTGAATTGCTTAAAAAAAAGATTTGAAGGATGATCAGGCAGCACTGCAAATTTACCCATGGCTAGGGCTTCAGCTGTTGCCGTACAGAGTACCTCAGATAATGATGGGTTGATAAAGGTCTTATACCTGGCCAAGTCAATTTCGGGTTGTAATGTCCTATCATGCCAGGCAACATATGGCGATCGGCAATTTTCGAGGGCCTGATTTAGTTGCGTAGTATATTTTTGCCGTAAAGAATAGGGTAGTTTATTTGAAAAGTCCACAACCCGTCCATAGACATGAATGGGAATTTGATAGTTAACAGCCCATTGAGGTAGCAAATGAGCATTTTTGGTAGAGGCAAACTTACCGATATAGTAGTTTCCAGCAAGCTCCTTAGTTTGACCAGCTTTAAAAAATTTTTCATGAACACCATTAACATTTCTAGTGTAACTTTTTTCATGCAAGGCTGGTAGGACTGGAGACAAATTAATGGTTAAGTCACAGTGATAATTAAAGAGTAATTTAGCGAAGAACTCCAGACCATATCTCCATACTTTTTGTTGAAAATAGTTACTGGTAACTGCAGAAATAAAGAAAAAAACATTAGTATGATTAACACCAATAACTAGCTTGTGTTTTTGTTTCAAAGGTGGCTGTAACAGTGAACCCAAATCAGGCATCATGCTTGGATTGGCCATGAGCTGGATAGGATCTTCCAAGATCAAGATATCTCCGGCAAATGGGTAGTTTGTAATACTTTCGTGTGGATACAAAGAATTACTAATGGGTTGATAAAGAGTAGGATAAAAATTGATTGTCAGATTGTCGCGGCACCAAGAAGCATTAGACAAAGAGTTGCTTAAGTAATCGTATGAGATCCGGATAATATCATCTTGCTTTAAAAGCTCTGACTGACATATTTGGGTTGCATTCAAACATTCAGGAAACACAATCTCCACGGTATAGTCTTTAGAGAGATAGGCTGCTCGCAAAAGTGGATTAATACTAGTTCCGGTAAGCCAGGGCAAGGCAGCAGTAGTAATGATACTAATATTCATGGTTTGCATCTATAGTCCTATCGGGTTGTATTGAACAACCTGTTACCCAGAAGCTGTCTTCTATAGACCTGTATACCAGAATCCAGATTCCACTAGGCACTGATACTGTGTTTGTAAAACTGAAGGAAGACATCTAAGTTTGTCAAGCTAGATTGATGCTGATCAGGTCGTAAAATACTGTCAATTGTTTAACTATCAGTTTCCACCATGGTCTTCGCATCCAGTTACTTCGCATCCCAGTTCAGCATCCCAGTTATTTGGTTGGCATCCTAGTTACTTGGCATCAATAGTTCCCTTTACACCTAAGATTGAATAACTAGCGAATCGTATCAAGAATTGCGAAGGTGTTTCTGAGCCACTCCGATCCTGACATATTTCTTTATGTTCTGGACTCAAGCGATGAATAGTGCTACCTCCACTCTCGCAACTATGGGATACCACTTAAATTAATATAACTAGCTAGTTGATGGGTACTTAAGCTGACTGATTGCGATTGATCCTGAACCATTAGATCGTCTTGAATTTTTTTCAGGTTGATATTCAAAAGACTGAATCCCAACAAGCTTCAAAGCGATCAGCCACAAGATCTATGATAAACTTGTACGGCTTTAACGGTTGATCTCATGCCACACTGTTCATCAGCCTATCAACGTACCTTAATAGAGCCAGTGGTAGTCAAGGGCATTGGACTTCACACAGGACAATCTGTTCAATGTCGATTGTGTCCAGCTGCAGTAGATACAGGCCGCGTTTTTGCACGAGTTGATCTGGAAGCTCAGCCAACAATTTCGGCAACTCTAGCCAATTGCCAGCCAGCTCATTTATCAACTTTGCTACAAGAAGGTCACACAACTGTTCAAACGGTTGAGCATGTCTTGGCAGCTCTAATTGGGTTAGGGGTTGACAACTGCCAAATTGAGATCGACGGACCTGAATTACCCATCCTTGATGGTTCGGCTATCCCTTTCGTAACTGCCATTTTGCAGGCGGGATTACAGGCTCAATCTCGGCAGCGGCATGTGGGACGCATCAGAGCACCTATTACAGTTTGGCATCAAGAGTCTTTCATCACAGCAATCCCAGGCTCAACATGGCAGTGTACCTATGGTATTGATTTTCGACACTCTCCCATTCAAGATCAATGGCGGAGTTGGCGTTATTCATTAACCTCATTTGTTAACGAGGTAGCCCCAGCTCGTACCTTTAGTCGTGAACAAGATGTTGAATGGGCTCAACAACAGGGCCTAATCAAAGGTGGTAGCTTAGACAACGCCATTGTTTGTTCTGAAGATAGTTGGTATAACCCTTTACGATTTGTAGACGAACCTGTTCGACATAAGTTAGTCGATCTCATCGGTGACCTCAGTTTACTAGGGCTTTATTTACAGGGTCATATTCTAGCTTTCAAAGCAGGTCACCAATTACATCACCAATTTGCCAGAGAGTTACAGACATCGGGAGCGCTCGAAGTTGTTCCAGCTAGCGATCAGGACGCTTGCAACTGAGACAAGCTTGATTTAAGCTGTCGGAGCTGCATTACTTGAATAGATCCGGCTTGGATGCGCTGCTGACTCTTGATATATAGCTGCCACTGTAAACCCTATGACTGATAATTCTGTGATGAACTCTGTGATCGATGCTCCTGCTCAACAGGACTATTTCACGGACGAGACCTTTCCTGAGGATTTGAGTGTGTTTATGACCTACCCAGCAGTGTTTACGGCTGAGCAGGTTGCAACCATTCTGCCCCAAGCTTATCCCTTTATTTTTGTAGACCGAGTGTTGTACCGAGAACCCAACCGTCGCGTTGTTGGGATCAAGAACCTGACACTCAACGAAGGCTTTTTTCAGGGACATTTTCCCAATCGTCCTACGATGCCAGGGGTACTGATCCTGGAAGCCATGGCTCAGCTATGTATGTTCTCACTTGATCAAACCATCCGGCCTGGTGAGATTTTGGGTCTGTTTGCAGGGGTTGATCGAATCCGGTTTCGACGTCCTGTTATTCCAGGTGATCAATTGATCATGGCCTCTACTGTCCTTAAAGTTCGATCCAATCGGTATATTAAGTTTCACTGTCGCTCTCAAGTCCAGAGTGATTTAGTTGCTGAAGGCGATCTCATTTTTCACTTGGCAGACTGGTCTGACTAAAGACACTCTGTTGGTCAAACGTTGATGGTTACCTTGATTGCATAGACTGGATTACATTGATCTTGTCGTTTCCCCCCTGTCAAACGTTATCACTGAAATTCGGCATCAGCAGTACATCTAAGGAAGGTCCCTGCTAAAGTGATGCTCTAGAACCCTAAGTTTAAGTCCCGTTTTTCGGCATACTGTTTAAGCATAGGTTCCGCATCAGTTTAGAGATCTATTCCTAAGCTGTTGAGATCAGTCATCCGTTGTCGCGCAGAGGTTGGGAGCTCTATCACACTTGTTGGCTGGGTTAGACATGAGTTCTACCACTTTCTGGGAGACACCACGTGGCCGGATTCACCCCACTGCTGTGGTCCATCCTAGAGCACATCTTCATGAGACAGTGTCCATTGGCCCTTACTGTGTGATTGGAGAGCATGTGAGGATTGGACCTGGTACCACGGTTGGTGCCCATGTGGTAATCGAGGGGTGGACCGAAATTGGAGAAGGGAATCAGATCTATCCAGGGGCTGTCATTGGTATGGAACCCCAAGATCTGAAATATAGCGGTGCCCCCAGTCGAGTTATGATCGGCAATCACAATCGAATTCGGGAGTATGTCACGATTAATCGGGCAACTCAAGAGGGTGAAGCCACCGTTGTAGGCGATCAGAATTTATTGATGGCCTATGTTCACATTGCGCACAATTGTGTGATCGAAGATCAAGCCGTGATCACTAATTCGGTGAACCTAGCTGGGCATGTCACCATAGAGTCCAAAGCTCGCGTTGGGGGTATGGTTGGTATTCACCAGTTTACTCATATTGGGCAATTAGCCATGGTGGGAGGGATGAGTCGGATTGATCGAGATGTTCCCCCCTTTATGATGGTAGAAGGTCACCCTGGTCGGGTCCGAGGGTTAAATTTAGTGGGTCTGAGACGAGCTAACTCTACGGATATGACGTTAAGCCAATTAAAAGAAGCCTATCGTCTCTTGTACCAGTCCGGGCAACCATTGGAAACAACCCTAAAATCCTTAAGAACTTGGCCCGAATCAACCACACTCAATCATCTGTTGACCTTTTTAGAAGAATCGCTCAACCATCCAAACCGTCGAGGCCCTCTACCGGCTCGCCAAGCATGATTCTCTATGACACATCTTTTTGTTTGTACCGGTGAAGTGTCCGGGGATCTTCAGGCTAGCTATTTGATTAAGACCCTCCGACAACAGCGTCCTGATTTGACGATTACGGCGGTAGGGGGGGAGCGGATGGCAGAAGCTGGGGCACACCTTCTACACCGCACGACCGATATTAGCTCCATTGGGATTATTGAGGCTCTACCCTTTATCGGACCTGCCCTTTGGACCGAGTGGAAGATCCGTCGATTTTTAGCTCGGACTCAACCCGATTTATGCTTACTTGTGGATTATATCGGGGTCAATAGTCGGGTGAGTGGGATCATGCAACAGCGTCGGATCCCTATGATCTACTACATTGCCCCCCAAGAATGGGTGTGGTCTTCTAATGCCTTATTGTCCTATCAGCTGGCTGAACGGATGCGGCTCATGTTAGCGATTTTCCCAGAAGAGGCTCGTCATTATGCAGAAGCAGGTGGCAATGTTCGTTGGGTGGGTCATCCTTTGATCGATATTTTGCAACACGCCCCTTCCCGAGAACTCGCTCGACACCATTTACAGATTCCCCCCCATCAAACTGCGGTCATGCTATTTCCGGCTTCGCGTAAGCAGGAGCTACACCACATTGTGCCGATCTTATTTCAAGCCGCTCAACAGCTGCAGGCCCAATTACCTCAGGTTAAGTTCTGGTTACCCTTAGTATCTTCTCGGTTTGCTCGCCTAATAACTCAACAGGCCGACCGCTACGGGGTATCGATTACCTTGCTGGACTCTCATAACCTGGCAGACCACCACTGGGCATTGGCTGCTGCTGATCTAGTTTTAGCTAAGTCAGGCACCGTCAATTTAGAAGCTGCTATTCTGGGCATTCCTCAAGTTGTTGTTTATCGAGTTAGCCGATTAACCTATTGGATTGGTCGACATATCCTAAAGTTTACAGTCCCATTTATTTCTCCGCCTAACCTAGTCATGATGCGTGAAATTATTCCAGAATTTTTGCAGGATCGAGCTCAACCTGAGATCCTGGTCAAAGAGGCCTTAGATCTACTCATCAATCCTCAAAGACAAGCTCAGTTGCGGCAGGACTACCACTTGATGAAAATTGCACTAGGACAACCTGGTGTACTCACCCGAGCTACTACTGAAATCTTAAAGATCTTAGACCAACTTGATGAACAACCACAATCAAAAACTGGAACTCGATCAAGCAACTAAACTAAGTATTTAAAAAGTCCTAAGCTAAGCAATAACTATATGGAAACCCTGGAAGCTGGCGGTAGCTTCTGACTTCGAAGATCAGGAAGTGCTTCAAAAAAGATAGGTTAATTTCAGATATTACACTCTATCCCTGGGTCATTTCAAAAGCGGAAACTAAGGTCATTAACTAAGGATCCATTCGCTAGAGCTTAAAGAGAGATCATCGTAAGGGTTGTTAGGGTCTCGATCGTAGTTGGCCTGTTCTCATCTCAGCTAAACTCAACTCAGAATCTACCCAATTAATCTTTTAGAGTTCTATCCTCGAATTCTGGGCTAGAGGTGAAATTCAGGCTAAACTGACTCTGGTTGTTTCATCGGTGTGAGATATAGTGACTCGTCTTCTCTTAGCACTACTGACTGTTCCTAGCATTTTGGCTCCATTGATGCTAACGACAATTACTACAGCCAAGGCTGAGGGTCAATCCACTCTTGAAGCGACACCCTATCAACTTGATCTGAGTGTGGTCAAAACTCGCAATTTGCCTCCCATGGGTAGTGCCGTACAAGCTACAGAGAGTGAGTCGTTCACCACTGAGCATCCCATGCTAGACTTCACACTTGAAGAAAGTAATACTGCCATTGCTTTATTTGGCTGTGATTGCCCAGCTCATCTCAATGCATTACGTAAATTACGGGGATTGCCCCCTGTCAATGATATTTCTTCTTCTACACTAGGTAACTGAGGTTGGACTTGGCTGGCTGGTATTGGCTTTCATCCATCATTTTTTAGCGGCCTGGTTATTCTACACCCGGATCCCTTTACCCTTTCTTGAAAAGCGCCACCTCAGGTTTGAAAAGATCGCCCCGTGGGTACCGGTTGTAGGGCTTTGTCTGGGTGGCCTATTAGCGCTCGAACACTGGATCTTGAGCTTAGGGTTACCTAATTTGGTTCGGGCAGTTGTGTTAGTGGGATCCTGGATAGCCATGACAGGAGGATTTCACCTAGATGGCGTTGCTGATGCCGCAGATGGTTTAGCAGTGAGTCATCATCGCTCAGATAGTTTGGCAACTCGCCTGACGGTAATGGCTGATAGTCGGGTGGGTGCCTTTGGTGTAATGGCAGTTGTGATGTTAGTGTTACTCAAGGTGACCACAGTCGCAGCTTTAAGGCCTGATCAAACCTGGGTTTTAATCCTAGTGCCCACTTGGGGGCGATGGTCTCAGTTAGTGGCGATTGGATGCTACCCCTATTTAAAAGAGCAAGGTCAAGGTCGGTTTTTAAAAGATTCAACTCAGTTCCCTCAAGATCTCTGGCCTACTACATTAGGCTTGGTGGCCGTTACAGCTGTGGTTGCCTGGCTATGGCACTTACCAGTGATCTATCTAAGTTTGTGGACATTGGCAGCTATGGGGTTGGCTTTTTTAGTTGGCTACTGGTACTATCATCAATTCCACGGGCAAACTGGAGATACCTACGGAGCTATTGTGGAGTGGACTGAAGCCTTGCTCTTAACAATTGCTGTGATTGAGTTTTAGCCAATTCAGATCGCTTCTACTGTGAAGAACGCTGAGCACTATCATGTCTACCCAATTCATACACGCCTGAGCTCACACAAACCAACAAACCTAAAGAGGCGGCCCAACTTTGGCCTAACGTCAGATCGGTTAGCCAAACAATACCCACTGAAAGTATTAGAAAGGGCAACGTGCTCAGTAACGAACTCAGGAGAGCTTGCCGATCAAAGGTCAACCAATCAGCCAACCAATCAATGAGTTGATTCTTCAACGGTGAAAAAGCCCAGTAGAGGCCTAGTGACCATAATGCGATCCCACCTACTGTGGAGGGCCGGATCCAGTCCCAGTCCGCTACATTCATCATTTGATTCATACCTATTTGATCCATAACTTGATCCATAACTTGATCCATAACTTAAGACTACCAAGCAAAACGTTACAGTCAGACATACTTATTAGTCTACTCGATGGCGGCTGTTCTCCTGATAGCTGAGGCTATTCTTTTACGTGGAGGCCTTATTGAACTTAAGCCACTTCTGATCTTCAATGAGTGAGCGAGACAGTTGGGTTTGAAGAGTCACTCGAGTTACGCCCTAGAGTAGTGATCTCAAGCAATAGTCAGATGGGTCCGATCTTTAGGATCAATGATGTTAAGATCCTTGGAAACGCATGAGCTAACTCCATTATGAAATTGTGTCATCTTCATCGATTGAGCTTGGCTTGGGGACTCCTAGGCTTAGCAGCATGTTCTAGTGGAGGAGAGCGTACCTCAATAGGGATTGATCCGGGTCTAGGACCCATTCCCACAGCAGCTGAAACCTTAGCCGCTTTTGAAAATGCTCCAACTAGTTTGGATCCCTGCACGGAATCGGCTCCATCTCCTGACCGAAGTGTTCAACGGGTCGTCTTAGAAGCAGGCAGTAAAGAGCGGGTGTTGGTAGTTCAAAATCCCCTGCCTGCTGATCCTAATCCTCCTGCAATTATTGTTTTACATGCTGGAGGCGCTCATTTTGCTGATGATAGAGCGTTAGCCTTCCTGCCAGGACTTGAAGATTATGTCAAACTTTACCCCAGAGCGTGTCAGGTGGGTGCTTGGACATTCCCAGGTGGGGCCTTGCTCTTTGGTGATAGGGTTGACAAAGAAGCTGATCCTGAGTTTTTATCAGCTGTAGCTGACTATGCTATCAACACATTTAACGTTGATCCCGATCGTATTTTCTTGCTAGGCGTTTCCCGGGGCGGGATCATGGCCTACTACACCTTGTCAAAGATCCCTTCAAGGTTTGCTGGTGCTGCGATTGTTATTGGTAATATGGTTAATGCGTTTGGAGACTCCTACAGCATCCCTGATCCAACATCAGTACTGATTATGAATGGTACAGCAGATGAATTAATGGTTTTTGAAGGGGCTACTAACCGTCAAAATCCTGGGTTTTCGCTATTATCTTCAGATGTTTCTGCAACTAAAGTAGCTTTAGCCAATGGCTGCACAGACAAACCTATTCCAGTCTTGACAAACAACAACCAAACTCGTGAAACCCAATACCAAGTCTGCCTAGATCAAGTTGAAGTTCTTTATGTTGAATGTCTAGGAGCGGGGCACCAGTTTCCTAATTTAGGTGGGCTGCCTAATGTTGTCACGGGCGAGCCTTGTAATGCCTATGACGGCCAAATTCAAATTGATGAGTTTTTCAAGCAACAGTTTTAATGTTGAGAGTATATCTGATAATTCTTTTTCGACATTGATCGCCATTGTTGAAACCGATCTCCGGTGAGCTTTTCAAGTTTAGCTTTACGAAAGCTTAAGGTTTATAGGCTTAAGTCCGAATCCTAGGATCAACCCATTGCAGCATCAGATCGGCTAGTAGATTCCCTAGGATCAGCATCAAAGAGCCAAAAAGTAGGCTTGCCATCACAACATTGACATCAAAGCTACGTACAGACTCCAGGATCAACTTCCCCAACCCCGGCCAATTAAAGAAAAATTCTGCAACAAACGATCCACTGAGCAAATTAGCAAACTCAAACCCTAGAATAGTAATGAGTGGGTTGATCGAATTGCGCAGAGCATGAACGCTGAGCACGCGCCATTCAGAGAGGCCTCTAGCCCGGGCTGATTGAATATAGTCTTGCCGCAGTATATCTAGGAAACTACCCCGAGTAATTCGTTGCAGCCCTGCAAAACTAGTAATGCTCAGAGCCAACGTAGGTAAGATCAGGTGATGGCTGATATCCAGGATCTTACCCCACCAGGGCAAACTACTATACTGAACACTGGTCATCCCACCAACGGGGAAAAAGCCAAGCATTTGGGCCACAATCAACAACAGGATGGCTAGCACAAAACTGGGCATCGACTGGCCGGTATAGCTTAGCAGCTGTAGGATTCGATCCAAACGAGAGTTTTGCTGGACAGCACTCAACATACCCAGCGGTACCGCCACGAGCCAGGTAACGATGACTGATGAAACGGCTAATAGCAACGTAGCACCCACTCTTGATCCAATCAGCTCAGTGACTGGAATTCGAAACGTATAGCTGGTGCCAAAATCACCTCTAATAATATTGCCCAGCCAAATAAAGTACTGCTGCCAGATAGGCTTGTCCAAACCTAGACGAGCGATTTCTTGCTCAATGAGGACTTCACTAACAGTTGGATCGAGTCTCAACTCATCTAGAAAATCACCCGGTGAGAGTTTAATCAGCAAAAAGCTTAGGATCGAAATGAGGAGAAGGACAGGAAGTGCCTGGAGCAAGCGCTTAGTCACAAGACCTAATGGTCCGTCTAGCCAACGCTGGCTTAGAGTTAATTGTGAAGACATAGCAGGGTCTCACTAGAGTTCGAGATCGACTATCAACCTTGCCTAACCCGCAAATCAAACACTAGGAATCAAACATTAATTAAATAGTAGTAGGCTCCACAGGCAGCGCAAAGATTGATGGTTACCAAAGTTAATTCTGTAGAATAGGCTACTACAATAGAGACATAAGTGGAGGGTGAGAATGGACTTTAATCAGGTCAAGGCTATTGTAGATAAAGCATTAGAGGATGGTGCGCTAACCTCAGCTGAGAACGATGAGATTGAGGCTGCTATCATGGCCGACGGTATTATTTCCGACGAAGAGCTTGAACTCCTAGAATCCATTGGTCGTAAAGTCAGAAGTGGCGAGATCAAATTGATTGGACCTGATGGTCAACCTATCTAACACTTGTGCTGAAGAGCCTGATCCTTTAGACCCTAATCCTTATAGATCCTAAAACAACTCGAATCAACCCGTTAAAGGCATCATAAAGCACTGGATCCTAAGCTTTGTTCCTGCTCTGGAGTCAGGGGGAGATGTAGACCACACTCCTGTTTCAAGCCATGAAAGCGGGTGTCTCTCTCATGATCATCAGTAGCCATCATTGGACGGCTGGAGTGCCAGTCTCCTACAGTTGCGTACCCCTGATCAAAGAACGGATGGTAGGGCAGATCATGTTCTTTTAAATAGTAGTACACATCTCGAGCAGTCCACCTCAAAATGGGTAAAACTTTGTAGCGGCCATCTTGAATACTGAGGGGTTGGAGATGTTGTCGATGTTGCGTCTGATCCCGACGCAGACCTGCTAACCAGGCTGTTGCATTCAGTTCCCGCAAGGCTCGCTGCATAGGTTCTACTTTACGAATAGTGTCATATAGATTGAGCGCCTCAACTGTCTTTTGGGTCCAAAGCTGCCCATGTAGGGCCTCCATCCGAGCTGGGCTCATCGGGGATTGGTACACCTTTAGATTGAGGTGCAATCGTTGAGTTAGATCCTCAGCAAATTGATAGGTTTCAGGGGGTAGATAGCCTGTGTCGATCCAAACCACTGGAATATCTGGAATCACCTGAGTAGCTAGGTGTAACATTACGGCTGATTGGATCCCAAAACTCGTGGTCAGGAGCAGGCCTGAGCCAAATGTTGAGACAGCCCATTCAATAACACTGTTGGCATCGATGGGTTCTAACTGTTGATTCAGGGCTTCAAGAGACGACCCTGGTATCAGCTTTAGGGCTTCTAGATCAACTATGGGCATCGCCTTAGGATGGTCAGTCAGACGGGTGTGCTGGTAGGGCATTGAGTCACAGGTAACGGTTAAGCAATAGCAAGCAATAAGCTAAAGTCTATGATCAAAATCTTTTCCAGGGTAGCTATAACCCTCATTAATCTCAATAGCTATTATCCTTAGGACCGGCTAGAGTTCATTGGCTCCCTGATTCATTAATTCATGTATTCCATTAATTCATTTAATTCATTTAATTCATTTATGGATATGAGGCGTTACTCTGATACGCTATTCAGGCCACCTAGAGATAGGAGTTTATTACAGTTTCAGGCTCTCAATCATAACCCCAACCTTTTTCGGTGTAGCCAGATGCTCACAACCAAATAACGTATAAAATATATCTTTAAACTGGGATTATTTTTCAAGTGTTGGTTTTGTAAGTAGAGCTATCTACGTAACAAGGTTATCCAATAACTTGCCATCTCGGATATCATTTGAGAAGCTGAAATATGAAACCCCTCAAGGTTAAGCTCATGGCTTACAAAATTCTGTTTGTTTGTCTTGGTAATATCTGCCGTTCTCCAGCTGCCGAGAACATTATGGATCATCTCCTTCACGAGCAGAAACCGAGTCCAGAGATCATCTGTGATTCAGCGGGAACAAGTGCTTATCACATTGGAAGTCCTCCTGATCGACGGATGCAGAAGGTGGCTCAATCTTATGGAATTCAGATGAAAGGAGAGGCCCGCCAGATTCAACCCCCAGATCTAGCCCAGTTTGATTTAATTCTGACTATGGACCATGAAAATTACCGAAATGTACTGGCTCTAGATCATCAGGGACAATACCGCCATAAAGTTAAAATGATGTGCAGCTATTGTACAGAACATAAGGATATTGAAGTTCCAGACCCTTACTATGGGGGCGAAAATGGATTTCATTATGTGATTGAATTACTGACTGATGCTTGCAAGAACTTATTAGCCTCGTTAGAGCCTCAAGTAACCTTCAAAGCTGAATCTTAAGAGATACCTCCTTATGATCGGATTATGGAATGCTATCGCTTGTCATATTTCTGAAGTAACTGCTACGCCTTTTGATCCAAAGCAGCAGAGATCTTTAGGAGGAGGTAGTATTAATTCAGCCTATTTGCTAGCTGACCAGCATCACTCCTATTTTGTCAAGTGTAATAGTGCTGCTCAAGTTGAAATGTTTGTAGCTGAGTGGCATGGCCTACAGGAGTTAACTAAACCACAGGCTATACGAGTTCCAAGGCCCCTCTGCTACGGTACTCATGACTCGACAGCCTATATGGTACTGGAGTATATCCCCTTGAAATCCAGCCGCTCAGATACAGCCATTAAACTAGGTCAGCAACTGGCTCAACTGCATCAGTTTCAGGCTTCTCAATTTGGTTGGGACCGCAACAATACCATTGGATCCACGCCCCAGGCTAATCCATGGACAGATACTTGGGTTGACTTCTATCGAGAGCATCGTTTGAAGTTTCAAGTTCGCTTGGCCAAACGCCGGGGATTTACAGGATCCTGGACTCAACAAGCAGAGCGATTGATCGATCGGTTGGAGATCTTTTTTGAAGCTTATCAACCTCAACCTTCCCTACTACATGGAGATTTGTGGGGTGGTAACCACGGGGCTGATGATCAAGGTAACCCAGTCATTTTTGACCCTGCAGTCTACTATGGTGATCGAGAAACAGATCTAGCTATGACAGAGCTATTCGGTGGGTTTCCACCCTCATTTTACCAGGCCTATAATCAGAGCTATCCCTTAGATCCAGGTTATCGGGTGCGTAAACCTTTATACCAACTTTACCATCTACTCAATCACCTTAACTTATTTGGTGGAGGCTATTTAGGATCAGTGCAGGGAGCCATTCAAGAGTGCTTAAAAGTATTGCAGTAATGCTGTGTTGGTCTGTCTTCCAGCGATCTAGCTCAGCTCACCTGTAGATAGACTTTGCAAAGTTAAATCTTGTCCAAAAGCCACTTTTAACTAAACCCTGAGTTGAATTCGCTGACGTTCATGACGAGATGATTGTCTTCAAAATAAGATTAGAGATCAAGTTCATCAGGATAAATCCCAGATCTAGACTCTATACTGATTAACCTATTCCTTGACTGGGTGTGTTAGATTAGAGTGCGAGACTTCAATTCCATGATCGGTATTCGTTAGCCTGGCCTATGGTTGACAGTTGCTCCCGATAAATTGATTCTCTGAGATGTTAGTGTGGAGTCGTTGCATGTCAGCCTGTCAGGGTATGTTAGCTTGCCTCAATTACGGAACATTGGATAGGTGCTGTCTCAGATCGGTAAAGTCTGTAGAGGCAGAGACTTGATGTCTTTCAACACAACAGATTCGAGGCAGTATTGAGTTTCCTTTAATTACAAGTCAGTAGCTGCAATCCAAAGGCTCTGCTTGAGTGCCCTTAATGTCAGGCGTAACCGAGATCTGGTTAAGATGACTGAGCTAGATACTCTGACACATTTGACGAGTTTAAATTTTTCAACTTACACCAGGGAGATTAAGTATGACCCAGATCATTTTAGGAGAGAGTGAGGGGATTGAATCAGCCTTGAGACGCTTTAAGCGGCAGGTGTCCAAAGCTGGCATTTTTTCAGACCTCAAGAAAAACCGTCATTTTGAAACCCCACTTGAAAAAAATAAGCGTAAAGCTCTAGCCAGGCGCCGCAAGGGACGATTTTCCTAGCTTAGATGCCGTCCCGTCATCCTTTTAGTCATCCTTTTAATCGTAAGGTTAATCGTAAGGTCGACAAATGGATGGCTAGCCAGATAGCTGCTTTAAGACTGTCTGCTCTAGCTTGACCCTGACCCACAATGTCAAATGCTGTGCCATGATCAGGCGACGTACGAACAAAGGGTAGCCCAATGGTCGTGTTCACAGCTTGATCAAAAGCCAAGAGTTTGATGGGGATGAGGCCTTGATCATGGTATAAGGCCAGATAAGCATCTGCTCCTTGATAATCCTCCTGATGCCAAGCCTGAGCGGGTTTTACCCATAGTGTATCAGGAGGGACGGGGCCGATCACCTTGGCTTGAGAGTACTGCTGGAGCAGTGGTGTTAACCAGGTCACTTCTTCATCTCCCAATTGCCCAGCCTCGCCACTGTGGGGATTAAGTCCTGCTACAGCAATGATAGGATCTCGAATCTGAAAATCTTGCTGCAAGGTTTGTACTAGCAAATCCAGTTTAGCTTGGACTAGAGCTGTCGATAGCACTTGGGGCACTTGTTTTAGGGGGATGTGAGTCGTGGCTAGCAGAACCTTAAAGAGCCAATGAGTATGTGGAGATCGAGCTACAAATAGCATCCCATAGGATTCTGAGCCGCTCATTTTGGCAAGCACTTCAGTCTGCCCAGGATAGCTGTGTCCAGCCAGAGTCCAGGCAAATTTTGCAATCGGTGCAGTTACTACGCCATCAAAGCTGCCAGCTAGAGTTTGCCTAACAGCCGTTTGCAAGTAGATGAAACTCGCTTGGCCCGATTGCTGATCACCAGTGCCCGGTGTAATTGAGGTTGCAGTTTGACAATCTTGTATCAAGAGGCTGCTTGGATGAGCTAGGGGAACAGAGACATGTTCTTTCAGCTCGTTATAGGTGATCAGTAGTGGCTGGCTATCCCCAATCACCGTGATGTCTGCTGCTGCGTGCAGGTCAGGATCAGCTAAGGCTTTCAGGATGATCTCAGGACCTATACCAGCTGGATCGCCAAGAGTGAGTGCTAAACGAGGACGAGGCATAGTAGAGAGCCACTTGAGACCTGTTCAGATTATAATCTCTTGACGACAGCCTCTAGAGACATGGGTCAAGGCCTGCTACAACTGGAGGTGGCTTCTATCTGATCTCATACCCTTATGCTCAAAGCTGTGATCTTCGACATGGACGGTCTGCTGATCGATTCCGAGCAATTCTGGCGACAAGCAGAAATTGAGGTATTTGCCTCTGTTGGTGTTCATCTAACGCCTAGTCTCTGTAGCCACACTATGGGCCTGAGAATTGATGAAGTGGTTGAATACTGGTATCAGCGTTATCCGTGGGACAGGGTACCCAAATACAAGATTGCTGACCATATTGTCAGTCGTGTCCAGCAGTTGATCGGACAAGAGGGTACAGCCAAAACAGGTGTTCATGAGCTCCTGAGTTACCTAGCGACTCAAAATGTCAAAATTGCCTTAGCCTCTTCATCTGATTACAAGCTGATCGATACTGTTTTAGATCGCCTCAACATTCGCTCTTATTTTGATGTGGTTTATTCTGCTACTGAAGAAGATTATGGGAAGCCTCATCCGGGCGTTTATCTAACTACTGCCAAAAAAATAGATATACCCCCCACTTGTTGTCTAGCTCTAGAAGACTCAATCACTGGAGTTTTAGCCGCAAAGTCGGCTCGCATGAGTTGCATTGCTGTGCCTGAAGGGTATCCCAGTTATGACCCTCAGTTTGTGATTGCCGATCATATCGTTGGATCCTTACTGGATATTCAACCGGAACAATGGCTCGCGCTCAGAGGGGGTTCTTAAGGAGAGCTGATGGAGACTTTGAAATCCAAACAGGCCTTTTTCGATAGGTGGGCTAGTTTTTATGATTGTCCATTGACGTCTATCTTCTATCAATCCGTCCATCATCAGTTGCTGCATTATGTGTCATTGCCGGCTGCTGCCAAGGTGCTCGATCTCGGCTGTGGAACCGGTCGGTTCCTGAATCGCTTAGCAGCCCATCAGGGAGATGTTTGGGGAATCGGGGTAGATTTTTCAGAGCAGATGCTGCGACAAGCCCGTCGGACTAATCGCTATCGATCTCGACTTCTTTTTATTCAAGCTGAAGCTGAGTCCTTACGATTCAGTAGTGAGTTCTTTGATGCCGTCTTCTGTTGCTTCAGTTTGCTACACTACTCTAATCCAAGCGTAGTCTTTCAAGACGTTAAACGAGTTTTAAGGCCTGAAGGCCATTTCTATTGGATTGATCCTCATCCTATGGGGCAAGATCCGGTTGAGCGATTAGCAGTAACGCCAGATGGCATCACGTTTTACAATGCTAAGACTCGCGAACAGTATGCTCATCAGGCTGGACTTCACTGTTTAACCCATATTGAACTCACGTTTCCAACCCTTTTAAGTATCTTTTTGAAGCCGATGGTGAAATCAGTTTCTGGTCGAAGCGCCCCAGGGCAAACCCTTGAACCTGAATAACTGTGCAATAGCGTGAAAATGATCAAGGTCTAGATCTCTACCATAGAAAACTGGGTTACTGGAGGATAGTAGATGCAGCACTCTGATGCCACCTTTATGGGTTTAACTGAATTGGATCTAGATTCTGCTCAGGCTGTCATTTTGCCCATTCCCTATGAAGCAACAACCTCCTACGGTCAAGGAACAGCTCAAGCCCCGCACGCCTTACTGCAAGCTTCCAGGTATGTCGAAATCTACGACGAAATCCGTGACTATGAACCGGCGGCGGGGTCCCGATCTGAGGTGAGAACAAAAGACACTGACATAGTGTCACGCTACTGGACAGCAGCTCCTATCGAATTTTCGGCCCCCTTTGAACCCGCCATGGCGGCCATTTATCAAAATGCTGCCGAGTTAGTTAAACCTGGACGATTACTGTGTTCAATTGGAGGGGAGCATTCAATTACGGGTCCTCTGATCCAAGCCCATCTCTCTCACTACCCTGATCTACATGTGTTGCAAATTGATGCTCATTGTGATCTGAGAGATAGCTATGAAGGCTCAAAGTTGTCTCATGCCTCAGCTATGGCCAGAGTGGTTGAGCAAGTGGGCAACCGCCTCACCCAGGTTGGGATCCGCTCTATCTGTGCTGAGGATCGACAAGCTATCCGTCACCATCGGTTGCCTACGTTTTTTGCTCATAGTTTGCAGGGTAAGCCTTGGATTCAAGCGGTGATCGACACGTTAGGACCTCAGGTCTATTTGACCATCGATGTGGATGGGTTGGATCCCTCGGTGGTTCCAGCTACAGGTACACCCGAACCCGGTGGTCTCAGTTGGTGGGACACGGTTAACTTAATCCGAGCAGTAGGTGAACAACGTCAGATTATTGGTGCCGATATTGTTGAACTCGCCGTAACCGGTGATCCAGAACCTGATCGGCGTAGTGCTTTTACCGTGGCAAAATTGACCTATCAAGTCTTAGCTGCAGCTCTATCCCACTGACATCGGATCTGAAGGGATCGCCTCAGGTTGACAGCATGCGATTTTCAACACCTACGGTCATTGTTATTTGTGGTCCCACAGCTACAGGTAAGTCAGCCCTAGCCCTTCAGGTGGCTCAAGCGTTAGGAGCACCTATTCTCAATGCAGATTCTCGCCAAATCTACCGTGGCTTTGATATTGGTACGGCCAAACCCACTACAGCTGAGCAAAAACAGTGGCCTCACTATTTGATTGACATTGCTGATCCCACCGAAACCTTTACCGTGGCTCAATACCAAACGCAAGCCAGCCAGCTGATTCAAAAACTGCATCAACACCATCAGATACCTCTAGTTGTAGGGGGTACAGGGTTATATATTCAATCGATCACAGCGGGTCTTAGTATTCCTGCCGTACCACCTCAACCTCACCTGCGAGAGCAGCTTAGCCACTTGCCCCAAGCTACACGCTATGCCTACTTACAAGCCGCTGATCCCCTTAGTACTCAAAAAATCCATGCCAATGATGCCGTCCGCACGATTCGCGCCTTAGAAATTTTCTACACTACCGGTCACCCAGCTTCAACGCTTCGATCCCAAACCCCACCTCCCTTCAATGTCATCATGATTGGGTTAACAACAGCCATGGAGCAATTGAAAACCCGTATTGATCGGCGGTCGATGCGAATGCTTGAGGCTGGCTGGATTGATGAAGTCCGCCACTTACACAATCAGTATGGAGCTGATCTGCCCCTGCTGAAAACCCTGGGCTATGCTGAGATTAGCCAGTATTTAAATCAAGAAATGGAGTGGGATCAAGTGCAACCCTTGATTGTGAAACACACTCGCCAATTTGCAAAACGCCAACTGACCTGGTTTCGACGGGTGGCCCAGATTGAATGGTTTGACTGCGAAGATCCTGGGTTAGTTGAGAACGTTTTTACATGGTTAGCTAGCCGTAGATGATGGCAAATGTTATAACAAAGCTGAACTTATCTAGGTGCGACTTATGCGTTCTGTGATAGCTCTACTCACTAAAAGCCTGATTGTAACCATGCTCCTGGCTGGTGTTGTAGCCTGTGGCGATGATGATAATAGCGTGATTAGTCCTCCAGCTCCAACACCTGAATCTGGAAGCTGAGGCTAGGATCTTGAGTCACCTCTTTCGTTTACGCCGATTCCTCTCTTTTGTCATCTGGATTGGGGTTTTAGGGCTGCTGTCGCTAGGCTTCATAGCTTGTGGAGGCACTAGCACCGATGCTCCTTCATTAGTTGACCTCACGCCTTCAGGTCCTAGTGTTGGTGAGGCTCCTGAAGCTGTTTTGTTCTGTGAAGGGGATCGGCGAACCACCCAATTTACAGGCACTATCTTCAATAGACCCCCCAATGTGGCCACTTGTGATCCAGGGTCTATAACGCCTGAAGCAGCTCAGTTTATGCTGGATCGGCTCAATTTTCTGCGTGGCTTACATGCCTTACCACCCGTTGGTCTCAATCAAGCTTATCTAGAACAAGCGCAACAAGCTGCTTTGATGACGCTGGCCAACGATACGATCAACCATAATCCGCCCTCAACGTGGCGCTGTTTTACTGAAGCCGGTCAGGTAGGGGCTCAGTCCAGTAATCTGAGTGGGGGTCCATTATTAGGGTTTGGCAGCCTTCCTGACGAGATTGTTTTGGCTCGACAAGTGGATATTTATCTAGCTGAACCGGGTGCCATGAACTTTACCGATGTTGGTCATCGCCGCTGGATGCTTTATCCACAATATGCTGAGGGGGCCTTTGCCGTTGCGTTTGATCCAGGTGATGGCGGGGCCTTTAATCAGGCTAATGCCAATTGGGTGTTTGGATTTGATAATGAGCGGAGTGATCCTGACGTGGGGTTTATTGCCTTTCCTGAGCGGGATGGCTATCTCTATCGCTTGGCTGGATTTTCTGGACAACCCCTATCAGCGTATCGCTGGTCTTTTTCTGTGGCTGCCCGAGGAGACGAAGCTGATCTTAGCAATGTCCAGATTTTAATTACTGATACACAAACGGGTGAAGCTATCCCTGTGTTTGACATTCGAGAAGCTGATCCAGCGTTTGGTTTGGCTACAGTCACTTACTCAGTGAGTGAAGTTCAACCCAATCGTCTGTACCAATTTGACATTATTGGAGCAGTCATTGAAGGTCAGCCGCGCACCTACCAGTATCAGACAACGTTGTATGAGTGTGGTACCGTAAGCACAGAATTCAGCTCGGTGCCCACAGAAGTCAATCTTGGTGCTCCACCCAATCCGGTTGATTGAAGGTCGTGAAGTCTAGCTATATAGATCGAGAGGTTGAAGCCATCTTCAATGTCGTTGTACCCAAGCACATGGGTCCCGATAATAGCCAGATCACCCCCACGGTTGTAGCGGCCACTTCACGGGCTGGATCCTGATGATTGACCAAACTTTGCTCTGCAGCAGTGATATTCGAGCATTTGATCTCAGCCCAAGGTTCTAATTCTGATATTGATTGCCAACCTGCCATTCTGTAGCTTCACTTGGAAATCAGACAAAGCTCGATTAAGATGATAGCTAATTTAATTCTGCAGTAGACGTGTCTATGGTCTCTCTACCTGATCAAGGTCCTAAACAGTTATCACTAGGCCCATTGGAGCGTGAGATTCTGGAGAGGCTCTGGGGATTTGGTGAAGCTACTGTTAAAGATATTCATGACCAGATCTTGTCAGATCCTGATCGAGAACTTGCCTATTCATCCGTAACTACAGTGCTCCAGCGGCTCGCTCAAAAAGGGTGGGTCACCAGTGAAAAGCAAGGTAAGTGTTATCGGTGGCGACCCCTAGTTTCTGAGGATCAGGCCCAGTCGTTACAAGCTTATGACCATTTACAAAAGTTTTTGTCAGTGGGGAATCCTGATGTTGTAGCGGCTTTTGCCGATCGCTTGGACCACACCAGCATTGAACAACTGCAGGCAATTGCTGATCGACTACACAGGATTCGGCAAGCGAGGGAGACCTCATGACTCACTTTCTGTTAATTGTCAGCTCAGTTACGTTGGCCTGGATCTGTCGCTGTATTTGGCATCCCGCTCAAACAAGCTGGAACCAGCGATGGCGACTTACTCTAAGTGCTTATGTATTACCCCCAGCCTTGATCTTGATCACAGCCATTGCCGTTGTCTGGATGGGTCCTCAAGGGGCTATGTCTAGGTCTTGGTTGGGAAGCATAAGCTACGGCCTTAGTCTACTGCTGTTAATTTACGCGGGCGGGTTGTGTTTGAAATTGACCTGGGACGGGTGGAAGACTCTGGCTAAAGTGCGCTCCTATCCTGATTTAGATACGATACTTCCTCATCAATCAGGACGAGTGTTGAAGACGTCAAGCTACTTTGCAGCTCAAGTTGGCTTTTGGCAACCGGTCCTGCTGATTAGTGAAGGTCTTTTAACCTCACTAGACCCTTGTCATCTTGAGGCGATTTTGGCCCATGAACAAGCCCATTTTTACTATCGAGATACCTATCTTTTCTTTTGGCTAGGCTGGCTTCGACTGTTAACCTCCTGGCTGCCCCAGACGCAAGCCTTATGGGAAGAGCTACTAGTCTTGCGAGAGATCCGAGCTGATCGCCGAGCCACTCAAACCATAGATCCCTTAACATTAGCGGAATCTTTGGTGTTAGTGGTTAATCATCAAGTGATTAGTGAGCAGATGCTGGTTCAATCTATGTCCTGTACCGCTCCAGTGAGCCTGGATATGCAGGGCACGACTTTACCCCCATCGCGCCTAGAAGAACGTGTTAACGCTTTGTTGACTGAATCTGACCCTTTCAATGATCTCCCCCATTGGTGGATCAACTGGTGGCCGATTTTGCTACCTCTGGTGATCATTCCTTTTCATCGTTAGTCTTTTTTCAGAGATATCTTCTTTCCCCTACAAACTGAACCATCAAATTGAATAACTTCTGGGAGCAGCCTGAAGATTTCGCAATCGGAGGATCCCATATTCTCTTTTGGCTGTTAGCCTATATTTTGCGTCTATCCTTGTGCTCTGGCCATTATGTCAGCAATTCCTAGCCCATCCCCACCTTCAAAGCCAATAGTACCCCACGATTCAGAGGCTGATCATTACCGTTTGGCTCAAAAAACCTTGACGGACCTATTACATCTCTGGTCTCACACGATCTGCTCATCAGATTCACCCACGCTCCGATCACTTGAAAATCTACAGACCAAGTTTGAACAAAATGTAGTTTCTATTGCTGCTTTCGGGATGGTCAATCGGGGAAAATCAGCGGTTTTAAATGCTTTACTGGGACAAGCTCTCCTGACAGTAGGTCCTTTAAATGGGGTGACTCGAACCTCCACCAGTGTGGCGTGGGATCCAAAATGGGACTGGCATTCAACTCATTCTGAATCTTCAAGTGGTCCAGATCTCACGTTTCGGTTTCAGTTAATTGATACCCCTGGTCTCAACGAAGTAGACGGTGAAGCTAGAGAGCAGTTGGCTTGGAGCGTGGCTCAATCGGCTGATCTGATCTTGTTTATTATTTCAGCTGATATGACTCAAGTTGAATACCAAGCGTTATTGGAGTTACGGACCTTATTGAAGCCCATCTTGTTGGTGTTTAATAAGATTGATCTCTATCCTGATCAAGATCGAGAAGCCATTTACGCCCAACTCACCAGCCCTAAACTCAAGCAGCTGGTATCACCTGAAGAGATCGTTATGGTAGCGGCCTCACCCAACCCCGTTAAAGTACGGGTCCATTGGCCAGATACAGCCATTACCTATGAGTGGGAGCGACCTGAGCCCATCATGGATCAACTAAAACAGGAAATTTTCACCGTTTTACAGCGGGAAGGGGGATCATTACTAGCTCTCAATGCCCTCACCCAAATGAGTCAGCTCCACGAAACTCTGATTCACCAATGGGAAACACAAGTTAACATCTGGCAGCCTAGCTGGGCACTCTTACTGGCTAAAAGTAGTCTAATTGGCCTGAATCCTCTGCCAGGTCTCGATTTACTCTTGGGATTGGGAGCTGATCTCGTTGCTATCCAGATCCAACTCCGAGATCTGAAATATCCTCTGAACCGCCATCTGCTGCAGCCATTGGGGCGTCAGCTGAGTTTGAATATAGGTGTGCTCTTGGGAGTTGAAGTCATCTCCATCTGGCTAATGCAAACGTCATTGCTGACACTTGATGCCTGGTTAGGCATGCCCCTACTCAATACAGCCACCTACTGGCTAGCAGCAACTTTCCAAGCTAGTGCAGCAGCGTATAGTCTGTTCCGGATGAAACGTCAGATCCCCTCCCTCCTCAAAACCGATCTCCGTTCAGGTCCGTATAGTCCTAGAAGCACAATTCAAACCATCTTGGATCAACTTCATGCTGGATCTATCTTGAGTCGGCTGCAGCAAGAGGTTAGAGATCAATGGGGCTTAAAATCTGATCATGGTTCTCAACAATTGCCTTAAGCGCTAGACTTGTCTCTTACGATGGGTGTATGGTTTTGATCTAGGCCTATCTGCTGTTTGAGGTCAATCGGATATGAAAAACTTCTCTGACAAATATCGAGTTGCCTGCACCTTATCTTACGGAGATATCTATGGTCAGGTGATGATTTGGCTGCTGGTAATCTTTGGTAGTTTGGCATCAGCGTTGGCTTTAATGACCAATCCTATCTATGCTTTTTTGACTGTGGTATTGATTTTGGTGATCTCAATTCCCTTTTTGCTGTTCTCTTTCGTTACAACATTGCTCAATCATATTGAATTTGAGTCAGTTGCAGAAAATGCCAAAGCAACCCAGCCTCAAAGTGTCGTCCAAGCTCAAGCTAGTCCGGCTAGTTAGATCAGGGATCTTCTCCAGCTCAAGACTAGTGATCCAGCTTAGATGTACCTAAATTCTTTGATCATTAATTCTTTGATCATTCTGTATTGATCAGAGACAACTAGAGGATCAGTAGCAAAAACGTTATGCTGGAACTCTAGCTTTATTTTGTTGCATTCCGTTAAGTAGCTCTATGATCCAAACTCATCCTGTTGTGATCCTGGGTCCAACCCGGATCGTGCGAGGGCATGGTAGCCTCCATTCAGCTTCATTAGATCCTGTGGGTCACCGTGTTTTGGTGATCGGGGGAACCACCTCCCTCAAGTCAGTGAGATCGGACCTAGAACAAGCGTTAGCTGACTCAGGCAGCACAACAGTAGAGTGGACTACTTATGGACCAGATTGCAGTGAGCGGGAATTGGCTCGTTTACAGCGGCTAGGGCAACAGCTCCAGATCACCGGTATTGTGGGAGTCGGAGGGGGTAAAGCTCTCGATGCCTCCAAATGGGTTGCCAATGCTTTACAATGCCCAATTGTAACGATCCCAACTTCAGCGGCAACCTGTGCTGCCTGGAGTGCCTTATCCAACGTATATTCTGATGTAGGGGCCTTTCAATATGATGTAAGTCTGCAGCGGGGCCCCGATCTGCTGATCTTAGATTATGATCTGATTTTAACAGCTCCAGTTCGGACTTTGAAAGCTGGGATCGGTGACGCTTTAGCCAAGTGGTATGAAGCTTCCATCAGTAGTAGCGCTTCAACAGATGCTTTAGTCATCACAGCTGTTCAACAAGCCCGAGTCTTACGCGATTTGTTATTTCAATACTCACAAGCTGCGCTTGAATCACCGGGTAGTCAACCTTGGTATCAAGTGGTTGATGCTTGTATTTGCTTAGCAGGGGCTGTGGGTGGCCTAGGAGGATCTCAATGCCGAACCGTTGCAGCCCACGCTGTTCATAATGGATTAACACATTTGCAAGGGCATCGAACCCGTTTACATGGTGAGAAAGTTGCGTTTGGCATCTTGGTGCAACAGCGTCTAGAAGAAATTTTGCAAGGCAATCAGCTAGCCGCCGCCGCTCGTAAGCAACTCCTCGAATTTTATCAAAGCATAGGGTTACCGATGACTCTTGCCGATCTGGGTCTGGGGGCTTTGACCTCTGATCACCTACAGCGCATTGCAGAAGTGGCCTGTGCTCCTGGTTCTGATATTCATCATCTACCTTTTGAGGTTATGCCTGAGGCCCTAGTTGTAGCCCTCAAAACCCCTTGTGTGGAAAGTTCGGCAACCGCTCGCTCGATGGCCAATCTCATACAACCCTGAGTCTTTAGGTCAGTTGATCAAGTTTAAATGAGACCGGTGAGCCACCTTGAGATCCTATTTTCAACAACACTTTGAGGTATTTCCTGTCGATTATCTGAACAGGTTACAAAAACAGATCCACGCGTGCCCCTTCTTTACAACCAACAACCTGAATTACGATTTTGTTAATACCAAGGGATTCTCAGTTGTGTTTCAACGATCTCACCTAGAGCAAGTTGAGCAGCGCTTCCCTTACTTCAAGCCCTACCTAGATCAAGCCTTACAGCCAGAGTGTAATGCCTTTTACCTCAATCCCCTGCTGCTTAAGCAAGGATCACGAGTTGATCCACACATTGATCGATCATTACGGTCTTATTGTAAAACGATTGATCCGCCGGTTGTGGTTAGTGTCCTCTATATCACCCTTCCCTCTAATCTAAAGGGAGGGGAGTTACTTTTACGCTCACAAAAACGCCAAGTGGGCCAGATCCAACCTCAAGTCAATGGGCTGGTCTACTTTCAAGGACATCTGACCCATTCTGTCAATCCACTGACAAGTTCAGGTGAACGACTGAGCCTAGTGTGCGAACAATATCACCTCGAAACCGATCAGCTAGACGATATTCCAGGCTTTTGGATTGAGTCAAGAGTAGTTTCAAAAAAGTCTGCAAAATCTCGTAAGCAGCGATAGTTTAGATCAACTTCAGTCAACTCAAATCTAATGACATTTCCTATGTTCTAAAAAACCCCGACCAGCGGGGCACTCATTCTACGATTCATGAGCCTCAGGTTAAGCCACAGTCCGATCTTCAAAGTGAGTTTCGCTGCCACCACGGCGACGATTGTTATCAAGTAGCTCTTGTAAAGCAGAGGCAACGTCTTGAGTTTCTGAAGTGCGAACCCGACGATCATTAAACTCAGTTTCATTCCCAGCCCGGCGGCGGTTAGCATCGATCAAATCATTTAACACGCTGGCGGAAGCCAATTGGGTAGTAGAACCAAGTATGAGACCAACAGTGAGTAATACAGTAGCAACGCGATTCATGGTGGACCTCCTTTAAGATTCAGATAAGATGTATGGGTTAATCTCAACTGTCTATATCTAATCAGGGGGTCCTGAGATTGATTGAAACCCTAAATAAGAGATTGATTGGCATCGTTGAATTGAAATCTCAGAATCAAGCCCTTAAGCCTAACCAGGAGCCATGTATAGGATCACCCAACTGGGTTAACTTGGGTTTCTGGTAGACATACTTTGAAGGTTGTCACAGTTGGGACTGACCCCTTCGAGATAGTCAAATCACAGGTTCTGTCTATCATTGCTGGGCGGATTGCCGGATCGCAACTGGATCTAAGCCTCGTCCACGACATTTTTGATCAAATTTAGGATCATCTAGGGTTAGCGCTATCATGACTTCACCCATTGATCCTAATCCTATTAAAGACAACTTATCTTGAGCAGAAACCACAAGATCTTGATGACCGATCCCAATGGACACAGGAGGTTTCAGGTCTTCCAGCTCCAGATGACAAATAAATCGTGTCATGGTGCCGTCTTGATCAAATTGATGAGGGGTTAACCAAGAGAGGCCGTAGAGTATCGGGATCAGCACAATCTCATCTGGACGACCATCATCAAAAAATAACTTCCCATACCGAAATAGAGCAGGATTAGCCAGTAACATCCCTCGCAGATCATCAAAAGGGATAAAATCTAGCGCTGTGGGATCTTGGTTAGCATCTAGACGAATTACTTCTAAACAGCCTAAATGAGTGAGTGACGCGTTGCGGATAAAGCCCTGCTGATCAGCTTGACGTTGGGTGTTAGGGTCGGGATCCCCTTGCCAGAGTAGTGCTGGACGAGCTTTGTAAGGACTGGAGTTTGAGAGTAAGGTTTGGGTTAACTGTAGCAAGAGTTCTCGATGTTCACCTGTCGGAACCTCAGTAGACTCAGTCTCATCACTCATCAGCTGGTCCTGGCCAGTCCCTTGAGATAAGAGATCAAGGCAAACTAGATGGAGCAGACGCAATGTTTCAGGCCACGCTAGGTTAACGATCCCTTTTTCAAGTAG
This sequence comes from uncultured bacterium, assembly GCA_964434865.1. Lineage (GTDB taxonomy): Bacteria > Cyanobacteriota > Cyanobacteriia > Thermostichales > Thermostichaceae > CAYSWV01. Next base: position 72,650 of record CAYSWV010000009.1, read on the forward strand.
GTGTTGTTTCTCGATGGGATTAGGCATCCAGTAGTGTTGTTGGATCAGTCGGGCTTGATCGACAGTCATAAAGTTTCCTAGGTGTCACGATCTTTTTTCAATTGATGAATTCAAAGTTATACTGCTTAAGGTCAGATTGATGTAAACTCTCATCTTTATCATACGTAATGGCAGTCACTAGCCTCACTCCAATTAGCCAGATCAAAGAGCCGCTCAACACACTATGGCAGTTTAGTCGTCCTCACACCATTTATGGCACTACGATTAGTCTGTTAGGGTTATTTGCTTTAGCCTATCCGCAGTGGCAGCAGTGGGGATCGCATGGACCCGAAGTGATCCTAGCTTTGCTAGCTTGTCTGTGTATGAATGTCTACATTGTAGGCTTAAACCAGCTGATCGATGTTGAAATTGATCGGATCAATAAACCCTATCTCCCGTTAGCTGCTGGCACTTTAACCTACAATCAGGGTTTGGCTATCGTCACGGCTACTGGCATGGTTGGAGTCTGGCTCTCCTTTTTGGGATCTGGCTATTTAATGGCCACAGTTATGCTGAGTGGTTTGATTGGGACTGCTTATTCATTACCCCCGATTCGATTAAAACGATTTCCTGTCTTGGCCGCGTCCTGTATTTACATCGTACGGGGTTGGATCGTTAATTTGGGCTTGTATAGCTATTTTCGATCCATCAATCAATTGCCGATACAGTTAACATCTGAATTAATGACGCTAACCCTCTTTATCTCAATTTTTGGACTTGTGATCGCTATCTTTAAAGATATCCCTGATATTGAGGGTGATCAAAAATTTCAAATTTCTACATTCTCAATTCAGCTGGGATCCAAAAAGATCGTGGATGGTTCTATATGGGCTTTATGCCTTTGCTATCTGGGAATTATAGGTTTGGGATCCCTGCAACAGCCTCAGATTAATTTGAGCCTACTTTCCATGGGTCATTTACTAGGACTTGTGATTTTACTAACTCGTCGAATGCAGATGGATATTCAACGCAAGTCAGATGTTGTTGATTACTATCAATTGATCTGGAAGCTATTTTACTTCGAATATCTGCTGTACCCACTGGTTTTAATCGTTTAAGCTTTGATCATTTAAGCTTTGATCGGTTTAAGTTTTGATCATTTAAGTTTTGATCGTTTAGGTAGGTTAGCAGGTTGGCTCTACTGGACTTCTAAAGGTTTTTCCATAGATGGCATTACCCCGAGCCGTGAGAGCCATCGAGACAAAAAAGCAGGGCTCACAGATTCAGGTTCAGTCTCAAGACTAGTCATAGGTTGGCGGGCAACCTCGGGCACATCACCATCAGGGATCCAGCGTAACAAAGTCAGCGGCAGTAAAGTAGTGAAGTTAGTGATCACAATTAACAACCAGAGATTAGTAAAGTTGGTCTCCGTGATGCCTAGTAATTGAGTCAAGATGGCTTCTAACTCGTGTGAAACTAAACCACTGAAGTTAGTCACCGACATCAATACAGCAAAGAGAGTCGCTTCAATCCCAACCGGACAAAGACGGGCGGCCATCACCAGGATAGGCATAAACGCAATCTTACTCATCACCGTGATAACAACAGTGTCCCCAATACTAAACCAGTGATCATCAATGCCTACCATCCGGTTAGCATGAGTTACCAAAATTAAGCTTGTTAGGCCAATCAAGCAGGATAAAACCGTAATACCTGCAAACAATCGGCGAAAGGGTATAGTTTTTAAAAATCGTTGAAATATCAAAACCCCTAACAAATTAGCCAGACTCGAAAATAGATTGATCCGGCCCAAAAACTCAGGTTCAAATCCCAACTCATTGGTTGTGAAGTAAAAAAAGGCAGATTCTGCTGTGGGCGTCAGTTGTAAACAAAATAAGAACAGCATCGGCCAAAAAATAGCTTTACGAGTAATAGCTTGATAGAGTTGTCCGATCTGAAGCTTAAACGCTTGCACCGATAGAGACTCTTCAACAGGGGATTCCCGAATGAGTCCAGCTGTTGCTGCAACCACTAATGGAAATGTTGAGGTGTAAACAAAGATCGTCCGGGCACTGAAGTACTCTAATAGCAGTCCACCTAGGTAGGCTGTGAGAATTCCACCAATGGCTGTGGTTGTCCAGCACAACGATTGCAAGGATCCAGAACGACTTAACGATTCTTTTTGCGCCTGAGTCACCACTATGGAGTCAACAATCACATCACTAACCGCAACAGAAAGTGAAGCGAGGACCAACGCTAAAGTGGCTGACCAAGCTGAATGGACCCAAAAGGCTAAAGCTAACCAAGCTACACTGCCGATCATCCCTGATCCGATCAGGTAAGGCCGGCGCCGATAACCAGCTATAGGTAACCCGTCTGACATGAGACCATACAGCGGTTTCAACATCCAAGGGGAAAACACAATACCCATCATGGCTGAGACTTGGGCTGGATTAAGACCTAAATCGTCTTTGAGTAAAAAGGTAATAGCCAACCGCGCTAAGCCTAAAATGCCCTGAACAAAATAGACTAGCAAAATCGCAAACAATTCAGGTGTTGGTTCCTGTCCCATCAACAACGATTTCATCGCTGACTTCAAGCTAATGGCTGGTGTTGGATGGCTCGTCATTTTGAGAATCGTTAAGAAGTGTCAATTATTGGTTCTAACACAAATCTTGGACACTCCGATTTCGATCCTCGATTTTGAGGTGCGGATCAAGCTATGGGATCCTAGAAAACTTGCGGTTCTACTCAGGTATGGGATCTATCTAGACCTGTTACTATGATGGCTATAGCGATCTGCTAAGTAAAACTGTATCCTATAGGTCTATCTGTACCGTTCTGCACGCATGTACACCATCTCTGAATTTGACCGTTTAGTTCAATTCCTGCCCATAGAAATTAGGCCCGAGGTTCAGATTGAGATTGGTACGCCTGATCAATCTCGAGTCGTTCAGTCATTATGGCGATTTCCCTGGCAGAAGTATTCTCGGTTTGCAATTGATCTATCTCGTTGGCAAAAGCTGACAGCCGAGCAACAGAAGCTCTTTTTCTTGCGTGAAGCGGTGTTAGCGACTGAACTAGCTTTGGGTGACAATTGGTCGGCTTTGCTACTCTATCCCGCCCTAATTGGTGCCGGTACCATGGGGATCTTGGTAGAGCTTCAGCTAGGGGACAACCTAGGTATGGGATTAGCTGCTGGATTAGCTGCTAGTGCTGTCTTTCTGCTGCGCAAAGCTGAGCGTGGACAAAAGCCTCAGATCGCTGCTGACGAGTTTGCCATTCGTTACGCTGTTCAAAATGCAGGCTACCGACCTGAGCAAGCCGCCTCTATTTTATTAAGTGCTATTCAACAGATTGCCATCCTAGAGGATCGGGTCAAAGATGACTACGATACTAAGATGCGTCAACGAAACCTAGAATTCTTGGGTCAAAAGGGGATGACAGCTGGGCCTATTGCTCTCAGTCGCAAGAAAAAAAGTCAAGATGTTCCTCCGCCCCCACCACCTCGACGTGAGCCACCTGAAGGTCGTCTTTACTAGACTTACATCCTGATCTGAGGGTTAACTTTACTAATGTATATGTAGTAGACCCTATTCTGATCTCATTTGAGATCGGTAAATTTAAGGGCTAGCTTAGAACCTTGAGTTGAGATCTTAGAGACTAGCCTCCTGAATACTTAACCATGTACCCCATGGCTTGAAGGGCCTCGCCGACTTTATCTCGATGATCACCCTGGATCTCAATGGATTCTGCTTTGGCTGTTCCTCCAGAGCCACACTGAGCCTTGAGTGTCTTAGCTAACTTAGTCAGGGTGGCAGGTGTATGCTGGAAGCCATTGATCACGGTAACCGTTTTGCCGCCCCGGCCTTTGCGATCTCGCCGAATGGTCAGTTTTTGTCGTTCAGGGGGATGATCCTGTAGGGGTTGGCCACTCTGCGGGTCCAGTGGAGATCCCCACTCCGAATACACAACCCGGTAAACCTCAGATCCAGTCGGTTTGTCTTTTTTGGCCATAGTCGATGTTTATCCAACCCTATCAGCTTAAGCTAAAAGCTACTTGTCGACCTACCCCATCCTGACAAGCAGCTCATCTCTGATTCCAAGGCAGAGGTTAAGATCCTCAATTAGCAATTAGCTTTCGTCTTGCTCAGGGATAGCCCCTGTCCGAACGGGTAAGGTAGTTTCTTCGCCTGCTCGGATGAGGGTGACTTGAAGCGTTCCATTAATCGGGCTACGTTCAACCAATCGTTGCACCTCTGTTGATTCTAGGATCGGGGTATCGTTGATAGCCGTAATGACATCTCCAGCTCTTAAGCCAGACACATCAGCGGGTGAACCCGGAACAACTCGCATAATGAGGACGCCCTCTTCTTCATCAACAGTTAAGCCACTATTGGGATCTTCGTTAATGGTACGAGCCACTTCAGGGGACAGATTTAGCATACGAATACCCAGATAAGCCCGGTCAACGCGACCTTTGGTAATGAGCTGATCTGCAATTTCTTGAACTCGATCAATTGGAATTGAGAAGCCTAACCCTTGAGCTCCTCGAATAATAGCCGTATTCATCCCAATCACTTCACCGCTAATGTTCAGCAGAGGCCCCCCGGAATTACCTGGGTTAATGGCGGCATCAGTTTGAATAAAATCAACTCGCTTATCACCCACACCTACTTCACCACTAGACCGGCCTGTTGCACTAATAATGCCTGCTGTTACTGTATTGTCCAAACCCAGAGGGTTACCAATGGCAATTACCCATTCGCCGGGTCGTAGAGCATTAGAGTTACCGATAGAGACCGATGGCAGTTGACTAGCCTCAATTTTGACAACAGCAACATCAGTTAAGGGATCTTCACCCAAGACTTCACCTTCAAATTCACGTCCATCTTTTAACGTTACGGTGACTCGATCTGCCCCATCAACTACATGAGCATTCGTCAAAATTTTGCCATCAGGGCTAAGAATAAAGCCAGAACCTGTCCCTCGTTCCTGACGCTCAGGGGACCCGGGTCCAAAGAAATAGCGAAAGAAGGGATCTTCACTCTCAGCCGCCGTTAAGGTGCGGGATGCATTAATTCGAACTACGGCAGGCCCTACCTGTTCCACCACATTAGCGATAAAGTTAGGATCGGTTGATAAGGGTAGAGGAGACGCTTCAGCTGCCTCTAGAGCCAATGTAGAGGTAGAGCGATCGGCCTCAGCCTGAGTGGGGGGTAGAAAATTCACAGTTGCTAACGTGGCTCCGGCTCCCAAGAGCACTAAAAAAAGAGACGTCAAGGGCGAAAACCACTGATTCCGATGCTTAGGCTGAGGTCGAGAGGGTACAGAAGGCTTAGACATAGTTATCCACCTCATCATGATCAAGTTGCTTTAGTCTCAATATATCTACAGCGATACAAACTCCAGTAGAGGATTCTGAGAGAGTTTTTTGGGCACTCGTTAAGGTTTGGCTTACGTTAAGTTGGTATCAAACTAAGCCCAGTTTATGCTATGCCTTGGCAGATCAGTTAGAGAGAATCCCGCTTGGATCAAGTCCGGTTTTTAACCCTGACTCCTGATGAGATTGATCGTTATTCTAGATAAGCCAAGTATAGATAGATTAGAGATAGGTCAGTTGGACATGAGCAACAAGCTAGACCCAAACTAGTTTCTAAGGCTCTAGATCCTAAGGGTCAGATATTTGAGAGGTTAAGTCCAATTAACAAGATGGGTTGAGGAGAATATTAGGAGCCGTCTCTGCGAATCAGACACTTCCACCTTTACATCAAGATAAATTACAATCAGCACTGTTACTAGGAGCAAGACGGATGTCGAAGCAAGGGTCAGCCTCATGATCAGCCTAGCCTCATTGAGCTGTTATCTGGTCACTTGACTGAATGCCTACGCCTGAGATCCAGCCTGTGCCCAAAGCTAGTCTAGATGGAGAGGTGTGTCCTACTGGCTAGGAAGACATTTCCGATCCTTCAAGTAACCCTTGAGGCGATCACCAACTGAGCGTACCACTTAAAGAGATCTAGTATGAAAGACATCACTCGTTATCGTAACATCGGCATCTTCGCTCACGTTGACGCGGGCAAGACCACTACCACTGAGCGGATCTTAAAACTGACCGGTAAGATCCATAAAATGGGTGAGGTGCACGAAGGCGCGGCTACCACTGACTTTATGGACCAAGAGCAGGAGCGGGGGATTACCATTCAATCAGCAGCAACCACCTGCTACTGGAATGATCACCGGTTAAACATTATTGATACCCCTGGACACGTTGACTTTACGATTGAGGTGTACCGCTCCCTTAAAGTGCTGGATGGTGGTATTGGTGTTTTTTGTGGATCGGGTGGTGTTGAGCCCCAATCAGAAACCAACTGGCGCTATGCCAATGACTCTAAAGTGTCTCGCATTATCTACATCAACAAGCTTGATCGGATGGGAGCCAACTTTTACCGAGTGGTGAAGCAAATTGAAGATGTGCTAGCAGCTAAGCCATTGGTGATGGTTCTCCCTATTGGAATTGAAGATCAATTTTCTGGTGTAGTGGAGTTGCTAACTCGCAAGGCTTGGATCTGGGATGACTCAGGGGATCCTCTCAAATTTGAACTTAAAGATGTTCCGGCCGATATGGTGGATCAAGTGGAGGAATGGCGAGAAAAGCTGATCGAAATGGCTGTCGAACAAGACGATGACGTCATGGAAAAATACCTAGAAGGTGAAGAGCCTGACGTTGACACCTTGAAGCGTTGTATTCGTAAGGGTACGCTTGATCTGGCTTTTTTCCCGACTTTTGGTGGATCATCTTTCAAAAACAAGGGAGTCCAGCTAGTTCTTAACGCTGTTGTAGATTACTTACCCAACCCAGCTGAAGTCAAACCCCAACCTGAAGTTGATTTAGAAGGTCATGAAACCGGGGAGTTTGCAGTGGTTGACCCGGCCAAACCTCTACGGGCGCTAGCTTTCAAGATTATGGATGATCGCTTTGGAGCTCTAACCTTTACCCGAATGTACTCTGGAACCTTGAATAAAGGAGATACTGTTCTTAATACAGCGACTGGCAAAACTGAGCGCATTGGTCGCCTAGTCGAGATGCATGCGAATAACCGGGAAGAGGTGGAATCAGCTCAGGCAGGCGATATTGTGGCTATTGTCGGGATGAAAAATGTTCAGACAGGACATACCCTGTGTGATCCAAAGATCCCGGCAACCTTAGAACCCATGGTCTTCCCCGATCCCGTTATCTCAGTAGCTATAGCCACCAAAGCCAAAGGAGCTATGGAAAAATTGGGGGTAGCTCTCAGCAAGATGGTCCAAGAAGATCCGTCCTTCCAAGTTGAAACAGACGAGGAAAGTGGTGAAACGATCATTAAAGGGATGGGAGAACTTCACCTCGATATCAAAGTTGACATCTTGAAGCGAACCTATGATGTTGAGGTAGATGTAGGTAAACCTCAAGTAGCTTACCGTGAGGCTGTCACTCGCCGAATCGAAGATAGCTATACTCACAAGAAGCAATCGGGTGGATCGGGTCAGTATGCCAAGATCGACTATGCTATCGAACCAGGTGAGACAGGTACTGGGTTTATCTTTGAATCCAAGGTAACAGGAGGAAATGTACCCCGAGAATTTTGGCCAGCTGTCCAGAAAGGATTTGAAACTAGTGTGGTTAAAGGCATGTTGGCCGGTTATCCTCTAGTGGATCTTAAAGTCACTCTCACCGATGGAGGCTTCCACCCAGTTGACTCTTCAGCGATCGCATTTGAAATTGCAGCCCGTTCAGCTTATCGCCAAAGCTTACCCAAGGCTGGCTTGCAATTACTAGAGCCAGTCATGAAAGTTGATGTCTTCACACCTGATGCTCATGTGGGGGATGTGATCGGTGATCTCAACCGTCGCCGCGGTATGATCAAGTCTCAAGATAGTGGCCCCACTGGAGTGCGGATCAAAGCTGATGTTCCCTTAAGTGAAATGTTTGGCTACATCGGTGATCTCCGGACTATGACATCAGGTCGGGGTCAGTTCTCTATGGAGTTCTCTCACTATTCTCCTGCTCCCAACAACGTGGCAGAGACCGTGATCAAAGAAGCCAAAGAGCGCCAAGAAGCAGCCAAGAAGTAAGATCTGCTTTGAAAGGCTAATTTTGTGTAGGCATCAATAGATCTCATCAGTCATTGATCATCTAAATCACTGATTGAGATCTGCGATGCCTCAGGTTACGGTAAACTAGATAACTACTAGTAGTAAAGCCTTAACCTTCACGGATATGAGGTTAGATGCTGATTTCGTTGACCCACCCCTAGTTGTCGTTTCGGCTCATTCCCGCCAGATCCTAGGCCAGCTCTATCTAGACTGGAGTCCGCAGCCGGGATCGGTGCTCAGCATTGAAAATCAAACATACCAAGTTCTAGAACGACATCATCACTACCACCTTCAGGCTGGGCGATACCATCTCTGTAAAACCACACTCTATGTCCAGCCAGTTTTACAAACTTACCATGAGCGAACTAGCTGGCAAGGCCACTGGGTTTTGGGCGATAGTTCCTGTGTGTATAATGCCCATTCTGAACTCATCCGATGTGCCATCAATCCTGACGGGCCTTGCCAAGGGTGTCCTCATTACCAGCCCGTTCTGAAGGCTTGCGGTTCTAGAGAGATACGGTAAGATGACAAGCATTCGGGGTGTTTTGCATCCCACCATCTAGCCTGTTATCCCCTTGACAACGTTGCATTCGTACAGCTTTGAACCTAAGTTGTAATTTCTAGGTTGTAATCATTGAACCGTTGTCTGGCTTTGGATGGATTTTCAGTAGATGGGTGCTGAGGATGTGTCAGGGTCTTAGGTTAATCTATGGGCAAGTCGTATTGGTACGGTCAGGTAATTTGGATCTTAGGCTGGATATTGATGCCCAGTTTAGGGCTGCCAGCCTTGGCTCAGACAACTGCTCCCCTCTCTGAACTAGATCCAGGCGAATTTGGTGATTTAAGAGAGAGTTTTTCTGAACTAGAAGCCATCAGAGTACCTGAATTTTCTTTAAGTTCTCCGGCTTATACCATTGTGAATCCTGCCGGCTATGGAGCTGGGTTTGGTACTGCTTATTTTGCAGCGGGGGGGGTATTTGAGCGTAGAGATCGAGATGATGGTCAGGCTGGACTGGGGGCAGGATTTGGCTTGGGCGATCCCTCTCGTTACTTTGGTTTAGATTTGAGTGTTGTTTTAGCGGATGTCGAAGAAGGCTTAGGCGGGTTTAATCTTAAGTTTCACCGTAACCTCATCATCAATGATCAGCTGGGCTGGGCTGCAGCAGTGGGTTGGGAAGATTTTGCAACATTTGGTGATATATCAAGAGATTCTTCAGTGTATGGCTCCACTACACTGGTTTTAAAATTGTCCCCAGAATTGAGCTCAACTTTTAGTCGTTTAGCGCTGACTGTTGGCGTGGGTGGAGGTCGATTCCGCACTGAAGATGACATCTTAGAGGGTGAGAGCAGTGTAGGGGTCTTTGGCAGTGGAGCTTTAAGGGTAACCCGAGCGGTGAGTGTGATTGGGGAGTGGACTGGTCAAGATTTTGCAGCGGGTCTATCCTTTGCACCGTTCTCAGAGGTGAACTTGTACGTCACTCCAGCATTAAGAGATATTGCCGGCGCTGGGGATAATGTTAAGTTTTCATTGAGCGCGGGCCTTTCATTTTCCTTTTAATGAGCAGATTAAAGATAGCAATCGGGTGACTTGAAACAGAGGTAAGAGCATGAGCAGCTTGAGCATTAGATCATCAATGGGGGCCATCGCTAGCTTACTAGTAGTTAGCGGATCACAAGTCTTGGCTCAAGAGACCGTCGTAGTACCAGTTGATGTCACCATTACTGTGCCACCGCCCCCTCAAACCCAAACGATTGTGCCAACAACATCGATTAATACCACGACCAATCTTGCTATTAGCCTACCGCCAACTCTTGTCTTTCCATCATTTGCTGCAGAAGTTTGTGGGGGCCTAGGTGATCCTCTTGAAACGGGTATCAATCGCTTTCAGGAGCTAACTGAACAACGTCAACAAGTCACCTCAGAGGCTGAACGAGAGCGTCTAGATCGCCAAATTGTCCTCCAGGGGCTGAGGTTGCCTGATTTAATCACAGCAGATTTGAATGCTCGGACAGACTTCAGTCGTGAACAACCTGATTGTGAAGAACTGGCAGCTAATTTAGTTAACTTGATGGAGCAAGTTGCTGACTACTTAGGCGCTCTCCAAGATGCTAAGACTGCTGTGCTTTGGTAAGTCGTCTACAGCTCAATTCATAGGTAGCATTAACGGTGTGTAGGTCATTGCGGTGGGGTTGTATGTCAAAGCAAATCTGGCAGTATCTCTTAACGTCAGTTGTAGCCGGAATTATTGCCGGATGTGTATCGTCTAGTTCCAATTCTGTGGCTCCTCAACGAATCAATTTATCGCTAGCTGTTGACCTGTCTGAATTGATTACGGTTGAACCCAATACCAGTTTACAAATTGAACTTCAAACAGCCTCAGGAGTCACCCAAGTGAGTGATCTCATTCCCATTCAAGATTCGACTGACCGACCTAACGTAGTATTTACTGATGTTGAAGCAGGATCGGTCACCCTCCAGTGCCGTACATTTGTAGCCGGGCAACCCCAGCCTAATTTAACAGGCCCGCCTCAAGTGTTTAACGTAGCCGTTGGTCTCAATCAACTACAGGTCAACTGTTTCGCATTGCAACCAACTCCTATACCCTCACCCATTCCCTCTCCATCACCTATACCCTCCCCCGAACCTTCCCCAGAGCCCGAACCTTCCCCAGAGCCTTCCCCTGCACCCTCCCCAGAGCCCGAGCCTTCCCCTGTACCTGAGCCTTCTCCTTCACCGATTGCTTCCCCTTCCCCAACACCTATTCCCTCACCGATTGCGTCTCCTTCACCCATTCCCTCACCTATCCCCGATCCGGGATTTGCTTGCACCTCCCAAGTTTTAACCAATGATGTAACTGGGTTTGTGATTGAAGTCACTGTAACGCCAGATCCAACCTTCTCTGGCGCTGTAACTTTAACAACAGATGCTGAATCGGTTGTGCCATTAATATCAGGGTTCTTCTTCAGTCCAGACAGTGTTATTGCTGTTAGTGATTCACCAGTAGTTGTAGAACTCAACGTTGCTCTAGCTCAGCCATTGAGTAGTTCTGTCGATGTTAAGATCTTTGGAAATAGTTCAGAGCCTACAGCAAGTTGCGAGACTATCACTACTGTTAATCCTCTAGCTCAAGTGCTGACAGTAACCAGCCCCAGCACCGTGAGTGAAGATGATGATGTCAGTATCCCAGTCGATGTTTCCAGAACCGGCCCGACCGAATCCTCTCTAGATGTCACCATTAGCCTAGAGGGATCAGCCAGTCCCTTCAGTGATTATGAGCTACCCAGCTTTATCGATAGTGCCACTTTAGGTGGAGTCATTACGATCCCAGCTGGATCGGCTACTACGTCATTTGATATTGAACTTATTGATGATGATGACTTAGATTCAGGTGAAACAGTTGTGATCCAAGGTGATTCAATTATTGGTTCTGATTCATCAACCACATTAATCACAGATGACGATAGTACTGGAGAACTGAGTTGTACAGCTGTATTAACCGATCAGTTTGAGACGACACTGTTTGATTACTTAATTACTCTGGAGCCGACTGGAGGATTTGAAGGTGTCGTAGAGTTATTTACGTCCCTTGAATTTAGCATTCCAGATACTGATATTGAATTCGTTCCTCCACTGGTTTCGATCATAGGGTCTCCTGTGACAGCAGAACTGTTTGTTGACTTTACAGATGTGGCAAGTCCTCCTACGCCAGGAACCATCTTCACTGTTGTTGGATTTGAGGACGGAACTGAGGATGCATTATGTGAAGTAACCATCACGATACCCCCAGCTCCGATGGATCCTTAAATAAGTGATCTCATCCTGCCTGATTGTGAGTCACAGACGAATTCACCGATCCAGGTTCCGATTGAGCAATAACTTCAACTTCAGTACTCATTTTTTTCAATTGCCGGGCTAGTTTAATCGCTTTATCCCGAGACAGAGGTGGGCTGACTATCCGAGGTAATTTGCGCAGGAGTGGCCTGATCTTTTCTTTGGGCTGTCGAGAATAAAAAGCAATAGCATCAATAATGTCTTGTTCAAAGTAACTATTGTCGTGGGCTAAGAGTCGGACTCGATAGACCTCTGGTGGAAATGGCCGGTGTCGAGCTAGTCTGATCAACGATTCTAGAGCTCCTAAAATGTAGAGCTTATCTCCGACAGCAAAAGTCATATCCCCCTGATCTTCCCAGATTTTAGGAAAAATAATTTCAGTGTGTTCAACAGGCTGCCAAACCAGAATTACAACATCATAGTCCTGGCTCAGTTGCCGTAGCCGTGTCCCTACTAGATGCGATCCAGCTGAGATCTCCAGACGAGTTGATAAGATGATCCGCCCATCCCAGAAAATAGTGCCATAGACTTGTCCTACTAAAGCTGCTGTAGCAAAAGCAGGCGCTGCCAATCGCACAGGACTGTAGCTAATCCCTAGAGTATGAAAGTGACGTTGCATCCGATCAGCCAAGTTGGGATCGGTTACATTCAAAATCGTCCGCAGTTGCGGATTCAAGGTTTGAGCAGTCAACGCTGTTTCAACATTGGCTAGATCATGTTCTGTCGTACAAATCAAACAGCGACTGGTTTCAATTTTGGCTTGACTTAAGGTGCTGGGTAGGGTGTAGTCACCCGCTAGAATGGCAACCCCTTCTTGTCGAGCAGCTTCTAGCAGGGGATTATCTTCTTCTGGATCAATCACCAACACCTCATATTGCATCTGCCGCAACAACTGCAAAACTCGGTAACTTAATCGGCCCAATCGAACTAAGATCACATGACCTGCTTTCGGAAAGATCACCTTGCGCCCTAATCCAAAGCGACTGCTAAGGAGTTTGTCAGTCACAAAACCGTACACCAACCCCACCATTGCTGTGCCCACCAGCATTAGTAATACGGCAATCAGTTTTAAGAAGGGATGGGTCGCATCATCTTGAAACTCACCAATATCACCGTACCCACCATTCAAAACTGTGATTGTGAGAAAGAGGGCATCAGCAGGACCTTTACCGATAAAACTGAACACAATCAGACCCATAGAGATCAGCGTTGCAATCGTAATCGAGAGAAATCGGGTCAGAGGATTGAGTTCTTCCAGCTTGACTTGAAGTAGGCGCTTGATCCGTGTTAGCAGGGTAGGCTCACTATAAGACTCTGGGGCCTCTACTGCATGACCTGAAGCCCACTGTTGAGCTCGTGACGCCCCTTCCTGACCATTGCGCTCTAACAAGCTAGAGTAGCAGTCGGGACTACAGATCAACACAACTCGGTCCCCTTCAGCTAGCTTAGCTCGATGATCGAAGTCTTCAAATACTCGACTCTTAGAAAAATCAGCCAGCTGATCAACGGGGTAATGAAATAACACTCTGACTTCAAAAGTTTGTTCTAGCTCTTCTAGAGGCATTCGGAGTAATCGAGATCCAGAGGCAATTGTCAGATCAATAATATTCCATAAGGTTGAATCATCCGGTCCAGTAGTGAGTTGCTTTTCTAGGTGTGGTGGCGTCTGAAGTGAAGGTAAAGTCAGTGAAGTCCCTTCTGGAGTGGCTGAGATTTGAGATAAGGGTGGCAGCGCAAAATACCCAACAAATTCATCAGAAACAGCTTTCAAACCAAAAGCCGGTGCTGCTAAGGCTGCTGTTGATAGGGAAACGTGGTTAGGAATATGCAAATCAAAATTACGAGATAAATTTTCATTAAACAACCGCGAAATAATTCGGGCTTTAGCATTAAGATCACGAATGAGTAGAGCTGTTTGAAAGTTACCCTGGTCATCATCTTTGAGCAACAAAATCACTTTAGTATTAACAATTCCAATTTGTTGAAGAACAGAACTCTTACAATAATCACCTTGAAAAAACTGAAATCCATCCGGTATAGTATCGGGAATCACTTGATCAACCACTAAAGCCCGTTGCCCAAACTGCATTAGGATCTCGACGGTTTGTTTAGTCAGCTCATCATAACCACAGATCACAATAGAGTACTGAGTCAAACTCTGACCCTGTGGCAATGTTGCTGTCGTGTGGGTCGTGTTACCTGGATGAGGAATAGAAGTAACCATAACTAGCCTAGGCCGTGGGTCCCAGCAATGTGTTTAGACTTACAAGCATTGTTGCAGCATACGGGCATTATAAAGAGGAATCAGCGGTCCTGACTGTTAATCCTGGAGCTTGAGTTGCTAGCTTTGATCGATTTGAACTCAATCTCTGAGTTAACTCAATTTCAAGACCTATACCTCTATCTGATCCCGATCAGTCACACCCATGCTGGACATTATGATCAATTCAGCTACACTACCCGTAGTGTTGATCTGGATGCTCTATAGTGTTTGAGGCCAACCTAGATTTTTGGCCAGACATCTTCAACAAGTTGAGCTCTATTTGTGATAAGTATAAATACTGCTTCCCTGTTACCCAGTGCTTGCTTGATCACACAGAGCCTCATGACCTTGGTTTCAGAGCTTTCTGCTGCAATTGCACTCAAAAAAACCGCCGAAAAAATGCCTGTAGATTTAGCTTATCTGATCTAGCATTGTAGGCTTATTGGGTTGGATAAAACATTTGATACACACTACATCTAGTGTCCCTTAAGGATGTATTTAAATTCTCAGCACAATGGCTGGGGGATCTTGCCGAAGGGCATTTTTTTTTCTATTCTCACAAATGGTCCTAAATCTATTGTCGGATGATGGTCTAAATGCTTTACTGAAAGACGCATGAGTTGGTATTAATTAAGTGCTGACGACTATGCCTTTTAACATCTGGAGCTACTTATGTCAGACAAGCTTGATCTCCAAGATGCCGTTGGTCGCTTCCTCAAAGCCATTGGACGCTATGCTTTGCTATCTCCAGATGAGGAGTTGGCCCTGGCCTATCAGGTTCAGCAGATGATGGCACTTGTGGGTCAACGTCGTCAGCGTGAGTCTATAGAAGACTGGGCAGGTCGGACCCAGATGTCAATCGAAGAGTTACGAGAGACTTTACGCAAGGGTGAGATTGCCAAGAAACGGATGGTGGAGTGTAATCTCCGATTGGTGGTCTCGATTGCCAAACGGTACCGTAATCGTGGGTTGCCTTTTTTGGATCTAATCCAGGAAGGCACAATTGGCCTAACTCGAGCGGTTGAAAAATTTGATCCTACTCGAGGTTATAAGTTTTCTACCTATGCCACCTGGTGGATTCGCCAAAGTGTCAACCGTGGTATCCAGAATAAAGGACGCATGATTCGCTTGCCTGCTCATATGTATGAGAAAGTATCCCAGGTGAAGCGTCGTTACCGAGAGTTATCGGCAGAGAAAGGATCAAGGCCACGAGCTGAAGATGTATTTGAGTCTTTAGAAATTGGTGATAATTATCGAGAACTCATTACCCGTCATATGTCCGATATGCGCTCACTCAATATGGGGGTTGGTGATGAAGATGGAACCGAACTCCAACATTTCATCCAAGATGAAGATAATGATCCCGTGGAACACCTTAACCGGATTGCCCATTGTGAAGAAGTTAAAACCCTAGTTGAACAACTGAGTGACCGAGAGCGCCAAGTGATCATTGCTCGTTATGGACTGGATGGCACATCGGGATTGACCTTGAGAGAAATTGGCGAACACATTGGGTTATCTCGAGAGCGAGTTCGCCAAATTGAACGTCGGGCTCTGCGCAAATTACGCCGACTCCAACAAGACTATGCAACACCCAAAGCTCGTGAAGCTAGAGAAAAAGGCTAAACCTTAGATGGCTTGACTCCAACCACAAGCAGCACATAATTGGGCTTTTGGCGTCCTCAAGGGCCTGCCACATTCAGAGCACAGTGCACCCTACAGAGAGAGCCAATGATGCCGAATGATGTCATGCATTGCGGCTGTCTTGGATCAAGCGTGGTAGACAGCATTTATTGAGATCAGCTATGTGGCGATACTCAGAGGAATCTAGCATCGGAACCTCAGTTTTACACCGCAGCAGTATAACCATTTCAGAGTTAGAGCCTTAAACTCCTCAATGATAAAATAGGATCTACTCTTGCACTTCACAGGCCTAGTTGCCTAAATCTCTAGAATTTAGCTTTGAAATCATTGGCATAGAGCAATGATACTTAACAATCGCCTTTCCATGCGGCTATGCTTCGGAAGCAGGATCTAAATCCCTGAATCTGGTGATACCAGTCACTAATGGCCGAGCCTCAACTCACAGATAAAATTGGGAACTGCAGAGAGACCCATCATGAAAAAACTGCTATGTCAGCTCAAAGAAGACTACTCTTGTGATTTTTCGGAGCTGTTGCAACCAGAGATGATTAACCAATTTCAAAAGGAGGTCTTAGAAGAGCGGATTTTCTGTGATACTGATGGATTTAAAGTGATGACAATCTTACCGACCTGTCAGATCATTGTCCATAAAGGTTATCGGTGGGATGGGTGTTCACCTAAGTTCAACATCCTTGATATGGTGTGGATAGGGACACCAGATGGAATGGTAATCGGTAGTGATAGACGACTTGATCAGCACAACCAAAGTTTGACGAATCCAGATGCCTTAATGTCTAAGACCTGCCAGTTGGGCCAAGACTTAAATAGTCCTATCACTCAGGAGAGAATTACCCATCTTGCTAGTGCGGTACATGATGCCTTGGGCTACTGTAAGCGAGATCCAAATATGCCTACTATCTTTCGAGCACCTGAAGGTCGAGATCTTTGGTTTAGCCCTGGACGGCAAAATCGAGATCTATTATTTTTCAACTTATTAGTCCAAAAGAAATTTAGTCTGAGCTACCTCTACTATCTAGCAACGAGACTATTGGGACCTCTGTATGACTTGTTATTAGGAAAGTCCTCTACTGAAACCCATCTAGCTGACCCTGATCTGAAATCTACTCGAGTTGATGAGTCTAAAGTATAAGCCCATTTGGATCACTGAATAAACGGACTATAGAATTGCCACACTCCAGGTGCTCGGCGTTAATAGCAACCCTGTACTTTAAAGCAATAGGGTAGTATGAGAACTAGGCTGATTCAGGTTCCACCTAGTCTGATGCCACTTCGACAACTGATATAGTGAAGCCATTATTAGAACTATTTGTTGAAAAAATCAGTTCTATACCTCTATATTCAAAATCAGGACCTAAGCTGGAGCTATTAAATTGTATAATACTACCACTTTCCAGAGGCAAGGGCATGAATGATCCAGAATGGCTGACAACTCTTGCGGGGGTAAAGATGCCTGCGATCATTTACGGGACTGCCTGGAAAAAAGATCGTACTCAAGACTTGGTTGTAAAAGCGATCCAAGTTGGATTTAGAGGTATTGATACCGCTTGTCAACCCAAGCATTACAACGAACCCCAGGTTGGAGAAGCCTTGAGCAATTTGAAAAAGTATGGATTCAAACGCAGTGATATCTTTCTGCAGACAAAATTTACGCCTTTCACAGGCCAAGATCAGAGACGAATACCCTACGACAAGAACGCTCCAATCGAGTCACAGGTAGTTCAATCTTTCGAAGTATCAAAACTCAACTTACAAACTGATTATATCGATTCTCTCATCCTCCATTCACCACTGACACCTCACTCATTGCTGATGAAGGTATGGCATACTATGGAGCAGATTGTTGCAACGGATCAAGTTAAGCAATTGGGCATTAGTAATTGCTATGATCTCAAAGTACTCAAAAATCTTTATCATGACGCCAGGGTGAAGCCTTCTGTTGTTCAAAATCGGTTTTATGCCAAAACTGGGTATGATGCCAACCTGCGTCAGTGGTGCTCTCAACATAACGTGATCTACCAAAGCTTCTGGACTCTCACGGCAAACCCTCACATTCTAGATAGCGATACACTTCAAGTCACTGCACAAACGTATAAAAAAACCAAGGTACAAGTTTTCTTTCGCTTCCTCAATCAGGTAGGTATTGTGCCCCTGACTGGAACTAGTTCTGAACAACATATGACTGAAGATCTCAACATCTTTGATTTTGAACTGTCTCCTAAAGAGTTAACCGATGTAGAAAAACTCTTAAACAAATAGACACTCCCTCAAACAAGTACAGGGCCTGCTAGAGACATGCTCACCTTGAATAGAGGTTCAGAGAATAGAAGTTCAGAGAATAGCTTTTATCCTAAACAGTTGGTCTTCTGTCATGCCAAGGGCAAGCCTCCTCTAGTTGATAAGCAAGTTGCAGCAGCAAGTCCTCACGTCCAATACTAGCGGCAAAATGGCTACCCATGGGCAAGTTATCCTCATCCCAGAATAGCGGGACTGACATGGCGGGTAGCCCTACCATGTTATGGATCGGAGTGAATCCAGCAATAACCTCCATATGTGATATCACCTGTTCACGAGTTAGTAACGGTGAGAGATAACCCAGCTTTGGGGGCGCTATAGGTATTGTCGGAGTCAGAACCACATCGTACTGCTCAAAGGAGGATAGAACTTTAGTCTTGACATGGTCTATAGCTACCCTAGCCTGAGCCAGTGCATGATCTGGGAGAGAGTGGTACCACTTGAGTAGAGCCAGCGTAAAAGGCTCAACCATAGTCTCATCCAGAGGGAGATTAACTATCTGCGATATCTGATCCAATGCTGACCCAGCCATAGTGAAAAAGCCATCAGAGATTGCCTTACCACTCAACTCTAACGGAGCAATCTCCACCACCTCATGGCCTAGATCCTGGCAGAGGCTAATGGTATGCTCTAGTGCTGCTTGCACCACAGGATCTATTTGGTCACCGACTAGAGTACTGTTGTGGAAGCCGATATGCAGTTTCCGATTTAGAGACTGTGAGACAAGACCTACTGGCTCTAGTGGTGCCTGTACATCAACTCGTTCAGTCGCGGCCAGAAATGCGGCACTATCTCTGACTGTGATGCTGAGGCAATGTTCACTCACTAGTGATGTCAAGTCATTGAGGGTTGGGTATTGTCTGGGTGTGCGGCCAGCACTAGGCTTGAGTCCAAAAACCCCGTTGATCGAGGCTGGTATGCGGATTGACCCTCCACCATCACTCCCATGTGCCAGAGGAACAGCACGGCAGGCTACAGCGACAGCTGCCCCACCGGATGAGCCACCTGCTGAATACTCAGTATTCCAAGCGTTGAGTGTGGGTCCATAGACTATGGCCTCGGTGCTGCCAATGAGACTGAACTCCGAGGTCGTGGTCTTGCCCAACGGAATAAACCCAGCCTCAGCAAGGCTCCTCGCATAAGGGGTCTCAATAGTTGAGAGGTGCGAAGCAAACAGCCGCGAGCCGTACATGGTGGGCAAACCCGGATACTCAATCACGTCTTTAAGTAGCAGGCCCACACCAGAGAACAACCCATTCCTACTATATGCTCCTGATTTAGCCGCTGAGCTAGCTTGATCAAAATTGGCTGAGGCTAGGAAATTTAGCTTCGAGTTAAGCTGCTCAATCCGTCTGATAGTTGCATCCATGAGCTCGGTAGCCGAGATTTCACCCTTTTTGATCAGTTCGGCTTGCCCTATAGCATCTAAGGCTAAATAGTCATCATTCATAGGTCACTCGTTGTACATAGCTGTGACCAGAAGACCTTGAATGAAGGGATATCGCATTAACTTGGGTTAAGATGAAGCCGTTTTACTCAAGCTGAGCGCCACTCTCACGAATACGCCGCCGCAGACGGGATAAGGCTACATCAGTGATCCCTAAGTAAGAAGCAATATGATACTGGGCAACCCGTTCCGCTAGATCAGGATAGGTCTTCAGCAGGCGTAAGTATTGCTTCTCTAGAGAGTCGAGAATTTCACCATCACGCTGCTCGATGTACACCAATGTGCACTCTGCAACAATACGTCCGAAACGGTCCCAACACCGATGCCGTTCGTAAGCTCCCTCTATGGCATCACGCGGCAGTAGTGCTGCTTTCGTCGGCTCCAGCGCCTGGATCGAAAATCGACTGGGTAGTTTACCTATGATAGATGAGACTGAGCCAGTTACCTGGTTCTCGGCGGCAAAGCCCTTGTTGAACTCCTTGCCATGATCTGTGAGGTAATAAATGCGAACAATTCCATCCAAGATCACGAAGGAGTGTGATGCCATTTCTCCGGCTACAAGTAGGTGCTCACCTTTTTTGTAATCCTTGAAGGAGAGGAAACGACGGGCCTGTTCCCATTCATTCTCGGGGATCGGAGTGATGGAATTGAACAATGCCTTCACTTGGTTAAGCTCTTGTTCAGACATAGATTTAACTGAGGGTTTGTTAAGTTGAGGCTGCAACCTTAGTTTGCAAATTATAGATCACCTCATGCTCAATCGACCTCCAAGCCTGAGCATCCCAGTCCTGAACACTAAAATCCACGCTATTGAAGAGGCAGCTACAGTCATCTCAACTTAAGCCCCTGGCTAGAGCTATTCAGGTGGTCTATCATTTAAAAACTTGTCATGGTCATAAGAGAGACTCTGTTGAAACATCCTCTCCAGAGCAGCTTTTGCCTCAGAAATGTGTTGCTCGCTTTGCAGGAAAAGCTTCTGACTTCTACGCTTGGAGGTTTCTGCATCCAGGATCTCTTGGTAGGCTTGACGTTGCTGTGGGGCTATTCCTTCATCAACATGCATACTACTGGACACAATCTCTCCAACTTCAGCATAAGGCTTGGAGGCAGCACTCTTTAGGGCTTGGTTGCCTTTATTAGTCAAGCGATATCGGTTCTGAGCAGTTACATGGGATACGATCAGAGGCTGCTTGCCATTGACGATCTCAACATAGCCACCCTGAATGAGTCGAAAGATTCGTTTAGCTGCATCACTGAACAAAAGATCTTCAGATATAGATTCTGTCTGACAAAGCACCTCAGCCACTGAACTCATGACCACGATTTCTACACCTAAACGATGGCCATAAGCCTGTCGGCAATGCTGTTGATTGCCTAAATTATTCAAATGAAAGTTGAGCATGTTAGTTCCAAAACTATAGGTCAGCATGCAAGTTGCGATTCTGATCTTGCTGTAAAAATATCAACAGCACTGCTCTGCTGGGTTCAAGAACCAACCCCAGACCGAACACAAAAATGAAATGCAAGTAGGAGAAGATCCTGGATCTCCGAGAGGTAAGAAGCTTAACGGGTTACTTACTTATGCTTCAGAGGAGATTTAAATGAAATGAGAAGACATTACAAATAATGACCCTAATCCAGAATATTGAGATCTCTCAGGTAACTCGTTGATGTTGACGCCTAGTCACCAGCTCCATGTCACCTATAGTAAACAGCTTCGAGCTAAATGTAAAGAAAAAATATATTTTTAATCTATTTGTCGCTAATGTGGTAGAGAGCAGGATCTCAAACTATCAACAGCTTAAGTGGCACTTTAGATGTCTCGAGCCTAGTCACCAAGCACGATCCAGAAAATCCAGATCAGAACCACCCGCTCAGATCGCATCCATTTAGTGGGCAACAGCACTTGTCTATGTTAAGTTTTGAGAAGTTATATGTCTTTGCATTGACAGAGATGCATTTTTTCAGGTTGAGAACTATTTCCCTATGCAAGTAGATACCCATCCGTCAAACGATTCTCACCAGACTCCTTCAAGCAATCTGTTCCCAGAGTATTCGCTCTGCAAGGTGATTTTGAGAAATAGTGTCTGGTTGCTAGGTATCTTGACCTGGCTATTTGGCGTTCTTGATCGAGGATACGTTACCTTTACAGAAGACACAGCTATCCTTGCACACGTCGCTCAACTCTCAACTGCTGTCCTCTTGTTCGGGTGCTGGCTATATTTGAAACCAGAAGGTAGTTCTCGAAGTGATCAGGTTGTTGCTTTTCAAAATTATCGGGCTTCGCTGGCTTGGCAGCAGTCAAGTTACTTGTGTGCAATTGAATCTCGCATGGAAGAGCTGCAGCAATACCATCTAGTGGGTCGAGATTACGTACTACCTTTTCCTTATCCATGTCAAATTTATCATTTATTAAACTTGAAGCATTTGGAAACGGTCCATAGCTTTAGTCTAAATAACCTCAAGGTTTTAGCTACTAGTGACTTTCAACCCACGGAAATTGGCGGCAAACTGCGGTTTCAGACGAGCTTAGAGTCTCCTTTGAATGTTTTGCGTTTCTGGAGACAGCCTGAGGTTGAGGCTGAACTGACTCTCTATAGTCCCTTCTCGGTAGAGCTTCAGATCCCAGTGCATAATGGCAGGTCGATCCATGTAATTTTCAATGTGTTACCCCTAAACCAACTGGAGCATAGATTCTTTGTGGATATCTACAGTAACTTACGTTGGCCAAAACCCTTACTGCGCTACTTACTAGGATTTGCTACCAGTTTAACGTTGCTAGAAGATTTACCTTACTTGCGCAAGCTAACCAGCCGCAAGCACCCGGTAGGTTCAAGTCATCACGCTGAGGAAGAGCAACGCCAGCACCGCCCCAACGATATGATGCAGCTCTATCACCGTTATGTCCACCTCTACAGTCTGGATTTAGAGGTTGAACCATGTGATTATGCTTCCTTGAGATCACAGGATGATTTCTCTAGCCAACCCATATCAACCCCATCTTGAACTTAACAGACTCCCCCTCCTCACTATGCAACCTGCTCAAATACCTCATCAAACAACTGCAAGATAAATAGATGTCCTTTTTGTTGATAGCTATGCAACTTTGTTTGAGGTATCTTCTCGTTGAAGTAAACGGCATAAGAATAAGGTGCAAACCTGTCTTCTTCTCCATGAAACAGGTGGACTTCTACCGCTATCTCCTCAACTCCAAATCCCCAATCTCCATACAGTAGGATGGCATCATCAGCTGGTCCTCGAATCCCTTGCCGAAAGCCTTCTGCTATGTCGTCTGCAAAGAATTGGGCCATCTCTTCATCTGCTATGAACTGTTTGTCAGCTGCACTCATTGAACTATCTAGCAATCTTATAAACCCTTGGGGTGACATCTTTTGGGCTGCATATCCAAGTACTGAAAATGGCATATAGAAGATCCAAGGTGCCTTATTGGACAGCTTGCTAAAGAATCGATCTAACGGAGCCATCTCCTCTTGCAACTCAGGCTCTACTGCCACAGGTCCCCAACTACCCAGTATGGCTGAAAACTCAAGATGTTCGGGTATTGCATAACTACAGGCTAGCGCGTAAGCCCCACCTCCTGATGCCCCGATCACTCCAAATCTTTTGATACTGAGCTGCTCTGCTACGCTTTTCACATCTTGTGGCCAATCCAGCAATCTTCGCCCCTTGACGTAATCTGATTGTCCTAGTCCGGGTCGATCCAAGGCAATAATGCGATATCCATAGTCTTTTCCTGCTTGATCCCCAAATGAAGGTTCATACCGTGATCCTGGTGTGCCATGAAAATAGAACACGGGGTTGCCTTGGAGGTCACCATATTCACAGTAAGCAATCCGCCGTTGATCGTTCACTTGAATATACTGCGTTTCAGATTTATAGTTTGCCATCCTCATATTGACCTCGAAATCCGCCAATACGGTAACATCGGATTGCACAGGAAGTGATCTGAGTTGGTTTATGATCTGAACCTCTCAACAGATTGATTAAGACTGCAGATCACTAGACTTAATCACAGTTCCAATATCCTCAAACCATAACTGCGGCTGGGCAGCAATAAAGGTTTGCATCAATTGAATACAATCGGGGTGATTGAGAACCTCTATTTTGACCCCGCGAGATCTCAACAAGTCTTCTTCACCTCTGAAAGTGGTGTTTTCTCCAATAATGATATGAGGGATCTTATAAAGTAGAATAGCCCCGGAACACATACTACAGGGTGAAAGTGTAGTGTACAAAACCACATCAGCATAAAAAGAGGCCGGTTGACGCCCCATATTTTCAAGTGCATCCATTTCAGCATGTAGAATCGTACTGCCTTTTTGAACCCGGCGATTATGGCCTCGTCCTACAATGTGGCCTTGCCTAACCACAACCGAACCAATAGGGATCCCTCCCTCTGTTAGGCCCTGCCGTGCCTCGGTTAAAGCAACAGTCATAAAGTCATCCATCTTTACCCATCCAATCCCTTTGGCAATCATCAATTCTAAACGGCTAAGCCACTGAGCTAGATCCCATTAACATCAATCACAGCGAGAATGAATTACAGGAATTTGAAGTGAGCCGATCAAATCTACTCTAACTAATCTATTTAGTTATAAAAATAATATGACTAGAATTGCGGAGACGATGAGTTAGAGTTGCATCTAGCTGAACTTAGGCCTATGATTTCAATGCATAGCGATTTAGACTCCTCCTCATATCATCAAGACTTCATTATCGTAATATAAGGCATGCTATTTTCCGTGTTCTTGAATACTGGATTGACTGGAGATTTTTTCTGATGCTTAAGTTAGAAACCGACACACAGATTGCTCAATATCTGGAGGATAACATAGGACTACGCACCGTTGTTAAACGTGATACTAATCATCTTCATGTCACATTATTGCGAACTAAAGAGACCTCAGCGAACTATCCTAAATTAACGTACACCATTGAAAAATTACTGAGACGCTCCTCAGAGTTACAGTCACTGCGAGGGATGACGATCTATGGCCAACTCATGGGGCAATCAGATTATGAGTGGACTGGAGCTGTTCAATTGGATGAATTGGAAATTATTCAACACAGTTTACAAAAAGAATTAGAGTTTTTTAAGGTCAACGTATCAGTAAAGCTCAAACACAAACACCTTCATATTTTGTTAACTCGACCCCACACAATCGAGCCAGACTACCCCACCTATGCTCGTCTGATTCGGACTAACTTACGCTCACTTCAGCTAGCTCATATTGAAGCCTTCAATCTTTACGGGCGGTTAACTGGAGCAACAGAGTATGAATGGACTGTGACATCTAGGTTGGATGGTCAAGAAGATCGGGATCGGGAAGGGACCACCATTCATGTTCCTGAAACTAAGCGCAGAATTATTCAACAACCTGGAGTAGCCATTGCGCCGAAACCTTCGCAATCAGTTAATCTTTGGGCTGTAAGTGGTGTGGGTGGCGGCATTCTGATTGTGATTCTGCTGATCTTAATTTAGGTCAGCAGCCAGTATGGCATCAGAGGCAGATTCATGGCTGGATGGAGTTGAGGTTAAGTGACCATCTTCCATGTTAACAATGCGATCGGCAATATCTAAAACTCGATGATCATGAGTAACCATCAAAATTGAACATCCTTGTTCACGAGCCAGCGACTGCATAATGTTAACAACCTCACGGCCTGACTTACTATCCAAGGCAGCTGTAGGTTCATCCGCTAAGACAATTTTAGGATGGCTGGCTAAAGCCCGGGCAATGGCCACTCGCTGTTTTTGACCCCCTGATAAGTGCTCTGGAAAGTAATGGAGTCGTTCACCAAGGCCCACCTGCTTTAACATAGCTTCAGCTTGACTTTGAGCTTGGGTCGTTGAAAATTTTGAGTGTAGCTCCAGGGACATCTGCACATTTTGCCGAGCCGTTAAAAATTTTAACAGATTATGCCCTTGAAAGATATAGCCAATGTCACGACGCAGGCGTGTGAGTTTCCGCTTGGAGGCCCCCTTGATCTCTTGGCCTAGGACTTTTAGACTTCCCTCCTGGACGGATCGAAGAGCACCAAGCAAAGTTAGTAAGGTTGTTTTACCTGATCCTGAAGGGCCAGTCATCAGCACAATTTCACCTGGATAGATGGATAATGAGATATCAAATAGCACTTGCTTCCGTAGAGACCCTTCACCAAAGTAATGGTTGAGATGCTTGAGGGCTAGAATAGGATTGGTCTGCTTTGATGTTGTTAAAGGTGCTGGATCGATAATGGATTGACTCATGCTAATAATCCTTAAGAAGAGAAGTATACCTAAACCTGTTTAAAGCCCTAGAATATATCAGCTGGATCAGCAGCTCGTAACTTTCGAACGGCAATAGCCCCTGAAATAAAACACATGGACATAGCTAAAATTAAAACTGTGATCGCGCGTTCAGTTGTCATTGAAATAGGCAAAAGTGTAGAACTTTGGGTTAGATCGTACAATAAAATTGAAAGTAGGAACCCTGGGATATAGCCCACAATAGCCAGAATCAATGACTCTTGGAATACAACTCCCAGTAGATAGCGATCCGTATATCCCATAGCCTTGAGTGTGGCATATTCAGCTAGATGATCCGATACATCGGTATATAATATTTGATAAACAATCACTATACCCACAATAAAACCCATAACAGCCCCTAATCCGAAAATAAATCCAATCGCTGTACCTTCTGCCCAATAAGATCGCTCTAGTTCAATAAACTCTTCTTTAGACAAAACTAAGACATCAGCAGGGTAAAACTCGCGCATGCGTGCAATAATTGACTCCAAGTTAGCCTCTGGCTTGAGATTAATGATACCGATTTCAATCAATCCTTTTTGGCGCTCCTGAAACAATCTTAAAAAATTAAGATCACTAGTGATTAAGTTGCCATCGGCTCCAAAGGTGGCTCCCATTTGAAACAAATCCGTTACAGTGATGCGTCGGGTCCCCACTTCAGTCGTGACCATATCTCCTTGATTCAGCAAGTCTGAGATGGGACCAAACTCAGCTCGAGAGGCCCGATCGAATAACACAGTGTCAGGAATTTTTAATTGACTCAAAACCTCAGGTGTCAAGAGTTGTATATCTAAAATATCAGCAGTTGGATCAACACCTATGACAAAGATACTACGAGTACCGGATGTGATCGGATTTTTCCATAAAGAAAAGCCCAAGTACATGGGATGAACAGCTTCTACCTCTTCAAAGTTCAAAGCTTGATACAACCGTCTTGAGGAGAATTGATCCATTGCAATTAATGCAGTAGATTGAGGGCTGATCAGAAAGATATCACCACGGATACTTCGGTGAAACAAAACAGCACTATTGAACAAAGCATCTTGAAAGCCGATTTGCATCAAGATTAAGATACAGGCAAAAGCAATACCAGCTAGGGCAACTAGCAGTCGGATCTTTTCCCGGGTCAACTGTAGCCAGGCCAGAGGAATTTTTAAACCCAATAGTTTTAAGATGGAATCAACCCACATAATTCTGATCTATCCTGGCTTTAGGAGTTAGCTTTGGCGAGAAACATCAATGGCCACTGTCACTTGCATGTTGGTTAACCCCGCTACTTTCTCACTGCTTTGAGGGTCCAACCGAATTTTGACTTCTACCACGCGGGCATCTACTGAAGCAGCCGGATCTGTATCTAGAACATCCTTTTTACCAATCTGGAGACCAATGGAATCAACAGATCCCGTTAGCTCACCTTCAAAGGCCCGACTCGTGATCTGGGCTGATTGCCCTACTGAAATTTTAGTCACATCCGTTTCATAAATTTCGGCCACCACCATCATTTGTTGAGTATTGGCAATTTCTAAAATCCCCTGCCCAGCATCAGTCGACTCACCAGGGTATCGTAAGATTTTTAGAACCTGTCCAACCTGTGGAGCCCGAATAACGCTTTGCTCTAAACGAGCTGCAGCCAGATCCAAGTTGCGTTGGAGTGACTCAATTTGAATTTGAGCTTGTACCAGTTGCAGATTCGCCTCAGCAGCATTAACCTGTGCTTCAGCATTTCTAAGATCAACATCTCGGGCTTGTTTTAGCTGATCTAATATAGCTTGACTATTATTCAAGTCTTCCCGTTTTTGTTCAACATTCAAGACCTGATCATCAAAAGTCAGCTGAGCTATAGCCCCATCATCAAAAAGGGTTTGAAAACGGATTAGATCTGCTTGAGCATCTGTTAATTCAGCTTCAAGCCTACGAACATTGGCCTGTTGAGCTGCTATTTCAAGTTGTTTAGGTTGCTCAATCTGTTGAATTCGTGTTTCCGCCTCTATAATTTGAGCTTCTGCAAAGGCCACTTCAGCAGCCAGGCGTTTTTGAGCTTCAAGTAACTGAGCCTCGGCAAAATCACGTTCAGCCAGCCGCTCGTTGTAATTATCTAATCGAACCAGTTCAGCTCCAGCCTCAACATACTGCCCTTCTCGAACCAGGAGTGCTCCAATCCGTTCACCTAAGCGTCCCCCAATCTCAACCACTTCACCTTGAGGTTCCAGCCGACCCAAAGCGCCAATCCGAGCTTGATCTAGAAGAGGCTCCTCGGGAACAAAGTTAGGGTTATCTGTACTTTGGGCCAATGACATGCCATACAGGTTATAACCATAAAAGCCAGCACTTCCAGCTATCATCCCTACCAAGAGCATTACTATGTTACGTAACCTCACCTGTTTCCTCCAGGCTTGACCAAACTCATATCTTAATATTTTATTTACAATCAAGCCCAGTGTCTCTACGACTGAAAGCAAAATCAGCGTTTCATCACCTCAGACTTTTAGGTTTAGCCTCACAGTATTGTAGAGTCTGTTTCCACACTAGGACCCAAGCTGTAGGGAATGGAAACACGGTTACGCCCTTGGCTCTTAGACTGATACATCATCTGATCAGCTTGCTGAATCAAATCAGAGGTGGAGTCAACCCCGTCGGTAGTGCAGCTAATACCAATACTGATGGTGACCTTAAGGGCATGCTCTTGATAGCTAATCTCAAGTGATTCGACGGCTTTTCGAATATTTTCGGCAAAGCTATAGGCCTCTGACATCGCTGTATCCGGACAGAGTACACAAAACTCCTCCCCTCCATAACGGCCAATCATATAGCCATTCGATAACTGTGACTTGATGACACTACACACCTGTTGCAAAACTTGATCGCCAGCATCATGACCATAGGTGTCGTTGATAACCTTGAATTTATCTAGATCTAAAAACAGTAAGGCAAGGGGACGTTTTGATTGTTGAGCCAAAGCAAATTGATCCGATAGTTGTTCTAGCAGATATTCTTTCCGGTACACCTGCAATAGCTGGTCCTGCACAGCCATGGTGTAAGCGGCCTCAAAGACATCATGATCGGTCGTTCCAGGTGCAAAAAACCGTAACTCAATTAACCCAATGCGAATTTTGGCTTTATGAGGTAGGGGAAAGTCAATTAGGATCTGTTGACCATTGACATAGGTATGATTTGAACTTTTTAAATCGGTAATCCTAACAGATTGAGGCTGTTGAGGATCGTATTGGATTTGACAATGCTGTCTCGACACACTGGGATCATCAATCCAGATCTGCACGCTGTTCCGCTGGCGCCCAATGACTGAAATGGACTGAGTCAGGATGTAGCGCTTACATGGCTTAGCCCCATCAAATTGAACTAGGATGGGATACTGATTCGTCTCACCTGTATGCGGACCTGAAACAGGCAATTGGTCTTCAATGTAAAGAGTAGTTTTGTTGCTATCCATGAATCCAGAGGTGGGAAAACAAGGGCATGCGAGCAGATGAGCTCAGAGTAGCGCAACCCGGTCATTAATCACACTAGCCATTAATCACATTAGCCATTAACCACACTAATCAGCAATATGACCCAAAGCCACTCATGAGATCACAACCTAGTTTGGTCTTAATCCGTGTATCTTAACAAGAGTTAACCTGGGCAAGATGAGTCTTTGATGATTTTTGGTGATAGTCAGCTCTTAACTAGGGTGCTACAAGCGCCAGCATGTGGAATGTCCCATTCCATTTCCTTTCAAGGTGTTAGTACCGATACTCGCACTCTACAGGCCGGCTCTCTTTTTGTTGCCCTAAAAGGGGAGCGATTTGACGGCCATGCCTTTATCCCGCAAGCCCTGGAACAGGGAGCCAGTCTAGTGATCTCAGAGATCCCAGTTCCAGCTCCTCATCTCCTGGTTAAAGACACACTCCAGGCTTATCAAACTCTGGGGCGATGGTGGCGGCAACAGTTTAATGTGCCTGTAGTCGGGATCACAGGATCGGTGGGTAAAACGACAACCAAAGAATTACTGGCTGCAGCTCTAGGACTCTACGGTACGGTTCTTAAAAGTCAGGCGAATCATAACAATGACATTGGTGTAGCCCAAACAGTCCTGCAATTGGACGCAAGTCATGATTTTGTGGTCTTAGAAATGGCGATGCGGGGGTCTGGCGAAATCGCACGGCTAGCCCATACAGCTCTACCTACCCATGCCCTAATCACCAACGTCGGTACGGCTCATATTGGGCGTCTTGGATCTCGAGAGGCGATTGCGGCGGCCAAGTGTGAATTACTGAGTGCTCCTGGTTTGGAATGGGCCATCTTAAATGGTGAAGATGACCGTTTAGTTACAACAGCTCACCAAGTTTGGGCTGGCTCAACGCTGACTTATGGCTTAACAGGGGGTGAATTTCGGGGGCGTTGGGATCCAGACAGTCAATCTGTTCAGGTGGGTGCACGGCAAATACCGATTCCACTAGCGGGGCGACACCATGCCTTAAATTGGATGTCAGTTCTGGCCACTTTACACAGCCTAAAGTTAGATCTCAGCAGGTTGCACTCAGACCTAGACCTGGGAGAGACCCTACAAGGACGGAACCGGCAGTACTATCTCCCCCATAATGTAGAACTTCTGGATGAAACCTACAATGCTGCTCCTGAAGCAATGACAGCCGCCTTGACAGCGTTGTGTCATAGATCTCCAGGTCCTATTTCTAGAAACTGGGCTATTCTAGGGCCTATGCGTGAACTGGGTTCTTTTGCTGATCAACTCTACGCAGAGGTTGGGACCGTCGCTGCCCGGCTACCTTTATTTCAAGTCTTACTGTTAGATCCGGAGCGCCATATGCAAGCCTTGGCTGATCACTTGCATCCTGATCAGGTGAGGTGGTTTCAGGACGGGACCAGTTTAGTGACCTATCTTTTGCACCAGGTTAAGCCAGGCGATCGATTACTCTTCAAAGCAGCACGAGCTATTGCTTTAGAGACGGTGATGCAAGCATTTATCGACCAGTGGTCTCAAACAAATCCAGAGGATCTTAGGTTATCTCAAGAGAGTCTGTAACCCTTGAGTGGATTGGACTGGTCCCCTGCTTCAACCCAATAAGCAATAAATCTTAAATAGCTGTCACAATTTGATAGCGTTTATCGATCCAAGCCCTATCTCGATTAAGACTTGCAACAGAATCTGAGTCGAGCAATCTGGGGTACCGTATGGTTTGCAGTACGCTGACATGATGTTTCTTGAAAAGGAATAGGTTAATGATGATCCTACTAGCTGCTGTACCTGCAACCCCATCTTGGTCGCCTACCATTGCCTTGATTATGATCCTGTGTAACGTTGCAGCTATTTTCCTTTGGAAATCGATGAACTCTCTGATTAATGCTTGGTTGGGTGCTATCGGTTATGAAGCGCGCGCTGTTTCTAGTGTGCCAGCAGGTAACTCTATATACACATTTAATCTTCCTGGGGGCCTGGCGTTGACCTTACCTGAGCTGTTGGCTGCAGCTAGCTTTGGTCATTTGCTTGGAGCTGGGGTGATCTTGGGCTTATCTCGACTTGGTGGACTTTAGACCCAATATTACGCTTAATCTCTGAAATTTCAGCCACTGCATCTATGGACAGATCTCGCTTTTCTGTTTATCAAGGATAAAGGCTGATTATTAGCCCGATTATCTGTTAGAAAAGCTAAAGTAGGTCTAACCAAGCGTAGGCCTAACAGTAGGTCTACAAGTTGCTAGCTAATCCTCAGGGGCATTCCTATGAAGATATCCACCAATTTGATCAAGCTTGCCGTCCTTCTCCCCACGACTGTTCTCCTGGCTGAGACTGCACTGGCTTGCCCGTTTTTCAAACAACGTTCTGCTGAGCTGGATCGAACCACAACCACGACTATCCTGGTACGTGATGGGTCTCGGGTCTACTCAACTAGTTCCTATTTGTCTCAACGCCCATTTGGATTTATTGGCGTTCATTTGGCTGATCCCAGCACCGAGGGACCCAAGTTCTCACTTCTGAGCTTTTTTAATCCTCGGGGGTCTGCTGACCAAGATGGTGTTTTGATCCGTGATGTGCTGATTAAGGGACCCGCTCAGCAAGCTGGATTAAAGCCAGGTGATGTTTTGTTGGGTGTACAAGGTACTATGGTCAATACCATTCCCCAGATCCAACAGATCATTCGGAATACACCAGTTGGCGAAGATGTTACGATAACTTTCAAGCGGAGAAATCAGATTGAGAGTACAGTTGTCCAAGCAGGCGATGGTCGTTATTTACTGGACCTGATGCTACAGCAACAAGCTCAACCTCAACGCTGAACTCTTGAAATTAAATCAGCTTTTTGACTGGAGTAGTGCTTAGCATTACTCCTTTTTGATTTATATTTTTTACTTTTTGATTTATATTTTTTAATTGATATGCTTGTTTTAATTGATATTTAATCTTCTCTTTATTGCTTGGACTGTGACAACCGTTGCACAGGAGTATCGATCAGTAACTGATGAGCTTCTTCTAAAAATGCCAAGATTCTTTCAGAGTGGGGATGGTGAGCTAAACAACGCCGCAACTGTTGAGGCCGAGCTTTATTGACTTTTTCACCAGGAAACCAGTGACTCGCATTGCCTAACATGTTGTAACGGGCTTTAGCATAGTCTAGTAGATCATAAGCTTGGACCAAATGCCGAAGCCAGAGAATCACAGGAATATTAACCTGTCCCGGAGTCTCTTCAACTTTAGGTAGCCCTTGACGCCACATTTTAACTTGATCTGCTCCGACAGTTTTAATCCAAGCTGATTCAAGACGCTCTAGAATAGGGGGCAGAATGTCATCCGCTTGCTCAAGGAAGGGTAAGACCTTCAAATGCTCATCAAAGTCTGAGGGGCGAGCCGCGCCTAAGCTTAATGTATGAATCTGAGGATGAGAAAGACAAAATAAATCATTGAACACCATAGGACTCAAAGGATGGCACAGATCCACCAATTTCTGGGGCGGTTTGTACAAATGTCCACCCTTATCCGACGGACTAATGATAAAAACACCCATATCTAGAGCGTTAGCCGCTACGATTGCTGGCCAATTGAGTTGATTGATGTAGTACCAATGCAAATTGACATAGTCAAACCGGTTTGTCTTGATCGCATCAACAATAACATCTGTAGAACCGTGGGTCGAAAATCCGATAAAGCGGACTCGGCCTTGCTTAACCAACTCTTGAGCAGCATCAACGCATCCTCCTGGTCTGACACTTTGTTCAATATGCTCTTTTAAGTTAATACCATGAATACTCAGTAAATCAACGTAGTCCAGCTTTAAATAATCTAGCGAGATCTCAAACTGTCGGCGAAAGACTCTAGGGTTATCTCCCGGTGTAATTTTTGTTTGAACAATGATCTGATCACGAGGCAATAATGGCAAAACTTGGCCCAACTGGAGTTCTGAGGTACCATAGCCACGGGCGGTTTCAATATGGTTGATGCCAACAGCGATCGCTTGGTGAATGGTAGTGGCCAAATTAGCTTGATTAGCCTCTGGGATCTCACTCAGTTCAGTATCTTTCCACTGATGTTGGTAACGCATCCCACCGCAGGAAAATACAGACATTTGTAGCTCGGTCCGACCAAAGCGACGATACAGCATAAACTAGCCTCATCTGTGCAATCAAAATAATCTACGTAACCTTAATCACCACGTAACCTTAATAATCTGTGCTGTCTAAAAAAGTGTAACGCTTGATATCAATGTAGTGTAACCCATCAATAAAGATGGAGAGCGCTTTGCAAAAGATCAATCGAAGTATCGTTTTATTGCTTAATGCCCCTAGAGGGGATTGTGAAATCAGTAAACTCATGGTTTTGTAGTAGAAACTTAGATCAGTCGAATGAGGTGATTGCCGTCAACGATCTTGAACTTGAAATAATGTAGCTCTAATTGAAACAATGTTAACTAAATGTTAACTAGGTGATTGCATGTCTAGAACGGGTTGTATCTTAGGCGGTGGGTTAAGCTGTCTGACATCTTTGAAATCAGATCTGTTTGCTGCAAACTTTCAGCTGCTGGTAGATGCTCTAGGTGGGTTAGGTCATGTCGGGGATGGGCATTGTCAGGAAAGATTAGCCTCAAATTGATACCATTAGTCAGGTGAATCTAAGTTGATCTTAATAGGGTACACGATGAAGCGATCATTGAACATGGGCTTGATTATAGGATGGAGTGTTTTACTTGGGTTGAGTGCTGGGGCTAAAGCTTGGGCTCATGGTGTGGATGTACAAGTTGAAATGACTCAGGCTCTTGCTATTGAAGCTCGATTTGAATCCGGTGAACCCATGGCACAAGCTACTGTCACTGTGTATGCTCCTAGTGATCCCGCCACACCGTGGCTGATCGCAACAACCGATGATCAAGGCCGCTTTTGGTTTAGTCCTGATCCGGCTGATCCTGGTAATTGGGAAGTGACCGTTAGACAGGCGGGCCATGGTGATGTGGTGGTGATTCCAGTAAGTGAGTCCGATGCCACTTTTGAGATTGAAGGCCTGGAATCCGAGTCACAGCCTGATTTATTACAGCGGAGTGTGATGATTGCATCGATACTCTGGGGTTGTTTGGGAACAGCTCTTTTCTTCTCAAAACGAAGTACCTAGGGGTTTCTAGAAATGACAACCTTTGATGCCCCTGTTAGTTCAACTGAAGATATCTGAGTTAAACATGCATATCACAGATGGTTTGTTACCACCTCCTGTTTGGCTAGGTGGCTATGGCATCACCGGACTTACAACCTGGTTTTCGCTAGTTAAGCTTCATCAAGCAACCGATCCAACGAGAGGAATTCCCAAAGCTTCTCTACTCACAGCAGCCTTCTTTGTGGCTTCATCTCTCTTTATTCCAATTCCCCCGATTGGATCCGTTCATCTGTTGTTAAATGGTCTGTTAGGGGTCGTGTTAGGCTATTACGCCTTTCCCGCTATCTTAGTTGGTTTATTTCTTCAAGCCGTTATGTTTGGGCATGGGGGGCTTTCAACTCTGGGCATTAACGCTGTGATCATGGGGATTCCTGCCCTCATAGCCTCCTACTTGTTTCAACTCAGAACCCGCTTGACAGCTTTGGGTCTTAAACCTCAATCAGCCCTGGCAACTTCTGCTTTTTTGGGTGGATCACTGGGCGTCGGCCTGGCAGTGGGTTTATTCTATGGCCTGGTTTTATTTACGATTCCAGCTGGACTCGAAGGGGATACTGAACGGACAGCCCTGGCTACTCTAGTTTTGTTGCATAGTCCTCTCATAGTGCTGGAGGGGTTATTTACAATGATGATTGTGTTGTTTCTCCATCGAGTTAAGCCAGAATTGTTGGCAGACTCCTAGCATAAGAAAAACTTGATTCATGAGTCTTTGAGGTGAGGTGTTGTCTCAAGATTGGATGATTACTAACGATGGGCAGTGTCAAATCTGTGCAGCACCCCGAGAGTGGGACTTACTAGAGACACCCTATCACTTCCATCGTTTTCTAACTCAGCTGGAAGATGTTTTGCGAGCTGCAACTGATGAGTGTGAGTGTATGCCCGCTGTCCGCCGGCTAGTCCGAAAGTTAGCTCTCAACAACTATTGGTTACAGACACAAGCTTTTGAAGCAGATAATGTATCAAAAGTCACGATAAAAACCCTTTATGATGAAATTGGATATCCTTTAACAGTACAAACCAACATCTATCCTCCTGGTATCCGTTCACCTATTCATAATCATGGCACTTGGGGTGTAGTGACTGTTTTACTAGGACAGGAGAAAAATACGTTTTGGTGTCGCACCCCAACAGAAGCGTTTCCAGATCAGATTCGTCCAATCGGTGAGCAGATTTTTGATCCAGGTGATGTGATTAGCTTTGTCCCGGAGGCTATTCATTGTGTAGAAGCTGTAGGTGATCATCCACTGGTAACCTTTAATATTTATGGTGAAACTCAGCACAAGATGCGATATGAATTTAACCCTGAGACGCATCAAGCCAAAAACTTTTAAACCTTGTCTCCTTAGCACCACCACACGTGTCTAATCCTTTTCAAACACTTGCTTATGAATCAGCACTCCAATCCTTGGGGAATGACTTTTTTGATGCTGTAAAACCTGCTAGCTTTCCCCAGCACATCCTTCGCTTTCGCAATGACGACTTGCTCCCTATCCTTGGCCTTAAGCCAGACCAGGTTCATGATCAGCATTTTGTTGAGTTTTTTGGTCAGTTCCAAGGACATCAACCCTGTCTGGCACTTCACTACCATGGTTACCAATTTGGCCAATACAATCCCTATTTGGGAGATGGCCGAGGATTTCTGTATGGGCAGGTCAGAGGTGTTGACGGGCAGCTTTACGATTTTGGCACCAAAGGATCAGGGACTACACCTCATTCCCAAACGAGAGATGGTCGCTTAAGCCTCAAAGGGGGCATTCGGGAAGTCATAGCCGCAGAAGTTTTGCATCACATAGGAGCTCCTACCTCGCGGTGTCTAAGTTTGATTGAAACAGGCGAGCAGCTCGACAGAGAGGATGAAGATTCACCCGCTCGATCAGCCGTCATGGTTCGACAGAGTCGATCTCACATCCGATTCGGTACCTTTGAACGGTTAGAGTACTATGACCGACCCGACCTGATTAAACAGCTACTCGATCATGTGATTACTTACTACTATCCAGATCTTTGGCAACAAGCCAATCCATACCACTCATTTTATGCCAAACTTGTGCAGCGAGTTGCTGATTTGGTCGCGCATTGGATGGCAAGTGGGTTTTGTCATGGTGTCCTCAATACTGACAATATGTCGATTGTAGGAGAGGGCTTTGACTATGGTCCTTATGCTTTTATTGAGACGTATAATCCCTACTTTACAGCGGCCTCATTTGACCGGGTAGGTCGCTACAGTTATCGAAATCAACCGAAAGCCTGTTGTTGGAATTTAGAAAAGTTACAACGACCCTTATCCACAGTAATCCCTATAGCTGACATGGAAGTGATTCTAGAGTCATTTTCAGATCTTTACACAGCCACTTATCACCAAATACTGTTAAACAAACTTGGAATTGAAACGTTATCGCCTGCTAGAGTTCATGACCTAGTAGGGACTACATTAGAGTTCTTGCTAACCACTAGAATTCAATATCACCATTTTTTTAATACCCTCAGACAACGCTATTCAAGAGACTGGTGTTATGATTCGGCTCATTTAATTCAAGATCTAAGCCATTTAGTGACTGGAGAGCATCAAAAAGTTCTGACCTTATGGTGTAAACACTACCATTGGGTTCTCCAGAAACAGCCTCCTAGCGTCCTAGACCAAATGGAGCAGAAGCTGCAGAACCATAACTCGACGATGATCCCAACAACTTCTGAAATCGAGGAGATTTGGCAAGCAATTGCCCAGTCTAATAATTGGCAACCCTTTGTTTCGATGATTCGTAACCTGAGAAGTCCCGTTAGGACAGCCCTGACATAGCTGACATAGTTGCATGTGGGCTATCCTATCCTCTCAGATGTTCTTGGTTGATGAAATCTGTTGAAACAATCCTCTGATGGACAGCTCTTAGCCCTAACTGACTTATTCAACCGTGACTGATTTGGCTAAATTGCGAGGTTGATCAACATCAAGCCCCCGTAGCGCTGCCACATGATAAGCTAACAGTTGAAGTGGAATGCCAGTAACCAAAGGAGAAACGATTTCAGGTACACTTGGAACTGGTAAAAGCACATCAAATGTTTCAGCAGCGACCGTATCATTGATGGCTACAACTCCGATCAGTTGAGCATCTCGAGCCTTAGCTTCTTGAGCATTTGACAGTACTTTTTCATACAACGATCCTGGCATTGCAATAGCTACAACGGGGACTTTTCGATCAAGGAGAGCGATTGGGCCATGCTTCATTTCACCTGCTGGATAACCCTCGGCGTGGATGTAGCTAATCTCTTTTAACTTCAAGGCTCCTTCTAAAGCAATGGGATAATTGATACCACGGCCAATATAGATGAAATCTTGTGTCTCTGAGTAATGATGAGCCAGAGCTTCAATATGACCTGCCTGAGTGGTCAAGATACTTTCAATGAGTGTGGGCACCTGCTGTAGCAAGATCAAAATTTGTTCGACGCGTTCCAGAGGTAGGGTCTTCCGCCGTACAGCAAACTCTAAGGCTAGTAAATAAAATGCAAGCAATTGAGCTGTAAAAGTTTTAGTGGCAGCAACACCAATTTCGATCCCAGCTCTTAGATCGATCACTTCTGAGACCAGTCGCCCCACAGAACTTTCGGGCCGATTGGTAATGCCTAATAACCGTTCCCCTCGCTCTTGTCCCTCAGTGAGAGCAGCTAAAGTATCTGCGGTTTCGCCTGACTGCGTCACACCGATCATCAAGGTTCCTGGCTGTACTGGGGGAGGCGCATAGCGATACTCAGAGGCATAGTGAACATGGGTAGGGATCCCAGCCAACTGCTCTAAAACAAATTTACCGACTAAGCTGGCATGCCAACTGGTACCACAGGCCACAATTGAAATCTGTTGGGTTGTTGTCCACAGATCGGCTGATAGGTTCAGATTAATAGGTAGATCAGGATCCTCAGTTACACAGGCTTCTAACCCCGCCCGAATGGTAGCCGGTTGCTCATAGATCTCTTTGAGCATGAAATGTCGGTACCCTTGTTTTTCCACCATCACGGGGTTCCACTGTAGAAGCTGGGGTGTGCGTTGAAGGCATTCTCCCCTAAAATCATAAACATTGATCCCAGTGGGTGTAAGCTGAGCAATTTCAGCATTATTTAAAACAAGGGTTCGCTGAGTATGATGAATGAAGGCAGGGATATCAGAGGCAAAAAACGCTTCCTGATCACCATAGCCGATCACAACCGGATTATGCTGACGAGCAACAATCACCTGATCAGGATGATCAGCACTAATAACCGCGATAGCAAAGGCGCCTTGAAGGTGCTGTAATGTTTTGAGGGTAGCTTCTTGCAATGATAATCCAGACTGTAACCAGTGGCGGATCAGATGTGGAATAACTTCTGTGTCAGTATCAGAGCTAAACTGAACGCCTTGGCGTTGAAGATCAAGCTTTAACTCACGATAATTTTCTATAATACCATTTTGAATAACAGCCACCCGTTGAAATTCATCGGTATGAGGATGAGCATTATATTCAGTGGGTTTGCCATGGGTGGCCCATCGAGTATGGCCTATACCTAGATGGGAAGTTTGTGTCGTGTAGGTTTGGAGTTTAGCTTCCAGGTTGCAAAGCTTACCCTCAGCCCGGATCCGATGTAGGGTCGACAGCCCAGCCTGCTGTTCAATCAGGGCCAAACCAGCTGAATCATACCCACGATATTCCAACTTTCTTAATCCTTGAAGCAAGATCTCAGATGCACGTTGTTGCCCTACATAGCCGACAATCCCACACATACACACTCCCACACAATGATTATCTAA
The DNA here is from genome assembly GCA_964434865.1 of uncultured bacterium. GTDB lineage: Bacteria > Cyanobacteriota > Cyanobacteriia > Thermostichales > Thermostichaceae > CAYSWV01. Next base: position 112,001 of record CAYSWV010000009.1, read on the forward strand.
GTAAGGGTAGCGATCTGGATTCAACTTGGCAAGCGTAGCGTTGACTGACTGATCCTGGCCTCATCTGCTGCCTACAAGTCTAATCGGCCTACAAGTCTAATCGGCCTACAAGTCTAATCGGCCTACAAGTCTAATCGATCGTATAACTTGACACCCGCAAACTGAAGATGAGAAGCTAATCGCTGCTAAAACTTATGGCTAATTGTCATCAGAGTAACCTCGTAAGCCTTGCCTGAGTTTTCGCTGCCCCACTTCTCGTTCATAACAGGCTTCGAGATCTTGACTTAGAAAAGCCTTATTAGTTCGGGTAGAGTAGCGCTTAGCAGTTCTAGTAGCTTAGTTCATGCAAGGACAACTGGAATTGAGATTAAAGGTCAACCGAAGGATAGACAACGTCGGATGCAAGAAAATTACTTGAGTCACCCCACGTTTGGTTTGCTGTACAGCCTCTGCACTATTGATGAGCGGCAGGCCATTTACACAACCCTATATGCTCAGCGACTATTCTTTCGTGTAACGTCTGGAACTGCTGAATCCCCTGGATTCCGGCCTGATTTGATTTTTGATCCCATTACCCGCAATGAGGCCCGTCAAGCCCTTGAGGAACAAATCCGATTTCTTCGTCGAGCCAATCGAGCGACAGAACTAACCCAGCTCCAAGCTATCTACAAACAGACCTTTACCTAATCTGTACCTAACCTGGCTTTACCTGTTGTTGTTTTTCATTACGTGCCGTATCAAGTTTTAGTGTTATTTCATAATGAGTGATGTCAATTTCAGGCTTAATACGCTTCATCTCAACTTCATCAGCTTAGGACAAGTTGAATTTGCAGGATGCCTCAAAAACTTAAAACCCAGAATTGACTTCGGGTCACCGTTGACTAATGATCTGAAGTATACTGAAGTGACTCCAAGATCGAGGTGGCTATGGTGCAGTTTAAAGCAGCGATCCCCCTTCTACGAATTTTTGATGAAGTAAAGGCTAAAGACTTCTATATCCACTTTTTGGGATTTAAGATTGACTGGGAACATCGCTTTGAAGAAATGTTACCCCTCTATCTACAGATCTCTAAAGGGGATTGTATCCTTCATCTAACTGAACATCATGGTGACTGTTGCCCTGGAGCTGCTCTCAGAATTGAAACTAGTCAGTTAGAGGCTTTTCAACAGCAGCTGAGTGCTACTCCCTACCACTATGCCAAACCGGGTATCGAAGCCAAGCCTTGGGGCCACGATATGGTAGTCACCGATCCCTTTGGTAATCGATTAACCTTTACATCTGGTTGATACATCTGAACACATCTTGGCTAAGCTGATGATTGAACACTTGATCTCAATATGCAGGATCTCAATCGGCCAATGACTAGTGCCAGCTGGTATGAACCCAGTAGAACGTGTATCCCGATACAGTTTAGTCATGATCAAAATGATATTCTCACTCGACCTCTTAACTCTCATACAATAGAGCCAGTGTGTGATCCGACTTCACAAATAAAATAGGATCCTAGACTCAGACACACTCTACTATATTGGGATGGAGAGATTTGATGAGTAGTGCACTAGAGCAAAATGCCCCATGACTGTTTCCACTTGGACTACTGAGATTTTAGTTGATGGTCAGGCTCCGCATACTGTCTCAATGGCAGCTCCTGAGACCGCCCAGGCTAATTTGGTGTCAATGAATGTTAATACTCTGCTGAATAAGCGGTTACGGTTGGTTGAAGAGTTATGGGAATCGGTGTTAGAGCGAGAATGTGGTCAACGCTTGGTTGATCTAATGCGGCAGCTACGATCTACTTCACCCGAAGGTCAGGCGACTGAGGTTCCCCAAGAGGTTAGCCAAATTGTGGAGTATCTGGGGTTAGAGGATGCAATCCAGGCAACTCGTGCTTTTGCCATCTTTTTTCAGTTAATCAATATTGTAGAGCAACATTATCAGAAGGCTTATGACATTCTAGGCAAGAATACTCAAAACGGGACTCGAGAGTTTGAAAAGCTCAGTCAGCTGCTACCTTATTTGAAACAACAAGGTGTCCCTCCCGGATTAATGCGAAACCTGTTGGCTTCGATGAATATTCGGATGGTCTTCACAGCTCACCCAACAGAGATTGTCCGTCATACGATCCGTGAGAAACAGCGAAACTTTTCCCGATTGCTGAGCCAACTGGATTGGAGTGAAGTGCTTGATCCAGCTAAGTCAATTTCAATCCGCGAGCAATTAGCAGAAGAGGTTTTACTGTGGTGGCGTACAGATGAATTGCATCAAAACAAGCCAACCGTTTTAAATGAAGTAGATTATACTCTGCACTATTTTAAAGAAGTCCTATTTGATGCGATCCCTTTACTATACGATCAACTAGTTCGGTCCTTATCTTCCGGGTATCCTACTGTTGAACCCCCACCAGCTAACTTCTGTAATTTTGGATCCTGGGTGGGTGCTGATCGAGATGGTAATCCGTCAGTAACGGCTGATGTCACCTGGCAAGCGGCGGTTTATCAGCGCAATCTAGTCCTAGAAAAATATATTGAATCCGTTGAATTTTTAATTAAAACTCTGAGTGTATCACTGCATTGGGGGGATGTAGATACGAGCTTATTGGATGCACTAGAGCAAGATCAACGCAATTTTCCTGAAATTTATGATCAGTATTCTCTAACCTATCGTCAAGAACCCTATCGCCTTAAACTACGCTACATTCTCAAAAAGCTGGAACTCACCAAAGAAAGAAATAGTTGTTTAAGCCAACTTGATGCTTCCCTATCTCCAACTGGTTTTGCCCAAGCTTATGCCACAGTAGCTGACTTTCTGGCCGAACTACAACTGATTCAACAGAGTCTGGCTAATAGTGGTCTCACCTGTCGTCAACTGGAGCACCTCATTACTCAGGTGCATGTATTTGGTTTCTTCCTGGCTCATATGGATGTTAGGCAAGATAGTGGGTATCACGAAGCGGCCTTAACAGAAGTCTTCAACTACTTGCATCTTTTACCTAGGCCCTACAGTGAAATGTCTGAGGCTGAAAAAGTAGAGTTTTTGCTACAGGAATTGCAAACACGACGTCCCTTTTGGCCGGCTGAAGCCCCTCTATCTGAGAAAACCTTGGAATTGATTGCCACCTTTAGAGTGATCCGCCGTCTCCAAACTGAATTCGGTCCTGAGATCTGTCGCACTTACATTATCAGTATGAGTCGAGCGGTCAGTGACATGCTTGAGGTGTTGCTGTTAGCTAAAGAAGTGGGCCTTTATGATCCTATTAATGGCACCGGTAGTCTGGCTGTAGTGCCTCTGTTTGAGACTGTAGAAGACTTAAAACAGGCCCCTACCGTGTTGACGGCCATGTTGGAACAACCTTCCTATTGTGCCTATGTTAAGCACCAGGGGAACTTGCAGGAGGTGATGTTAGGCTACTCCGATAGCAACAAAGACTCTGGCTTTTTGAGTAGTAACTGGGAGATCTATGTCGCCCAGCAAGCTTTGCAACGTGTGGTCGAAAAGTATGATGTCCGCATTCAAATCTTTCATGGTCGGGGAGGATCAGTAGGCCGAGGGGGCGGTCCTGCTTACGAGGCTGTTTTAGCTCAACCCGGACGTAGCGTGGGTGGTCGGATTAAAATCACTGAACAAGGTGAAGTTCTAGCTTCAAAATATTCTTTGCAAGATCTGGCGATTTACAATTTGGAAACCGTGACTAGCGCTGTTATCCAAGCTAGCTTATTACACAACTATACGGATGACTATCACGAATGGTCGGTATTGATGGCAGAATTAGCCAATCGCTCTCGGGCCGCTTATCGAGACTTAGTGTACGAGCAAGCTGACTTTTTAACGTTCTTTCATGAAGTTACCCCCATTGAGGAGATTAGTCAGTTACAAATTAGCTCCCGCCCTGCCCGCCGTAGTAGTGGTCGGAAAGATCTGTCAGGATTACGAGCCATTCCTTGGGTATTCAGTTGGACCCAAAGCCGCTTCTTATTGCCGGCCTGGTATGGCGTCGGCACTGCTCTCCAAGCTTATATCGATCAAGCCCCACAAGATAACTTAGACCAGCTTCGCCACCTCTATCGGGAATGGCCGTTCTTTAAAATGGTGATCTCGAAAGTGGAGATGACCTTAGCCAAAGTTGATTTACAAATTGCCCGCCATTATGTGACAGAACTGACCTCTCCGGCGAATCAAGAAGCGGCAGAAACATTGTTCAACCAGATCGCAGCTGAAATGTATCGGACGCGACAGGTGATCCTGAATATTAGTCAGCATGAGCAATTGCTAGGGAATGATCCGCTCTTACAACAATCAATTCAGTTGCGGAATGGCTCTATTGTTCCGTTGGGCTATATTCAGGTTGCCTTGCTCAAGCGATTACGGGAGCACCGGCAAATGAGTATGATGTCTCGTTCCCGGTATAACCAGGCGGAGTTACTCCGAGGCGCCATGTTGACCATTAATGGAATCGCGGCGGGAATGCGCAACACAGGTTAATCTGATAGGGATTGACTCAACCTGTTGTTATTATTCTTGTGAATCATACCTTAGCTACACTTAGACCTAGTCAACGCCAGGTTCTGGAGTATGAGAGCGGGCCGTTAGGCATCTCAGCCGTTCCAGGTAGTGGTAAAACTTATATTTTAGAACTCCTGGTCACCGATCTGATTGGGCGACGCCAGATTGCCCCAGAGCGGGTGGCTATTTTTACTTATATGCGGTCCGCTCGCTCCAACCTCATCCGACGCATCAATCAACGACTACGAGAGCAGAAAGTACAAGCTCACTTTAGTAATGCCTTTACCCTGCATGCTCTTGCCTTAAAAATATTGAAAGCTTTTGAGAGTCGAACCGCCAGTAGCAGCATCACCATCCTTGAACAATATGAACAAGATCGGCTACTGAGTCAATTAACCCGAGCCTGGTTACGTCATCATACTCGTCTATGGGAACCCTTATTACCTGAAGATGAGAGTCCTTTGCGAAATCGCAATTATCGAGTTCGATTTAATGCTAGTTTTCAATCCATGTGTGGGGCTGTGATCCGAACTGCCAAAGCCTATCGATTGAAACCTGAAGATCTCACACCTGACCCGCATGGGTACCTTAGTTGGGCCCAAGATATCTATCAATCTTACCAAACTGAGTTAACTCGATTAGGAAAATTCGATTATGACGACTTGGGCTGGCAAGCGATTGAACTTCTGGGGCGTGATCGAGAATTATTACAGGAAGTGCAAAGCTGGTATGATTTTTTATTTGAAGACGAGGCCCAAGATAGCACTCCCATCCAAGATGAGCTGTTAAGCTTGATTAGCCAAAGCAGTGGTAATCTAGTTCGTGTGGGCGATCCCAATCAAAGTATTATGGGCACCTTCACAACAGCCGAACCTCATTTGTTTCGTGAGTTTTGTGCTCAACAAACCGAGATCACACTAGATGAATCTAACCGAAGTGCCCCTAAAATTTTGACGTTGGCTAATGCTTTGGTGGATTGGGTCAATCAGCAGCATCCCCTACCAACCTTACAACAGGCTCTGGCACTACAACATATACAGCCTGCCACTTCAGGCCCAGCCAATCCCAGTGACACCGAAGCCAACATTCAATTCCATCGCATCCAAGGTACCCCAGAGGATGAACTGAAGATCGTAGTCCAACAAGCTATAGCTGCAGTGACTCAAGATCCGGAGCGCTCAGCTGTCATTTTAGTGGCAACTAATGAACAAGGGGCCACAGTTTTGAATCAATTACAGACCTCTGGATTTGAGCAGGCCATTGATCTCTTGCGCAGTAATCCTACCCAAAAGCGAGTATTACAAGGCCTCTATGTCGTGGTGCACTATTTAGGCCAGCCCAGCTCCTCTAATCGATTAGTGAGCGTGATCGAAACGTTAAGTGATTGGGCAGAGATTCCCCGTGGTTCAGACTGGAAGACCATTCGAGATTGGATTCAAGAGTCACTTCCTGAAGATCTGATCTTCCCCGCGTTTAAATCCTTCAGCCTAGACCCAGACACACTCGGTATTGCCCCTTCCTATTGGCATCCTTTGCAGCATCTCTTGCAGACATTGGCCCATTGGCTAGAGGCCTCCCGTTCACCCTGGCCAGATGTCTTGAATTTGATTGCTCAAGAACTCTATCGCAGTCCTGAAGATCTGTTCATTTGTCACTATGTCATTGAACACCTTGAACAAGCGTTGGGCGATCAATCCAGTCTCAACTGGGAAGATATCAGTTCTGAATTACAAGTGATCCTATCGAGTCGATTGAATAATTTACCCTCAGAAATCATGTCGTTTACAGCTAATCCAGGTACTATTACGGTAACCACTGTGCACCGCTCCAAAGGATTGGAATGGGATCAGGTTTTTTTAACAGGACTTTCAGCTTATGACTATCCGGTAACCTTTAATGAGCATCCCATAGGCTTGGCTTTTTTAGATGGGGCTGATTTGCAAGCTGAAGCCCTAGCTGAATTACGGCACCAGGTAGGCAGGCGAGCTACCTCAGCAGGTACAGCCACAGAACAAGCTTTTTTAGATCTAGCAGCTGAGCGCTTAAGACTCCTCTATGTGGGCCTGACTCGGGCTAAACGTTTTTTGAACTTGTCGGTTGCTAGCCAGGACCCTTTTGAACGCGATCAAAAACCTTCAGCTCTCTTTCATCATCTCTACACGGTGGCCACAAGCTACAACTTTGCCTCGGATCCTTTGATTCAACCAGGGAGTGGCTAATGACTTAGATTGGAGGGTTTGCCGAGTCACCGTCCACGTGTAAGTGGGATCAAAGATCGTAAACTGAGCTGGAAATCCAGGTTTCAAACTAGGCAGCGGTAGCTTTAAACAGGATGCAGGACCTATACTCAGAGCAGACCACAATCTCAAGGCTGAGAGCTGGCCTGAAGCGACTAACCGCTCCCATAAGATCGGCAGCACTAGCTCTAAGCCAATCGTTCCAGGTAGGGCATCGCCAAAGGGTACGGCTTTTTCTTCAAAGGTGTAGGGCTGATGATCAGTTGCAATAGCTGTTAGGATACCCTTTTCAAGAGCTTGTTGCAAAGCGGTGCGGTTGGCTGAATGACCCAGTGGCGGTAGCAACCTTAAGTTTGAATTATAGTGTAATGACTGAATATCTTGATCGGCAAAAACCAAATGCATCCACGTGGTGCTGGCGCTAACCGGTAGCTGCTCTTGTTGAGCCTGAGCAATGAGATCGACGCTGCGGGCTTGGGATATTCGCATTAAATGGATGGGAATCGGGGTGCGTCTGAGCAGTTCTAAAATCATCGCCACTTGAGTGGTTTCAGCTGTGGGTGGAATACTTTTTAAGCCTAGTCGTAAGGCCCACGTCCCTTCATAAATCAGACCCTCTTGAGCTAATGTCAGATTCCAAGGCCAGATCAAAAGCGGTAGGTTAAAAGGCTGGAGGTACTCAAAAACTCGTTGCAGCAGTAGGGGTGATTGAATAGGTGGTAAGGCACAAAATCCAGCTATCTGGGCTTGAGCCAGTTCACCTAGTTCCGTGAGGTGGTCAGTATCTGTTGTCACAGCAGCTAAGGGCAGAAATTGGACTGGTGCCTGTCTAGCTTGAAGGGTTTGAATGATGTCAAGATGAGTTAAGGCCGGCGTGGTGGTAGGTACAAGAGCTACCTGGGTAAACCCTCCTGCTAAAGCAGCTTGACTTAAGGAATAGAGGGTTTCGCGTTGTTCAAAGCCAGGCTCTCCTGACTGGGCATACAAATCAATTAAAGCTGGGCCCACAATCCACGATTCACCTGAAATGATTTCAGTGGCTGCTGGGAAAGCCAGATCAGGACCAATAGCTTGGATCTGTCCAGTATCCAACCAGATATCAGTCACTTGATCCAGGTTTTGTAGTGGATCGATTAGACGTACTTGTTTAATAACGACGGATTTGTCCAGTCGCATCCTCAACTCCATACAGTTCTAACCCCATAGTTTACCGACCCATTGGTTGATTAATTGGATGGGTTTCTTGAACGACAACTAGATAAATTAGGTTGTAACCGACAGACAAAGTCCAGATCAGGCGTGGATTGGGGATCTAAAGTCGGAACCCTAAGAGGAGTGTAACGGGGGTTCGGGGTTGGCGTGGGCCACAACCTAGGTGTAGGCGTAGAGGATTGTTGAAAGGGACGGAAG
>CAYSWV010000010.1:0-74608 GCA_964434865.1 uncultured bacterium
GATCTACCGTTAATGATCTACCGGTTAGGCATTCAGCCCAATGTACCGTCAAATTCTTCAAGCCTGTCATTACTTTCAAGATCATTTAAATACTGCTCTGCCCTACAGTCTCTGAGCAAGGAACGAGTCTTACCATTCAGACTCAGATTGTTGGACAGGATACCTCTTATGTTAATAATTATTGCTAATTCAAAATAGATCGCTACCTATGAATAACATTACCTTTTAACCTCAAAATTAGTATGTGCTCAAGGGTTCACTCACTTTATCCCCGTAGGTTGATAGGCAAGGTCTACCCACTTTTTGTTGCGAAACGTAAAGGAGACTCAGGAGAGGTGGCGCTTGTTGCGTATCATGAGCTAGATCCCTTTAAATTAGGCCTAAGGACTCGCTAAGGGCCATGAATACTTTGATGACAATATCTTGGAGAAGCCAACATGTCGCTGCCTTTGCTTGACTATCGTCCCACCACTCAAAACAGCCGGGTTGAGGGTTATGAGGTTTCTAATGATGACAAACCCTTAACCTTTTCCATGGATATGATGTCAACTCCTGACGAGATTGATCTCATTATTGAGGCTGCTTATCGTCAGATCTTTTTCTATGCCTTTGAACATGATCGGGAACGGTTTTTAGAATCGCAGTTACGCAATCGTCAGATTACTGTGCGGGACTTTATCCGTGGGTTGCTGCTATCCAATACTTTCTACGACAGCTTTTATATCAAGAACAGCAATTACCGGTTTGTTGAACAATGTGTGCAACGGGTTCTCGGTCGTGATGTTTATAGTGAACAAGAAAAGATCGCTTGGTCTATTGTAGTTGCCACCAAAGGGATCCAGGGATTTGTGGATGATTTGCTCAATAGCCAAGAATATTTAGATGCCTTTGGCTACGACACTGTTCCCTACCAGCGGCGGCGAGTATTACCAGCTCGTGATCAGGGCGAACTTCCCTTCAATCTGAAATCACCTCGGTATGATGCTTACTACCGCAGAATTCTAGGCTTCCCCCAATTTGTTTGGAAAGCTGACATGAAGCGGATTAATCTCAGTGACCGCCAGCCTGCTGTTGGTGATCCTAGGCTATACCTGGATATGGCCCGTAGTATCAACCCTCAAAAAGTTCGAGCTCAACGGTTATCTGCCCTCAATGTTAGCCTCGACTCCGTACCTTATCGTGCCATTGTCAAATAACAGCTTAGTCTCACACTTAGAGCTCTTAGATTCAGATCCCTTGGATCGAGGTTAATCTGAGGGCTTTTTTGGGATCTATTTTTAGATCTACAGGTATCTACAGGTAACCTTTAATCACAAGATCATCACCCAAACGTAGGGATGTCACTGATTTCAACGGCAAGGCTTGGGCCATTGTTTCAACTCCAATACCCGCAACTGGTGTAGGCGCTTGAAGGCCACCGATGAGTTGAGGTGAAACAAAGGCAATCACTTTTTGAATGACTTTAGATTCAAGAGCGGCGGCAGCTAAGGTGCCTCCACATTCCCACATCACTGTTAAATAACCACGTTCATATAATTGAATGGCCACTGTTTTTGGATCTAAGCTAGGTAACACCACCACATCAATGGCGTGGGCATGTAACCAATCCTGCATCAAGGGATCAGCGGTCGCTTCAGTAAAGACTAGCGTGGGAGCTGTAGACTGATCCCAGATATGGGCTTGGCGGGGGAGATCCAAAGTACGACTTAAGACAACTCGCAAAGGTTGCCGCTCTAAAGGTTGGTCTTGCTGATCTCGAACAGTTAAACGTGGGTTATCTTGAGTCACCGTCCCACCTCCCACAACAATAGCATCCACCTCGGATCGGAGTTGGTGCAGATGACGCCGGGATTGTGGCCCACTAATCCAACGACTGTGCCCCGTGTAAGTAGCAATTTTCCCATCTAAAGTCATGGCATATTTTAAAATTCCATAGCTTTGTTTATGAACGATTCCATGACAAAAAGCTTCATTTAAGTGTTGGCAGGCAGCCTCTTCGACCCCTACTGTGACTTCTACACCATGGGATCGGAGTTTTTCTAAGCCTTGACCAGCAACAAGAGGGTTAGGATCAACCATACCTGCAACCACTCGGCTGATCTGGGAGCGTAAAATAGCGTCGGTACAGGGTGGGGTCCGACCATAATGATTACAGGGTTCTAAATTGCAGTAAAGCGTCGCACCTTGGGCAGCTTCACCAGCAGCTCTGAGAGCAAAAACTTCAGCATGAGGATCTCCTGGCTTGGGGTGAAATCCTGTACCAATCAGCTGATGATCTTTAACAATTACGGCTCCAACCATAGCATTGGGCGTGGTGTAGCCCTGGGCTTGGCGAGCTAACTTCAAACAATACTGCATCCAATAGCGATCTAATAATTCTGAAGTCATATCGTTAAGACCGATTTAAATGAATCATCAAACTTGAGTCTAGTTTAATCGTCTATGCCACCTTTGCCCTGGCCCATGAGGCTAAAATCAGGCAGAGCACTTCATCTGCGTCATAAAAAAGTCATGTCATAGGGATACTGATTCAGGTAATTGATTTTATTGTACCCATGATGGTGGGTGGCTTAGGTAGTATGGTCTACAAACTTCGATCACTCAAACTGCCTACCCAAGAAACCCTACAATTATCTACTGATAAGACTGAAATCAGTACTCATTGGCTTGAACAACTCCAAAGGTGGCTACGATCAGGTCAAGAGAATGGCTGAGTTCTCTGCATTGATTCACGACACGTTTACGTTTAAGGCTTCACAACTTAGCTTTAAGATTCAATCAGGAGATCCCACTGGAGCGCAACAGCTCTGAACAATATGAAGTATCATGAATTGTTAACGCTTCAGGCCAACTTTATGCCTAGACTGTCAGGTTTTAGTTATCCTAGTTAGTTAATCTTGCATTATTGCTGTTTGCCTTTGATCAGCGTAGGAGCCCATATGCTTGACCAACCGTTTAAGCCAATCAGCCAATTTGTGCAGGATTTGGCCCAGTACTGTCAAGACGGCCTCACAGGCACTTTCTATTTAGCCTCAAGTGATAATCGGGCCGGAGCAATTAGCTTAGATCGTGGACAGATCATTGGATTACGTTACAGCTCCAAAGCTGATGAAGCCGCTCTAGAAGCCTTACAAACCCTCAAGGAAATCAGTTATCGCTTCAACAACTCAACCTTGATACCCTCTGAAGTTCCTTTACCGGCCACCCCAGTCATTTTGGAAAAGCTTGGCCTCAAATCAAAACCCTCTAGCTCAGTCTCTGTTCTTGAGCATTTTGACGAGGATCCTTTTCTTGATATGGACACGCTAGCTGCCACAACTCTGGCCGTATCTGAAGACTTTAAACAACGTTGTCAGCAAGAGCTAGCCGAAGTGATTGGTCCTATTGCCGGAATCCTTTGTCAGCGAACTTTGGAGCAACACCCGCAAGCTACCCCAGCTGACTTTCTTGAAGCCTTGATGAATCAAATCCCTGATCCTCAAGCAGCTCTTGACTTTCAGCAGCGGACTCAGAGTTGGATCAAGTAATGATAGGATTTGTAAAAGCTGTTTACTCAATGGCTAAGGTCTCCATGGCTAAAGCTACCCTGAAGTTAAGAAGAGCTGCTCTTACTGCTGATCAGCACACCTAGGATGTCACGCTGTGGCGCAGCAATTCTTTAGGCAACATGATAAAACTTGACTGGATCTGGATTAGACTAAGTTGACTTGGGATTTGGGTCCAGGTGTTACGGGAGGAGTAAGCATGATGTGGTTATCTAGATTAGCTAAGCTCACTGGCTCAATGAGTGTAGGACTCGGTTTGGCCTGCTTGGTATTAGTGTCTAGTATGAGTCCTACAGTAGCCCAAAATGGGTGGATCATCACTGGTAGTGAAGATGTTGATGTCCTCAAGCATCGTCTAGACTTTGGCGGAAAAGCAGAGCGTCTTGAGCGATATCGGTTAACAGTACCTCCGCAAGATGTGGCAGTTGCCGAAATTCAGATCAATATGGGACCTCAGTTCGATTCGACGGTTGATCCAAACCATGTCCGCCTCGAAGTTGAAGGCCAAAAGGTCGAACTCAGCGAGGTCTACTGGAATCCAGAATTCCGGTCGCTTGAAGTGATTGCCAAAGAACCGATTGCCTCAGGACAGGAAATGATGGTAGTAGCCTCTCGTGTCCGCAATCCAATTTCTGGGATTTATCGGTTTGAAGGACGCGTGCTAGGAACCGAAGCCAACCCGCTCTTTCGCTTAGTGGGTAACTGGCTCATTGATATTCAAGATCCAGTGAACTAGCTTGGTGCTGATCCCCACTTATGAGATAAAGCCATGCTTGAGACTGTTGATCTTAGCCTTGAGGTGATGCCCACTTGGTGGCAAGCCTTGATCTTAGGGATGGTTCAGGGCCTCACAGAGTTTTTACCGATCAGTAGTACAGCTCACTTACGGCTTGTGCCAGCTATCTTAGGTTGGAGTGATGCTGGCGCCTCATTTTCTGCAGTGATTCAACTGGGCAGTCTAGTAGCTGTTTTGATCTATTTCGCATCTGATTTAAAGGCATTGGTGCGCGACTCCTGGACTGCTATTCAAGCTCGGGACTTTCAGTCGGATACAGCCAAAATTGTTACAGGTATCCTAGTGGGCACGTTACCCATTGTGATGGCTGGATTGACTATTAAGTTTATCTGGGGGTCTCCCCCGCGACAGTTGATCGTTATTGCTATCACCTCGATTGGCCTAGCCCTCTTGCTAGCTGCAGCAGAACGCTGGGGGCACCGCGAACGTGATTGGTCGTCTTTGGGGGTTTATGATGGGATCTGGGTTGGCATTGCTCAGGCTTTAGCTTTGATTCCTGGGGTATCTCGTTCGGGAGCAACGATTACAGCAGGTCTGCTGCTTAACTTAAAACGGGAAACGGCGGCGAGATATGCGTTTCTCCTGGGAGTGCCCGCTTTAGCGCTAGCTGGGTTCGTAGAATTTGTTTCCGATTTTGAAGTAGCGGGTTTATGGCCTCAGTTCTTAGGGACTCTCTCAGCCTTTATCTTTTCTTACCTTTCGATTGATTGGTTATTAAAGTTTCTCCAACGCAGCAGCACCTGGATCTTTGTCGCTTATCGAATTGGCCTGGGTGTTGCGATTATGGTCGGGCTGGCCTTTGGTGTTTTACAACCCTAAGGTTGGGTCTACTCGGGTAGGGCTTGGAGCCTGAAGGCATCACTGATAGTGGCACCCAAAGGAATCCCTAACGGTAAAAACCAGTGCTCAAAGATGGGTCTAATCTCTCCAGTCCGAAAAAGTGCTGATAGGCGCCGGTTAGCCACTAGACGAAAGGCTGAATCATCTCGACGCAACATGATCCCGTAAGGCTCATAGGATAAAAACTCGCCAACAACCTCATAACCATTAGGATCATTAGCTCGGCTTTTGAGACCAAATAACAGAACATCATCAGTAGCATAAGCGTCGATCAACCCGGATTCTAAGGCAACAAAGCCTTCGTCATGGTCTTGGATCTGATTATAGAGGGTGGCCTCGATCGACTCTCGTTCCAGCACGGTTTGGATCACTTTTTCTGTAGTGGTGTTAGGTGAAACTCCTATCGACTGGTCGCTCATGGAGCGAATATTCTCAATTCCAGAGGTGGATTTAACTAATAACCGAACACCCGTAACATAAGTAATGTGAGTATAATCAACTTCTTCTTGCCGAGTTAGATTATTCGTAGCAGAGCCACACCCCAGATCGATGGTGCCATTGCGGACTAGAGGAATCCGGGTGGTTGTATCCATTTGTACATACTGAATATCTAAGGTCTCTAATCCGAGGTGCTGCTTCACTTCGTCCACGATCTCCAAGCACAGATCGATTGAGTAGCCTCGAGGGACCCCTTGGTCATCTAAGAATGAGAATGGAGCTGAACTCAAGCGATGACCTAGAGTAATCACCTCTGTTTCTTGAATGCGAGTAAGAGTAGGTCCTAATGGTCTCGTTGGCTGAGCTGCAACAGGATCCCCAACGAGCATAGCTATTAGTGTGACTGCTGAGAACCAGATTGTTTTCATCATCCTAACCTTGCTGATACTGCTTGCAACTGGGGTCAATTGATTGATGTGTTTTGAAACACATTAGTATTTTGAAGCACATGGTGCTCTCCTATCAGAATCCAGACATATTTTAATCAATTTTATGGCTTTTAGCTCAAGCCTGTTGGTCGCCACACGAATTCTTCAGCCATTATTCGGGCAAGGCTTGAAGTTCAAATGCATTTTCCATCTGAGTACCCAGAGGAACCCCTAAGGGATAGAACCATTTTCCATAGATCTCATCAATTTCACGGGTACGGAATAATTCTGATAGCCTCTGATTGGCCACCAAACGAAAAGTAGAATCATCATGGCGAATCATAATACTATAAGGTTCATACGATATGGGATCGCCAACAACTGCAAAATCATCTGGGTTTTCAGCCTTGTTTTTTAAGCCGTATAGCAAAATATCATCAGTAGCATAGGCATCAATCAAATTGGCATCCAGGGCAACTAGGCCTTCATCATGATCTTGAATTTGGTTGTATACAACTGCCTGAACATTTTCTCTTTGAAGGGCTTCAGCTAGGACATTCTCAGTAGTGGTATTAGGGGCTACACCTATTGTTTTACCAGTAAGGGCATCAATTTGATCAATACTAGAATTAGAACGCACTAAAAAGCGAACACCTGAGACAAAAATGATATGAGTAAAATCAACTTCTTTTTGGCGAGTTAGATTATTGGTCACGGAACCACAAGCCAGGTCAATCGCACCATTCCGCAACAAGGGAATCCGAGTCGTGGTATCCATTTGCACGTAACGCACTTCTAATGACGCAAGTCCAAGCTCAGATTTCACTTCTTCCACAATTTCTAGACAGAGATCAATCGAGTAGCCACGTGGAATCCCCTCTTCATCTAAAAACGAAAAGGGAGCAGAGCTTAAGCGATGACCAATCCGAATCTCACCCGTCTCTTTAACTCTTGATAAGGTGGGACCCAAGGGTTCAGCCTGCACTGATGAAATCCCACACACCATAGCTACAGTAGTCAGCACAGACAGTAAAGCATATTTCATAGCTAACTCCAAGCCAAAGAATGGTTTTGCTAGGCGTAGTCCAAGGCAACAGACCGCTAGATGTAATTTAAAATACATTCAGGTCTATCCCTACAACCTTCTCTCAGTTAACCATATTGGCTTGATCAACTAAAGTATCAAACTCGAGTATTGCTAAAGTCCTGATAAATGAAGCCGTAGATGGATGGCTATAATATAGATTAAAGTTTCAGTAAAGGATGCAGATCTGCATCTTAGACAGCCTTAGCAAAGACTCGGGACGAAATGAGCAATTCAGTAGACTCAGGAGCCAATGGCTTTGAGAAGTAATACCCCTGACCAAATTGACACCCCAACATACTTAATAGATCAAGTTGTTCTCGGGTTTCAATACCTTCAGCAATGACATCCATCCCCAAATTATCTGCTAAAGCAACAATAGCCCCGATGATTCCACTATTTTCTTCTTTGGTTTCCATACCATGAATAAATGATCGATCAATTTTGAGGGTATTGACGGGGAATCGATGGAGATAGCTCAGGGATGAATAGCCGGTGCCAAAATCATCAATACTGATCTGAATATGACGGGCTCGCAGCTGGACTAGCACGTCGTTAGCCTTATCAGGGTTCTCCATCACAGCGCTTTCGGTGATCTCTAATTTCAAGAACTGACTAGGTAGGCCTGAATCTCGTAAGATTTGATCAATCTGTCCCACCAGGTTGGGTTGGGAAAATTGACGAACAGAGAGATTAACACTGATAAACAGAGGGACGCGGGTAGGATAACATAGATGCCAATGTCTAATTTGATGGCAGGCTTGGCGTAAGACCCAGTTGCCGATTTGAACAATTAAGCCAGTTTCTTCAGCTACAGTGATAAAGGTCCCAGGAGAGATTAACCCTCGTTGAGGATGCCTCCATCGAAGTAAGGCCTCTAAACCCACAAGCTTACCTGTAGTTAAGCAAACAATTGGCTGGTAGTTTAACTGAAACTCTTCTCGTTCAAGCGCGCGGCGAAGATCACTTTCCATCTGAAGTCGTGTCATAGCTCTATCATGCATCTTAGCTTCAAAGACCTGATAGAGGCCTCGACCCAAAGCTTTGGCCTGGTACATAGCAGTATCTGCATCTCGTAAAAGGGTTTCAGCCTGCTGATAGCCAGACCCCATCACAATACCAGTACTAGCTGAGAGGAAGATCTCATGCCCTCTGGTGGTGAATGGGCAGGCCAGTGCTTGTTGAACTAATTCAGCGTAATAGGTAACTTGTTCAACTGTGTCTACATCTTCTACAACAATCAGAAACTCATCACCGCCCAAGCGACCTAGCAGCCCCTCAGATCCAAGAGCTAGCTTTAAGCGTTGGGCAATATCAATGAGTAGTTGATCACCCACTAAATGGCCTAATGAATCATTAACAACTTTGAACTGATCACAGTCAATGAATAGCACAGCAAAAGTAAAGTTGGGATCAACTTCAGCCCGAGTCAGATTCTTGCCAATTTGCTCAATCACACGAAAGCGATTGGGTAGGCTAGTCAGACTATCATGCATGGCCATGTGGAGAAGTCGCTCTTGGGCCTGCTGACGCTCCAGAATTTCCCGTTCTAGATCAATGGTTCGTTGGCGGACTCGTTCTTCAAGGGCAGCATTCATATTAAGCAACTGATCTTGCATGCGCCGTATATTAAGTTGACTTTCAACACGCATCAGTAGCTCTTCAAATTGAAAAGGCATACTTACGTAATCAGAACCACCTACTTCAAAAGCTTTAACCTTATCGATTGTCTGCTCAAGCGCACTGATGAAAACAATTGGAATCCGTTGGGTGGTTTCATGGCCTTTGAGGTACTGGCAAACCTGGTAGCCATTCATATCAGGCATATCAATATCAAGCAAAATGAGATCAGGTTGTTCGGCTTGAATCAACTCTAGAGCACTCTGACCATCCGCAGCTTTACGGACACGATACCCTTCCTTTTTGAGCCGCTCTGATAAACCAAATGCTTTAACAGGGTTATCATCCACCACCAGAATGTGGCCTTTACTCTTTGTTTCAGAACCTTCTTGCGACAGTTCAAGCGTCATAATCTCTCCAACATTAGGGAAGCCAGATTCAGTAGCCCTCTACTGAGCTAAGAAGACAAGCCAAATTGCCGTATTTACCCTGATCTCATGTCTTCTAAGTTATCAGCTTCACACTGAAATCCAATCCGCTATTTGGCGTAGTTCTGCTCTCCTAATCAGCTACATCCCTACCATCAGCACAACATATAGACCACTCCCATTGGAGACATCACTAAAGATTAAATTTGTGTAAAACCAGCAAAAATCCATAAATAGATCGTAAAGAGCTGGGTTATGGAGATTCAGACTCTAACAACCCCAGCAAACTCTACAGATAATAGAACTGGACTAGTTGTGATTCCTTAATTCCTTTTAATTCCTTACTGGCTGACTGCCTTAAGGTCTGGAGATCCAAAAACAGCCTAACTGGAGTCTTTACTATCGATCCCAAGCAATACAAATCTTTAAATTCCTGATCAGTGTCTTCAGTCTGTTAAAGGTTATCCATTTTAGTGTGTAGTTAGTTACTAGTGTTCAGCATTGGGACATAAGCTATTTCAGGTTTAAGAGGTTGGCTAAGCCGTCATAGGATAGAGTTGCTCCTGATTCAAGAAGTTGCTGGCTGATAACCATCGCTCGGCTAGTAAGGCGGCCATACAACCGGTACCTGCTGCTGTGATCGCTTGGCGAAACTCATGATCCTGGACATCACCTGCGGCGTAAACCCCTTCTACACTAGTGGCTACTGTGCCGGGCTCAGTCACAATATAACCTTGAGGATCTAGATTAAGTTGACCACGGAATAAAGACGTATTAGGGGTATGACCAATCGCGTAAAATAAGCCTCCTGCAGCTAAGTCACGTTCGTGTTGAGTTTGGGTATGACGAATGCGAACTCCTGTCATGCGGAAGCCATCACCGAAAACATCAACAGCTTCGGTCTGCCAATGGACAGTAATACGAGGATGGTTAAGGACCCGATCTTGCATAGCTTTGCTAGCTCGCATCTCATCGCGTCGCACTAATAGATGAATGTGTGAACCATACTTGGTCAAGTAGGTAGCTTCTTCAGCTGCGGTATCGCCACCTCCAATCACCACTAAATCTGTGGCTCGAAACATCGGCATGGCCCCATCACAGATAGCACACGCGGATATGCCGTTGTTCCAGTACAACATTTCACTAGGCAGCTCCAAGCGCTTTGCTGTGGCTCCCGTAGCAATGATTAGGCTGTGAGTCCAGACGTCTTGATCATCCCATTCAATTCGAAAGGGGCGTTGACTTAGATCTACAGCTGTGACATCTTCGGCATAGAGCTTAGCTCCCCATCGTTCGGCTTGAGATCGCATCCGCTGCATTAACTCAGGGCCTGTGATCCCTTCTGGAAACCCAGGGAAGTTTTCCACCTCTGTGGTTGTCATGAGCTGCCCACCTGGAACACCTCCAGCCTGGAAGCCTTCAAAAACAATGGGTCGTAGATTAGCTCTAGCCGCATAGATCGCAGCGGTAAGTCCTGCAGGACCAGAACCAATTACCACTAAATTTTCACTTGGTTTCACACTAGTTCCCCTGGCCTTGGTACATCAATCGTTTTGTGAGGTATGCCCAAACATACCTGAAAAGGTTAGGTCTAATTAGCGATAGCTCTTTGCACCAGCTCGCTATACTTCTTTTTGGGCTTCAAACCAACAACCCGTTCCAACTCTTGACTGTTTTTAAATACCACTAGGGTCGGAGCACTGCGAATATTATGGGTCATGGCTAGCTCAGGATCCTGGGTCATATCAATCTCAACTAACTGGATTTGACCTGCATTTTCAGTAACCAAGTGTTCCAAGATTGGTTTTAAGGTCACACAGGAACTGCAATGGGGCGCTACAAATTTGGCTAAGATGGGGGTCTGAGATTGAGAGAGTAAAGACGTTAGCGCAGAGCCACCGGTGTGAAATAATTCATCCTGAGATAGATTTTGCATCATTAACTCCAGTTGATAGAAGGGTAAATTCAAATGGGGGACAAAAGAGGTGAATGACTTCAATAATGCTTAGTCAGGTAAAACATGGGGCTATGATGCAAACCACCGTGCTCCTGTGACAACAAAGAATCCACCTGTCAAGATCAAAGCGGCACTGCCCAAACGGATAACATTCTCAGAGTGCTTCATTAAGTTGTCGGTTTGTTTGGCTAATCCCGTGAAGAGGCTCGCCAAGAAAATCAGGGCGGTATATCCCAGGGCATAGCTCACCATAGCTAGCGTGCCCAAAACTTGGGATCCAGAGGCAGCCGCCGCAGCTAGGACAGCAAACAAAACAGGACTGGCACAAGGTGAACTAACCAGCGCAAAGGTCAACCCAACCCCAAAGGGACCCGCTTGAGGCAAACTTACATTCACTTCGGGTAATGGCAACTTGATCACGCCCAATAAGCTCAGACCCATGATCACCATGATGAACCCCACAATGATATTGATATAGCCGCGATAGTCCACCATCACAGCCCCAGCAAAGGAAGAGACCAGTCCAAACAGACTTAAAATCACAACCGCACCTAGTACAAATAGGCCAGCTTTTTTAAAAGCATCCCACCGGGAAGCAATTTTCAAAGTTCCAATATAACTGAGGTTAACAGGCAGCAGTGCTAAAATACAGGGAGATACACTAGCAATTAATCCACCCGCAAACGCTAACCCACACAGAACAAAGGGATTGGTTGTATCTTGCTGATTAAACCATTTCTGATAGCTATTTTCAACTAAGGAGATCGCTCGTTCGATTCCGTAAACGACGGGTCTGCCAATGACAAAGGCCAATGCAATGAGCAAGAGACCTAGGGTTCCAAACAGTATCCATCGTTTGGTATTTCTAAATCGTGGAAACGACGAGGTGCTTGAGTCCTGGGTTGCAGCTTCATGGGTGGTAGCTTCAAGGTTATGGCTGATAGAAACCAGCGCGTCAGTCGAGTCAGGTATCGGCATTGGATAGTCCTAAAAATTGAGCAGTGGGGCACAAAATCAAGCATTCAAGTCACTGATGTCTTGAATCTGAATCCAACTAGGAAATAACCCCTGCGAACAGGGGCAACCTTTCCTGGAGGGATCTAACTTAGTCTTCAATACAGTTTGCGCTCAATGAGGCTTCAGTATTATTCAGCTAAGGCTGTTTCTAGAACTTGAGTGTAGTCATCTTTAACAGGGTTGTTTTTGTAGATGGCTAGGATATCCCCTGATGCTGGATCAATGATAGCAACAGTGCTGGTTTTGCTCTTATTAGCCTCAAGAAATTCACTCAAACCCAGGCTCTCAGCTAGAGCTTCAGTCTCTGCTACTTTACCTTTGTCGGTAACATCGAGAACCACGAAGTTTACGGTATCGGCGTAATCTTCCTTGAGTTCACTTAGCGTTGACTCAATATTTTTACAGCCAGCACACCAGGTTGCAAACACATCAACCACAACCGGCTTACCTTGGAGTTCTTCAGCCAATGGGCCGCCTACAGTTTGGAGCTTACCAGCACAGGGATTGCCAGCGCAGGGATTGCCAGCACAGGGATTAGCAGCACAAGGATTAGCAGCACAAGGATTAGCTTGAGCAATAACTTCAGCGGATGTGGGTGTAGACCCGAGCACTAAAGTAGCCGTTGTCATTACACTACCGATCAGAAGGCTCGCTACAAGAGAAGGATGTAAACGCATTGACAAAACTCCCATCACAATTGAATGAACACGATCACTCATCTAGGCAGTTGAGCATGAAATCAGCCTTGATGTACTCTTAAGACGCTTACTAATCCAACTTGGATTTAAAGATTGGAGTTAAAAATAGGATTCTCAGCTAGTTTTAAGCTTAGTACTAACTGAGAGTTCTGATTAGCGATCGAGTTCAAATAGAGTCAGATCATTGGGAGGTATTTTGGAGCCGATTGATCACTCGTATCGAGGGTATATAGTTGCTACAGTGTTGCAGCGATTCTTGTAAAAGGAACCCAGCGCCTTGAGCATCCCGGCCTTGCAAGTGGCCAAAACTTTGACTGAGTAATAATCCCGGGTGTTTGGGATATCGCTCGTATAGCTTGGCGTAAATAGCTGCAGCTTCAGTGTATTTACCTTTTTTACCCAGGGCATTGGCTCTTGGTAACTCTTTGAGCTTTTGATCTCGACCAGTTAAAGACTCCATTTTCATCCAAAGGGCTGGTATGATCCCAATAATGAAGATGGCATTGACCAATAAGACTTTCCAGAAGACTTGATTGACACAGGTATCACATAAAAAACGACGTTTCCAAGAAAACCCATAAACCACTAGGAGAAAGTAGAAATAAAATTCGGTGTACCCCTTCACCCGATCAAACCATCCACATTCGTCACAAAGCCGATAGGTAGCCCCCACAGTTTTTAAATCACTGGTTTCTTGAAAAACCGTCTCGCAGTAGCGGCAATAGATATAAGGTGTTTTATTCAAGAGCGATAGATCAACGGTGGCTCCACAATGAGGGCAAATCACACTGCGAAATTCACGGCCCCGCCCTTCACGATGGAGTTGCTCGTGGTGCTTTTCAGCTAAATAACGAGAACTGATCCGATCAATATAAAACTCCATATCTGCAGGCTTAGCACCTGTAATCTGTAGGGCTAGCACCCTCCCATTGATCAATTGCTGGTTAAGGCTAGGGCTACTAACCTCTTGAGGATCTAGCGTTAAGATCAAACGTTGATCTCGACAGGTACTGTCTAAAACAGCACGGTAGCTGAGAGTATCATCTTTCAGTTGGATAGTATCTGGAGTGAGTAATCCAGCACTGGCTCGCCAACCTACGGTTTGACCTGAGGAGTTGACGTATTGAAAGCGAAACTTTATTTCATTAGCATACGGCGGCATATCTTTTTCCTTACATTAACTATGAACTAACGACTAGTGAGCTATTCAGGAGTATATCAAGGGATTTCAACAGTCTCTAGGCTTTAAAGCTTAATTCTGATCCGAAGGCTGCCTTAATCTTCCGCTAATGTGGTTCGTTAGTTGATGCAATCAAATCTCTACGATCCCTCAGAACGAGAGGATCGGGGAGCCTTGAGCAAAGGAGGACGTTCAGGGAGAAAACCTTTGGGCCGAGCCAACAGAATTATTTGAAGCAAGACTCCAATTAGTAATACTCGTAGGGCACCAGCTCGGGTTTCCCATCCTGAGGGCAATAGCTGTGTGAAAAATTGAGTGCCTGACCACAAACTCCAGATACAAAAAGCGCCTAAAAGAGCCCCTCTATTGTTACCACTGCCCCCAGCAATTAGCATCACCCAAACTATAAAGGTAGCAAATTCGGGTTGAAAGGCTTCAGGACTAATAAAACCAATCGAGTGAGCATAGAGGGATCCCCCCAGTCCCATGATCATGGAGCCCAAGATAAAGGCTTGAAGCCGAAATTTTAACACCCCCTTGCCCGCTGCTTGGGTGGCTAGTTCATCTTCACGAATAGCTCGCAAAACTCGACCCCAGGGCGACCGATAGGCTCGTTCATTCGCCACATACAAAATACCAACAATGATTAATACTAATACCAAAAATACAAGACTGTACAACACGGGATCGGGGGAGGGTAACCACCCTAAAAACGGTTTGGGGATAGCAGCAATACCTCGGACCCCGTTAGTGAGCCAGGCTTCATTCTTCAAAACCAGCCGCACAATTTCTGCAATCCCAATGGTGGCAATAGCCAAATAGTCTGATCGGAGCTTTAAGGTGATCAATCCTACAATCGCGGCTAGAGTTCCTGAGAGTGCCATCGCCATTAACAGGCCTACCCCAAAAGGTAACTCAAAACCACCAACATAATCTGGACTCGCTGGTGTGGTGACGATGGCAGTGGCATAAGCACCGATTGCAAAAAAAGCACCGATCCCAATGTTGAATAAGCCCGTGAACCCCCATTGAATATTAAGACCTAAGGCCAAGACTGCATAGATACCAATTTGAGTCACAAGCCCAACCAGATAACTAGCCCAACCTGGTAATGTCATTAGGATCGTCCTCCAAATAAGCCGGTCGGGCGCACAATTAGCATAGCCACTAAAATAGCAAACGAAACAGCCGCTCGATACTCGGGGGAGATCACTAAGGTTGAAAGTTCTTCAGAAATGCCAATCACTAAGCCACCAGCAATAGCACCGTAAGGCTTACCAATCCCTCCTAAGATGGCAGCTGCAAAGACAGGTAGTAATACTCGCCACCCCATTGTGGGATGTAACCGCGTATCCAACCCTAAAAAGACTCCAGCTGCACAAGCCATCGATGTCCCTATGACCCAGGTCCAAACCACTACTCGTTCTGTATTAATACCGGTAATCTGAGCCAGATCAATATTATCGGCCATGGCTCGCATGGCTTTACCGATTTTAGTATTTTGAAGGAAAAGATGAAGCGTGGTAACTAAGAACGCAGCCCCTAAAACAATCAGAATTTGATCAGGTTTAATTTTCAAATCAAAGAATTGGTAAGGCAGTTGAATACCGCTGCGATACACTTGATTATCCGATCCCCAGACTAATTGAACCAAACTGCGCAAGATCAAACCAATCCCAAATGATGAGATCAGCATAATCACAGGATCGCGACGACGGAGTTGACTGTACACTAACCGATCGACTATCAGGGTTGTGATCACGGTGGCGCTTAGAGCCAATGGCATTGCCAAGAGCAGTTGTATCCCAAAAGGGAGTTGTAGAGGAGCTAGTATCCAGAATCCCGTTAATCCAAAGTAGGCCCCAAGGGTCATTAGATCACCGTGGGCAAAATTAGCAAATCTCAAAATGCCAAAGACAAGTGACACACCGATAGCACCCAAGGCCAAAATGCTACCTAAGATAATCCCGTAAATCAGGAGTTGTAACAGATCGATCATTCCTGGCAAACTCAACACCTAACTCAGCTGATCTCACCCTTAGCATACGTGCTTGTCTTCACAGTGACATAAGTGGATCATCTTACAGGGTGGAAAGAGGACAAACTAGGTAAGCTTGAAAGGGTGGTAGGAGATCTAAGGGTGGTTAGCTTCAAGACAGTTACTCATCTCACCTGTAATGGGAGGGCTACACATTCAATCTTTCAATACGGGGCTAATAAACATAGCTAGTGAGCATGGTTAATGGTTTGAAGGAGGACTCACTCACTAGTTTTACTGGCAATGAATTCAACGACATCTTTAACATTTCGCATATTAGCTGCATCCCTATTATTGATTTTGACGTTAAACTCATCCTCAAAGGCGATCACTAATTCAGCATTGTCATAACTGTCCGCGCCCAGATCAACATGAAAATTAGCAGTCTCAGTCACCTCTGATAAGTCAATCTTGAGTTGAGTAGCCACAATTTCCCTAACTCGGTCATAGATAGCTTCAGTCATGATCTGCTGCGAACCTTTGGAATTGGATGTTTACAGGTCTCAGTCTACAACAGGGGGTTGCAACAACCAAGTCTAACCTTATGGAGTCTGTATCTGTTGACAGATAGCTTTTAAGCTAGCCTCTGGGGTCTTGATCACATATTCAAATATCTGAATGTAACGGTGCAGGAGAGTATCAATAGCCTGGTCACTAAAGAGTATAGTTCGATACATTGCATAGAGCTTAAGTTGATGACCATAATCTCTAATATAGACATAGAGATCAAAGTTCGAGGTTAGGGTTTGATCACGAAGCTCACTAGCAGTTAGATGACTAGATTGAAAGGGTGAAGCCAGGGGTTTTTGGAAATCAAACATGATACTGGCTGGCAATGCTCGTTTGAGTGCTCTATTATCCTCCATGAGTCTTTGAAATGGGATATCTTGATACTGGTAGGAATCTAAAATGTAGTGGCGAATTGAATCAGCAATAGCCTCAAAGGTTGGATTATGACTTAGATCCGTTCTGATTGGAAAAATGTTGTTAAAGTAACCAATCAAATGTTCAATTTCTGGGTAGTTCCGACAAGCCATCGGAGCACTGACAATGATGTCTTCCTGACCCGTATAGCTATGGAGTAAACATTTCAATACAGCCAGTGAGAGTACAAATAGAGTGTATTTCTTGTGCTGGCTTCTGAAGGTTAAAATGGCATCAGTTAACTGGGGCGACAGGGTTACATCTAGCTGATTACCGGTGTAGTCACTCTGTAAAGGACGGGGCTTGTCGGTAGGTAGTTGGATCGTTTCAATGGGCGTGGCAAAATACCTCATAAAGGTCTTGATGGTTTCGGTAGTTTGTGTAGCTGATAGCCCTTTTTGCTGCCATTCCGCATAGTCTACATACTGAATCGTTAACTTAGGTAATGGATCTAAAGATTGAGTTTGGCCGCTGTAATAGTTATAGAAGGTTTCTAGCTCATCAAAGTACAATCCTAACGAGTAAAAATCAGTAATGATGTGGTGAAAGGTAACTGATATGGCGTAGTAGCTTGCGGTCAAAACATGATAGAGCCTAAATCGAATCTGATGAGGTTGACTTAAATCAAAGGGTTGCTTTTGATCACTAAAGATCAGATTGAGAACCTCAGATTCATTTTGTTCAGTAACCTCGATAATCTCAGGTTCCCAGTGGACATCCGTATGAACGCGTTGTACAGCCTGTTTGCCAACTTGATGGAAGGAGGTGCGCAGACTTTCATGGCGCTGAACAATGGCTTGGGCACTTTTGAGTAAAGCCCTCACATTGAGATCACCTTGTATTTTAAAAGCAATGGGAAAATTGTAGACGGTTGACTCAGGATAAAGACGGACATGCCGCCACACTCGCTCTTGTGACGCTGAAATCGGATGGTCAGCTCGACGATTAACTGGTTGAATCGAAAGACTGTCAGTGTCTCCTGATACCACCCATTCAGCTTGAGCAGAGGGTTCAGACTTAACTGCATAGGCCCTAACTTGTTCAATCAGTTCACGAGTAGACACACCCTCTACAAAATGCCTTACCGGTAAATCCAGACCAAAGGTACGGATCAGTTGGTTTCTTAGTTCTACGGCCATGAGCGAATCGATCCCTAAATCGGTCAGGGGGCTAGCTTCGTTTAGATCATTCAAGTGGGTAAACCCTAAACTTTGAGCTACCAGCTGTCTAACCTGATCTGGGATCCCCGTAGGGGCGGCTACTGGCCTACTTTGCTCGGGTGGACGAGAGTCATAGCGGGCCAAGAGAGTTTGAACAATACTTGACACCGAAGCCCCGTCCACAAAGCTCCGAATGGGCAAATCAACCTTGAATTCACGAATGATCTGGTTTCTGAGCTCGACTGCCATCAAAGAATCAATCCCTAGATCACTCAGCGGTGTTTCAGGATCTAAGTCATGGGACTGATCAAACCCCAGACTAGTGACCACGATCCTCTTGATAGACTCTGGCAGTTGAGTTGAATCAGATTGCACTTGAAGGGATTGAGCTTCCAATCGAGTCTGATTAGTAGTTTTAATAGCAGCTAGGAAAGGTCTAGAGCGCTTGGTTTCGTACAACTGTTTAAAGACCGACCAGTTAACGTTTGCTACTACGATTTGGCTAGGGCCAGCCTGCAATAGATAGCTCAGAGCTTGAATTGCCAAAGCTGGAGCTAAAGGACCCACACCCGTACGTTGGAGCCAGTCTTGAGCTTCTGCTGTAGCCATCCCACTGCCTAACCAGGGTCCCCAATTGATCGACTGGGCTGGATACCCCTGAGCTTGACAATAACTCGCTAAAGCATCTAAAAACTGGTTAGCGGCTGCATAATGAGCTTGACCTGTTGATCCCCATACCGAGGCAATAGAGGAGTAACTGACAAAGAAGTCTAGTTCTAGGTTAAAGGTACGTATAACTTGATATAAGGTCCACCCGCCTAAGACTTTGGGTCCCAACACCTCTAGGAAATGATCTAGCGATAACGAACTTAGATCGTGATGAGTACCTATGATACCAGCAGCATGGATGAGTCCCCGAATCGGTGGGAGCTGAGCGAGTAACTCAGGCAGTTTCGCCTCTATATCATCGGTATTAGTCACATCGGCTTGCAATAAATGTACAGTAGCACCGGCTGTTTGGAGAGCTGCTATAGAAGTCTGGGCTTCGATCTCACTTCTCCGACTCATTAGAATTAAGTGGCGAGCTCCGTTTTCCACCAACCAATGAGCAGTTTGTAATCCCAATGATCCCAATCCACCCGTAATCAAATAAGTACCATCCGATCGAATCTCCATAGCTTTGAGTTCAGGTAATTGGGTGGGTTTTAATCGAGCTACGAAGCGTTTGCCATCGCGGAAAGCAATTTGATCCTCATCCTGAGCCGCCAAGATCTCCTGTACGATAGGGTAACTATCAGCCTCTGAAATGGTGGGGGCCAGATCAAGAAGTCCACCCCAAAGTTGAGGCTGTTCTAAGCTAATGACTTTGCCAATACCCCAAAGTGTTGATTGAGCAATAGCCCATGGTGAGTCGGGACCGACAGCCACTGCCCCTTGAGTCATAACCCAGAGTCGAGTCGAAGTGATGGACTGGGTAACCAAAGCTTGAACTAGATGGAGTAACCCCCCGCAATTGTGGATCTGAGCTTGCTCCAGGGTGGTAGCGGTTAGGGTCTCTAGCGAGTTGGCAGGTAAAGCCCAGCCATAGAGAATACCTAGCAGGGGCTGATCATTGAGTTGAGTAATATCCTCAAGAAGCCGTTGAAAATCCTGCGGATCTTGAGGATTCAACAGCCAGTGATGTTCTGCCTGGTAAGTATGGGATGATGCGCTTGACTCTGGATAGACCACTACACAGGTATGACCTTGAGCTTGTAACTGATCACTGACTTGAGCGATGAGGTTAGTAGAGTTAGCGCTAGCAAATAGGATCCAGTTACCTG
The DNA here is from genome assembly GCA_964434865.1 of uncultured bacterium. Taxonomy (GTDB): domain Bacteria; phylum Cyanobacteriota; class Cyanobacteriia; order Thermostichales; family Thermostichaceae; genus CAYSWV01. Next base: position 19,977 of record CAYSWV010000010.1, read on the forward strand.
GGATTGTGGACGGGGTTGAAGTTACCAGGGGCTGAAGCTGCCAATCAATGGTGTAGAGCCACTGGCGCAGGGAGTAATGACGATAGGGGGTTAAATCCGTCAGAAGCTTTAAATTATGGTGATAGAGATCATCAGCCGTTCGCTGAAGTTGCTGTTGCCCCCGCATCAGGACATAGCTGAGTAAGCCTCTGTCCAAGAGTTTACGTTGATTTTCATAGGAGACAATGGCAGATCTGATATGTTTGTCATTGAAATGATTCACAAACTGAGATAGATGGCTTTCAAACTCTGGATCATAAAGGTAGTTAGCCACTTCCCGACTCATATCAATCACTGTCAGTAACTCTAATTGATTCTGGGAGAGAACTCGAGCCCACTCCTGTTTAGTCACCAGATAAGAGGAGGTCTCATCATGTTCAATCGCAAATTCTGTATGAGCAATAAAATCGGATAATACTAGAGCCCCATCTGCCTGAAAATGGTGGCTAACATTAGCAAATAGGGCCATCTTGTCTTTAATGTGACAAGCAACTTCACACCCAAAGATCAAATCATAGGTACTCGGGAACGGATCATGGGCACTATCGCGCTTATAGGGGTGAATCCGCTCCTCAATGTTGAGCTGGGCCGCTTTGGTGTTGACAATATCGACCTGTTGATCAGAAAGGGTATAGCCATCCAAGCTTAGATGCGGGTACTTGATAGCTAAGCGGATCACATCAGACCCATAGCCACAGCCAAAATCTAGGGCCCGCTGACAGGCTGCAAAGTTGACACTATGAAATAAAACATCTCGCAGTTCAGTATGGGCATCGATCACCATTTGGAAAAACTGAGGATTGGGATCGAGATGAGAAGCTACCAAATACCAGGAAAAGCCAGGAACAACTTCAGGAAAGGCCGCAAAATTTAAAAACCCCTCCGATGAAAGACTGGAAAGTGCATTATAGTAATCGGTAACAACTTGTTCATCTAGCTCCTGCCGTTGTTGCTGATGCTGGGCTGCTAGGATCCTGACTGTTTCTTCAATCAAATGTCGCTGGTCTTCAGAGATGGATCCAGACTGGAAGATGAGTTCAGTGAGTTGTTGGATATTGCCCTGATTGATGAGATTAACAATGGCAGTGACAGGTGCTGGTGTGACCTGAGCCTCCTGAGGTGTTTCAATCCAGAACCGCCGCCGTTGAAATGGATAAGTGGGTAACTGACAGTTGATCTTGTGACGGTGAACATAGTCTCGATCAAAGCCGACCCAGTCTATAGAAGCACCACTTACGTACAATTCACTGACACTGTTAAGCAAGAGCTGCCAATCCTCTTGACCCGATCTGAGGGACGGGAGCCATACTCCGAAATCAGGGGATAAACATTGCCGTCCCATCCCCAGTAAAATCGGCTTGGGTCCACATTCAAGAAAGATCTGACAGCCCTGGTGGTGCAGAGCGTCCATTCCAGCTGCAAAGTTTACGGGAGAGAGGATATGTTGACACCAATACTCGGGAGTAGCAATGTCAGTGGTGTTGATTTGGCCTGTAACATTAGAGATGATAGCTGTGTGAGGTTGAGAGTAACTAATCTGGCGGGCTACCTGCTCGAACTCAGCCAACATCGGCTGCATCAGAGGTGAATGAAAAGCATGAGAGACTTGAAGAGCTGTGGTTTTAATTTGGGCGGCTTCCAACTGCGCCACTACTGGTTGGATAGAGGTTGCTGGGCCAGATATCACAATACTTTCGGGTCCATTGATGGCTGCAATAGCAATATCAGGATAGTCAGCAATAGCAGCTTTAGCTTGATCTAACGTAGCCATCATCGCAACCATAACTCCACCTGCCGGAAGCCGCTGCATCAACTGGCCACGAGTAGCCATTAACTTGAGACCATCCTCAAGACTAAACACACCAGCTACACAAGCCGCCACATATTCACCCACGCTATGGCCCATGACAACAGCAGGCTGAAGGCCCCAAGCCTGCCATACCTGATACAGAGCATATTCAAGTGCAAATAAAGCTGGTTGTGTGTAGGCCGTTTGATCTAGTAAACCCGAAGAAGTGTCTGGTGTATAAAGCACTTGCAGCAATGGCGTCTCCAAGTAGGCATCCAGAATTTCAGCACACTGATCCAGAGTTTGTTTAAATGTGGGCTGGGTTTGGTAGAGCTGGTGGGCCATGGCTGGGTATTGAGACCCTTGACCCGTAAATAAAACAGCAACTTTAGGTTTAAAATGGCGAGGGACATGACCATGACTAGCCACTGGTGAACCTAACCGCCATTGCCGTAGCTTTTCAGCCAGATCAGCAGAGGTTGAGCCTGTGATAGCCAGTCGATACTCCCAGTGATCCCGACCTGTATTCAAGGTGTAACAAAGATCTGCCAGCTTCCAGTCACCAGATTGGCCGAGAAAGACCTCATATCTGTGGGCCAGATCGTTTAGGCCAGCTTCTGTTTTACCAGTTAGAGTTAGTACGTGTAGAGGGCGCTCAACTCCTACAATTGATGGATCAGGGTTGAGTCGCTTAGTAGGATTAGTGATCGGTGCTTCTTCTAAAATGACATGAGCATTGGTACCACTAAAGCCAAAAGAGCTGACACCGGCTACGCGTGATCCTGGAGGAGTCCAAGATTGCCATTGAGTGCAGACCTGCAGTGGGATCTCAGACCAGTTGATGTGAGGATTCGGATGTTGAAAATGTAACTGGGGCACCAGAGATTGGTGTTGGAGTTGCAGTACCGCTTTGATCAGCCCGGCAATACCTGCAGCACATTCAGCATGACCCATGTTGGTTTTGACTGATCCAATAATCAGAGGCTGTTGGGGTGTATGACTCTTTCCAAACACACTCGCTAATGCCCCAACCTCTATAGGATCTCCTAGAGATGTCCCCGTACCATGAGTCTCGATATAACTGACCTGAGCAGGATCAAGGCGGCTATGAGCCAACGCTTGCCGGATAACAGCCTCTTGGGCCGGGCCATTAGGAACCGTCAACCCCCCACTAGGGCCATCTTGATTGACAGCGGATCCTCGGATCAGTGCCAGAATAGGATCTCCATCTCGTTGAGCCTCAGAGAGGCGCTTCAGCACCACCACACCACACCCTTCTGAGCGAACATAACCATTGGCAGCCGCATCAAAGGTTTTACAGCGACCATCAGGTGACAGCATCCCTGCTTGGGAAAAGATCATACTCACTTCAGGTGAAAGGAGCAGATTAACACCAGCCGCTAGGGCTAAATCACACTCTTGTTGCCGTAAACTCTGACAAGCTAGGTGAACCGTTACTAACGATGACGAACAAGCGGTATCAATTGAGACACTGGGACCGGTTAACCCGAAGACATAAGATAATCGACCTGCAGCCGTACTATTGGAATTACCCGTACCGACATAGGCATCACGAATTTGAGATCGTTCTAGCAGTTTGAAATAATCAGATCCACCAATACCGACAAACACCCCTGTTGAACTGTTCAATAACGTATGAGCTGGAATCTGAGCTCGCTCTATAGCTTCCCAAGTGACTTCCAGTAATAGCCGCTGTTGGGGATCAAGACACTGGGCTTCACGGGGGGAGAGCTTAAAAAAAGAGGCATCAAACGCCTCCACTTGAGCTAAAAAGCCACCCTGACGATTTGAAATTTTACTTGAATCATCGGTATCATAATCATCAGCACGCCAACGACTGCTAGGGACTTCTGTAATCAGATCTCGACCCTGGGTTAAAGCGTGCCAAAAGGACTCAGGATCTTCAATACCTCCAGGAAACCGGCAGCTCATTCCAATAACAGCAATGGGTTCTGTTTGAGCAGCTTCGATCTGTTTGAGCTTGGCTTGCATTCTTTTCAGCTCAACCAGTGACTCCTTGAGAAGAGCCTGGTAGTCTGGATTGCTCGAATTGCTCATACATCCTCCCACATTCTGCTAATAGCGTCTGACCGCAGCCAGGATCTAGGACATGTTATTCAACTAGAGTTCAAATCTAATAAAGTTAACTCCTCATAGATTCAACTCTTGGGCTAGCATGGATAGCGCTTCTTCACTTGAGAGTACCTCGATCGAGTCAATTATGTCATCTTTTTCATCACTACTTTCAGGGGCCGGAGTTGGCTTAGGTTCAGAGGTTTTAAGCACATCTTGTTGCAAGTGATTGACTAAAGCTTCCAAGGTTGGGAAGTCAAATAATAGCGTTGATCGAAGGGTACGACCCAGACTTTTCTGCAGCCGATTGCGTAGCTCCACAGCCATGAGTGAGTCTAGCCCTAGATCAAACAAAGCTTGTCGGGGCTGAATCGGCTCGGGTGAAGCTAATCCAATCGTTTTGGCGATCTGCATCCGGACATGAGCCGTTAATAAGCCTTTGCGTTTGTCAGCCGAGGTCGCTTCAAACTGAGCCAGAAATTCTGACTGCTCACTGGAGGGGCTAAGTTGAGTCCCGATCTGTTCTTTGAATCCTTCAAGTAATGGAGACTTCGTTTCAGGTGAATCCTGGCGGAAAAACTGAGTCCAATTAACTGGGACTACAGCAGCCTGAGCTACCCGATCAGCTAACAGTTGACTTAGGATTTGGCCACCCTCTGAAGCTGAGATAAAGGTCATCCCCATCCGACTGATCCGCTCTTGTAAACCGGTGGTTAGAGTAGCAGCCATCCCACTCTGAGCCCAAGGTCCCCAGTTGATACTTAATCCTGGACGATCAAGACTGTGTCGATGATGGGCTAATCCATCCATAAAAGCATTACTGGCGGCATAGTTACCCTGACTGGCTGAACCAAATAATGAAGCGATCGAAGAAAAGTACACCAACCAATCTAGAGAGTAATCCAAGGTTTGGAGATGTAAATTCCAGGCTCCATCAACTTTTGGTCCCATGACGGTTCGGAAACGTTCCCAACTTTGATCTTTGAGTAAGCCATCATCTAAAACCCCAGCAACATGCAAGATGCCTCGTAGAGGCGGTAGAGCCGATTGGATGGTGGTGAGGATCCGGGTGACATCACTGGATTGGGCTATATCACCTTGGATCACAGTAACTCTTGCACCCATACCCTCTAGATCAGAAATGATGCTTCGAGCTTGATCGCTGGGATCACGTCGACCCGTTAAGACTAAATGACGAGCGCCCTGTTCGGCTAACCACTGAGCCATCTGCAATCCTAGAGCCCCCAGCCCCCCTGTAATCAGGTAACTGGCATCAGATTTGATCAAAGTTTGGCGATCTATCGGCTCTACAGGATCAGGTAATGTGATCACAATTTTGCCCTTGTGCTTACCTTGCTGCATCAGACGGAAGGCTTCTATGACTCGAGTAATGGGGTACTCCTGATGATAGAGAGGATGGAGACGATCTTGTTCAAATAATTGCAGCAGGTCTTCAAACATCTGGCCAATCCGCTCAGGTTGGGCCTCACCCACATCACCTAGATCAAAGGGCAAGTAGGTAATATCCGAGCGGTATTGAGCCACCTCCTCAGGGGTCCAAATTCCAGCCTTGCCAATTTCAACAAAACGGCCACCTGGTTTCAAGATATCTAAACTCTTAGGAATGAAATCCCCATTCAGGCTATTCAATACAACATCAACACCTTCTCCACAAGTCAATTCTCGAATGTGATCAGCAAACTCCAAAGTCCGGGAATTCATGATGTGCTGGATCCCTTGCTCACGTAGAAAGCCCCACTTAGGTGAGCTGGCGGTCGCATAGATCTCAGCCCCAACCTGTTGAGCTAGTTGTCGAGCAGCTTGGCCAATCCCACCCGCCGCCGCATGGATCAAAATTTTATCCCCAGATTTCAATTGAGCTAACTGGATCAGCCCATAATACGTAGTTAAAAAAACCAAGGGTACAGTAGCAGCCTCAACCCAATCCAGGTTAGATGGTTTTTTGACCACAAATCCTGCGGGTACTGTGATGGTACTACTCAAAGCATCTGGAGCTAAAATCACCATGACCTCATCCCCCACTTGCAGATGAGAAACTTGGGGGCCAACCGCAACAACTCGGCCTGTACCTTCAAATCCAAACGTTAGTTGGTTAGCTTCTGTGATCCCAAAGTAATCTGCATAGAAGTCTTTAAGCACACCCAGTGAATTAAGCACATCCCGGAAGTTAAGGCCTACAGCTTTCATTTGGACACTAACTTCACCAGGCTCAGGTTGACGAGGTAGCAGGGGTTGCAGCACTAAGTTATCAGGTGAACCATAGTCAGTTAGTTTTAATTGAAATCCAGAGGTGTCTGGAATCGATAGCTGGCCAGGTAGAGAGGACTTGGCTTGATAGCGGACCAGTCGAGCACTATAGCGTTGATCTTGACGATAAGCCAGTTGATCGTCAGTCTCGGGTGCTGATAGAGCCTCTTGGAGAATCAGATCAATGTCAGTGCTAACAGAGGCTTTAGGATCAAGATCGAGACGGCGACAGGTGATCTCTGAATACTCCAAACTAATGGATCGCCCTAGGCCCCATAGAGAGGCTTGGGGAGCCGAGACCGGACGCCTGACATCAGCTACCGCTTGAGCGCCTTTAGTGATCAGCCAGAGGTGAACATTGACAGACCCTAATTGATGCTCCAGTGCTTGCATTAAATGAAGGACACTAGCACACCCTAACTCCTGAGATCGGTGTAACTGTTCCAGATTAGGGTCAAAGGGCATTCCTACAGACCAGAGGTGTAAAATCCCCAGGGGTTGGCTAGCATGCACTTGGATAATCTGTTGAAACTGATCTAGAGCCAGTGGATTGACTTGATAGTGATCATCCTGGATCTGAGCGTAGTGGTCTGCAGGTGTCAGAAGTATAGCCGTTTGGTTTTGGGTCTGAAGCGCTTGTAAAAGCTGTAAACCCATAGCCGCATGGGGAGCCAAGACTAACCAATGACGAGACTGCAGATTTTGTGATGGTTTAGCCTGAGGTTGCCAGCGAAGTTGATAGATCCAATCACTACGATCAGGTTCTAGGCTACGGAGTACCGATTCAAGTGTTGCTTTACGTAGGGTAAATCCTTGGATATCAGCAACTACAAGGCCATGACTATTGACTAGTTTTAGATCACTGCTCACGGTAGCAGAGGTAGCAGAGGTTGATCGAGCTTGGGCTTGAACCCATAACTGATAGCCTGAGCGCCGATACACCTGAACTCGTTCGATCCCGACAGGTAAATAAAGTGAGGGATCTGACTCTGTAGTTACCGCATTTTTAAGCACCGCCCCAGCGACCTGAAACCCACCATCTAATAAAGCAGGATGTAAGTAATAGTCATCGGCTCTAGTCATGATGCTCTCAGCTAATTGCAATTGAGCATGGCCCTGATCAGCGGCTGTCCAGGCGGCCTGTAGAGTCCTAAACCGATCGCCAAATCCAACACCTTGTTCAGTTGAAGCTTGATAGAACTGATCTAGATCAAGCGGTGTATGCTCAGCTGTCAACCAGGTATCCACCTCAATCGGATCTAGGGTTGTGGGGGCACCCGCTCGGAGTTGACCTGTAGCATGAATCACCCAGATCTCCTCTCGTAAGCTACAAATTTCAAAGCTGTAAGTGTAGTTGGCTTGAGGGCTAGCGATCAGTTGAACCGTTTGTGCTGTGTTTGAAGTCAAGATCAAAGGTTGTTCGATAGCAATATTCTCGACAATAAGTAAGTTTGACTGCAAGAGTTCAGCCGCCGCAGCTAGAGCCATTTCCACAAAAGCAGCCCCAGGTACAATGACATTGTTGTAGACACAGTGATCAGCCAGGTAGGTAGGCTGTTCAGGAGTTAGGATAGCCTCAAAATAGTGATCTTGATGCCGACCTGCTAGGTTTAGTTTTTGCCCCAGTAGAGGATGTAATTGGTTAACCCTGACCTGTGGTTGAACCGGAGTCACCTCCACCCAATACCGTTGACGTTGAAAGGGATAAGTTGGCAAATCATTGAGCTTTTGTCTGGGAGTATAGTCCTGCTCAAAGCCGATCCAGTTGACTTTGACACCTTGAACATACAGTGTAGCCAAAGTTTGAAGCATCTGCAGCCAATCACTGACTTCTGATCGTAAGCTAGGTAACCAGGTGCCGGTATCTTCGGGGTAACACTGTCGACCCATTCCTAGTAGCACGGGTTTGGGCCCCACCTCAAGCAGCATCTCGTAGCCCTGTTGTCGTAAGGTGTCCATACTTTGAGCAAAACAGACGGGCTGCCGAATGTGGTTAACCCAGTAGTCAGGCGAGGCAATTTCATGATGAGCTACCTGACCACTCACATTAGAAATGATGGGGAGTTGAGGCGGTGAATACTCGATCTGACCAGCAATCCGCTCAAAATCGGCCAACATGGGATCCATCAGAGGTGAATGGAATCCCTGCGAAACCTCCAGAGCTTTAACCTTGATACCTTGAGACTCTAGATCAGCCGCTACCGCTTCAACCGACTTCCGTTCACCTGAAAAAACGATACTTTCTGGACCATTGAAGGCAGCAATCGCAACTTCGGGATAGTTGGCAATAGCAGATCGGATAGTTTCAGCATCGGCTATCGCAGATACCATAGCGCCTTGGGAGGGTAGGGCTTGCATCAGACGAGATCGATGAGCAATCAGTTTTAAGCCATCAGCCAAGCTGAAGACACCTGCCACACAAGCAGCCACATACTCACCTACACTATGCCCCATCAGAATTTGAGGCTGAACACCCCATGAGATCCAGAGTTGAGCTAGGCTGTATTCCAAAGCAAATAGGGCAGGCTGCGTGTAGCGAGTTTCTTGAAGCTGTAATCCAGATTCAGCACCGTAAAGAACTTCTAATAAGGGTTTAGGTAAATAGTCACGTAAGATATCGGCACACTGATCTAAGGCCTGTTTAAAGGTAGGCTGAGTTTCGTACAGCTCTCGCCCCATCCCCACATACTGGGACCCTTGCCCCGTAAACAAGAAGGCTACTTTAGGCCCTTTCGTTCCCTCCACGTGGCCATAATTCAGATCAGAGCTATCGGCCCAGTTAAAGTCTGCCAGCTTTTGGTTCAGATCTACCAAGGTTGAGGCCACCACAGCCAATCGGTAAGGAAAATGGCCTCGCCCGGTATTCACGGTATAGCAGAGATCTTGGAGTTCAATCTCAGGGTTAGTCGTGAGATAGTGGATATAGTTTTGGACTAACGCTTGGAGTGCTTCAGTCGACTTAGCTGAGAGCGTCAACAGATGCTCAGGTCGCTCAACTCCTGTTTGAACTGAAACTGGAGTGGAAACAGGAGCCTCTTCCAAAATGATATGGGCATTGGTTCCTGTAAAGCCAAAGGAACTCACGCCAGCCAATCGTCGTTCCGCCACCCACGGCTCTAATTGGGCAGGCACTCGGATCGGTAGTTGATCCCAGTCGATTTGAGGATTAGGTGTCTTCAGGTTTAAGTGAGGCGGGATCAATCGGTGTTGGAGCGCTAGGATCACTTTCATCATACCTGACACACCCGCCGCCGCTTCAAGGTGACCAATGTTGGTTTTCACAGAGCCGATCAATAGCGCCTCAGAGGTCTCCCGCCCTTCACCCAAAACAGCAGCAGCAGCATTGACTTCAATCGGATCCCCTAATGAAGTTCCAGTCCCGTGAGCTTCTAAATAAGTGATCTGGGTAGGTTTGAGGTTAGCCTGGTGCAGAGCTTGGCGGAGCAACCGTTGCTGAGACTGACCATTAGGCACTGTCAGACCACTGCTGGGACCATCCTGATTAACAGCACTACTTCGAATCACAGCCAGAATCGGATCTCGGTCAGCTTGGGCTTGGGAGAGCCGCTTGAGAATAACCATGCCACAGCCTTCACCTCGAGCATAACCATCAGCTGCAGCATCAAAGGTTTTACACCGGCCATCTGGGGATAACATATGCGTTTTGGATCCAAACACAAAGTTATCAGGGGTAAGATGTAACTTAACCCCCCCAGCCACGGCCATCGTACACTCACCCTGCCGTAAACTATGACACGCTTGATGAATTGCAACCAATGAAGACGAACAAGCCGTATCAATCATCAAGGCTGGTCCCGTCAAGCCAAGGGTATACGAGAGCCGACCCGCTAAACCAGCTGTGGCATTGCCTGTCCCAATATAGGCAGCTAAGGCAGAGTTTCCTTGTGCTTGAGCAATTTGATTGATCACCAGTTGACCATAGTCTCGGCCATCATTACCCACAAACACCCCAATGGGATCACCCGCTAACCGATCGGGGACATGACCTGATCGCTCCAATGCTTCCCAGGTGACTTCCAAGAGCAATCGCTGTTGCGGGTCCATAGCGACGGCTTCACGCGGGGTAATCCCAAAGAAAGCTGGATCAAACTGGTCAACAGGTTCCACAAAATGACCATAACGAGTCACCATTTTGCCAGGGGCATCAGGATCAGGATCGTAATAAGCATCCACATCCCAGCGCCATTGAGGGATCTGACTTCGACCTTCAACACCTGCCGCCAATAGCTCCCAGAAGGCTTCAGGACTGTTGGCTCCACCCGGATATCGGCAGCTCATACCAATGATCGCGATGGGTTCATTAGCATCGATGTGGGAGGTTGTCGGTAATTGAGGTTGGGATGGATCTAGGCCGAATAGAGTTTGAACTAAATGGTGAGTGAGTTGATCTAGAGTCGGAAAGTCAAAGGCCAGCGTGGCCGGCAGCTTAACCTCTAAAGCTTGATTCAGGCGATTGCGCAACTCAACCGTCATCAACGAATCCATACCCAGATCAAAGAAACCGACTTGAGGATCTAAGACTTGCTCAGGATGGAAACCTAAAATGCGACGTAATTGATCTTCCACAAAGTCTTGGAGGCCATTCACTTGTTCACCTTGAGGCAACGCTTTGAGTTGGGCCACAACCTGGTTGGAGGCTTGCGTTTCAGAGCTAGAGAGTTGGGTAGTAATCTCAATCCGATCTAAGAAGGGGCGATCTCGTTTAGCTGTATAAATGGCCTTAAACCGAGACCAATCATTACGACTGACTGTGACTTGCGTTAAAGAGCTCGACAAAATCACCTCTAAAGCTGCTAAAGCCTGATCAGGGGATACCGTATCTAAACCACTCTGAGCGGCCCAAGTTTGCTCATCAGAGTCAGCCATTCCCCCTCCAGACCAAGGTCCCCAGTTGATCGATTGACCAGGTAAACCTAGCGATCGGCGATAATGAGCCAGGCTATCTAAAAACTGATTGGCCGCCGCATAATGAGCTAATCCTCTTGATCCCCAAACCGAGGCAATCGAGGAAAAACTGACCAAAAAGTCTAGTGGATCAGCCTGAGAAAGCTGATGTAGGATCCAGCCTCCCTTAACCTTAGGTCTTAAAACTGTCTCCCATTCCGTCAAGGTTAGATCTTGAAGTGGGGTGGTTACTGACAGTCCAGCCGCATGAATGATCCCTTTTAAAGGTCGGCCTTCAGAGTGCATGTGCTGCCATAAGGCTTCCATTTCGGCTAGTTCAGCAACATCTGCTGTTAGGACTGAAACTTGAGCTCCAGCTTGCTGTAAAACGTCTACAGACTCCTGTTGAGCTGACTGGGTAATCCCTCGACGACTAAGCAAAATCAGATGTTGCGCCCCCTGCTGTACTAACCAGTGAGCCACTTGCAAGCCTAAAGCGCCCAAGCCTCCCGTAATTAAATAGTATCCTGAAGCCTCAATTACCAAAGGCTGAGTGTCTGGGGGCATCATTGCCGCTAAGCGGGCCACATAACGCTGACCTTGGCTGTAGGCGATCTGATCTTCATTGTCAGGTTGTAACAAGTCTTGAACTAAAGCTTCAATCGAGGGTTCCTCAGCATCCAGATCGATAGCTTTGCCCCATAACTCAGGATGTTCCAGCGATACCACCTTACCTAACCCCCACAAGGGTGCCTGGGCTAAAGCGGCGGCAGTTTGCCAGGTCTTACCCCCCGTAGTAAGAATCCATACCCGGGATGGGGCTACCTTCTTAGAGTTCAAGAGACATTGGATTAATTCCAGCACCTGTTGGCTTTCGAGGCTAGCTTTGTCAGGATCGTCGGCAGCCGCGAAATACAGAATGCCCTCATAGGTAGAAGTCCCAGACACTCTTTGCATAGCCTCAGGAATAGTCTCAACAGCATCACATGTTTGGCCCTGTTGTTTTAAAGCAGCCACTAAAGCCATCTTGATCTCAGGACCAATCACTAGCCACTGCTGGGCTTTCACAGAAGAGGCATCCCAACCAGATCGAGACTTAGCCTGCCACTCAATCTCATAAAAGCAATCATTAAGGGTCACCTGGGCAAGAGCTTTTTGATGGCGACGAACTAACTGCTGTAACGCTTCTAAGGCAGTGAGCGATCCGTTCCCTTCCAGCAGATTAGCCAATTGCTCATAGTTTCCTTGGTCAAGCAGCTGCACAATGGACGATGTTGATCTAGAAGCTCCTAGAGAGTTGGGGGCAGCCGTAACAGATTCAAGCCAGTAGCGCTGTCGTTGAAAGGGATAAGTGGGCAGGCCAGTGAGTTTAACTCGGGCGTAATCTTGATCAAATCCCTGCCAGTTAACTGTTAAACCTTGAGTGTAGATCTGAGCCAGACTTTGCAAGAGCTGTTCCCAATCGGACTGACCGGGCCGTAAACTGGGTAGCCAGGATCCAGTGTCAGGAGGTAGGCACTGTTGGCCCATGCCCAGCAAAATGGGTTTGGGTCCGATCTCCAAAAAGCAATGGGATCCTAACTCTTGTAAGGTCTGCATCCCTGCCATAAATTGCACAGACTGACGAATATGACGAACCCAATAAGCTGGAGTTGCAATCTCATGATCGGCAATCTGGCCGGTGACATTAGAAACAATAGGCAAGCGAGGTGGGTTGAACTGAATCTCACGAGCTGTTGCTTCAAACTCAGCCAAGATGGGATCCATCAGCGGTGAATGAAAGGCATGGGAAACACTAAGAGCTTTGGTTTTGATCCCTTGTGCTTCTAATCTTGAGGTGACAGCAGCTACAGCCTCTTTAGGACCCGAAAAGACAATACTCTCAGGCCCATTAATCGCAGCAATAGCTATCTGATCGGTAACCTTATCTATAGCAGCTTTGACAACAGCTTCACTAGCCATAGCTGACACCATTGCACCTACATTTGCAGGTAAACTACTCATCAGTTGAGAGCGCTTTGCGATGAGTTTTAACCCATCAGCTAGACTAAACACACCCGCTATACAGGCCGCCACATACTCACCCACACTGTGACCCATGAGATAGGTGGGTTCTACTCCCCATGATTGCCAGAGTTGGGTCAGACTGTACTCCAAAGCAAACAGGGCAGGCTGGGTATAGTAGGTCTGATCGAGTTCAGCAGAGTCCTTTGCCAATGGATATAACAGGGATAGCAAGGGGCGATCTAAGTATGGACCTAACAAATCAGCACACTGATCCAAAGCTTGTTTAAACGTGGGTTGAGTTTCATACAGTTGCTGCCCCATACCGACATACTGAGATCCCTGCCCAGTAAATAGAAAGGCCAGCTTGGGTGGGTGATCGAGATTCGCTTTGCGATAGTGAATTCTGGAAGCTTCGTGATGCTGTAGGAAAGCCTGTAGTTGCTCGACAATATCGGCAGGAGCTGAGCCAATGACAGCCAATCGATGATTAAAGTGTTGACGGCCCAAGTTAGCAGTAAAGCAGAAATCCGCTAAAGCTGTCTCTTGATGATGTAAATCGCTTGAATACTGACGGGCTAGTTGATTTAAAGCTGCTTCGTTTTTAGCTGACAAACATAATAGATGGATAGGGCGATCGACAGGTGTAGCTGTTTGAGGTTGGAGCGCAGGAGCCTCTTCCACAACAACATGAACATTAGTCCCGCTAAAGCCAAATGAGCTCACACCAGCCCGCCGAGGTGCCTGATCAGAAAGCCATGGTTGCACTTCGACGGGTATCTTCACTGGCATTGCAGACCAATCAATATGGGGACTGGGATGGTTGAAATGCAGATTAGGGACGATTTGTTGATGCTGAAGTTGCAGGATGACTTTGATCAAGCCCGAAACCCCTGCAGCTGCTTCTAGGTGGCCAATATTTGACTTAACTGAGCCTACTATTAGTGGATTGTCTGGGGAGTGACTTTGCCGAAACACTGACCCAATGGCTCCCATCTCAATCGGATCACCCAGTGAGGTTCCCGTTCCATGAGCTTCTAGATAGCTAATCTGCTGCGGATCAACACCGGCGTTTTTGAGGGCTTGGCGGATCAAGGCTTCTTGAGCTAATCGATTCGGAGCAGTCATCCCAATACTGGGACCATCCTGGTTAACAGCTGATCCTTTAATGACAGCAACAATGGGATCTCCTGACTCTACTGCATCTGACAATCGCTTGAGCACTAGAATCCCACAACCCTCTCCTCGCCCAAAACCATCAGCTGCAGCATCAAATGACTTACATCGACCATCACGAGCCAACATACCCGCTTGACAGGCCACAATAAATGTATGTGGCGAAAGGAGAAGATTAACCCCCCCCGTCACCGCTAAATGACACTCCCGCTGGCGTAAGCTTTGACAAGCCAGGTGTAGGGCCACTAGTGATGAAGAACAAGCGGTATCTATAGCTATACAAGGTCCATTTAACCCTAACAAGTAAGATAATCGTCCAGCGGCGGGGGCATATAGGTTACCTGTTCCAATATAGGGGACGCTCTCACTGGGTGTCCGATCCCAATCGAGTAGATCATGATAATCGTGGGTTGCCATCCCGATAAAGATCCCTGACAGCGTTTTATAGAGGGTATCGGGAGCTAAATTGGCATTTTCAAGTGCCTCCCAAGTGACCTCTAGTAGCAATCGATGTTGGGGATCTAAGGCATTGGCTTCCCGAGGGGTAATTGAAAAAAAGCCAGCATCAAATTTATCCACCTGATCGATAAACCCCGCTTCATTAACATACATTTTGCCCGGGGTATCTGGATCTAAATCATAGTAGTCACGGGACTTCCATCGCTCAGTCGGCACCGGCGTGATCCCATCTTGACCTGTTTTCAAGGCTTCCCAAAAGCTTTCCAGTGATGGGGATCCTGGCATCCGACAGCTCATACCAATGATGGCAATAGGTTCTGTCTGAGCCGATTGAAGGGCCGTTAATTTGGCCTGCATCTTTTTCAACTTATTGACAGAGTCTTCTAGCAACGCTCGGTAGTTAGGAGCTGCATCTTGCTTTTTATCCATGGATTAATCCTCAGGTATCTCTGCCAACGTTTGTGCAAGTAGATCGGCTAGTTCCGTCTCTGACAACTCTGAATTATTGTAATCCTCGACCTCTGTATCATCCAAGGTTTCAGCCTCAGGGTCACTCACCTCGAGCACTTCTGTACCCAGATACTCAACTAAGGCCTCAACAGTCATGTAATCAAAAAGTAAGGTGGAGGGGAGGGTTTGATCTAGGCTTGTTTGCAGTCGATTTCTAACCTCAAGCGCCATCAATGAATCTAAGCCAACATCAAATAGTGGCTGTCTGAGTTCAAGCATTTGAGGTGATTTCAAGCCTAAAATCTGAGCGATCAGCGTCCGAACATGGGTTTCTAGTAAGGTGGTTCGTTGATAACTAGGGGTAGTCTCCCATTGTTGCAAGAAGAGCGAGACCGATTTTTGCTCCTGTTGAGGTTGAAACTGCTCTAACCAGGGCACCTGAATACCTTGGGGTAATCGTTCAAAGAACGTTGACCAATTGATTGGCATCACTGCCACCTGGGTAATTTGCTCAGCAAGCATTTGTTCCAGTAATTGCAATCCTGTGCCAGCCGGAATAAAGCTGACTCCACTGGCTGTTAACCGATCCTGCAGTTGAGTGCTTAAACTAGCAGCCATCCCACTTTGGTCCCAGGGCCCCCATTGCACACTTAGCCCTGGTAATCCCTGAGATCGACGGTAATGGACTAGAGCATCCATAAAGGCATTGGCAGCGGCATAATTAGCCTGACCTGGCGAACCCATTAAAGCTGTAATGGACGAGAAGCAAACAAACCAATCGAGTTTTTGAGTTTGCGTCAGAGTATGTAAGAGCCAGGATCCCTTAACTTTAGGAGCTAACACCTGACTAAATTGATCCCAGTTCATTTGGCTAAGCATGCCATCTGCAATTACACCAGCCGCATGAATCACCCCTCGTATAGGTGGCAAATTGGCTTGAATAGTTGTCATTACCGATGTCATCTCAGATGAATTAGCCACATCAGCTTGATAAGTCACTACAGTGGCCCCAGAGGCTTCCAGATCTTGAATAAAGGGTTGAACTTCAGTTGAAGGAGGCCGGCGACTCAGCAAAGCAAGATAACGGGCACCTTTGGTCACTAACCATCTAGCTAGCTGTTGACCTAAAGCCCCTAATCCTCCTGTGATCAAGTAGGTAGCCTTTGTCTGTATCGGCATTTCAGTGAGTGTTTGACTGTGATATTTAGCCAGTCGCAACCCCAAGCGTTGATCTTGACGATAGGCCAGTTGATTTTCAGAATCAGGAGCTAAGACTTCACCCACTAGAATAGACATGGCTTGATCGAGGGATTGTTCAGGATCAAGATCTAGAAGTCTACAAGCCAGCTCTGGATATTCCTGCATGATCACCCGACCTAATCCCCATAAGGGTGCTTGCTCAAACCGGACCTCTGATGGTGACTGCCCTGTCCATTGAGATCCTTGTGTGATCAGCCATAACGATTTAGTGGATACGTGGCTTTGCTTCAAGGATTGAAGAAGATGAAGCGTGCTGGCACAACTGAACTCTAACGGGTCTACGCCTGGGGAGTTAGGAGCAGTTTGAAGTGAACCCACATGGATGATCCCCTCGAGCTGCTGGATCGATAGCTCGCTCATGACTGTGGTAAACGCTTCAGGGTTTAATGGCTCAATAGCATAATCTTGATCAGCTCCTTCTAAATTTTTGTCATAACTGAGAATCACTGGTGTGCAGATCTGACTTTGGGCCTCTAGGAGCGACGCTAACTGAGCCGCAACAGCTTGATTAGGAACTAACACCAACCAATGTCCCCTAGCCTTCAACCCATCTGACCCATCTGTAGGTTTGGGGATCGATACCCACTGAGTTTGATATAACCACTCCCGATCTTCAATTCCACGCATCAAAGCCTGAACAGTGGTGCGCCGTAGGGAAAGCCCTTCGATCTGAGCTATTAGCAACCCTGATTCTTCAAAATAACTGACAGAATTTTTTAGCACCTCAGCATTCTCTTGAAAGTCAGAGGCTTTGGCCCATAAGTGACCCGTGGCTTGATGATAGAAGGTAAGTCGTTCAATTCCTACAGGCACATATAAATAGGGATCACTCAACACATTGATTTGGCTGACCTGAATCCCAGCATCGATCAAAGTAGGATGAAGCTGATACCGTTCTAGATCAGAAACCTCTGGGAGTTGGATCTGGCCCCAAGCCTGATTGGATACCAAGCCTAATATCTGCAACCTAGCAAAAGCGACAAACCGATCGCCGCCTGAGGGTTGGTACGTTTTCGCTGAAAATCTTTGATAGATGGCCTCTCGATCGAGCTGATAGTCAAAGGCTGTGGGCACAGGCCTGACAGAAGGTGGGGGGGTATCAGTGCCTGGTAAAAGCCGACCTCGAGCATGACAGATCCAGTTGAAAGGGTTTTGAGCCTCAGGACTGACAATTTCAAAACTATAGCCCTGATCAAGGGGAGTTAAGATCAATTGGACCAATCGGGACTCAACCTCAGATAAAATCAGGGGCCGTTCAATTGCAACATTTTCTAGAACAATACTCTCGCTGTCAAAAACATGTAATCCAGCTTCCAAGGCCATTGAGATATAGCCAGCTCCGGGCATAATGATCTCACCGAACAGTTGATGATCGTAAAGATAGGCTGTTGTACCAGCTGCCATGATATGGGCTTCAAAATAACGTGATTGAAGCTGTCCACCCAGAGCTAACGGCTGACCTAGTAGTGGATGGTGAGCTGGGCTTGTCAGTTGGGGCCGGGGTAAAGCTGACTCAATTGTGATCCAGTATCGTTGTCGTTGAAACGGATACGTCGGCAAATCGGTCAGTCGAGGAAAAGCATAGTCACGATCAAAGCCAAGCCAGTCAATCGTTAATCCTTGAACATACAATTGTCCCAGACTTAGCAGCAGCTGCTCCCAGGCATCACTCTGGTGTCGGAGACTAGGCAACCATAACCCATAGTTATCGGGTAAACATTGCCGCCCCATACCCAGTAACTGAGGCTTAGGTCCCACCTCAATGAAGATGTAACAACCCCACTGATAGAGGGCTTCGATCCCATCACTGAATAGGACTGGCTGACGGACATGGTTAACCCAGTAATCAGCTGTTGAAATATCAGTCTTGGCCAGTTGGCCCGTGACGTTGGAAATAATGGGTATTTGAGGGGGTCGATACATGATCTGGTCAGCAACACGTTTAAAGGCTGCCAGCATCGGCTCCATAAGTGCTGAGTGAAAGCCATGGGAAACCACTAAAGGCTTAGTCTTGATCCCTTGTTCATTAAGTTGAATGGTCACCACTTCAACCTGATCTCGAGGGCCAGAATAGACAACACTGGTCGGTCCATTCACAGCTGCAATACTAACCTGATCAGTCACCTCTTTAATTAGGCTAGCTACAGTGGAAACCTCTGCCAAAGCTGACACCATAGCCCCCTCTCCTGGTAGCTGACTCATCAAGCGAGCCCGCTCCGAGATCAACTTCAGGCCTTCCTCTAAAGTAAACACTCCAGCTATACAAGCTGCTACATACTCACCTACACTATGCCCCATCACAATATCAGGCTGAACTCCCCAAGCTAGCCAGAGTTGAGCCAGTGCATATTCCAAAGCAAAGAGAGCAGGTTGGGCAAAGGCCGTGTTATCAAGTGGGGATGTCGGCTCAAAGAGCACAGAGACCAAGGATTGGCCTAAAGAAAGATCTAAAGTTTCAGCACACTGATCTATGGCCCGTTTAAAGGTAGGTTGCGTCTCATACAGCTCTTTCCCCATCCCTACATACTGTGATCCCTGTCCTGTAAATAGAAAGGCCACTTTAGGCGTTTGACTATCCTCAACTTGACCATGATGGAGACCTAGAGCATCCTGTTGGGCTTGGAAGGCTTGTAGTTTGTCACCAATCTCAGCAACTGATTGACCTTGAACAGCTAAGCGATGAGGAAAATGGCCTCGTCCTACATTGGTACTATGACAAATGGCACCCAGATCTTGCTCTTGAGTGGTTAGTAAATAGTGATCATAATCTCTGACTTTAGCTGCAAGGGCATCAGCCGATTTAGCAGACAACACCAACAAATGCTGAGGTCGGACCCTTAGATCACTGGGTGATTGCTCTACCGCTGGAGCTTCTTCCAAGATCACATGAGCATTCGTACCTGTAAACCCAAAGGAACTAACGCCAGCTAGTCGTCGGGTACCTAACCATGGCTCCGGTTGTGTAGGCACTCGTAGCGGCAGGTGATCCCAGTCTATTTGGGGGTTGGGAGTTTGAAAATGTAGATGCGGGGGAATTGTCTGATGGTGTAGGGCTAACACTACTTTGATTAAACCAGAAACACCAGCAGCACCCTCAAGGTGACCAATGTTAGTTTTGACTGACCCCATCAGCAGGGGATGCTCCCGATTTAGCCCCAAAGCTGCCGCTGCCGCATTCACTTCAATCGGATCTCCCAGGGATGTCCCCGTTCCATGAGCTTCTAGATAGCTAATTTCATTGGGATCTACGTTAGCTTGAGTTAGGGCTTGTTGGATCAGCTGTTGCTGAGATTGACCATTAGGTACCGTCAGACCACTACTAGGACCATCTTGATTGACAGCACTGCCTCGGATCACAGCCAAAATCGGATCACCATCCTGTTGAGCTACTGACAAGGGTTTAAGCACTACTACACCACATCCCTCACCTCGGGCATAGCCATCAGCTGTGGCATCGAACGTTTTACACCGACCTTCTGGCGAGATCATTCTGGCTTTGGAGATCACAATAAAGCCACCCGGGGTGACATGTAATTTAACCCCTCCTGCTAGTGCCATCGTACATTCACCTTGTCGTAAACTCTGACAGGCTTGATGCACAGCAACGAGTGATGATGAACAAGCGGTATCGATCAGTAATGATGGCCCAGTAAATCCAAACGTGTAGGAGAGACGGCCCACAAGCCCGGCAGCTGCATTACCGGTACCGATGTAGGCTGCTAAAGCATGTCCCTCAGCTTGATCCAGGCTTTGGTTTACTAACTGTTCATAATCTTGACCATCATTGCCAATAAAGACACCAACTCGGTTTCCTTGTAATCGCTCTGGAGCATGACCCGATCGCTCTAGTGCTTCCCAACTTACTTCCAGTAATAACCGCTGTTGCGGATCCATTGCCACAGCCTCTCGAGGCGAGATCCCAAAAAAGGCTGGATCAAATTGGTCAATCGCCTCTAAAAAATGTCCATAGCGAGTGACTATTTTACCAGGGGCATCAAAGTCTGGATCATAGTAGGTATCAATAGCCCAGCGAGATTGTGGCATGATCACTCGACCTTCCCTCCCCCCTATCAGCAGATCCCAGAAGGCTTCAGGACTAGTGGATCCACCCGGAAACCGACAACTCATCCCGATAATGGCAATGGGGTCCTGTTGATTGAAGGCTGTAGGTCCCGATACGGTTGCAGAGGATGACAGTTCAAAAAGGTCGGCAGCTAGGTGACGAGTTAACTGGTCGATGGTAGGGAAATCAAAGGCTAGGGTAGACGGTAAGGTTACATCTAACCCTCGGTTGAGACGATTACGTAGTTCTACTGTCATCAATGAGTCCAGCCCCAACTCAAAGAATCCTACTTGTGGATCCAGAGTTTGCCTCTCTGTGAACCCCAGGACTGTAGATAACTCCTGAGTAACATAGGCTTGGAGTTGATTAAACCGTTCAGAGGGAGGTGTTGTTTTCAACTGCTCCAGGATCGACTTGGCTTTGACTTGTTGGTCTTGCACAGGGGGAACCCACTGCCACAGTAAGGGTCGAGTCAGATGTTGTGGAAATACACTCCAATCTATCGGCATGACACCTAGCTGTGAGTGAGCTGATCCTAACGTGGCCTCCAGGATCGCTAACCCATCTGTGAGCTGGAGAGGGGATAAGCCCAATGTATCCCAGCGTGTTTGAGCTTGATGAGCCACTCGACTCGCCATCCCACCTTCAGCCCAAGCACCCCAATTAAAACTGATACTTGGAATGGAGCAGTTGACATGTGCTAAGGCATCCATAAAGGCATTGGCAGCAGCATAATTGCTCTGGCCAGCTGATCCTAACAGGGCCGTCGTTGAGGAAAAATAAGCCACAAAATCTAAGGGTTGATCTTGAGTATGCCCATACCAATGCCAACTCCCTAACATTTTTGGAGCCATCACCCGCTCAAATCGCTCCCAGGTTTGTTGTTGAAGCATGCCATCATCTAACACTCCAGCTGTATGAATGATGCCCCCAAGAGGTGGGAGATCAGCTTTAATGGCAGCCATCAAATTGTGTACATCTACCTCTTTAGCACTATCAGCAGGTATAACCCGGATCTCGACGCCTAAGGCCTCAATGGCTTGGATCTGAGCCTGCACATCAGGAGTGGCTGTTCGACGGCTAGTCAGAACTTGATATCGAGCCCCTTTTTCAGCAAGCCAGCGGGCTACTTGCAAGCCTAAAAATCCCAGCCCCCCTGTGATCAAGTAAGTTTTCTGGTCACTGATCTGAATCTCTGGTTTCAATTCGACTTGGGCCTGCACTAACCGCGCCACATAGCCCTGTCCACGTCGATAAGCTAAATGATCCTCGTGATCTGCTCCATGATTGGAACGGCTAAGCGTATCGAGAATATGGCGGGTCGAGGCTTCAACCGTGGCTGCTGGATCCAGATCAATCATGCCACCCCACCAATCTGGATGCTCAATGGCCAAAACGCGACCCATCCCCCAGAGTGGACTCTGAGCCACAGCGAGTTGATCATCTGCAACCACAGGCTGTGATCCTTGAGTGATTAACCATATCTGGAGAGAAGGCACATTTAGCCCAGTCTGAGCTAAAGCTTGAATAGCTGTGAGGAGCGCACCACACCCTAACTTCTGAGCCTCTTGTAAGGAAGTCGCTGTTAACGTACTGTTAGGGGCCGTATCTAAGCTCCAAAGATGGATCAAACCTTGAAAAGGGGCTGCTTGGGCCTTGAGACTATCATTCAGTACCTCCAGAAACCCCTGATGAGATAAGGGATCAACAAAGAGGCTCTCAGGTACAGGTGTAGGATAGATCAGCCAGCATTGCTGACCGAGTTGGTTGAGGTGCTGAGCTAGATAGGCCCCTACCCCTTGCGTATCAGCCAGGATCAGCCAACTCCCAGGCTGGTGAAATCGGGAGGGTTGAGCTTGAGAGACTACTAACGGTTGCCATTCAACCTGATAGAGCATTTGCTGAATTCGGGTGAGCCTCTGAAGATCTTGCTGATGTTGAGTTAGGGTTTGCATTAGTTTGGGCAGTAAACTCAACTCCTCTGCCGATAGATCCTGAGAGGTTTGCAGATGTTCAACTACAGTTTGGAAATTAGGTAGCGTCTGTTGAGACAAGTCAGAAGGGCTGGGGATGTCATCAGTAACCCAATATCGCTGGCGTTGAAATGGGTATGTTGGCAAGATCACCTTATGTCGTTGGGGGTAATCGTGATCAAACCCTTGCCAATCCACTCTGACACCGCGCACATACAACTCGCTAAGGCTAGCTAGTAAAGGGTGCCAATCTGGCTGACCTGATCGCAATGAAGGCAACCAAACACCCACACCATCGGGTAAACAACCTCGACCCATACCTAGTAACGTTGGTTTAGCCCCACATTCTAAAAAGATTTCACAGCCCTCCTGATGTAGAGTCACCATGCTGGTTGCAAAGTTGACTGGCGCTAGAATATGCTGGGCCCAATAATCAGCACTAGCACACTCTGGAGTAGCCACTTGTCCTGTCAAATTAGAGATCCATTTCAGTCGAGGGGCTGAATACTGGACTTGCTGAGCCACCTGCAAAAAGGCAGCCACCATCGGTTGCATCAAGGGGGAATGAAACGCATGAGACACTTGCAGAGCTTTAGTCTTGATCCCATCTGATTCTAATCGGGTAACCACTGTCTGAACAGCTGGAGCAGGTCCCGAAATTACGGTGCTTTGCGGCCCATTAATCGCAGCAATAGCAATCTCAGGTTGGTCTTGGATCACGGCTCTGACTTGCTCTACCGCAGCCATGAGTGAAACCATACTCCCACCAGTAGGCAGCTGTTGCATCAACCGACCTCGCGTTGCGATCAGTTTGAGACCATCCTCCAAACTAAAGACCCCTGCCACACAAGCAGCTACATACTCACCCACACTATGGCCCATCACTGCATGAGGCTGGATCCCCCAGGACTGCCACAGGTGATACAGAGCATACTCGATCGCAAATAAGGCTGGTTGGGTGTAGGCGGTCTGATCTAGAACGGCGGCTTCATCGGTATAAATAATCTCTAACAGAGGCCGATCTAGATAGGCTGTTAGGATGTTGGCACACTGATCTAGTGCTTTTTGGAAGGTCGGTTGAGTCTCATAAAGTTGGCGGCCCATTCCTGAGTACTGAGATCCTTGCCCCGTAAACAAAATGCCAATACTCGGAGACGGAGTACCCGATAGCTGTCCTAAAGACACCCCCCATTGATCAGTGTTGTGTGCAGGGGTGATCCCTTCTAGCTTTTGACTTAACTCTAAAGGTGTCGAGCCAGCCACAGCACACCGATAATTGAAATGTGACCGACCTATATTTGCCGTAAAACAAATCGATCCGATTAAGGAAGGAGGGGCTTGATTCAAATAAGATCGATACACCTGGATTAACGCCTGCAGAGCAGTCTCTGTTTTGGCCGAGAGAGTTAGGAGATGTAGGGGCCGTTCAACTTCAATAGAGGTATCCGCTAACGGCGGTGGTTCCTCTACCAAGATATGGGCATTAGTGCCACTAGCCCCAAACGAGCTAATCCCTGCAATGCGTTGATCTTGACCTTGGGGCCAGGGAGTCAGAGTAGAGGGAATGTCAAAGGGTAAGCGATCCCATGCAATCAGGGGGTTGGGCTGCTTTAGGTGCAAATGCGGCGGAATGCTGTTATGTTCAAACGCTTTGATCACTTTGAATAAACTGGCTAAACCAGCCGCTGCTTCAAGATGACCGATATTAGTCTTAACCGAACTGAGGATCAAAGGTTGAGTCGTTCGGTTCACCCCAAACACTTGGCCGAGAGCTTCAACTTCTATCGGATCACCTAAAGCCGTTCCTGTCCCATGCGCTTCAACTAAACTCACCTGATCAGGCTGAAGATGGGCATTGGCCAGGGCTTGGCGCAGTAAAGCTTGTTGAGCAAGACCATTAGGCACTGTTAACCCACTGCTAGGCCCGTCATGATTGATGGCTGATCCCTTAATCACTCCCACAATATGATCACGATCAGCTTGAGCCTGAGACAACCGTTTTAAGACCAAAGCTCCACAGCCTTCTCCCCGACCAAAGCCATTCGCTGCAGCATCAAACGTTTTGCACCGACCTTCAGGTGATAACGCTTGTAATCGGGATAGGGCAATAGTGGCTGTAGGATGAATCAAGAGCTGCGCCGCACCCACCAAAGCCAAATCACAATCTCGGGATCGTAAACTCTGACAGGCCAGGTGAATAGCTACTAATGAGGAGGAACAAGCGGTATCTACTGCTAAATTCGGGCCTTGCAACCCCAAACTGTAGGATAATCGTCCAGACGCATAACAAAAGCCCGTTCCTGTAGCATCATAAGGCCCAATTTGATCAGCCATTCCAGCATGCAGCAGCAAGTTCGCATAATCATTTTGGCCAATTCCTAAGAATACCCCTGTCTGGGTCCCCATTAACTGTTGAGGCGCAATCCCAGCCCGTTCCAAAGCTTCCCAGGTCACCTCTAAGAGCAATCGTTGTTGGGGATCCAGGCGAGTGGCCTCTTTAGGAGCAATGCCAAAAAAGGACGCATCAAATTGATCCACTTGGGCTAGAAAAGCCGCTGAGCGAATATACATCTTGCCCACAGCATCTGGATCTGGATCGTAGTAAGCCTTGATATCCCAACGTGACAGCGGAATTTCAGTGACAGCATCCTGCCCCTGGCTGAGCATGTCCCAAAACGCTTCAGGGGTCGTTGCGCCAGGAAAGCGGCAGCCCATTCCAATAATGGCGATCGGCTCAGACGCCTTTTGCTTCTCCTGATGCAGTTCTCCCTCTAGCTTTTGAATAATGTGGAAGGCCTGTTGGAGTGGAGACAAATCCCTGGTGGATGGCGTCTGAGTCACAAGTGGCTCCTTTCTAATACAGCTTGTATTTCTCAGCCAGGATAGAGGCAATATCTTGTTCAGATAAGGTCTCAACATCCTGAGTCTCAGGGTCTTGAGCTTGATTATCAGTGGGAGTGGGTGATGGCGTCAATTCTGGAGTGGGATCAGGACTCAACCTCTCATACAGATGATTAGCGAGGGTTTCAATGGTGGGATAATTGAAAATCACCGTTGCACTCAGGGTTAATCCCAGAGTTTTCTCTAACTGATTTTTGAGTTGACTAGCTAGTAACGAGTCTAATCCCATTTCAAAAAAGCCTCTACCAGCATCCAAGGGCTGAGCCGGATCAAACTTCATTACTTTAGCAACTTCTGTCTTGACACAGGTTAAGACCAAGCTCTGTTTTTCTGCATCTGGTGCGGCCTGGATCTCTCTAAGGATAGAGGATACGTCAGGCGCCTCAAACACAGGTGTTGTCTGGGGGATGAGCTGGGATAACAAACCCGGGTGCGGGGTAGGAAGAACCTGGCCCATAACTTGCCAATCGATCGGCATCACGCCAATATGAGGAGGAGATTTAGTCTGAAGTAGCCAAGCTAAAGCAGTAAGGGCTTCTGAAGGTTGCATAAAGCTTGCCCCTTGAGCCTCTAAGCGGGCCTGAAGACTTTGATCCATCGAAGCTGCCATTCCCACCTTGGCCCAAGCCCCCCAATTAATGCTTAAGCCAGGTAAACCTTGAGCACAACGATATCCCGCTAATGCATCTAAGAAAGTATTGGCTGCCGCGTAGTTACTTTGCCCTGACGCCCCTACTAAGGCCACAGCTGAAGAAAACAAAATCAAAAAGTCGAGGGCGTGATCCAAACTGATCTGATGTAGATTCCAACTTCCCAAGACCTTAGGAGCCATCACCTCCCACATCTGAGGCCATTGCAACTGTTGCAACAAGCCATCTCTCAAAACACCCGCCGTATGAATAATCCCTTTGAGCGGGTGAGCACTCTGCTGCAGATCCTCTACTAGATGCTGCAGATCCTGATAATGAGTGACATCTCCCTGAGCCACATCAACGGTTACCCCTTTGGCTCTTAGGTGCTCAAGGCGAGTTTGAGTAGTTTCAACTGGCTGCCGGCGGCTTAATAGAACTAGATGCTTAGCGCCCCAATTAACTAATTGCTCAGCTACCACCAACCCTAAAGCCCCCAAGCCCCCTGTGATCAAATAAGTGCCTGTTTCTGAGAGCAAAACTTGAGTATCCTCATCCTGAGCTGGCATTGGGAATCGAACCAAACGAGCTTGATAGGCTGTACTCCCTCTCCAGGCTAGTTGTTCTGGCTGAGTCAAGGGTTGCTGCAAGACTGAGATCACCTGAGCTGCTGAAGTTGTTCTATCGTTAGTGGGATCTAAATCCAGAAGGGTTGTGCATTGGGTAGGGTATTCCAACATAATAGAGCGGCCCAAGCCCCAAAGCGTGGCCTGACCAACATGAATAGATGTTGTGCTAGATTGGACAACCTGGGACCCCCTGCTAATCAGCCAGAGAGGTGTAGATTGATCCTGATGATTCCAAGCTTGGAGTAAATACATCAGACTACCGCAGCCTAGCTGTTGAGACCTCTCCCAGTCATAACGGATCCCAGCTTCAACAGGCGGATCTGCAATATCTAAAGCCCAAAGATGGATAATGCCAGCTAGCGGGTGGGTCAATAAGCGATCCAGCTCTTGAACAAACTGTTCATACTCAGCCATATGGTTCAGATTAATTTCAATAGCAACCTGAGCACCATTAACTGAGCTAGCATAATTTGAGCCCGGTCTAACAACTAGGCACTGATGGCCTTGTTCTATCAAAGTTTGAGCAACCTGGGTGCCAATACCCATTTGATCGGCAAAAATAATCCAACTCTTGGAAATCTGCAACGGAACAGTCGGTAGCAAAGGATAGGGTTGCCATTCAATTTGATAGAACCAATCGGATACTCGTCGAGTTAACTGTTGCTGGTGATGTTGCCGGATCAGTTCTGCGACAACTTCAGTTAATCCTGATTTTAATTCAGGAGAGATCCGGGGTGAGTGGGCTAACAATTCAACCAGTGAATCAGTCTGGCCTTGATCTAACAGATCGACAATGGCACTAGTAGGAGGTGCTGAGGCCGCTACAGTCGATTCATTACTAGCTGATGTCTGCAGCCAATAGCGTTGCCGCTGAAAAGGGTACGTTGGCAAGATCACTTTGTGCCGTTGAGGATAATCTTGATCAAAGCCTGACCAGTTTATAGTGATACCCCTAACATACAATTCTCCCAAAGAGATCAGCAACTGCTGCCAGTCTGCTGGTCCAGGTCGCAATGAAGGTAGCCAGCTCCCTACCTCATCAGGTAAACATAGACGTCCCATCCCCAGTAAGATTGGCTTAGGACCACATTCTAAAAAGATTTCACAGCCCTCCTGAGCCAAGCTAGCCATCCCTGCTGCAAAATTGACGGGAGCCAGAACATGCTGACACCAATAGTCAGGCGTTGCGATCGCAGGCGTTGCCACTTCACCCGTCACATTAGAGATCACTTTAATTTGAGGTAAAGCATAGGTAATCTGTTGAGCCACGGCTTGAAACTCTGCCACCATCGGTTGCATCAAGGGGGAATGAAACGCATGAGACACTTGCAGAGCTTTAGTCTTGATCCCATCTGATTCTAATCGGGTAACCACTGTCTGAACAGCTGGAGCAGGTCCCGAAATTACGGTGCTTTGCGGCCCATTAATCGCAGCAATAGCAATCTCAGGTTGGTCTTGGATCACGGCTCTGACTTGCTCTACCGCAGCCATGAGTGAAACCATACTCCCACCAGTAGGCAGCTGTTGCATCAACCGACCTCGCGTTGCGATCAGTTTGAGACCATCCTCCAAACTAAAGACCCCTGCCACACAAGCAGCTACATACTCACCCACACTATGGCCCATCACTGCATGAGGCTGGATCCCCCAGGACTGCCACAGGTGATACAGAGCATACTCGATCGCAAATAACACCGGTTGAGTATAAGCTGTTTGATCCAGTACCTTAGGATCTGGATCGGTAAGCAACGTGAGTAGGGGTCTATCCAAGTAAGAGTCCAAGATTTGGGCACATTGATCTAAGGCCTGCTTAAAAGTAGGCTGGGTCTCATACAGTTGGCGGCCCATATCGGGGTACTGCGATCCCTGCCCTGTAAACAAAATCGCAAGCTTGGGAGATTTAGCCTGTTCAACCTGACCCTGCCCAATCTTTGGTGTATCAGCTCCGTTGAGATAGGTCTGTAAGGTTTGGCTTAAATCCTGAGAGGAGGCTGCAGCTATAGCTAAGCGATAAGGAAAATGCCTGCGGCCCACATTAGCGGTGTAGCAAATGGACCCTAGATCTTCGGTCGATTGCTCAAGGTAAGTCGCATACCGCGAAACCAACTCCTGTAGGGCAGGTTGGCTCATTGCTGAAAGTGTCAACAGATGTAAGGGGCGCTCCGGTAATGGCTCTATCTCAGGTTCAACTTCTGGCAGCTCGGGAGCCTCTGCCAAAATGACATGGGCATTGGTACCACTAGCCCCAAAAGAGCTCACACCAGCTAGTCTTTGAGGATCACTTTGGGACCATGGTTGTAGTGCTGTGGGGATCTGGATGGGCCATCGTTCCCAGTCAATCTGAGGGTTGAGTTGGTGCAAATGAGTGTGAGGAGGGATCTGGTGGTGCTGCATCGCCAGGATAACCTTGATGACCCCTGAGATCCCGGCAGCAGACTCTAGGTGACCAATATTTGCTTTGACAGATCCCACCCATAAGGGGTCACCCTGAGATCGTGAACGACCAAAAACCTCAGCTAATGCGGTGACCTCAATCGGATCCCCTAGCGCTGTACCCGTGCCATGCGCTTCAATATAACTAATATCATTGGGACTTAAATTAGCTTGGGCAAGTGCTCGCCGGATCAATTGCTGTTGGGCCTGACCATTGGGGACAGTGAAGCCACTACTGGGGCCATCTTGATTCACAGCACTAGTGCAAATGACAGCTTGAATGGGATCACCCGCTGCCACAGCCTCAGAGAGTCGCTTCAAAACCACAATGCCACAGCCTTCCCCACGACCAATACCATCAGCAGCAGCATCAAAGGTTTTACAGTGACCATCAGTTGAGAGCATCTGGGCCTGAGCTGTAAAGATCATACTGGCAGGTGTTAGCATCAAATTAACACCGCCGGCTAGCGCCATCGTACACTCCCCCAATCTCAGACTCTGACAAGCTTGATGTAAAGCCACCAGTGAGGATGAACAGGCCGTATCCACAGCAAGCGCGGGTCCGGTCAATCCCAGAGTATAAGCGATCCGCCCAGCTGCCGCATTCAAAGGACCTCCAGTGACACCATAGGCTTGTACAGACTCATGCGTTGCATGCTGCATAAGCTGATAGTAATCATTCAGAGTAATCCCAACAAACACACCAGTGGCACTACCTTCTGCCCGATCTAGACTATAGCCAGCACGCTCCAGGGCCTCCCAACTCACTTCCAAAAGCAGTCGATGTTGAGGATCCATGTACTCAGCTTCACGAGGTGAAATGCCAAACACATGGGGGTCAAATTGATCAACCGGTTCTAAAAAGCCCCCATAACGGCAGTAAGTCTTCCCAGGGGTTTCAGGATCGGGATCATAGACAGCATCAATATTCCAACGAGTGGCAGGCACTTCAACAATGGCGTCATACCCCTGACATAGCTTCTCCCAGAAGGCTTCGGGAGTATTGGCACCTCCAGGAAAGCGGCAAGCAACTCCAATAATGGCAATAGGCTCAGATAAGGCAACGTCAGCCGGTTGAGCGGGTAGTGGGGTAGAGGCAGAGTCGTCCCGTAAGCCTATTTCAGTAGCTAGAAACTTTGTCAGTCGTTGTAGGTTGGGTAAGTCGAAAGCAAGACTAGCAGGTAAGGTAGTGCCTAGTTGCGTTTGAAGGCGGTTCCGTAAATCTACAGCCATCAACGAATCGATACCCAACTCAAAAAACCCTACCGTTGGATCGAAAGTATGGTCAGGTTTAAGCCCCAAGACTAGCCTTAACTGGGCCTCAATTAGAGACTGTAAAGCTGGGATTCGTTCAGTTTTGGGCTGTGAGAGCAGTTGTGTAATTTGATCTGAGGAAGGTTGAACAGAAGAATCTGGACGAGACGAGACAGACGGGCTAATCAGATCAAGCAAAGGACGAGGCCGCTTAGCAGTGTAGAGAGACTTAAATTGCTCCCAATCATTGTGACTCACAGTCACTTGGACTCGGTCAGACGGTAGTAAGTCTCCCAAAGCCACCAAAGCCAGATCTGGCGATAGCGCTTCGACACCTGCTTGAGCTAACCAGACTTGGGCTTCGGGTGTAGCCATCCCGCCACCAGCCCAGGGGCCCCAATTAATCGATAACCCTGGTAATCCTAATGATCGGCGATAGTGGATCAAGCCATCTAGAAATTGGTTAGCCGCTGCGTAGTGAGCTTGACCACGCGATCCCCAAACTGAAGCAATCGAAGAAAAGCAGACGAAGAAGTCAAGATCCTGGTCTTGAGATAGCTGATGCAAATGCCAGCCCCCCCTAACCTTAGGCCGTAAGACTGACTCCAACTGGTCGGCGGTTAAATCAGTTAAGGCATCTAATCGCTCAACCCCAGCTGCATGAATGATGCCTTTTAAAGGGTGGTTAGCCTCGTTGATCTGGTGCCAAACAGACTCTAACTCAACCAGGTTAGCCACATCAGCTATCAATACTTTCACAGTGGCCCCAGCCTCAACAAGAGCATCCACCTCAGGTTGAATCGGTTCTCTCAGGCCCTGCCGACTTAGTAACACTAAATGACAAGCCCCACGTTGTACTAGCCATTTAGCGACTCTTAGGCCCAAAGATCCAGTGCCTCCTGTGATCAAATAGCTACCACGAGGATCCAAAAGTAGTTGCTGACCAGTACCCAGTGAAGTGGGCTTTAGTCGTGCCACCCAACGCTGATGCTGACGATAGACAATCTGATCTTCAAAATCTAGGTTCAATAGATCCGGTACTAGCCATTCGATCTGAGATTCGGGTGACGCTGTAGGGTCTAGATCTATCAAGCCACCCCAGATCTCAGGATGTTCTAAAGCGATCACTTTGCCCAAGCCCCACACCGGTGTTTGAGCCAGAGCCATAGGGTGATAAGCCATAGCTCCAGTGGTAACAACCCATACTTTGGATTGGCGGCCAACGTTGTGTTTTAGTAAAGCCTGGATCAACCCTAACAAAGCTAGAGTACTAACATGAGCTTGACTGGGATCAGTTTCAGTCACCACAAAAAGAAGCTTGACTGGCTGATCAGGCTGCAGAGTCTCTAACTGTTCAGACCAATCTGGAGGTATACCTTCAATACACGGTAAACCCTGAATAGCTTCAGCCTGCTCTAACTGAGCGACAAGTTTTTGGGACCACGGTTTACCTGCACCTATGATCAACCATTGACTGGGTTCAGGTGAGTTGGTTGTAGGAGCAGTTCGGGGTTGAAGCTGCCACTCAATGGCATACAAATAATGGCTCAAGCGTGTTTGGGCTATAGCTTGTTGGTGTTGATTCACTAAATGTTGGAGAGCTTCAGTCACTGACAACGACTTCTGCTCAGGTAATAAGTCAGCCAGCTGCTGGTAATTCCCTTGATCAAACAGGCGTAGAACAGGGGAGGTTGCTAACTGTTGCGAGTCTAGTGGAGGATTCAGATCCTCAGTTTCAATCCAGTAGCGCTGTCGCTGAAAAGGATAGGTCGGTAAAGATACTCGGCAACTAGGGGTATAATCTTGATTGATAGCAGCCCAATTTAAATCAAAACCATTGACATAGAGAGATCCCAAACTAGTCAGCAATGACTGCCAATCTGGTTGCCCGGATCGTAAGGAGGGTAGCCATAGGGTGTTCGGATCTGCTAAGCACTGTCGCCCCATCCCCAAAAGCGTCGGTTTAGGACCACATTCAATGAAGATCTGGATGCCCTCAGCTGCCACAGCTTGCATACTCTCAGCAAAGTTGACAGGAGCCAGTATGTGCTGACACCAGTACTTAGGCGTTGCAATCGCTGGGGTCGCTAGTTGGCCAGTGACATTGGAGATTAACTTAAGTTGAGGGACTGTGTAAGTGATTTGTTGAGCCACCTGCTCAAACTCAGCCAGCATCGGCTGCATCAACGGGGAATGAAACGCATGCGAAACTTGCAAGGTCTTGGTCTTGATCCCATCCGCTTCCATCTGAGTGGCTAGAGTCTGAAGAGTGACGCGGGATCCTGAGATCACTACACTCTGAGGGCCATTAATGGCAGCAATCGCCACATCAGGGTGATCAGCAATTGCTAACTTGACTTGATCTAATGAAGCCATGAGAGACACCATCGTGCCACCAGTGGGTAGCTGCTGCATCAATCGGCCTCGAGCTGCAATCAATTTCAATCCATCAGCTAAACTGAAAACACCAGCTACACAAGCGGCCACATACTCACCCACACTATGGCCCATCACAACAGTAGGCTGGATGCCCCAAGACTGCCAAAGTTGATAGAGCGCATATTCCAGAGCAAACAAGGCCGGTTGAGTGTAGCCCGTTTGATCTAACACAGAAGACTCCATAACGCTGTCATAGAGTAGCTTCAGTAGTGGCGTTTCTAGGTAGCCATCTAAAAGTTCAGCACACTGATCCAGGGCTTGTTTAAAGGTAGGCTGGGTTTCATAAAGGTCTCGACCCATACCGATATATTGTGATCCTTGCCCTGTGAAGAGGACCGCAATACCAGTTTCTGTAAGGGCTAATGGTGCTCTCTGCTCTATGACACCACTGCTAGGTACACTATTCAAGTAAGCTTGTAGTTGCTCAATCCAGTCTTCCTGGGTTGATCCAATCAAAGCAATCCGTCGCTCGAAATGAGATCGACCCACTTGAGCAGTGTAGGCAAAAGACTGAAGTGAAGACAGTTGAGGTAAATGAGAGAGATAACCTTGATAAGCCTGGGCCAATTGACTCAGTGCAGCTTCCGTTTTGCCAGATAAAGGTAGTAAGTAGAACTGAGGTAGAGGAGTTATCCCGGCCCACTCAATGTTAGGCGCCTCTTCCAATACCACATGAGCATTAGCCCCACCAAAACCAAATGAACTCAGACCGGCTCGCCGAGGGATGGCATCTCCAGTTTCCGATAAAATGACTGGCCAAGGCTGAGTCCGATCCAAAAGATAAAACGGACTGCGATCCAGATTGATGCGGGGATTTTGGGTTTCAAAATTAACAGACTGTGGTAGAGTGGCATACTTCAATGCCAGGATCACTTTGATCAAACCGGCGATACCAGCAGCAGCTTCTAAGTGACCAATATTGGACTTGACAGCTCCTAAGGCACAGTAGGGTTGCTCTAAAGCCGGTAACTTGAATTGCTGATTGAGCTGGGTAAAGGCCCGCTTCAAACCATTGATCTCGATTGGATCACCTAGGGGAGTACCGGTGCCATGAGTTTCAATCAACGTGACTGTCTGCGGTGAAATCTGAGTCTGGCTATAAGCTTTCCGAATGACACGAGACTGAGCATAAGCATTGGGAGACGTTAGCGTCCGGGCCTGTCCCCCATGATTAATCGCTGATCCTTTAATAACAGCATGGATTGGATCTCGATCGATCAGAGCTTGTTTCAGAGGTTTTAACAAAACTAACCCAGCGCCTTCACCTCGCACATAACCATCGGCATCAGCATCAAAAACTCGACACTGTCCCGTGGGCGAAAGCATACCCAGGTGGCTCAGTTCTAGATACCGTGTGGGTGTACACA
This sequence comes from uncultured bacterium, assembly GCA_964434865.1. GTDB lineage: Bacteria > Cyanobacteriota > Cyanobacteriia > Thermostichales > Thermostichaceae > CAYSWV01. Next base: position 54,109 of record CAYSWV010000010.1, read on the forward strand.
TCACACTTACCCCCCCCACCAGAGCCAGCTCACAGTCCCCTATATACAAAGCCGTTAGGGCATGATGGAGCGCCATGAGCGAACTAGAACAAGCGGTATCAAACGGTAAGCTAGGACCCTGAAAATTAAACAGATAAGAGATCCGATTGGGAACTATTGAAGCATGATTACCCGTCAGAGTATGGCCTTCAATAGGATGCTGACTCTTTAACAGGAGTTCTTCATAGTCAAAATTACAGATCCCCAGATAGACACCGGTCTGACTTCCCTGCATGGCTCTCGGATCATACCCTGCATCCTCAAAACAACTCCAGCTCAACTCTAGAACTATCCGCTGTTGGGGATCCATTCTTTGAACTTCACGAGGAGACAATTTAAAAAAATCAGCATCAAACTGGTCTATCTGATCTAAGAACCCCCCCCACTTACTCACTGAAGTATCGGGAATAGCTGGATCTTTAGCGTAGTACGGTGAATAATCCCAGCGCTCAGGTGGAATCTCAGAAATACTATTGACTCCGTTGACTAAGTTGTGCCAGAAGGCTTGATAGGTATTGGCTCCTGGAAATCGACAAGCCATCCCAATCACAGCAATATCGGTATAAGCCACTTCAGGGCCAGTTTGGCTGGCAAGATCGGACATTACCCACCCCATCTTAAGATCACTATTGGAGATACCGTCGGAGATACAGCTAGATATACAGTAACGTCAGAGTCAACCCCAAAGATTAGTCAAGATTCAACGCCTAGTTTAGCGTCTATCCTACCAGATGATGTCGAGCCAAGAGGTGTCGATCTAGCTGGACTCACACTAACTCATCAGCAATTGGAGTCTGAACCAAATCTTCGACTGAAAGTTGAGCATCTTTTTGCAGGGCTTCAATCGCCTTTTGTTCTTCATACACGCGATCTTGGTACTGTTTGGCCAACTCATGATCATTGCTTTTATAGGCTTGCTCCCAATACTGGATCCAGTAGCGTAACCGTTTTTGCCGAATTTCCAGTTCCATATTGGCAATAGCGGCTCTCACAACCATCTTGGGTCGCATGAGGGCAACACGAGTATTTTCATCCATCCAGAGCAAGTGACTCAGCTGCTGGTTTAAGATTTCATCATGAGCACAGGTGGTTCTCAGCATCATGAGTAAAGTATCACCTCGAGTTTCTAGCTCCCGATCCTGCATGATCAACGACAAAATATGCTGCCAGAGATTGCGATGAGGTACAAAGTTAAACTGAAGTTCTCGCTGGACCAGCTCCTGCCGGATCAAAGTCCGAAACTCGGTAAAATGGAGAAAGATCTGGAGCAAGTGAGACTCTGATTGCACTAGCTTTGAACCTTTAACAGGAGCCGTTTTTTCAGGTTTAGACCAGCGATGCTCGCGCACACTGCGGCGCAGATCTTCTTCTAGGTTCCGGGTTAGACGGCCATGGCCTCGGCTCAGTAGTTCAGCAACTTTATGAATATAGATGGATCGCCAGTTACCACCCAAGCCAGCCAGAATCTTGACTAACGCTTGATAAGCTTGTTGAAAGTCACTAGCCAGATTTAACTGTTTATGAGATAGTACCTGTTGAATTTGCCAATCTAACCAAAGCGGGGCTTCATCAAGTAATTCCAAAAAGCTGAGTCCAGAACGATGTCGCAAAAATTCATCAGCATCTTTACCCTCAGGAATCGTGAGAATGCGGAGTTCAATCGCACCTCGTCGAACTTGATCCCCAATCGTATCAATGGCACGTTCGGCTGCTGTTAACCCAGCTTGATCCCCATCAAAGTTAAACACGATCCGTTTGGATTCGGTATAGCGCAACAGTTGCTTAATCTGATCAGGTCCAAGGGCAGTCCCCATAGAGGCAACAGTATTGGCAATGCCCGCTTGATGCAGAGCTATCACATCAAAATACCCCTCAACCACCAGCACTTGATCAGCTTTGACAATAGCGTCCCGAGCATGATGAAGACCGTATAAAAGCTGGCCTTTGTTAAATAACTCCGTTTCTGGTGAGTTCAAATATTTGGGTTGATCATCGCCTAACGTTCGGCCTGCAAATCCAACAATCTGCCCTCGAGGGTTATGAATAGGCAAGACCACCCGGTGTCGAAAGCGATCATACCAGCCCCGTCCACTTTTACGAGCACTAATCAAACCAGCAGCTTCAACCAATTTGACTGGCTGTGATTTTTGCTTAACCAAGTAATCATAAAGAGGTTCCCAACCTGGAGGCGCAAAACCAATTTGAAATTTTTGAATCGTGTCAGGTTGCAGCTGTCGTTGGTGCAAATATCGCTGAGCTGGGGCTCCCACAGTCGCTTTTAAAGCATGTTGATAAAAGTCAGTAGCCAGAGCTAAAATCTCCAGCAATTGATCCTGGCGAGAGACCTTTTGTTGATAGGCTTTCTGATCAGTTGGGCTAGCTTGGACAGAGAGATGGTAGCGCTGAGCTAGATGTAAAACTGCCTCACTAAAGGAAATGCGATCATATTGGGAGATAAATCGAATCACATCTCCACCAGCCCCACAAGCAAAGCACTTATAGATCTGTTTGGTGGAACTCACCTGAAAGCTAGGTTTACGATCACTATGGAATGGGCATAGTCCAACGTAATTCTTACCCTGTTTACGTAAAACAACTTTGTCGGCAATGACCTCAACAATATCAGCCGCTTGCCGTACTTGATTGACCGTATCAGGGTGGAAGGTGCTCATCCTTTTAATAGTACTGGCCAGATTTAACCGCCGCTAGAGCAATCTCAATCAGCCCTAGTTCACTAAGACTTTGACATTTCTACCACCCCATCCACTAACCAATCCATCGCTAACTGATCAGCATCATTCAGGGCTTCACCCTCGGCCACACGAGCGCGTTGAGTCTGATCTTGAATGGGCCCATCGAATGGAGAGGCAGTTTGATCAATAAAGGCTTGCCGTTTCAAATCAACTTGCTCAATCAGATCACTAGGAACATCAGGATGAATCGGGGCCAGATCCACAATACCGGCTTCCCATCCAGCCCAAATGGCCTGAGAGCGCCAAACACCCGCTAAGACATCGTTCACTATTTGAGTGTAGAGAGGGCCCCAATTGTGCACACAGGCTGTCAGATGGGAATCTGGACCAAATGCCTGCATATTCGAATGATACCCAATGGTATACATACCCTTAGCCTGCCCGACCCGGACAGCAGCGATCGAATCGGTGTGTTGAGTGATCACATCAGCTCCGTTAGCAATCAAAGACTCGGCTGTACGGGCTTCTTGAGCGGGATCAATCCAAGCCTTAATCCACTCCACCTGAACAGTAACCTTAGGATTAACCGAACGAGCACCCAAGGTAAATGCATTAATCCCTCGATAAACCTCTGGGATCGGAAATGCTGCAATGTAGCCCAACTGATCAGAGGTTGTCATTCGACCGGCAATCATCCCAGCCAGGTAGCGAGGTTGTTCAAATCGAGCTAGATAGGTCCCTACATTACTAGTGCGTTCGGCTCCCGTGCAGTGCATAAAAATATGATCAGGAAACTCTTGAGCCACTTGTAAGGTGCCGTCACCAAAGCCAAAAGAAGTCGCAAAAATCAGGCGATGCTCATCTTCGGCTAGAAATCGGATCACCTCGGCGGCACTAGCATCATCAACATCAGCCACAGGGGTTGTAATCACTTGATCGCCTAAAGCGGCCTGTAGTTCCAGTCGACCCTGCTCATGAGCAAATGTCCAACCGAAGTCTCCAACATCTCCCACATAAATAAAGCCCACCTTGAGGGGACCCTCTGAAATCGGAGAACTCGATCGTCTCTGGCCACAGTTAGACAATCCAAAACCGGCACCAGCTAAGCTAGCCACCTGAAGTAACAAGCGTCGGTTAAATCGATACATAGCAAATCAGAATATAGAGGTTATCTAGTATTTAGAGTATTGACACCTAAACTTTATAAGTAACTTAGCCTAGTATAGAACTTGATAATGTATTTAATTTATCCTTCTTCCCTTCAAGTGCCCTCTGTTGCCAATTTCAATTTTGCCGTTAACTGTAGAGAAGGATTCAGACTAGAAGGGTCAAAAGAGACCAACTGAACAGTCGCAAGTTATAGCCAAATCCTTGAAGGTAAGGGAGCAGGAATAAATACTTATTATTAAGGTAGCAGGTGATCGACTATCAACATTTAGCTGTCAGTTTGAGGTATAAATCTAATACAGGCATTCCCTCAGATCTAAGCTCGTGCGTAAACGTCAATCCCCACAGCAATCGACAGCATCGGCCCGGATCGAACCCAGTCCACCGGTTGGGCTACTGATGGCTACGTTTTTGCAAGAACGAGAGCGTGATCTAGCGAAAACCAGCCGCCGTACCTATAGAATGGCTTTGGAGCAATTTGCCACCGCTTGTCAATTACCAGTCGATCAGATTCAGCCTCTTCAGATCCAAACTTTTTTAAATGGGTTAAAAGGCCGCCCATTCAGGAATAAGGCAGGGAAGTTAATTTATCCCCCAGCCTCTCCTGCCACCTACAACTTAAAACGACTAGCCCTCCAACAGTTTTTTGAGTGGGCCCAAGAACGAGGGTATTGCCAACTCCCCCTACCCACCGAAGCGATCCGAGCCGCCCGACTTCCCGCTCGCCTACCCAAAGATATTGATCACTTGATGTTGCAACGAGTTTTAGATCGGGCTGAGGCTCATTCGCTCCGCTATACTGTTTTGATCCGCATGATGTTGGAGTGTGGCCTCCGAGCTCAAGAGCTCCTAGATCTGTCCATTCAAGACTTCCAATTGAACCCTGAAGGAGCCACCTTAGAGATTCGCTCCGGTAAAGGCAGTAAACCCAGAGCTGTAGCCGTGGGGGAAGGTCTTGCCGAATTAGTGCAGGATTACATCACAACGGAACGTTTAGTCTCAGCTCCCACCGATCCTTTGTTTGTCTCCAAGTCTAAATGTAGTGACTACCAGGGCCAACCCCTTACATACGATGGTTTACGCCACATTGTTCTAAAACTAACCCGACCTGAACCTGGCCAACAAACCCCTCACCAGTTTCGGCACAGCTTTGCCACTTTACTTCTTGATCGCGGGGTAGCCCCAGAACATATTCAACATTTACTAGGCCATACCAGTGCAGCCATGACCATGCGTTACACTCAGCGAGCCAATCTCCGAGCAGCAATCAACCGATCCCGAGAAGTCCTGGATCAGGGTTTACTTTAAGAGACTGGGGAGCGTAATCAGCAGCAGCTCATAGGTTAACTTTAATTCGGTCTGGTGTAGCCCCATTTTTCAATATAGTCCGGCCAGTGCGCCTCAACTAATTCATGATCTTCAGCTGAAAAGTCATAGCGGTTTTTGCGGTACCGTCCTTGAGTTTCCAAATAAGATTCAAAATAGGGCTTAGCGGCCACAAACGGTTCTAAATCTAGCTTATGATAGAGCGTTGCTAGAGTAGATAGGGGGTTGGCCTCAAGATCTTCAAATTGAACCTCAATAAAATCATGACTCGGTATTTCCTGCCGATCACGCTCTAGTGCCATCATCATCTTGGGATATGTTGTGAGAATGACCTGATCAATGTCAATATGTTCAAAAGGTTGTAACGCTAGTTCTCGAAAGAGGGCCTGATAGAAGTTCCGCATCGACTGAAACACAATGTAGGGGTTACGGTAAATGTGAATAAATTTAGCGTCTGGCCAGATTGATCGTATTCGCTTAATTCGGGCTGTATAAACTGGATTTTTAATCAGCAACCGTTGACTGGGAGCTTGAAGATGGTGCTTCTGGAAATAGTAGATCATGGCTTGCTGCCACTGTTCAATATCTTCAGGCAGGCAGTTTTCCAAAAAGATCCCAGCTTCAAAGTGATATTGAAAATGCTGTGGAAAGTAAAGGCCATGGTAGAACGAGAGCGTCTGCATATTCGCCAAGCCAATCTCATCTTCTTGAGGGGAATCAGGCCGGACGGGTACCCGATCTATAAACCGTTGATTAGGTAAAGCTCGCTCTAGTACAGGCTTTAAAAGGGTGGCCAGCAGTAGAAAGTCCCAGGGTAACCCCGTCGCAATAGGTGAGATGTAATTAAAAGTTGGATCTTGACTTAACAAGTTATAGAGAAAAGTGGTGCCACTACGCCAATGGCCCACAATAAAGACAGGCGCTGGCATAACCGGACATTGGCTTAAACGATGGTGAACCCAAATCTGTTCTAGCGCTGAAAACGGCCACCTCAAAAGGCCTGCCGCCAGCAAAATACCAACATTAGGCCATTGGGCTAAACGGATCGAGCCATTCCTCCTCAAGCTCCGCATCAATGTTTTCAAATCGCTGCCCATTAAGGGGTGTAGTAGTCTAGGCTTTAGAGTTGAGGCCATAAGGCAAGCTTAAGTAGAGACTCTCACGAACTAGCTCAGATAATAGCCTGATCTAGAACAGTGCGGTTCACCATGCGATCAACTAAACCCACTAGATTAACTAAACCTACTCAGATCAGCTAAACCTACTCAAAAATGGGATTGGAAGTGGAGTTAAGGTTCAGATTTAACTTGATGACGATGACGATAGCGCCGCCAAGCTAGAAGGCTTAATCCACTACCTCCCAAGCCCAACAAGATCCACTCTTCAGGTTCGGGGACGCCCGTCACAAAAGGACTACTAGGCGCCGTTAGCGTTTCTACACCGGTTTCAACTTCACGATCAAAGCGATCAGTAGCTGCTTCAGCTTGTTTAAGTGCCTCCCGTTGCCGATCATTAACCAGCACAATCATGGAGGAATAAGGCGAGACCAGACTAAACTCTTTAGCTACAGTATGGATGGCATCAAGCTCGGCTAGCTCTTTATCCCCTTGCTGACGGCTGATCGCACGGATCCATTGTCGAGCGGCTAAAGGGGCAAAATCCGGTGAGGCCGCCTCAGTAGACGTCAACTCAGCATTTTGATACCAGGCATACCCATCCACAATGTTAATGATCGGAGCCGGTAGACGGGCTGCAGTGGCATAGCGTTGCATCGCTTCCTGAATCCCATCTGTAACCCCACCTCCACTATCTTGAATAGCTGCCAGCACTTGATCATCGTAAGCGGTAGGAAGTCCACCCAAGTGAGCAAACCACAGAGGGGCGGCGGGTGTTGGTAAGGGATCTTGATCAGTGGCTAGATCATAACTCCCAGCATCGGTCATGATAAAAACAGCATCATAGGCTTGGTGCTCTCGAAGCTGCTCAAACTGATCTAGCATCTGCCGGAAGGACAGCGCTCCATAAAACACAAACGGATCTAAATCAAGGGCAGCCATGTCCTCAACGCGTTTAGCTTGGCTAGCATCACTATCAGTAATGTAGAAATCAACTGTATTGAAGGGCAAGATCAGCTCATTTAACCAGACTGCCGTTTCATTAAGAGCCGCTTGTTGGCTAGCCATGCTGTAGGATCCATCCAGTATCAAAGCCAAGTGTTGATCTTGGGGGTAGTGATAATCTTGGGGTGTTAAGGGTTCAGCCTGGATCCGATCGCCAGTAGGTAAGGTGTACTCATGAGCTTGAGGCTGCTGATCTTGAGCTGCATTCAGGTAAGGGGGTAACCACTGATCTCCTGAGACTACACTGAGTTGACCTTGGATCCAGCGCTGGGTCTTGGGGGTCCAAAATATATTGCGACGTTCACTTAATTGCGGTAGAGGCCAGCTCCCTGACTGCTGTAAGACTCTGTAAGTGAGCCAAAGATGCAGGTCGGGTTGCTCCATTGCTCCAAACTCCTTAGCTGGGATCGGAAACGCCCGTAGTCGATATTGGCGAGGTCCAACTTGTTCTAGTAAGGCTGGATCAACCCGCTGTCTCACTTCCTGATTATAGACTTGCTGAGCAGCTCCTCTGGGTGAAACCACGTAGTTAAACCGTTTTGATCGATCATCGCTATCGCCTAGCCATACCCCTGTCACCACTGCACTCTCAGGTAACGAAAAGGCATACAAGATCTCTTGGTCTTCATAAGTTGTATTTTCATAAACTTCATGAATTTCAATATCAGCCCAGTCTGGGTGGGGATCCACTTGAATAGTTTGCTGAGCTAACCAAACAATCTCTTGATCTTGGTTGAGTAACCCAGCATTGATCTGTTCACGTTCGTAGGTGGCTTGCAAGGCTCGTTGAATAGGTTGGCGCTCTGCTTTTTGAATAGAGGTATCAAAGACCTCTGCATACCATTGAGCTGCTCGTTCTGCATCAGTATGGGATCCGTCATATAAAAAAGGTGATAGCAGCAAGTTATAAGCACTCTGCAGACCATTTGCCATTCCATCAGGCGCATGAAGAGAGCGGCGGTACAATTCTCGAATATGATTATTAGCTTCCCGTGGACTCACATAGCGATACGCCTGTAGGTATGCATTCACTAGCCCTTTACGGATCAAGTCTGACTGCTCTAACTTCTCTTGTCGGCTTAAAGTAGGACTGTCTAACAGTTCAAAAGCTTGGAGCTGAGGTTGTACCGATACCATGGCAAAGACCAAACCCCAGCTACTCAAAACCATCAAGCTCCCGATCTGAACCCATTTCCAACCATATCGACGGCTAAAAGATTGGATCCCCCGCCAACCTGATTCCAGATATAGACCTGACACCGCAATAGGCATAGCCAAAAAGACAACACTAGTTAAAACAAATAAGCCTAGACTTAGAGGCAAAAAGAAAAGAGTCCAAACATCGATCGAGTAGCCAGAAAAGTCACGGACCCAGCTGAAACTAATGAAATCAAGCAAAAACTCCCACAAACCGACTAGCAATGCTTTGGCACTGGGTGGAATATAGAAGGCCAAAATTAACCCCACATAACCACCCATCAACATCATCAAACTATTCCAGGTGAGCTGAGCCCAAGCCAGAGTCGGTCGCCGCGCTTCAACACTCCCAATCAGGTTAATGCCATAAGCTAAAATACAACTGACCAGAGTCAGTAAAAGATAGGTATTTGCTAAAGGCAGATCTCTTAAAACAAACAACCGGATCCCAGCTAGTAATACCAGAGGCGCTTCAAAACCATAGAACCACCGTAATAAATCCCAGCGCCGGCGATAAAATTTAAACACACCAACGGCAGTACACACCAATGGCAGCACCAATAGTACACCCATAGTCAGGATAAAGTCCAAGGGCATCTCCCCCGTGAACCCAGCTTCAAAAATAGCCAAACCCAAGACGGGTAAGATCCCAAAGTAGGCAATTACTAAAAAGGGAATATTCCAACCCCAAAAGATGAAATAAGGGATAAAGTTAAGGATTCTGACTAGTAGAGTTTTCAGCAACTTCATGATCAAGTCTCCAAACTAGGGACTAAAGCATTATGCAAGAGCGATACAAAGGTTTGAATAGCTGGTTCAGTAGGGGTATGAGCTTGATCCAATAAAATTGAAACCATCAACCATGTTTGATCTTGACGGGTGAAATCATCCCAAATACGAGTAACCAGGTTATCGGTTGTTAAGGTAGCCGACTGGAACCAATACAAAGCTGATAAGGTGTGATCTTCTAGAGCGAGCCAACGTACAGGAATGTCTGAGCTAACAATCGCTTGCTCCATATCACTTACACTGAGGCCATTCGCAATAAAGCACAATTCTGGAGCATGGTGAAACTTCCAGGTTTGGCTAGCCACTACCAATATCGATCCACTCAAGGTATTCCAGTTAAACTGATATTTCTCGGCGTAGCCAGCTTCAGATTGACTGAAAAAGTTTTGTTCAAATGGAGTTAAAGGTAAAGGATCTAAGTGCACCACCCCAGGCCACTGTAACTCCAGATCAGCTGCTGTAGCCATTAGTGGAGCCGGTGTGGGCAAAGAACCCAAAAGTAGCAGACTCACAACAAGTCCCCATTGCACCTGAGATGACAGTGAGACAGGCTCTACCTGATCAGGGGTTGCAGGTTGAGTAGTCGTTGGAACCCATTGCAGTAACCACCAAATCAGAGCACAAGCCCCCAGAAAGCCCAGGATCCCCAGAGGTACATGCAACAGCTCTGCTATCTCCGGTAGCTTCAACTGATATCCCGTCATCACCAGCAGCAACACTCGATTCACATTAGTCAGGATCAAGACCCAAAGGGATAAACCTGCCACTACTAACCAGCGCCACCCGATCCGGCGTTGTTCTAAAAGTGTACAGCCTAAGAAAAATAACACTCCGGTCCATAGACTTTTCAATCCGCTACAAGGCAAATCCACATGGGCGATCCCGGTCTCTAGCAAAATAATGTCGTGAGATGAGATTGCTCCCACTCCTGCCAGGGTTAAAATTTGTTCAACAGCTTGAGCCGTCAACATCCGGGCTGGAAACCCCAAACCACTGCCAAATTGGATGCTAAACGGCAAGACCCCAGCAATTAATAAGCCAATGGGCACACCCTGTCGCCACTGATGTGGTCTGATCACCAAGCCCAGCCAGCCATAGGTACCGATGCCGAAGCATAAAACATCTAAAGCTTCGCTTTGGACATACAACCGCAGGACCACACTCAAACCAGCTGATCCCATCATCAAGAACAGGGGCAGTTGGCGTAACTTCAAAGAGAAGGGTCTAAGTTGAGGTTGAGATTTCAATGATCGCCACAGCGTATAGCCTAACCCAATCCCCACCATCACAATCAGGATCTGGTTTAACTCAGAAGCATGCTGAAATGAAGCCAACAACCATCCCAAAGCTAAACGGTGTAGCCAGACCCAACCCAAAGCTAGACACCCCCACCTCACCAGGGTTCCGGAGAAACTAGCAGGATATAGATTCAAAACTCTGGCCTTGATGCTCATAGGGTTTTCTCAGCGTCTCCAGCTTAAATTGAGATCAGCAATGGCCTTAGAACAGGTCAACTCTAACAAGATTGTGGCTGGATCCTGTAATTTGGATCACACACCAAGTTGTGATGAGAGTTAGCGTTGAGGTTGTCAGGCTTGTATAAGCCAGGCTTAAAAGTTTTCAATTATAGAACCATTGTATGGAACTTTTGTATAGAACTTTTGTATAGAACCATTCGTAGACCTAATTTAAATCATGCGACTCCAGGATGCTTGTTAAGAGAATCAGCAAACATTCAGTCTCATCCAGAAGATCAGCGATAAAATTCGACCACAAGCCCAATCAGATTCAGACTGTTTTCAGGCTCAAGCCAGGTTGGGGTTAGTAGCCGATCTTGAGTATCCAACAATACACCCAGATTGGGAGTTGGAGAATCCATAAACCGTTTTAGGTTGTGTTGACCTTTTGAAGGGTGGGCTGCTTAAGCAGAATAAAATCCCCAGAGGTCTGACCGATAGATTTTCACCAGGAGGACATCGGATGAAACCACTAGTTCATTGCACTAAGATTGTGGCCACCTTCGGACCCGCTAGCGATTCACCAGAGGTCATCCGGCAAATGCTGCAGGCTGGCTTAAATGTTGCACGCCTTAACTTTTCACATGGAAAGTATGAAGATCATGCTGAACGGATCCAGCGGCTGAGAACGGCAGCCAACGAGTTAGACTTACCCCTGATGCTGCTACAAGATTTGCAAGGACCCAAAATTCGGGTAGGAGACTTACCACCTGACGGGATCCAGCTTGAGCCAGGAGCAACTTTAAACCTGGTGCCGACTGCCGAGTACACAGGCCAACCCTATACAGTCGGGATCGATTACCCCTATGTTGCCGAAGAAGCTCAGCCCGGTACTCCAGTGCTATTGGATGATGGGCTGCTCGAACTCCAAGTTAAAGCTGTAGATGGCAATACTGTCTGTTGTGAGGTAGTAGGGGGGGGGGTTTTGAAAAGCCATAAGGGCGTCAACTTCCCAACGCTGAATCTGCGGTTGCCCTCCATGACCGAAAAAGACAAGCGAGATCTAGATTTTGGTGTGGCTCAGGGCGTCGATCTTATTTCTCTCAGCTTTGTCCGCCGCCCCGAAGATGTACAAGAACTCAAAGGCCTGCTCAAAGCCAAGGGAGCCAATATCCCAGTCTTGGCCAAATTAGAAAAACCCCAGGCGATCGCCAATTTGGAGGCCATTGTCAATGAGTGCGATGCCATTATGGTGGCTCGGGGGGATCTGGGTGTAGAAATGAGTCCTGAAAAGGTCCCCTTAATTCAGAAACGGATTATTCAACTGTGCAATCAAAAAGGGATTCCCGTCATAACGGCAACTCAAATGTTAGACAGCATGATTCATAATCCACGGCCCACTCGTGCCGAAGCCAGTGATGTTGCCAATGCCATTATTGATGGCACGGATGCCGTTATGTTGTCGGGCGAATCAGCTGTAGGTGCTTATCCGGTAGAATCGGTCAAAATGCTGGCCCGCATTGCTACTGAGGTTGAGCCTGAGATCGAATTTGTGAATCATCCTCCCAACCGGACCGATGATGCCAGTGCTATTAGCGAAGCGTTGCATGCTATCTGCGATACACTCACCCTACAATGTATTGTGGCCTTAACGGAAACAGGGTACACCGCTGAGCTCGCCTCTGAAGAACGTCCCAAAGCCCCTATTGTGGCTTACACTCCCAATCCCAAGGTTTACCACCGACTAAGTTTGAACTGGGGAGTTCGGCCCATCTTATTAAAACTGACTGAGGAAACAATTGAAGAGCTGCTACCTCATATTGTGGCTGATTTGCTGGACCGGCAATATGTAACAAAAGGAGACAAGATATTATTGATGGGCGGATTACCGATGGGCAAGGCAGGATCAACCAATTTTCTCAAGATCCATACCATTCTTTAGACTAGTTTCTGACTGGAGTTATCTTCAAAGTCAATACATTACAGATCTCAGGCACTGAGAGCATTTGAACAAACTTGTGCCTCTCAACTTAAACAGATCTTGAAAACTTCAAGCCACCTCCAATCGTCTGAAACTGCTTAGGCCTTAGGAGGAACACGCTTTTGGATCAACAGTTGGCCTGAGTAAGCTAACAGACCCACTGCAATAGCCCCAAACATAAAGGCAAACAGAGCGACCGACCCCACCAACAGGTATCGCACCAACAAGCTAATACTTCGAGCTAGACGGGGTGCATTCGCTGCAATAGGCGGAAAGTGATCCACCATCACCTGCAGTAATCGATAGGCCAGGTAGCCCAAGGTTCCAGAAATGGCTCCACCCAGCAACGTTTTCCACAGGCTTGGATCAGCGTCCGATTGAGATAGGGGACTGTCATTAGTGACTTCAGTTGCAGCAGATGTTGCAGAGTCAGAATTATGCATTAGTAATGGCTCCCAAGCCCTCAACTCCCACCTTAAAGACTAGAGTAACAAAACAGTTAGACCAATCAAGTTAACCTAAATCGTAGATTAAGTTCAATCCATCCACAGCCACATTTTTTAGGATTTATCAGCAATTCGCAGTGATCAATATTGATTAGCAACAACTCAAAGGTGGCAATGACTACTAAAATACCTAAACATGACACTATTATCAGCTAGCTAACTCCTGATCTAAGTGTGTACTGTTGTTACTCTTGTGAGTTTATGAAATCCTACTCCCAGCCACCCGAATTAACGATCGATCCGCAGAAATCTTACACAGCGACCTTAGAAACTTCTGCGGGCACGATGGTATTGGATCTGTTTGCTAGTGAAGTCCCTAACACCGTTAACAACTTTGTCTTTCTGGCTAGAGATAACTTTTACAGCGATGTGATTTTTCATCGGGTGATCAATGGTTTCATGATCCAGGGGGGAGATCCAACCGGTACAGGTCGAGGCGGACCTGGTTACAAATTTAATGATGAGCCTGTGAAGCGACCCTACACTCGTGGCACATTGGCTATGGCTAATGCTGGTCCCAATACCAATGGCAGCCAGTTTTTCATCATGCACAAAGACTATGGCTTGCCACCCAACTACACAATCTTTGGCCAGCTCACTCAAGGTGAAGAGGTGCTTGATAAAATTGCAACTGCACCCACAGGAGCTCAAGATCGGCCCAAAGATCCGGCAGTGATCAAATCTGTAACGATCACAGAAGCTTAAGAGTTGGTTAGAAAGGCTACCTAATCTGGGATCTAGCTCGTTTAGGTTCAACAACAGATGAGACCTAGCTCCCAAAATTGAGGTGGCTTACTTAAAATGAAGTCATGAACTCCATGGCTTGGGAACAATCATTGGGCACTTACTCATGGTTAGAGCACCACTACCTTTAAAACAATTGGCCAAAGATGGCAATCCGCAGGCCATTACCCAAATGCTAAATCGGATCTTGCAGCCTAAGGGCATTACAGCTAAAGCCTTGCTTCACAATGGTGTACTAAAGATTGCTCTTCAATCTCGGCATCTTTTGGTCAAGTCTCAGCTAGTTACGGGTCTTGAGCGCTCATTTCAGACTCTCTCTCCCAAGTCAATTCATGCGGTCAGTGTGTTTGGGTTGCAGTGGGGATCTGCTCGACCCCTCTGGTCACATACATTTCGACTCCACTCTGAAGCACTCCCTGATCTCAACACCCTAGACGATCCCTCCCAACTGAGCGATGTCGAAGATACTCAACTCAGACTGTTCTTAGCTGATCTAGATGATGTCACTCTACTAGATACAGGCCGAGCTCTAGGATTAGGTCCCTCACTGGAGTGGCCAGAACGTAATCGATTAGAAGGCTTGATCTTGATCAAAATTCACCAACTCCTGACGTTGGCCACCACAGAATTATCTGAACAACCTGAGATTCGGTTATCACATATTCTATTAGCCTCTAGGATCGTTTATCTTAGTCAACTCAATCAAGCCGACCTGATATCTGAGTTGGCGCAGGACTCAGCCAGTTAGAGATTTGCGACACTATATTGCGAATTGTTTACAATGGGGAGAGTTCATTACCCCCGTAGCCGCAATGTTTTTAACTTGGCTTGATAGCAACTCCTGGTTGATAGAGCTGGCCAACAAGCGGATTTTGTTAGATCCTTGGCTAGTAGGTCCGCTAGTGTTTGGTAATTTGCCCTGGCTCTTCAAAGGTGAACGATCTCAGGATCGGGCCATACCAGATTCCATTGATTTGATTTTATTGTCTCAAGGGTTAGAAGATCATGCTCACCCTGAAACCCTACAGTGCTTGGACCACTCGATTCCTGTGGTTGCCTCTCCCAACGCTGCATCTGTCGTAAAAGATTTAGGGTACACTTCAATTACAACTTTGGATCATAACCAAACTCATACGCTTGGATCTGAACTTGAAATCACAGCCTTACCGGGTGCCCCGATTGGACCTATGTTGCTAGAAAATGCCTACGTATTAACCGATCGATTACAGGGTACCACCTTATATTATGAACCTCATGGGTATCCATCTAATCAAATCAAAGCGAAGGCTGTGGATGTTGTGATTACTCCGTTGATGACCCTTTCTATCCCGATATTAGGACCTATTTTACAAGGAGGCGACACGGCCATCGAACTAGCCAAAGCCGTCAAGCCACAGGTGATGATCCCCAGCGCCGCTCCTGGATCAGTTCAATACGACGGGATTCTGGCCAATGTATTGCAAGCAACAGGTAGTTCTGAGCAGATCCAAACGCAACTCCAGCAAGCGGGTTTGAAAACTAAAGTGATCAATCCTGAGCCAGGTCAACGGTTTGAAGTGGAGCTTGAGCAAAAAATCGTCGTTTGATGTACCTGCTTTGAAACTATCTAATCCATAGGGCTAATCTATAGGGCTAATCCATAGGGCCACTCTGTGATCAATAGGCGCTGGTTGACGTAATCATTTCTGTGCAATTGCGAGGGTCTCAACTGGCAGAAAACCGCCCTAGATTAGCAGATCCACACCTCTATAATGAGTTTAAAGTGAAACCTACAAAGCCCAAATGGGGGTTAACACATGTTCTTACATCCATCTTATTTGCTGGTGATTCCTGGCATATTGTTGATGATGTGGGCACAACATCGAGTCAAAGCAACTTATGAACGGTACGCACGTGTTCGATCAAGTTTAGGAATGACGGGAGCTGATGTCGCCCGGACCATTCTTAACCGTATGGGAGTGGATGACGTTAGCGTTCAAGTCGTGAGGGGTACCTTAACTGATCACTATGACCCTAGTGCTAAAGCTGTACGGCTATCCGAAGGGGTCTATGGCTCATCATCCTTATCAGCAGCTGCCATTGCCGCTCACGAGTGTGGCCATGTGTTACAGGACAAGCATGGTTACCAGTTTATGAATTTGCGAGCCTCTCTAGTGCCGATGGCTAATCTGGGATCTAACTTTGGACCTTTCTTAGCCAGTATTGGTTTTATGTTGGCCTTCTTCGGTAGTACTTTTGGAGAGGTTGTCCTGTTGGCGGGCATTGCTTTCTTTGCGGCAGCGATACTCTTTCATATTGTCACCCTCCCAGTTGAATTTGATGCCTCTAGACGAGCCCTCCAGTTAATTGATGATCTAGGTATTCTGCAAGGCAGCGAAAATGATGGAGCCAAAGCTGTACTGCAAGCGGCCGCCTGGACCTATGTGGCCTCTGCCCTTGTTGCTCTATTGCAATTAGCTCAATACATTATTCAATACATGTTGGTGGCTGATGATCGCTAAGGGATCCCTACTCACTACCGTTGAATGGTTGTGACCCTAAACTCAACAACCCAGGATCTGCCCAAGCTGACTGAGTCTAGTAATGCTCGTCGGCTTACTTTTTTAGCTCTACGGCATATGGATCGAAAAGCGACTTATGCGAACGTTGCCCTCGATCGATTTGGGGGAGGGGCTTCAACCTTAGATCGTCATTTAGCCACAGAATTGGTGTATGGCATTACTCGTCGCCAGCGCACCTTGGATGCCCTGATTACCCGTTTTGCAGCCAAACCTGCTGATCAACAACCGCCTGACTTGAGACGAATTTTACACATTGGGTTTTATCAACTTTGTTTTTTAACTCAAATTCCTGAGGCGGCAGCTGTTAACACCAGTGTAGCCCTAGCCCGAAACCTAAAGCTGGGACGCCTAGCTGGTGTCGTCAATGGGACTCTTAGAGGATTTCTCCGCAGCCGATCTTCAAACCCAGACCTCACAGTCCAAGATCTGGGGATTCAGTCATTGGATCCTAAACACCAACTAGGTATTCTTCATAGTTTTCCAGACTGGATAGTGGATTTATGGTGTGCTCACTTAGGCGAAACCGCTACAGCCGATCTTTGTCAGTGGTTTAATCAAGTCCCTAGCCTCGATCTGCGCGTCAACACCTGGTTAACTACTCTTGAAACTGTAGAAGCTGCTTTTGCACAAGCTGGAATTCAAACCTGTCGGATCAGCACCATCCCTTCAGCGTTAAGACTGATTCAACACAGTGGTGAGATCACTCAACTTCCAGGATTTATTGAAGGCTGGTGGAGTATTCAAGATGCTAGTGCTCAACAAGTGAGTTATTGGTTAGATCCACAACCTGGAGAGATGATTATAGACTGCTGTGCAGCACCAGGAGGCAAAACTACCCACTGTGCTGAATTAATGCAAAACCAGGGGCAACTCTGGGCCTTTGATCGCAATGCCAACCGGCTCAACCGAGTCTTAGAGAATGCCAACCGACTGCAGCTGAGCTGTATTCAAGCTTACCTCCTAGATTGTGCTAATCCTGAACTCAATGCTGATCTACCTGCCTGGCACTGCGCCGATCGAGTGCTGGTTGATGCCCCTTGTTCAGGGTTAGGTACCCTACATCGCCATGCTGATGCTCGGTGGCGCCAATCTCCGTCTTCTGTTCAGGATCTGGTCCATTTGCAAGCTCAAATCCTGAAAAAAGCAGCCCAATGGGTCAAACCGGGCGGATCGTTGGTGTATGCCACGTGTACACTGCATCCTCAAGAAAATGAAGGCCAGATTCAAGCCTTCCTTGAGCAGCACCCAACTTGGGAGTTAGTTGCCCACCAAACCATCTGGCCTCATTTGAGTCATCAGGATGGATTTTTCATAGCCAAGTTACAATTTAAACCATGACAGCTGAAGTTGAAGCACAAGCTTGCTGTAGCCAGGCTTGCTCTTGAGCATTCAAAGTATCGACAAAGAGTTCAAAAACGTGCTGATGATAAGTATCAAGCCAGGATTGGTGGAAGGGCGATATCCGATCCCAGTCAATTAGGGATAGTTCAAATGGGATCCAAGTCAGGGGTTGAAAATGAAGCCAACCTTCTCGTTCCGGTAATTCAGCCACAACACAAAGGTTTTCTAACCGAATGCCTCCCCACCCTGGCTCGTAAAAACCAGGCTCTACGCTGTTGATCATACCTGGCTCTAAGACAGCATGAGCTCGCTTATTGATACCATTAGGGCCTTCATGAACATTCAAAAAGGCTCCCACTCCGTGTCCAGTACCATGGCCATAATCGAGTCCTGATTGCCACATGGACCAGCGCGCGATGCCATCTAGCTGCGGCCCCGTCGTATTAACTGGAAACTGCTGGGTAGCACAGTGAATATGAGCCTTTAATACCTCGGTATAGCGGTGTTTTTGCAGATCACTCGGAGTTCCAATTGCCAGAGTACGAGTATCATCTGTCGTGCCACCCCAAAACTGAGATCCAGAATCTAGCAGCAGGAGATGACCAGACTTCAACCACTGATCCGAACGAGGAGTACCATAATGGACAATAGAACTGTTAGCTCCCGTGGCGGCAATCGTATTAAAGCTTAGGCCTTGCCAACCCGGTTCTTCTTGGTAATAACGTTCAATTCTGGTGGCAACATCCAGTTCATTTAAAGGTTGCCCCTGACGCAGTTGATGATCAATCCAAGCAAGTGTCCGGATCTTAGCCCGGCTAGCCTGCCGATTGGCTTGGCGCATGTGATCGATTTCAACTTGATTTTTACGAGCTTTTAGTTTTTCAACAGGGTGTTCAATCTCTAAAATAGCAGTGTCAGCTACAGCTGTAACCGTACCTTGGGTCGTGTGCCGCGGATCAACACCTAACGGGCCATACTGCAAAACCCAGTCTTTTAAGTATTGTGTGTAATGATCATAAGGATGGAATTGAATATGGGCTTGATCAAGTTGATCTCGTACGGAGTCACTGAGGCGAGCTAAATTCGTAAACAAAGCGGCCTGATCTTGGGTTACCAGCGCATAGCTGATGAAGACGGGGTTATAGGGGATATCGGAGCCTCTCAGATTAAAGAGCCAAGCAATTTGATCAAGTTTAGTGATAGGTAACACACCCACATGCTTTTGAGTCAGAAGCTGCCGGACTTGGATCAATTTTTCAACCACACTAGCCCCAGCTACCTCAGAGGGAACTCCAATTACCGGTTGGTCGGCAAAAGTGACTTGAATCCTAGGGTCGAGTTGCTGCTTGAGCTGATCAACCCAGTTTTGTGGAGTGGGGACTAAGCAGATACCGCCCACTTTGCCATGCTTAATGAATGACTGATAAGCTTCTACAGAAACAGTGTTGGGGTCAACCCCTAAGCGAAATCCTTGGCCTAGAGTCTCAAGGTGTTCATAAAGAGTGGGCTGCTGCGGTAACCCTAATTTGATCACAGTAATGTCTTTTGGATTAATTTGCTGATCAGCTTGTTCATAATAGCGAGAATCGACCCAAAGCCACGCTTGCTCATGACTGACCAACGCCTCGCCCACCGATCCCGTAAATCCAGTGAGCCATTCTCGACGCTTACGGGCTTCTGGCAAATATTCATTCAGGTGTTCATCTGCTGATCCAACCAGAAGACCATCTAAGTCAGCGCTGCGTAATAAAGCACGGAGGCCAGCTAATTTTTGTTGAGTTGTGGGGATAATCATAAGTGAGTCATGGTGAAAAGGTAGGAACCTGCATTAAGCAATTGATTAGACTCAAGCTAACTTTAGTTACCTGACAAGCTTTGAGCCTCTTGGCCAGATTAGGATGCAATAAGTTAATTAACGATAGCTTAAGCTTAGCCCATGAGCAGACTGAAACTTCTATGGTGACTCCATCAACGTTTGATACCAGGATCTCGCCTAGTCTTGAACCTAAAGCTCTTCTTCATATCCTCAACAGTGGCCAGCTATTGATGCTTGAACCGACTAAAAGAAATGCCATTATTATTTGTAAAGCTTTTCATGCCGAATTTGTAGGTCCAGGAGCCGCGGTAGGGGGGCCATTGGATATCGAATCAGCGGGGATCATTCCGCTGGGTGACATTGCCTTTTGTCAGCCCCAAACTTACCGAGAGCGCCAAACAGCCTTTGCCAAGCGAATGCATTGGATCAAGTGGCTCCAGCAGACTACAGATAGCCCCCTACCCACCCAACGAGCACGAGTCTTGCTCTTCAGTCTCGAGGAATTTTTCTCAGCTAAAGAAGTTGCTTTTATCCCTAGCGATGTCTTGGCTCGCTTGGCAGGCGTTTTACCTCAAACCATTGATGCGGCTCGCTCAATACCTAAGCAATCGTTGGGTAACCTAGAGGCTAATCTCACATCAGGCACCCTACAATTTTTTGAGTCATAACTTTTGGAGTCCTGTAAGCTATCCGATCTGGACTGAACCTTAGGCAACTGAACCTTAGGCAACTGAACCTTAGGCAACTGAACCTTAGGCAACTG
>CAYSWV010000010.1:74708-81233 GCA_964434865.1 uncultured bacterium
TAGGCAACTGAACCTTAGGCAACTGAACCTTAGGCAACTGAACCTTAGGCAACTGAACCTTAGGCAACTGGCTGTTGAGCCATATCAGCCAGGATACGTTGAACAATCTGAACCCCGGTGGCCGCTTGCCAGCCCAAAATACCAAGGATCACCACATTGATCACAATATGGAGATTTCGGGCCCACACTTGTTGTCCATCTTTCATGAGTGGAGCCAACCCAGCAGAGACAGCTGCGAGACCCAAAACACCAAGGCCTGCCAGCAAGTGAGCACCTACAAACAACTTGCCATTGCCAATATAAGTCACTGCCATACCACCCAAGGTTCCAAATACAATCAAGATCAGAAACACTGACCCGAGTTGAAAATGTCGTTGGGCAAACTTACCTTTGACGAGTTCTTTCTTGGTCTCTCCAGTAGCACTTCGAGTTCGACGGACTTGGATCCCTAGATATAGCGCGTAAATGGCTAAAGCCAGGGTACCGACCATGATTACAGGATGAAAAAAGGGCAAAACAGTTTGGACAGATGCAGGAAGTTGAATATCCATAACGATGACTTCTGCTAGAGTGCGAGGTAAACGTAAGCAGCCTAGCACAAGGACCTCAAGCTTGGGTGCATGTCTCCACCCTAAAGTTGCAGCAACGCTTAGCCGCAAAGTGACATTTAAGACTATCCTATAAGATAGAAAAACATCAACAGGAGATCATCAGCTGACAGGATTGCAACCTTGATTGAGCTACCACTCAAGCTAAATGTAGCTTATAATGCTGCTGCACTGTTTGTTTAGATATCTAGTTAATTTAGGCATAGGCCCTAGGCATAGTCCTAGTTGATTACTCGTTCTGTAATTTGTTTGCTATCCAGCTGTTGTCTTGAGGAGAAGATGATCCCCATGGTTAATACCCTGTCAGCAACCGAGCAGTCCCCTACCGGTATCGACTATACCAGTGAGGCCTATCGTGATGCCTATTCACGGATCAATGCCATTGTAATTGAGGGGGAGCTTGAGGCTAACCGTAACTACTTACAGCTCGCTGAGATGGTACCTGAGGCCGCTGATGATCTGAAGAAATTGGCCAAAATGGAACTACGCCACAAAAAAGGGTTTGAATCTTGTGCCAAGAACTTGAGTGTAGAACCTGATATGACCTTCGCTCAAGCCTTTTTTGCCGAACTACATGGCAACTTTCAGACAGCAGCTGCTAACCAAGATTTAGTCACCTGTTTTGTGATCCAGTCTCTGCTAATTGAATGTTTTGCGATTGCGGCTTATAACATCTACATCCCTGTAGCTGATGACTTCGCCCGTAAGATTACAGAAGGTGTTGTAAAAGACGAATATCTTCATTTAAACTTCGGCGAGCAATGGTTGCAGGCTCGATTTGAAACTGTAAAGCCTGACATTGAAGCAGCCAACGCCAAAAACCTTCCACTCATCTGGAAAATGTTGCAACAAGTCAATAACGATGTCGACAATGTTCAAATGGATCGTGAAGCCATTGTTGAAGACTTTATGACGGCTTATGGTGAAGCGCTTAGCAATATTGGGTTTTCGTTACGTGAAGTCATGCAGTTATCAGCCCAAGGTTTACGAGCGGCTTAAAGGTTTACAAGCCATCTACAGCCATCAGCTTTGACCTCATCAAGGCTGTATTAGCTAGGCAACTCTGACTGATTGGTTTCCCCAACTCCTCACTCGTCGTACTCACTATCGTTTTTTCGAGATTACTCTCTATGTTTGGTCTCATTGGGCACCTAACAAATTTATCTCATGCCAAGCGTGTGGCTCACAAGTTGGGGTATACCGACTACGCTGAAAGTGATCTGGAGTTCTGGTGCATGGCTCCAGCTCAGATTGTTGACGAGATCTCAGTGACAAGTGTGACAGGTCAAACCATTCAAGGCCATTATGTTGAGTCATGCTTTCTCCCTGAAATGTTGGCTAATGGCAAGGTCAAAACCGCCTGTCGCAAGATTTTAAATGCAATGGCTTTGGCTCAAAAGCGAGGTCTTCACATTACGGCTCTTGGTGGATTTAGTAGTATCATTTTCGAGAATTTTAAATTGGATAGTCTGAAGCGAGTTCGTAACATTGATCTAGAGTTTAAACGGTTTACAACCGGGAATACACATACAGCTTACATTATTTGTCAGCAAGTAAAAGAAGCAGCCCAACGCTATGCTCTTGATCTATCTAAAGCTAGTGTGGCTGTAATCGGAGCTACTGGTGATATTGGGAGTGCAGTTTGTAAATGGCTACAGGCTCATTGTTCACTAGGTCAGTTACTCCTGGTGGCTCGTGATCGAGAGCGATTGCAAAATCTACAAGTCACTCTAGGTGAAGGCGAAATTTTAACCGTTGAAGACGCCCTACCCCAAGCTGATATTGTTGTGTGGGTTGCCAGTTTGAGCCAGGGCTTAGCTATTGATCCAACTATTCTCCGCAATCCTTGCATCATTATCGATGGGGGCTACCCTAAAAATATGGCCAGTTTTGTTCAAGGAGATGGCGTCCATGTCATTGATGGAGGTATGGTGGAACACTCCCTTGATATCGAGTGGAATATCATGCAATTTTTAAATGTAGCAAATCCTACCCGACAGTTATTTGCCTGTTTTGCTGAATCGATGTTACTCGAATTTGAAGGTTTACACACTAATTTTAGTTGGGGCCGGAACTTAATCACCCTAGAAAAGCTAGATGAAATTGGGCAAATGTCTCGTAAGCATGGCTTTAAGCCGTTGATGCCTTAGATTGAGAGATGCCTTAGTATTGAGATTAATGCTTTGAGTTAAGGCTCAGAATTTCTTAACTAGTGATCAGGCGCTTCAGCTTCAATCTTCATGCTGGAGGTATGCTGTTGTAGGCAATAGCGAACATGTTCGTGACTGACTTGAGCAAAATCCTCATACCAAAGGCTGATGGACTGCAGGTTATCAGTGACACAAATAGCTACAATTTTCTCAACTACTGTTTCTAACATCCTTAGGATCGCACTCTGAATGACAGGCACAGCAATCACAATCGACTGAGGACGTTGAGGCCTAAGGCATTGAATAGCAGCCAAAATTGTCGACCCTGTGGCAATACCATCATCAACTAAAATAATCGTTTGTCCTTCAACCGAGAGAGGGGGCATATCCTGACAATAGAGTTGGTACTTTTGATTGAGTTCTTGCTGTTTCCGCCTTGTAACTTCATCGATTGTAGAGGCTGCAATCTGGTAAGCATTAATCACACTGTAGTTGATGATGCGAACACCAGTTGAACTAATGGCACCCATCGCTAGTTCTGGATAGCTGGGTAGACCTAACTTACCAACTAGGCAAACACTGAGCGGAAGATTAAGTGATCGAGCAATTTCATAAGCCACGGGAACACCACCTCTCGGTAGCCCCAACACCACAGTTTGGGAACGCTCGTGATAGGGACGCAACCGCAAAGCTAACAATCGTCCAGCTTCACAACGGTTTTGAAATCTAACCTGCATATAAAGCCTCACTTGAAGGGCTTAACCAAAGATGTTGTCAGTAAACGTTGTACTGAATAAAAATAGTGCCCAACTTGATCTTAGGATGTCACTCTTTGCCAATAAACTAAGTCATTTGCAATATTTATTTGTAATTAAATTAATGTAAGCAACCAACTAAGGCACTCTAGTTTTAGTGGATCCTCATCAGACTCATCGGTGAGAACTGAAATAGAACCCATTGAGTTGATTGACTCAGCTGAACTTCAGGGAAAAGGTAGCATTCGTATTCTATTTGAGGGAACAGCATTGCTGTAGTCAAGTATTCTCTCCCTACTCATATCTTTCGCGACTAAGGCCAGCCACTTGAAGAAATGCATGTAGGCTTGGGTTTGAATTCATTAGCCTCCAGGTCGCTGCAAATTTTAAGGTGATGGGGCAATCAGCCAAGGGCTTACACACGACGTCCTTCCCAACTAGAGATTGCAGGCTATCTGAAACAAAAGTAATGCCTATGCCCGCAGCCACAAGGCAGATACGAGTTTGTAAAGAGAGAGATTCATTCACAATGGTGGGTTGAAATCCAGCTTCCTGACAGACTCGGATAAATGCATCATAGAGGGCTGGTCCTTCGTGCCGAGGGTGAATAACAAAGGCTTCATTAGCAAGATATTTCACAGGAATTCTATTGTAGTTTAATAAGGGGTGACCTACTGGTATGACAGCAACAAAGGTTTCTTCAAAAAGTGGGGAAGTTTGTAACCCTCGATCATCAATAGGTGGATGTAAAAAAGCTAGGTCAATCTTGCCGTCATTCAAAGCTACAACCTGTGCTTCAGTACTCATGTCTTTCATGACGATCTGAACATCAGGGTACACCTGTCGAAACTGTCGAACGAGTTGGGGTAAGACAGTGTGAGTAGCAGTTTCAGTAAATCCAATCGTCAACAGACCTACATCACCACAGGCGGTTCGTCGAGCGAGTTGAATGGCAGTGGTCACTTGCCTCAGGATCTGTCTTGCCTGATCTAGGAATAGCGTTCCAGCATAGGTCAGTTCTACAGTTCGTTTGGTTCGCTTGAAAAGCTGGATGCCCAATTCTCTCTCAAGTCCACTAATTTGTTTGCTGAGTGCAGGTTGTGTGATCTGAAGCCGCTCGGCAGCTTGTCCAAAGTGAAGGCTTTCTGCAACCGCAACAAAATAGCTGAGCTGACGAAGTTCCATTAATAACTCAAAGTTATAAATCTGATATCAAAAATGACTTGGACGCTAAAGATGCCTCTAGTCTAGCTTAGGTTCAGCTGGGCGAGTTTTTAGTTCTGACTGTCATGAGGCATAGGTGATGGGTTGGCTGCAATCAAAAGAAATAAGGCAACTGCTGGTGGTTCTAGTGGGTGGGTTGATCATCGGAATGGGTTATGGGTTGCTCCAACTGATCGAACCCGTGACCATAGCCCCCCTTGTTAATACCAATCCCCAATTTGCTGGACAAGCCTTATTAGTGGCTTCAGATGCTGATATGGTGGCAACTGCCTACGCAGACGGTAGACTTGAACGTGTCCCTGGGATCAAAGACACGTTAACAGTTGTGGATCTCCCCTTAGATCCGGCTAATCCAGTAGTTTCAGAAGTGCTAGTGTCCAATTCAGTCATGTCGTGGCCTCAGATTATAGCCCTCTCCCCAGATCGTCAACGAGTGTATGTTGCAGAGGTCCGCTCTCAGCCTGCTGATGGGATCCAGGCCTTTGACACCATTGACCAAATGCCTGATGGCAAGCACATTACAGTTGTGGATATTTCAGATCCAACTTCCCCTAGCGTCCTTGAATCTCTCCCGGTTGGACGCAACCCCGAACATCTGAGTATCAGTCCAGATGGTCAGTTCTTAGCCGTAAATTTAGAAGATCCTGGGCGAGAACTGTTGATTATTCAACTACAAGATGACGGCAGACTAGGACCGCGATCCTATTTCCCGATGTCTATAGATGGTACACGCCAAGACAATCGTGCAGCTATCTGGCATCCTTCAGGTCGATATTTAGCCATGACTCAGGATCATAACCGTCGTGTGGGTTTTTATGAAGTCCAAAAAACGGGCACTGAGATAGCAATAAGGCCAATGGGTGAACCCTTAACCGTGGGCAATCATCTTAGTAATCCGAGATTTACTTCAGATGGGCATTTCCTGCTGGTTCCTGATCTGAAGTGGAGCATGTATGGCAATCCAACCCTGAGTGCTTTATTGAATCCTAAAGGAGATATAGTTTCAATCCGATTTGAACCAGGGACATTACCTGAAATTGTCTCTCGAGCAGAAGTGGGACTCAGTCCCGAAGGATTTGCCTTAAGTCCTGATGATTCCCTGATTGCTACAGTGAATATGCGACGGACCTACCTACCTCATTTCATTCCAGCCTGGCGGGGGAAACCGTTTAGTTCACTTTCACTAGTCACCCTTGATCCTGTATCTGGACAATTAACTACTGTTGGAGAAGAGTATGGGTTTGAAGGTCTTCTACCAGAACAGGCAACCTTTGATGTGACAGGCCACTCTTTAGCCGTCGTGATCTATAACTATCGTGAACCGATGCCTAGAACTGGCGCCATCGAGTTTTGGCATGTGGTAGCTGGAGAATCTCCTCACCTAGAACGTACCGGATACAAACTGGATGTTGTCCGGGGTGCTCACGATATTGTTCTAGCTTTGTAAAGTGTTCTAGCTCTGTAATGACTGATCAAGAATCAGATAATTGGCCACCCGATTGCTCATAAAAATCTAGAACAGCCATGGGGTTAGACGGGATCCGATCTTCTGCTCGCTGCATCAAATCATCCCAGTCTGTTTCCATCACATATTTAATCGCTGCTTGAGCGGCTTCACGATGAGGACATTGATCACCGAGTACACAGCCATTAACACAAGCTGTGGTGCAATCAATGGAGGTGGGATCGTATGTTGTCATAGCTTACTCCTTAAACACTGCTTGTGTGAACGGTCTTTTCAGGCGGCCAGGGCCATTCCAATATTCACTTGCGACCCATTTCACTAGT
>CAYSWV010000010.1:81333-95627 GCA_964434865.1 uncultured bacterium
CATTTCACTAGTTGCCCTGGCGATTTTACCGATCCTTAAGTACGACATCTAGCACAAGTCCCATGGACAGTGATCTCATAAGACTCAGCCTGTATCTGCTGGGGTAAGTCTTCTAAAGATAATCCTGGAAAGACACTCCATTCTAGATCTTCAATTTGACCACACTGACAGCATCTAAAATGATGATGAGGTTCTATATTAGCATCAAATCGCACAATTCCTTGATCAAGAAGCACTTCTCTAACCAGTCCCACATCTCGAAGGGCCTGCAGGGAGCTATATACCGTAGCCTTGGACGATAAAGGTAAATCTCGATTCAGGTCAGCCAAGAGTTGTTCAACTGTGGGATGATCTGAACGTGACAACAGATTGGCATAAACAGCACAACGCTGAGGCGTTACTCTCAATCCCTTTTGCTTAAGAGCAGATACAACTCTATCTCGATCAGTGCCCAGATCATGACGTGGATCTGACATTAGTTACAGGTTGTCAACATCCCTAACATTATATTCCAGAAGAATTGAGTCTCAACCCTTACTCAGATCAAAAAATGAAAGAATCTTATAGTTGACTTATTCCTAAATCAGACTTATTCTGACTTACAGGTGATGAGTTTTAAGTTAGCTCAACACTGGATGAAAAGCTCAGAGTTTGATTAATCTTCAAATTGTTCAGCATTCAAAGGAAAGGACAAATCTATGACTGTTGCATTAGAGCGCGTTCCTGATGTTGTGTTTAAGACTCGTGTACGAGATGAGTCTGTCGGTGGTGATAACCCCTTCCGTTGGCAAGATCGGACAACTCAGGAGCTTTTTGGCGGTAAGCGGGTTGTGGTCTTTTCATTGCCTGGTGCCTTTACTCCAACCTGTTCTTCGACTCATTTACCTCGATACGATGCTCTCTATGACGAGATCAAGGCACAAGGGGTGGATGAAGTGATCTGTATTTCAGTGAATGATGCCTTTGTGATGTACCAGTGGGGGCAAAAACTGGGCGTTCAAAAAGTGTTCTTGCTACCTGATGGAAACGGTGAGTTCACCCGTAAGATGGGTATGTTGGTTGAAAAGGATAACTTAGGGTTTGGCCTCCGCTCTTGGCGCTACTCTATGGTTGTCAAAGATGGTCAGATTGAGAAGATGTTTGTTGAGCCTGGTTACAGTGACAACTGCCCTACTGATCCCTTTGAAGTATCTGATGCTGAAACGATGTTGAAGTACTTGAAAGAAGCCAAATAGTCTATAGGCCGGACGTCTGATCACCTCTGGAGTTAGGGTTTTGGATCAGATATCCGGCTAGCTTAACTTTGTTGATGACTGCCTACGCTCTTGTAGATAGTTATGATCTCATTTGATTAGCGTATTGGGAGATTAGCGGCCACGTTTGCCGTTGTCACCGGTTTTGGTGCTGTTAGCAGTAGGTTCAGCCAATACTTGTTGAGCCACTTTATCAGGGACCTCTTGATAATGATCATGATGCCAATCAAAGAATCCAACTCCCATGGTTAGTGAGCGTAGTTCCATAATCAGATCTTGCATTTCGACTTGAGGCAGGTAGGCTGCAACTTGATCCCAGTCAGACCACCCAGGTTTAGCTTCATAGCCCAGGATTTGGCCTCGACGAATACTAACCAATCTCAGAATTTGAGAGGTATGGGCATTAGGAACACTAACGCTGATCCATAGAATAGGCTCTAAGAGGGTCGGCGCTCCTTGCGGCAGTCCGGTTTGCATCGCGATGCGAGCTGCTTGTTTGAAAGCCAGTTCAGAACTGTCAACAGAGTGGTAGGAGCCATTCTTGAGTGTGACAGCAACGTCAACAACAGGGAAGCCTAAAGGGCCTTGAGCGAGGTACTCTTTGACCCCAATTTCAACACCGGGAATATATTGACGGGGCACAGCACCACCAACAATGGTTTCACCAAATTGAAATCCACTTCCTCGATCTAGGGGTTGAATGTCAAGATAGACGTCACCAAATTGCCCATGTCCCCCCGATTGGTGTTTGTAGCGACCATGGACTGCTTCAACTGAGTTGCGTATGGTCTCACAATAGGGAACCTGAGGTTTGTGAGTGCCCATGGGTAAGTTGTATTTGCGGCGGAGTCGATCAAGAGCGACTTGTAGATGAATATCCCCTTGGCCCCAGAGGATGACCTCATGTGTATCTCCATGTTGCTCCCAATGTAAGGATGGATCTTCATCACTGAGGCGAGTTAAGGCATGGCTGAGTTTAACTTCATCGTCTTGGTTTTGAGGGGCGATAGCTAAGGCATAGACAGGTCTCAGACGTTCAGCTCGGGGCAGAGTCACAGCAGGTGTTGAATGAAGACTGAGGGTATCACCAGTTTGAATACCTTCAAGGCGACTGATGAAGACAATGTCACCCGCTTGAGCTGTAGGTCTGCGTTGATCCGATCCTGGGTAGGATAAGCTACCTGAGCGCACGCCATTAAGGATATCGCCTTCCTGCAGGGTGCCCTGCCATACTCGCACCAGTGATAGACGTCCCCCTTGAGGGGTGTAGTAGGTTTTCAGGGTTTGCGCCAGAGGTTCTGAGGTAGGTTCAAGCCCCCGACATTGAGCTGTTGTAGCTGGCTCAGGGGCTTCATCTAGTAACTTGGCCAACAGAGGTCTGACTCCAAAATCATGAGTTGCCACGCCCATAAAGACCGGCACAATTCGATCAGCACCTAGGTTGACTTTCAAATCTTCAATAATTTCGGATTGGGGTGGGGGAATATCATCGAGCAGTTCTTCTAGAAGATGATCATCAAAGTCAGCCAGGGCTTCTAGCATTTCATCCCGAGCGGCTTGTTCCTGAGCTTGTAAATGAGTTGGAAACGGCACTGGATCAGCAGGAGCATCAGGATGGTAGTGGTAGGCTTGCTCATTGACTAGATCGATAAATCCTAAGAGCGACTCACCCTTGCCAATAGGATACTGTTGTGGAACTAGAGGTCGACTCGAAATGGTATTGAGGGCATGAATCACTTCCATGAAATCCCCATCACCATGATTGCGATCCATCTTATTAATGAAAACGATGTGAGGAATTTCCCAATCATCTAAAAACTTGAACAGAGGCGCTAAGGTCAATACCCGATCACAGCTAGGCTCACAAACAATAATAGCCGCGTCAACACCGGGTAAGACGTTATACATCTCCTGAGCCAATTCCACAGAACCCGGACAATCTAAAAACGTAAATCGAACATCGCTATACTCAGCGGCAGCGACATTCACTTCAACAGTCATTTGGCGATTGCGAGCTTCGGGGCTAGTGTCTCCCACGGTATTACCATCCTGGATACGTCCTTTACGGGAGATGGTAGTAGTGACAGATAACAGGCTCTCCAACAAAGAAGTTTTGCCACTAGAATAGGGACCCACAATCGCCACATTTCTAGTACGAAATTCAAGATCTTGCATAATGGCTCCTCATCACTGCTTGCTACTAGGCTGGTGAAGCAGTGGTTGTCGTTGATAGGTTGTGCATTCGTAATAGGGTTACCGTCTAAGGCTGCGTTCTTCTTAGATTCGGTAAGGCTGAGTTCAACCCTGTTGAAGATTAGATCCCGACGACCACGGGTTGGGTATTGATAAAGCTTGAAGGTTTACGGGTGTACTCAGGGACTTCTCTTATGGTCTCCAATTTAGCCAGCTAAACGCCCTAGTTGCTATAAATTGCAATCTTCTGTAAATAAGACTTACATTGATTGGTCTTCAGTTACAGAGTGGCTGCCCGTCAGGATCTGACTATACAGAGTTTCTCCCTGTTCGTACCACACCTTGGGTTGCGATAAGTCAAAGGCCATATAGTTTTGAATTGCAGCAACAGTTGGGAACGGATCCTCATAGCTCCAAACCAGATCCGGCCAAGTTTGCCAAGTTTGCCAAGTTTGATCAATGAGAGTCTGGTCTAGCAGATGAAGGGCCCAGTAGGTGGCATAACCTTTAAAGGGACAGTAGGTCCTATGCGCTGTTTTTTGCATCAAGTCCATCCGAACCTGATGTCGAGGGAAATAGTAGACCGGAAGATGAAAGTTTTCTAGTAAACAGAGCGTTTGAGTTGACTCAGCCACCGTCACGTTTTGAATCTTGAGGGTTACCCGTTGGGTATAGGGTTGAATCTGGATCTGGTAGTGGGGGATGTGATCGTAGCCTGAAGACCCCTGAGGCAGATCTAAGATATCTGGAGGTAACTGAGAAAAGAGCTGTTTCTGGAGCTGGAGTCATTTAGGTGGCAACGTCATTTCAGGTAGATTCGCATCACTCAAGCCTCTAGCCTAGGCCCAAAGACTCTTTTTTTCCAGACTCTAAAGCCACTCCTGTCAGTTAGTCTAGATTCAAAGCATCCAGAGGATCAATATTGTCACATCTTTAAGGCAAAGTTAAACAATGCAAAGTCAAACTAAGCATACTAGGCAGGTATTATACCCCTTCAAAAGAATATACCGGATTAATCTTGGGCACTTGTGAAGGCTACTCTCCGTTTTCCATAAAGATAGAGGCCGTCGGTTCATCGTCGGATCTCACGAGATCAGTTGGGACCTCCTCTGAAGTTACCATTGACACAGGTTGATCATGATAATAATGAGCTGCTACCGCACTACTGCCAAAATGAATCACATCTCCCGATTGCAGAACCCGACGCTGAATCCGATTACCATTAACATAGGTACCGTTGCTGCTTTCAGTGCCTAGGCCATCTCCATCAAATAAACAAAAGCGTCCGTCTGTCCCCCGGATCAGGGTAGCTTGTAACCGAGACACTTCTCTATGATTAATCCTGACCCCACATTGCATAGAACGTCCAATTTCGTATCGACCTTGCTTTAAGCAATGAATAGTATCCTTTGAATCCATGACAACTCTAAATACAGGATCGAGCTTTATTGCTGAGGCGGATAACGTAGAGGCCATAAGTGTTTCCATAGATGTGATTTACTCTAAGTATCTTCTGAATCCCCCTCAAGATTGATCAGTATCTTGTTAGAAAGATTCCCGCTATTCTGCTTAAGCTCAGCTCAGCCATCAGTAAAAGCACGATTGCAGTAGGTGATGTTTGGGCTATCATTGAACTGTAAATTCCTCGAATGTAGTCTAGTATACTTTTGCTACACCTAAAACTCAATGCCCCTATCCCTTAAAAAATGCCCCTATAACCAATTGCCAACCAATACATAGGGACTCCAATAATACGGGGCTTGAAATTTAGGATCTTGTAGTAAAGCCAACTGAGCCTGGCGAAACGCTTGAGATTTTGTAGTACCGGCTAAGGCTAAGGTTTGATAAAAGTTACTCATAAATACTGCAGTAGCCTGATCGTTCAAGGGCCATAATCCTGCAACCACACTTCGAGTGTCGGCCCGTATGGCCATACCAGCAATCCCTAAGATAGCTCTACTGTTACCAGCCGCTGTATCGCAAGCACTCAGTACCAGGAGTTCTACCGGAGAAGCACTAGGTGACCGTTGGAGCAAGATACCCAAGTCTTTGATAGTCAGGCGACCATCCCACGTCAAAATAAAGGTTTCTTCCGCACTAGTCCCAAACTCTCCATGAGTAGCTAAATGGATCACATCGGCTGAACTTGTGCTGAGATCGGCCTCTAAATTCGCAATAGTGAGAGATTCATTCAAATAGAGCCGATGCTCAGGGATCAAGGTAGCCACTTGAGTGACTTCATCTTCAACAAAAGGTAAGGATGAAAAATTGGCTCTAGCTTGGCTCAGGCCTCCCACTAGCAACTGGAGGTTTTGTCTAGGTAAAGGGCGTGGATCCAAGAGTTCCAGTCCAGGAGATAAAACAACATTATAGGTCTCGATCAGATACTGTTGACCATCATAGAGCGCGGCTAAAGGTAATGTTCGTAGGGGACCATCAGCCACAAAGACTAAGGTTTCAATAGCATGGTCGTCTAGTAAGGCTTGGACAGGAGCAACTAGCCAACTATAGACATCTTGGAGAGACTGGCGCGTTTCGGGCTGAGATGATCGCAAGGGGGTGGTTAGAGAGCGCAATAATTGATCGGCAGTAGCTTCAATTTGAGCTGGGGTAATGGCAACCGAGCGATGACTTAAGGGCTGGCCGGAGATACTAACAATTAGATCTAAGCGATCTTCCAATAGAATGGGATAGATTACAGCTGCAGTCGGATCAATGGTATCAGCAGCAATCGGTTGAGTTTGGGTGCAATCATCTTGGAAAAAATCATTTAACTCAGCCAGTTGTAAGTCTTCGATCAGCAGACGGGCTTCTATGAGATGGGCTTGGGTTAGAGGTGTAGATCCCAAGAGCAGACTCGTTAACTGGCGATAAACAGGTTCAACCTGATCTCGAAATGAGAACTGAATGTCAGTATTGATAGAAGCTAGTTCAGTCCGGATGGTTTTTAATATACGGACAGATTCACGGTAGGCAGTCATGGCTTCAATCTGTTGATCTGGGTCCTGCAAAATGCGACCTAATTGCCAAGACCAAAGGTAAGCGGCTTCTGGAGCGTCTACTTGCTGAGCTAACCAAAGGGCTTCTTCTGTCAAAGGTTGGGCTTGATCCCATTGCTGGTGTTGTTCGTACCAGTGCCCTAGTGTACCCAGGCTATAGCTTAATGCCAGTGGATCGGCCAGTGCTCGAGCCTGTTTACTAGTAAATTCAAGCAACTCTTGGGATCTAGCTCTATCTAGCTGATTCTGGTTGGATAGTTTGAGTAGTAATTGAGCTAGCTGAATTTGGCTATAAAGGGTTAGTCGGTTGGCTGGTAAATGTTGCGCTTGTGAGAGTAGTGACTCCAGCAGAGCCTCATCCACTGCCTGCGACTGCTCCAGTACGAGATTGAGATAGCTTAAGTGTGCTTGAAAGCGATCCTGATCTGAAGATGCCAGAGTGGCAGCTTGGGCATAGTAGGCGTCTGCTTGATTAAATTGGGATAGATTCCGAGCAACATGACCCAGACCTAGCAAGCTGGCACTGATTAAAGGGGACGAGTGTAGCTCTTTGGCTAGCTCAAGGCTATCGTCTAAAACGACCTGAGCTTCATCCAGGTTACCTACCGATCGAAGACCATTCCCTTGCTGCAGCAGCGCTAAACCGAATAGATGAGAAGCCGGCTGAGTGCTTAAGTCGGTAGTCAGCGCTCTCAGATGCTGCAAAGCTTTGTCCTGAAATCCCAAAAGTTGAAAGGCTTGGGCCTGGTTAAGACTAATCTCTAGGGCTTGCGTTGGATTGGCATACTCACTGGCAATCGTCCAGGTTTGAATCGCAGTCGTTAAACGCCCTTGAGCTAACTCTAGACTTCCCTGAACATTAAGCAGCTGGGCATACAAATGTGGCTGGGTGTTGATCAACTGAGGTGTTAGCAGCGCCTGATTGCGAGATAGGATTTGTTCTGCTTGATCCCATTGGCCCTGCAGGTGATACATCAACGCCAGATGACTGAGGGCTACACTTTGGATTTCAGGATCAGGCTCAGACGCCACCAGAGCCTCCCACACCTTAACCGCCTTGGCATAATCACCTGACCAGTAGGCAGCATCAGCGAGTTGAGCCTGGGTCACTCGTTCCGACAGTAAGTGACGAGCTTGCACCACCATAAACACAGGCATAAGTAAGGTATTGGGACTACGGGGTAAGCCCCCACGGCCAACCTGATAAAAATCTCCTTGTGGATCTGCCGCACAGCCTGCCACGACCTGATCATCACTATTGAGCGGATTCGTTGGCAGCAGAATCAAGCCTTGAGCCGGATCAATCTCAGGAGATTCCACCTCCACCACTCCATCCAGACCAAAATCAGACGAAGCGGTCGCTCTGAAAAAGGGCTGTCCAAAGAGGGCGTTGGTTGTAATTTGGATATTTCCTCCGTCACCCTGATTCGCATCGGCATTGATCGTATTGACAGCACCTGGATTGGCTACGATACTGTCCAGATTCAACAGGATATTCCCACCATTCCCTACGCCTCCAGAGTTGAAAGCAGAAATAGCAGAGCCGTCTTCAAGCATTAAAGACCCAGAGCCAATAACAATATTGCCTCCTGTTGCTGATGCTGATGCATTGGTAGAGATCTGGCTTTGTTGCGATAATCGTAGGTGATCACGGAAGTTAATGGTGATATTGGCATCATCGCCTTCAACCGTGTCAGCAACAATACGGCCGGCCTCTAGGTCTATCTGGTCTGCTTGGAGGGTTAAGTTGCCTGCTGCTCCTGCATTTGTGCTGCTAACTGAGATTTGCGCCTGGTTATTAACGATCAGATCACGAGTTTCTATGCGGAGCGCATCTTGATTGGGAGCCACATTTCCAGTGCCTAGAGAGCTAGCAAACAAACCAGAAAGGAACCGATCCCCCGCAACGTTGGTCACTAAATTTCGGTTAGCTCTCACCATATCCGGCACTGGCACTGATCCAGATAGGTGAATTTGGTTAGCCTCAAGGGTCACGCTGCCACCATCTTGATCACTAAAGGTTGCGGCTGATAGTTGTCCTCCATCTTGGACCGAGAGGTGCCGAGTCTGAATAGTAATATTCCCTCCCTGCCCTGTGGCACCGGTATTGGAGTTAGCTGTGATAACGCTAGGTAAACCTGCTGGTGATACACCCTGTAATTCAATCTGATCAGCCACAATCGAGATATCACCCCCATCCCCCTCACCGGTTGTAGAGGCAATGATCCCAGCTCCATTATTCAACTGTAGCTTAGGTGTATTGATCATAATCCTACCGCCAGTTCCTTGAGTGCCTGGTAAAAGAGCAGTAGAGATCACAGGTGTATTCAATCTAGAGTTAGTATCGGTCGTGGTTAGCAGGATAGAGTCTGAGGCATGGATCATAATATCGCCGCCAGTACTGTCACGGTCCCCAGTCCCTTCACCAATTACATCAGCCCCAATTACAACACCCCCTGTGAGTCTTAACCGTTCTGTCTCAATCGCAATACTTCCGGCTGAGCCGCGTGCATCATTACGGCCTAGGTTCCTATTGCGTCCCAGGTTACTGATGATCCCACCTGACGAAACACCAGCCGGAGATCTAGTCGCGTCTAGAGTAATATCGCTGGCTACAACAGAAATCGCTCCCCCTTTACCCAGTCCCGAGAAGACTGAAGCCGAGATCAAAGGCCCCTCTAATAAAGAAAGGGTTTGGGCTTCTATTGCAATATCGCCGCCATTGAGCATCCTTGAACTTGCTTCAGTTCCTCGAATTTCACTAAGGATCGTAGCTGTACCTTGAATTTGAATGGTTTGAGCTTTGAAGGTTAAGTTACCACTATCTCCAGTCACCCCAATAGACAACAGAGATAACCCAGGTAGTAAAGGAATCCTCAAATCCTCGTTAGGATTCTGTTGATCGACTGGCCGATTGGATGCATTAGATGACCCTTCAGTGGGTTCTGAAGTAGCTTCGATCAAGCGAGAGGTAAGCCTATCAGGTGGACCTTGGTTAGATGCGGGAGCCATTGAGTCTGGTGAACCTTCAGAGGGACCCTCATTATCTAAAAAGCCTGGTTGGGATCCAGGGGGATTAGGGAGGTCAAGAGCATTGACAATGGTGAGAGTCTCTTCAGATTCAATGGATAAGTCTCCAGCATTACCTACCCCTAATGTGGAGGTGCTAACACGGGTATTGGTAATAGACAAGTTTTGTGCTCGGATCGCAATAGGGCCACCATCCCCTTGAGCGTCTAATCCCAAGTTGTTTTCAATGACTGTGCCCGGTTGAACCATGGCCGAGCCTGTCATCTGAATATCTATCCTTCCCGATTGAGCCAAGGGATCACCCAGACCTGGCCCAATCCCAGCCGTTAGCTGACTACCTCCTAACACCAGATCTTGACCTTGGAGGATAATATCGCCGCCACCACCTGCCACCACGTCCAGACGGGAGCGATTTAAAATAGTGATTGTCCCTAATTGAAGGTCAGGAGAGATGAAAAAGTCAGGGGATCCGATAGAAACAAAACCTCCCTCAGCCAAACTGGTCAGTCTCAACACTCCTCCTGGAGCAGTCAGACTAGCCTGATCTAGTGCTAACGAACCACCGAGCAAAGCCAGATCCTGACCTGGTTGCACTTCCAGATCTGATCCAACCACACTAATCGGTTGAGGCTGAGTACCTAGATTAAGGCCAATGGGCTGGCTGATAGTTAGGAGAGGGGTCTCTGCGGCATCAACGGTAAATTCAAGGCCATCTTGAAAAAGCACTTGGGTGGCTGTGGAGGCATAAAACGATCCATCCAATTGCAGTTGAGCATGGGGGCCAAATATAATGCCGTTGGGATTGAGAAGAAAGAAGTCTGCCGGACCTGCCAACGTCAGGGTACCATCAATGGTAGAGGGATTTTGACCCGTCACACGAGTTAAAACGGTCCTCAATCCCCCCAGATCTTGAAAAACAACAGTTTGATGGGGTTGAATATTGAAGTCTTGAAAACTGTGAAAGAGATGGGGACCGCCTCGAGTCCCTCCTTGAATGGTTAAAATATTACCATCCGCAGGGTTAACTTGGGTCCCCAACGTCGCATCTGGAATGACTTGAGCTGAGCTAGGAAGTTGGCTACCAATCCAAGACGCCAAAGCTGCAAGGGCTGTGATCGTAAATTTTGGCAGCATCAGCCTAAACCTCGGGTAACAGTTAGCCTGATCTTGTCAGACTTAAGTCTTATCATAGAGGTAATGCGTTGATATTCAATAGCAGTGTCAGAATTGACCTTAGTTAATGGCGTCTGAGGTTGTGTCTAAACTTGGCTGTTGAGCAATCTGTTCTAAAACCTGACGTTGATCCCCGGTTTCCAAAGCTGCCAGTTCTTTTAGAAGAGATCTGACTTGACTGTCAGTCGCATCTCGCAGGGCATCATACCAGTAGCCTGATTCTGCGTATACCATTGCCTTTTCAGTGTCATTTAACTGTTCAACTTTAGCAACCAGTGCGTCTGGGGGAGTCACAATCTCAAGTTCAGCCACAATTGCCTGGTCATAGCTAGGAGACTCTGGATCACAAGCAATTGCAACTTGCCATAGATACCGCTCCCCAGCCTGTAGTGAGATTTCAGCTGGAGGTAGGGTCTGAGCATGCAAACCTGATTGAGATCTAACCTCTTCAAATAGATAGATGAGCTGTGGTGTCTCATGGGTCTTATCTATACTGTATAAAGATACTTCTATCCGATGAAGATGAGAGGTTGATACATACCAAGATAGTGTGGGTGACGTTGTACTTGATTGGCCTACATGGCTAGTGGGCGCTAGAGGCGTTAACAAAGGTTGTGTCCCTGTCTGACAAGAGCCTCTGGTGCTATTAGCAATAGTTGAGCCGCGCGGGGGATCACCTTCAGGAGGAGTATATCCAGCCCAGACTGGGGATCCTGTAATCATTCCAAGGACACATCCCAAGCTAACAGCAGTGCCGACAACTGGACAATGAGACCCGCTTGAGGTCAGTCCTCTTATAAATTTACTAACCCTAACTTTACTAACCCTAACTTTGCTAGCCATAATTTTACTAATCATGATCTTGCTAATCATAACCTTACTAAGACAAGGTAATCGATTTAACCTAATTATACCTTTTGCTCAAAAAAGTTTTAAACACTAAGCTCCCCCATCTGAGGCAGTGGATGGTCTCTCTAAAAGCTTCACTTCGATCAGGACTACTTCCGGGACTATTGATTACAGGGTTGATCATGGGTGGGCGATGGCTGGGCACATTTGAGCGGTGGGAATTGCTGATCCTAGATCGTTTTATGCAAGGCCCCTTGTCTGAACCTACTGATGAACGAATTGTCTTAGTTGGGATTGATGAGTCAACCCTCCAAAGAGTAAAGACTTACCCTATTCCTGATCAAGATCTTGCTGATCTGCTTGAGCGACTCTATCAACATCAACCTCGTGTGATTGGCTTAGATATTCTGAGAGATGTGCCCGTTGAGCCAGGATTTGCCGCTTTGCAAACTGCTTTTCAGACTATGGAGTCTTTAATTGGCCCTGAAAAAGCATTACCACCCGTGGTCTCTCCGCCTCCTGATTTGCCCTCAGAGCGGGTTGGCATTATCGATGCCTGGTTAGACACTGATGGTCAGCAACGGAATATCCTACTGGGGACTCAAATTCATGGTGACAGTCTCCCTACGTTTAAGTTTTCCTGGTCACTTCGGATCGCTGAAGCTTATCTCAAACATGAGGGGGTAACTTTAGAAAATGGCCTCAAGGATCCATCTGCTATGCGGTTTGGTCCAGTTGAGATTCCCCGATTTCGATCCAACTTTGGCGGCTATAGCCGGGGCAACGCTAGCGAAGGGTCGGTACAAACGTTATTGCACTTTCGCCGAGGAGATCCTTCATTTCACTATTTAACCGCTGAGGCCATTTACGCGGGCAACTACGATCCTGAACAGCTCCGCGATCGCATTGTTTTAGTGGGGGTAACTACAGCCAGTATTCAAGATTTTGTCAGTGCCGCTACCTCATCAGTGGTTGATCCCGATACAACTTGGATCTATGGGTTGGAAGTGCAAGCTCATGCCGTGAGTCAAATCATTAGTGCTGTCTTAGATGGACGGCCTTTAATTCAAACCTGGCCCGACTGGTTAGAATATCTTTGGATCTTCGGCTGGAGTGGCTTTAGCTTACTGATGACGGCTTACGCTCGATCACCTTGGCAGACCTTATTAGGTACTGGTGGCTGTGTAGTAGGGCTGGTTGTGGGTAGCTATCTTCTCTGGCTTGGTGGGTGGTGGATTCCTCTAGTGCCAGCTGCGGTGGCCTTGATCTTAAATAGTCTGAGTCTTTCAACGTTTTATGAGTATGATCGCCGACTAGCCACGGTTGTAGCTGCCAAGCAAGAGCGTATTCAACTGTTACAACAATCCAATCAGATCTTGGAGCAACGTGTGGCCGAACGGACAGAAGCCTTGTCTGAAGCTTTAACTGATCTACAAACAACTCAGGACAAACTGGTTGAATCAGCTAAAATGGCTGCATTAGGTCAATTAGTTGCTGGTGTAGCCCATGAAGTAAATACCCCAGTGGGTTGTGCTGTCACTGCTGCTTCAATGCTATCCGATATGACTGAGCAATTTGCTGAAATGTCTAAAGATGGCAAGTTAAAGCGCACTATATTGACCCGGTATTTAGACACAGCCAAAGAGACCAGTGAGATTATTCTAGAAAATTTAAAGCGCGCTAGTGATTTGATTGAAAGTTTTAAACAAGTAGCCGTCGACCGATCGCACTGGGAATTACGCCACTTTAACCTCAAAACCCACCTAGAGCTGGTCATTAGTAGCTTAGAGTCACAAGTGCCTCCCACCATTCAGATTAAAATATCCGGTGATCCTAACCTTGAGATCGAGAGTTATCCAGCAGCTTACTCTCAAATCATGACTCATTTAGTTCTCAATTCAGTTGGGCATGCTTTTGAATCTCAAGAGCAAGGGTGGATCGAGAGTCACTTTCACGGTGATCAACAACAGATCCAATGGACCTATCGAGACAACGGGTGTGGTATCCCACCTGAGCATCTACCCAAAATTTTTGAACCTTTTTTCACAACAGCCCGATACCAGGGTGGCATTGGTTTAGGTCTTCACATTGTCTACAATCTGGTGACACAAAACTTACATGGCACTATTCAGTGTGAGAGCCAAGTGGGTGTAGGAACCACTTTTTTGATTACGTTGCCATTAGCAATTTGAGATAACTCCAGTTCACCAGACAAAATAAGAAATGGATGAATCATACCTCATTTATTCTCCAGGAAATTCTTATATCACTCTAATCTGATCAGTACCAACCTATCCACTTAGATTAGTGTCTTCTAGGCGACGGTGTTGGCTATTGATAGTCATAGAAATTCAAGTTTACTTTACAAAACCTTACATTTCGTAGCTGTGAGTATAAACTGACTGGATCTCTAGCTAAAACTCCATCTATTGGTCTCTAAAGGCGACGAAAACGGACAATGTCCAACATTTTCTGGCAGGCAGAAAGCACAGATTCAGACAATATCCAATATTTCCTGACAGACAAAAAGCACAGATCTGAACAATATCCAACATTTTCTGACAGACAAAAAGCACAGATCCAGATATGCTTTGAATATCTCTGCAGTTAAGGTACTCAGCTTGACACTTAAGGTATGGCAGTTAAGGTATACGGCTTGAATGAATGGCCAAGTCTTTCAGATTTTAATCTCCAATAAGTCTAAGGGATTTTACAAGATCTAATCTCAAGGAAACTTCCTTACCTCAGTTGCTGTCATGTCAAGGTGTAACTTAATTTCAGTTTTGTTATGTTCAAT
>CAYSWV010000011.1:0-95105 GCA_964434865.1 uncultured bacterium
CTATTGTTACCGCTGTCCTCAAGTCAGGTGTTTTAACGTCAACTCACCAGCAACAGATCAATACGTTAGCGATGTCTAACCAAGTGACGTCCTCGGAGCTAGATCTACTAGAACAATTGAACAATGCATTACTTGAGGGTAGCGTTCGAGTTGGAGAATCCAAAGCTGCTTAACCGAACAGCCTTTGAAAGCCTCTGCTACCGATCTTGAGGGTAATCAGTAAGAGTCTTAAGGTTGATGATCTTAAGGGTTGATGGACTCAAAGGTTGACAATCTTAAGGCTGATCAGGAATAGTTTGTTGATCCAGGTATTCTTTATAAGTTTCGGGTGGAATGGCACCTCGGTAAGCCCCACAGTAGTAAAGGGTTAAAACCGCCTTGTAGGCCCAGTCAGTGGGCTGGACATCTACAAAAGGACTCGGAAGTTGATCAGCTTCATCGCGGGCACAGATCTCTAACAGCTCCAGTTCAGTGATCTGAGGAGTTTCAGGAGACTCAGGGACTTGAGCTAGGGCCAACGGCGAGCTAGCCCCACCGATCAAGCCAGCTAGAGTCAAGCTCAAAACAGCAAGTTGATCCTGTTTCATGATTAGCCATTTAAAGGTCTCCCTTATCCTATCGGTAACCTACTCAAGGTTGCTAGGAGGTCAAACCGGATGAGGTGTACTGGTTAGATCCTGGTCAGTCCTAAGAATACCTATTATTCTGGAGGGTACTCAGCATTTAAAGATTGGCCAACAATGACTGTCTCTGATTCCCCCACTCTGCACCTGAATCCTCAAGCCACTTACCTCAAAATCTCAGGCATGAGTTGTGCTGGGTGTGCAGCTAGCGTAGGACGCCTTTTGCATCAAGTTCCTGGAATTCAGATCGCTGATGTTAATTTTGCAGCAGAGCAGGCTCGTGTGGTTTATGACCCAAGTGCGGTTGCCATCTCTGATTTAATTGAGGCGATTGAGGCCGGTGGCTTTGGTGCGGCTCAACTCGAGTCTTTACAAGATCAAGATCCCACTATTGACTTAGAAACTTCAGTTCAATCCGCCTGGTATCGGTTTTGGCTAGGAGCTATTCCGGCATTGATGTTGATGGGGGTTATGGTTTACTGCCTGATCACAGGCCAACCCCACAATGAGCATCATCGCCTGTTAACGCTAATTTTGGCTTTTCCCGTTGTGCTGATTGCGGGCTGGCCGACTCATCAATCTAGTTGGGCTGCAACCCGCCGGGGTGCTCCTAACATGGACGTGTTGATTACGTTGAGTACGGTTCCCACCTATATGGTTGGGTTGACAGGCATTTCTGAAGTGACTGTCTTTGTTGAAGTGGCTGCTATGGTCATGGCTTTTCATTTACTTAGCCGTTACCTGGAAAAGCGGGCGCGAGGGCAGGCGTCACAAGCTATTCGAAAACTGATCAACTTGCAAGCCAAACAAGCGCATTTGCAAAAGATGAGTCCTGCTGGCTCAGTGGTGGTGGATGTCCCTATCGAAATGGTACAAGTCGGTGATCAATTAGTGGTCAAGCCTGGTGAAGTGGTGCCTGCTGATGGTCAGGTGCTCAAAGGATCCTCCATGGTGGATGAATCGATGGCAACAGGTGAAGCCATGCCCGTGTTGAAGCAGGTTGGCGATGAAGTGATTGGGGCCACTATTAATCAACAAGGTTTACTAACTCTTGAAGTGACACGGGTGGGCCAAGATAGCTTTTTAGCTCAAATGGTGCGACTGATCCAGGAAGCCCAGGGATCTAAGGTGCCTATTCAAGCTTTTGCAGATGAAGTCACAGGCTATTTTGTACCTGGAGTGATTTTGCTAGCGACCAGTACATTTCTCATATGGTATGTTGCCGCCGATCAGTTACAGTCATGGCTCCATTTGATGGCCAACTACCTACCCTGGATTAATACTCACTTATCTAGGTTAGGGTTAGCTGCTTTTAATATGATTGCTGTTTTGGTGATTGCTTGCCCTTGTGCTTTAGGGTTAGCCACTCCGATTGCTCTTATGGTGGGATCGGGACGGGGAGCTGAACAGGGCATCTTACTCCGTCATGGCGAGGCTATTCAAACGCTAAACTCAATCCAGACTATTGTGTTAGATAAAACCGGCACCATCACGACAGGATCTCCCCGGATCAATCACATTTTACCTGTGGAGGCTGCTTCAGAGGTCTTGCGATGGGCAGCTCTAGCGGAACAGGGATCCGAGCATCCGCTGGGTCAGGCTATTGTCTCAGCAGCCCAGTCTCAGGCTCTCATTTTGGCACCTGTTGATCACTTTGAAGCCGTTACCGGTCGAGGGGTCAGGGCTAGTGTGGGCACTCATCAGGTAGAGGTTGGCAGTTTAAGCTTTTTAATTGAACAATCTTTAGATCTATCAATCTGGCAGGAGTCAATCACGACCTTAGAAGCAGCGGGTCAAACGGTAGTTGGTGTGGCTGTCGATCACTCAGTGATAGGCCTGATTGCGCTTGCAGATGGGGTGAAAGCAGATTCTGGTGAGGCAATTGCTCAGCTCAAACAACTAGGCTTTGATCCGGTGATGGTAACAGGAGATAACGAACGAGTAGCTCAAGCCATTGCCAATCAAGTGGGGTTGGTGGATGTTTATGCCGGAGTCTTGCCAGCAGGAAAGGTGGACGTGATCAAGTCACTGCAAGAGCAGGGGCAACTCGTTGCGATGGTTGGTGATGGGTTAAACGATGCCCCCGCCCTGACTCAGGCCGATGTTGGGATTGCGATTGGTACGGGTACTGATTTAGCAATTGAAGCCGCTGATCTGGCTGTGGTTCAAGGTGATTTGTCCTCAGTGGTCAAATCTATTCAATTAGCTCGATCGACATTCAATAAAATTCAGCAAAATTTAGCCTGGGCCTATGGCTACAACCTAATTGCCATTCCTTTAGCAGCTACTGGACTGCTCCACCCCATCATGGCTGAAATTGCCATGGCATTAAGCTCCCTGACCGTGATCTGGAATTCGCTGGGCTTGCGGCGCATCTAACCCAAATTCAGACCTTAAAGTCTAATGCCTTAGAGTCTACCGTGGGATCTATCTTCTGCTGGAGAAATTCAGGTCTTTCCTGGATTAGAGGCTATTCGCAAGCGGCCTCAGATCTACCTTTTACTGTTCACCCCAAGTTCTGTTGACCTCATTGGGAGCTTGTCAGAATCTGAAAAACATATTGAAATTGGCTCTGAGTATTGTAGATGGACTAGCTGTTTTAAATGCTGCGTGTGTAGAGCTACAGCTAAAAACGATTTCACAAGGTCAGCTAGGTTAGCAAACTTACCGTAGAGGGAAAGCACGAGGAATTGCAAAAATACCTGCCAAAAGCTGCAGGCTAATTGTGTTGGGATTGAATTTAATCTTTGAAATTAATCTTAAGAAGTATGCAGGAGCTATGGCTTCAGCTGAGATCAGTGAGCCTATTGATGTCAAGAAGCAACAGAATGTCACCCTGTTTACAAGCCTTGGCTGCTGCTGTATACGATACTGCTAAGTAAGACGTGGAGCGGTGCCATGACAAACTCACTTTACATCAGCACAACAGAGGCGGGCAGTGGCAAAGCACTCGCTTCCATGGGAATCATCAATCT
Organism: uncultured bacterium; assembly: GCA_964434865.1. Classification (GTDB taxonomy): domain Bacteria; phylum Cyanobacteriota; class Cyanobacteriia; order Thermostichales; family Thermostichaceae; genus CAYSWV01. The sequence goes on from CAYSWV010000011.1 coordinate 3,599, forward strand.
CATTCTTCGTAAAACCTCGAATGTTAGTTTCTTTCGACCCATTATTCGGAAAGGAAGTCCAGCAGAGCGGGATGAGGATATTGACCTGATTCTGACCCACTTCAATTTGCCGCAGACCTACGATGAATCCTACGGCTTATATGCAAAACAAGCCAATGAACTTCTCGGTCAGCACCATGTTGACCTTGTGATTGAGAAGATCATTACACAATTCAAAGCTCTGGAACAACGGAGCGATTTTATTGTCTGTGAAGGATCTGATTTTTTGCGTGAGAGCTCAGCCTTTGAGTTTGACTTGAACCAAGAAATTGCCAAGAATTTGGGTTGTCCGATTCTGCTGCTGGGCAATGCTGATCAGCGGAGCCTCGAGGATGCGATTCAACCCATTCAAATAGCCGTAGATGCCCATCGGGATCGTAATGCTGAGATTGCTGGCATTATTCTCAACAAAGCAGCTCCAGATCAAGTGGAAGCCCTTAAGTCTGAACTAGAGTTGCTTTACGATGATACCGATTACACAGTAGCTGTGATTCCCTACGATCGCCGCCTGAGCAGTCCACGGGTGCGGGACATTGCCCACCAACTCAGCGCAGAGGTACTATACGGGCATACACGCCTTGACAGTCTTGCTGCCAGCTCGATTGTGGCTGCCATGCAGATGCAACATGCCCTGAACTGGCTCCAAGAGGATTGTCTTGTGATTACACCAGGGGATCGGGGTGATGTGATCGTAGGGGTACTCCAGGCCCATCAATCTATGAACTATCCCAAGGTGGCTGGTCTGTTACTGTCGACGGGCTTTAGGCCCGAACCCTCGATTGCCAAGTTGATTGAAGGTCTACCTGATCCACCGCCCATTCTCTCAGTGAAAACAGATACTTATACTACAGCCTCCCAGGTTCAGGCTGTTCACAGTACGCTACGCCCCGGCGATCAGGAAAAGATACATCTCAGCATTGAGGCCTTTGACCAGCATGTGGACTTGGCTAAGTTTGAGCAACAACTCAGCACCATCCAGGTGCAGGGACTGACACCCAAGATGTTTACTTATAATCTGGTGCAGCAGGCCAAGAGCAATAAACAGCATATTGTTTTACCGGAAAGTACTGATCCCCGGATTTTGCAGGCGAGTGCCATTCTGTTAGAACGGGATATTGTGGACTTGACCCTGTTGGGCCGTTATGAGGAGATTGATCGGGTCTGTAAAGGGAATGGTATTCAGTTAGATCTAGATGCGTTGTCAATTGTTGATCCGGCAACGAGCCATTGCTTGGAGGATTACGCGCACACGTTTTATGAACTGCGTAAACATAAGGGAGCTACCCTGGACGCGGCCCGTGATTATGTTATGGACTCCTCCTATTTTGGCACCATGATGGTCTATTGTGACGATGCATCAGGCATGGTATCTGGGGCTGTGCACACCACCCAACACACCATCCGACCTGCTCTTCAAGTCATTAAGACCAAAGCGGATTTCTCAATCGTGTCTTCGATCTTTTTCATGTGTCTAGATCAACATGTCCTGGTCTATGGTGACTGTGCCGTTAATCCCAATCCTACTGCCCCACAACTAGCGGAAATAGCCATTACCTCAGCAGAAACCGCCAAAATGTTTGGCATTGAACCTCGAGTAGCCCTGCTCTCTTACTCTTCGGGAGATTCTGGTAAAGGGGATGACGTCGAGAAAGTCCGCCAAGCCACCCACATTGCCCAACAACTGCGGCCAGATCTCCTATTAGAAGGTCCAATTCAGTATGATGCAGCAGTAGACAAGAGTGTGGCAGCCCAGAAAATGCCGGGTTCTCAAGTGGCAGGATTGGCAACTGTTTTCATCTTCCCCGATCTCAATACCGGCAACAACACCTATAAGGCCGTGCAACGGGAAACCGGCGCGATCGCCATCGGCCCGATTTTGCAGGGTTTGAAGAAGCCCGTGAATGATCTGAGCCGGGGCTGCACCGTTGAGGATGTTGTCAATACAGTGGTGATTACAGCCGTACAGGCACAAGCTAGAGTAGTGTCGCAAAAACAGAGCTGAATTAACTCAGGGTTGGTGTCACCTGTCCCAAGTAACCTTTTGGTGGGAGTTAGTGTGTATTGGTGAGTTTCAACTCATCTGTCACTGGAGATAGTCCAGGATCTGAAGTTGCCATCATAGGTAAGGATCCTTCAATAAACTTGAGCTAGGCTAGTGGTGTCTTAGTGATCTGCCCATGCCCTATTTACTCTTGGCCTAGATCCGACGTTAGGAGAATTCAGATGGTCTCAGACGTTAATGACCCATTAAGAGTTACTAATCTTCATATTCTCGGACTCATGATCTTGAATTTCAGTTTATTGTTAGGACAAGTATCAACGGCCAAGGCCGAGTCTTTAATCATCAGGGACTCCGACACTAATACTCAGAGAGAGATTTCTAACTTAGAGGACACTATTGACGCTTTAGAAACTGAAATTCAGCAACTGCGTAGAGTTAGGGATCAACAAGCTAGAGACATTCAAACTCTCCAAGTTGAGATCCAGAATCTGAGGAATCAGCTGGGTAGCCCTTATGCAGCCAATGATGGGAAGCCAGTCATCTGTACCGCAGATAACGTGGGTAGGTTTTACATCACAAGAAGCTCGGATGGATTTCGGTTCGGTGAAGGAACAACGTTAGATCTTTGCCGTGCCGCCATACAAGATGCTAGCCCCAACTTTGTTTGTTCACCTGACCCATTTGGTAGATTTTATCCCACTAGAATTTCAAATGGAGAGCGACTAGGAGAGGGAGTGCCCTTTAACCTCTGTTTGCAGCTAGATAGCAGGTAACGTTCCAAGATTCTGTCCTTAAATAGCCACGTCCAGTCAATTTCTGAACACAATGTGTAGATCTAACTTAACCTCAGCTCAGAGGTGTAAGTCCATAAACAAGGTACTTTGACACTACCCCACTGACAGCCAGCATCAATCCGAGATTGAACTAGTTCATCAATCGCATTAGGCAATACTCTAGCTTTGATCGATCCCAATTGACCCAGTTGTCGGGCCAGTTGATAGTGAGGTGAAGCCTGTAGCCCTTGATCCAGCGCTACTGCCATCGTGTCGGCATTGCCGGTAACCTGATCTAGGAGCAATACGTAGTGGGGGTGCGGCTCTAACCGTGGGACCAAGCATCGAAATTGGCTACCCTGGGCGGGTATTTGAGATAGGATATCTTGAACAAAGCTTTCATGGAGTTTTTCACCCACTAGATCACTAGTTTTTGTGGTCCGACCTATCAATGCAAGGCAAGGGGTTAGTTGATAAATCGAAGTCACCTCCACTTGATCACCCATCCGGTACCGATAAAGTCCCCCTTTTTGAGACACAATCACCCCATAGCGTTTCCCCTCTTGTAGTTGATGTAATCGATGTAGATCACCTCTTTCATCTTCAAATTCAAAGAATACTTCATTGAGCAGCGGTAAACACCCTTGAGCCTGGATCCAGGGAACCGTCATTGGAGCTTCTGTGGCTAATAAGCCTTTTCCTTGAACCATTACGGTTGGAAATAATTGTCTCAACACAGCGGCTGGCCCTGATGCATGAGCTTGATCCCAGCAAGAGATGAGCTTAAGGTGAGGCCATAGATCACTCCAGGGAATTAGATCTTGATTCAAGAGATCCTGTCGATAGCGGGATAGCTGAGAGCCTAAGTGGTTCTTTAATGACTGTCGATGCGCTTGAATGTAATCCAGATGGACTAATAAAAAAGTGGGGCTCCAAATTGAGAGGATCTCCAGCGTTTCAGCCCGCAGTAATGCCAATGATAGGTGATGCTTAAAGGTTTCCATATCTTGTATCTGCTGCACACCTGGTACCGTCACTAAAAAGGGTGATAAGACCCATTGCAGCCATCCATCTAAGTAGTCACTGTCATCCTGTAAGCCTTCAGTTGATCGACCCGCAGCTGCAAACGCAGGCGTAATACTCATGTAAGCGCGACCAGTCTGAAATGGCGGCCCATTCTGGATTAAATCATAAGCCCAGATACAAAATAGAGACTGAAAAGAGTGTCGTAAGGCCTTAGTGTAGGGGATCCATTTGGCTGGCCCTTGGCTACCTGAGGTCTGTTCATAAAATAAGACGGGATCAGGGGTGAGCAGAGATCGGTGCTGCTGCTGTTGTTGTTGGATCCAGGGTTCTAGGTCTGCATAGTCAACAATGGGTAGGCGCTGCCAATCTGCTAGGGTTTGCACACAAAAGTGCCGTCCATACACACACTGTTGTAGCCGATCTAGTAATTGTTGTTGAACATAGTGTTGGACCGTCTCAGGATCTTGAAGCTGCCTCTGAAACTGTCTGGCGGCGGGGGTCATACATTGGCCAAATAACCTAATTAAAGGTCTCATCATGCTTCTCCTTGCCAGGCTGCAAAAAAGGTGGTTAAGGGGAGTTGTTGAGCACAGTACCAGACTAGTTTGTAACATTGGTAGCAGTGGTTTGAATCCTCTGAAGGCCTCTTTTCTAGATCAATAGCCATTATTAGAGGTTTCAATTGGGTCACAATAGCTGGGAGTTGATGGTCTAGTAAAACCTCTTTAAGATCCTCAACCACTCGTTTGTGTAGCTTAGAGGATTTTTGGGAGACTAAAAGCTGGACTAGACAAGCGATAGCATGGGGATGACCGGGTTCAAGAGTGGCTAATTGGTAAGCAAAGCGACGTTGGTCCATGGGGTTATCGACAGTCTGTAGTCGAGTTTCTAAAGAAGCAATCCGTTGAGCTAAATCGGGCGGCTGTGTCCCTAGCTTAGGGTGTTTAGGGAGGCGGCTGGGGATCGTCTTGTCAGCTGGCTTGGCCTGAAGTCGAGTTTGGGCTATGGCATTGTTAGGATTAATGGCTAGCAGAGATTCAGCAGCTTGTATTTGAATAGAATCAGGCTCGGTGGAATTGATCAGAGCTTCAAGTGTTGAGATCGCCTGGGGATGAGTAGGGTTAAGTTTACCTAGGCTGTAGGCCGCTCGACGTCGAATCGAGGGTTGCTGAGTTGAGTTGAGGATCTCGTTCAAAGACTGAATAACAGTAGGATGCTCGGGATCAATACGCCCTAAGCTTTCAATCACTTGTAAGCGCAACCCCTCACTCTGAAGACTAGTCATGAGCTGACTCAGGACCATAATGGCTGTAGCATGACCTGGATCTAGAGTTTTACCAAGGGTATAGGCAGCTTGCCATCGAATAAACGGGTCTTTAGTATTCCAGATAAAAAACTCTAGGGCAGTTGTAGCTAAAGTCCGGTCTGTCTGCACTAAGGCTACTCTTGCAGCTTCGGCTACGGGTGAGGGCACGGATCCATATCGCCACTGGATAATCTGGTTGAGGATGACACTGGCCTGACGACACTGAGGGTACTCTCCTAATCCAACAGCAGCCAGACAGTAAACCTGATAGTCGTAAAAGCCACCACAACCATCTTTGAATCGGATCAGCTGTTCGATCAAGGTTTCTTTGTCTGAACTTTGAATATCAGGTCTACCCAGCCAGAGTAAAAAGACCTCTCGCCATTGAGGACTCAAGATCGGCACTGCATAGGTTAGGTCTAAAAAGAAGGCTCCATCCGAAATAGCCAAAGCTGCAAAGTATTCTTGAAAGGTAGAGTGATAGAAGGCATAAATCTTCTCACCCGTTGTGGTTGAAATACCTACTTTATGAAGCCAGCCTAACTGTAAAGCCAGATCCATTAGGTCTAGAGAATCATGAAATCCTGTTTCCACGAAAACTTGAGGCAATCGAAATCGGATATCAGGCTGTAAGAGAGCGTGAAAAGCCACCTGACCCAGCAATCGATTTAACTGGTGTCGCTGAACTGCTGTTGTGGGAAAGCGATCTTGTTTCCATTCGTAGAAAGCCTCTACAAACTGCTGATAAAGCAGGGCTTGGGTTGAGGGAAGGGTGCCCCGACAGAGAAACCATGAGCGGCAGAGCAACGCCAACCGTAGGGGATTTTTGACTGCGTCTTTGATCCGTTTGTGCTTAGGCTGATTGAGAACGTGCTGCAACTGAAGGCTGAAGTCAGGCTGTGATGGGAACCAGCGATCGATAAACAGCCCCATTTGCTTAGTAGAGTTAAACGTTAAATTATAAAAAGTAGAGAACGTTTCAAGGGTATTTTTGCCACTATCCCAAACATTAGATCGACAGGTTAAAATCACATGGGCATCAGCTAGCCAGCCACGCAGTTCAGCCGTCAAACGAGTCAAAGCCGTAGCCGCTGTCATGGCCATTTCATCTAATCCATCAAGGAGTAACCAGACTCGACCGGATTGGACTTGTTGCACTAGAGAGTCTTGCTGTTCAGAGGAGCTTTTGAGTGATCGAGTGACTTGCGGGATCCAGTCATGGAGAATGTAGTCAGCTAATGCAAAGTTGTGCAAATCTGCTAGTGAGATCCAGATAGGTAGGGCCTGTTGATCTAGTAACCAATGTGCGATCTGTTGTAATAACGTTGTCTTACCAGCACCAGGCTCACCGACAATAGCGATTCGTTGCCGTTCTGTCGCTTGTAATCGTTGATAAAAGTCTGCTAATGAGAGACTCATGTAAGTTTCTAGATCATCGACTGAGCCATTCAAGTCTCTTGGATCTGGACGATATCTTTCAACTAGCCCTAGAGGTAAGTAAATATCTTGCAGGTTAAAGGTAATCCCAGCATTAAAGGTGAGTGGATTGGTTGTCAGGCGTTGATAGTGATGGAGTTCCAAGTGGGTCTGACAATACTGCCACCACAGATCCTCAGGTGGATCAGAGGCTTCCTGGCGTTGTGTAGCTAGTTTGGACTTTTCAGGACGGCGGTGCTCCCATTCCTGGTCTAATCGAGTTAGATTGGCCGTCCAGTCAATCCGGCGGTGCCAAAGACTCAGCGTGAAATGCCACACTTCAGATCCACCTTTGTTCGGGCGGTTATCCTCTAGAATCTCTAGAAAATCTTGAAAGCGGTGGAGTGCTTCTTTAATCTGGCTGGCTGTCAAGGAATGGTGGGCTAGGACTTCTAAATACCGAACTTTGGTTCTGACAATCAGACGCTGCTCAGTTTGCCAATGGATCTGTAGATGCGGATTAAGAGTAGCCCAGTCAGCATCACTTAGATCTAGTTCCTCATTGGCATAGGCTAATAACACAGCTAATAGCTGTTGCGCTCGTTGCTTGGCTGCAGGTCCATAGCTAGGCCGGGCCATAGGGATCTAGTCGAGTGCAGGTTGTGAAGGGGATGAAGCCATCGAGCTAACCCTCTGTGAAACTTAGCTTAGCTTATGATGTCATAGGTTATCAGCCAGGCTCATCCAGATCAAGTGGGCCATAACGGACATGGCTCTTAGCCGTTTAGCATCAACACTTAGGTCCCATAAAGTTAGGGGAATCCCCCAGGTCTCTAACCTCCCTTAGCTTTCAAACCTAGACTACAGCAGCGTAGGCGAAAATTTCAGCTGAACTCGCTTGAGGGAAGTGATCCTACCTATTCTAGAGACATCGAAAGGGATGAAGCCAACCGACACGAGTCCTTCACTCCTCTGATCAAACTGGCAGGTAGTTTAAGAGTAAAACGCCTAAACATCCTTGTTTACCCCTTGCCCTAACGGGCCGACAAATGAGGGTTATCGCCTGTTAAGCGGGAGATGTGGGTGCAATTCCCACCCTGCCAATGTCCATTGTTTGCCTCAAGGGCTGGAGATCACGATGAACTACAATTTTTATACCAAAACTAAGATACAAACCTCTCAATCTCAACCCATTGCTGGTCGTGAAGCCGATATGATCCAGGGCCGATCTGGGGGTTGGATGTTTAAAGTGGATCGGTGGCAGCTTCTGCGTCGATGTCTACTCATTGGCACAGCTCAAAGTACCTATTATGCGAGTAAGCAAGCGTTAACAGGTGAGTTTATTGAAGTTGTCCAACGGGCAGTGGCAGCCGATCCAACTCGAGTGGCCTCTGATATCTTGTATGCTAGTGAGGGTCGATCCATTAACAACAGTGCCCCACTCTTAGCTTTAGTGGTTTTGTCAATGGGTGAGTCTCCAGACGCTAAACAGGCTTTTCAAGAGATCTTCCCTCAAGTCGTCCGTACAGGTAGCCATTTCTATGAGTGGTTAAGCTACACCAAGGCCATGCGTGGGTTTGGCAAGATCGTGCGTGAAGTGGGCAAGGCTTGGTTATCCAACTCTGATGTTAAGGCCTTAGCTTATCAATTGTTGAAATACCAGCAACGGCAAGGGTTTTCACACCGAGATGCCTTGCGGTTGTTTCATGTAAAGCCCCCTACTGAAGATCATAACCAGTTATTTCAATGGGTGATCCAGGGGTGGCAAGATCTACCAGCTCAGACCCCCTCAGAGGCAATGGCTCAGATCTGGTGGTATGAATGGCTAAAGCGGCATCCACAGCAAACCCATCAGGCCATTAGCAAAGGACGATTGACCCATGAAATGGTGGCACCTGTAGGTCAGATGGACCGAAAAGCTTGGCAGTTGTTATTTAATGACATGCCAATTGGGGCTCTCCTACGCAACTTAGGTTCCTTGACTCAACTGGGAGTATTGACTATCGATCATCGTGATAACCTCAAGCGAGTGCATCAGGTGTTAACGAATGCCAAGTACTTACGCAAAGGTCGAATTCACCCGATCGACATTTTGAAAGCACTCAAGACCTATCAATCAGGTGGACGTGTGGGGCAAAGCCAGAAAACCTGGAAACCCATCCCCCGAGTTATGGATAGCTTAGAGAAAGCCCTAGAGGTGTCATTTGATGTCCTGCCAGCTACGAATAAGACCTTCCTCCATGCCATTGATGTATCTGGATCGATGTCTTATTACACCGTTAGCTCTATAGGACTCACCTGTTGTGAGATTGCCACAGTGATGGCCCTAGCTACAGCTAAAGCAGAATCGCATTATGTCATCCGAGGGTTTGCCACTGACTTTCGAGATCTGCAAATTACAGCTCGGGATGCTTTCAAAGATGCCATGGCCAAAGCCAGCCACCAAAACTTTGGGGGCACTGATGCATCAGTTGCTTACGATTGGGCCCTCTCTCATCGAGTCAAGGTGGATGTGTTCTGCTTCTGGACTGACTGTGAAAGCTGGGCCGGTCGCCATCATCCTTCACAGGCTTTAAAGGCCTATCGGCGTAAGCTCAATACCAAAGCTAAGGCTGTGTATATCACTCTAGCTCCCTATGGGATCTCCCTAGTGGATCCAGACGATCCTTTATCATGGGATATTGCTGGGTTTGACCCGGGTACACCCCGTTTGATCCAAATGGTAGCTTCAGGTGATCTCTAATAGCTTGTGATAGCTGCTTCAATGTTGTCAGGCTCTGTTACCAGAGGTGTCACTGAAGAGCAGCTGTCTGGATACCGTTGATTAGGATGCACTTTAGTCTCAATGGGTAGGTAGCTACCTGCAGCAATCTTGACACCAGGACCTAAATGGGATCCAGCCCCAACAAAGACTTGATCGCCAATTTCAATGGTTTTCAGATACAGCATCAAATTAGCTCGTTTGGGTTTGATCACATGGCCTAACAACCCCACGTCATAGCCAAAGACCACTTGATCACCAATCTTTAACAGTCCTCGATCTGAAATTTTAATTGCCGGAGTCCAAAATACACCTCGACCAATTTCTGATCCCCACAAGCGTAACCAGAGGGAAAAGGCACCCGGAATAAGACGCAGCAAAGCTTCTAGCGCCGGGAACGTAATATAGATTAATTGAAACTGATAGCTCCCCCACCAGGGTGAATAGGTTGAACCCACAAGATAGGTGATCCCTTCTGGCAACGGATAAAACAGCTGATGAATTCGGTACCCAGCGAGTGGCAAGCCATACAAGATGACCGGTAATACTAACAAGATCAATGGATTAGCAGTGATCACTACACTAACAACAGTGGCTATAACCAGACCCACCACCAGTAACGGAAAAAATCCCAAGATCCAACTCAAACGTGTCATAGATGATCCCTCTAAGCACTAGGTAAAGGGCCAAAGTAGTTGTTTCCACAAGGGCAAAACGGTGGCTACACCTAAGCATTTTGGCCGTGAATTGGAATGAAAAGCATAGGTTCCATGTAAATAATCCCAGACTTTAAAGTTAGCACCGAATAGCGTCTCGATCCCCTCAGCAGTGTGATGACAGGCGTGATCTTGTGGCAGGATCAACCAGGGGGACAAAACCCGATAGAACCCACTTTGCTCACAAGGCTGCCAAGAACTATGTCGCCACAGGTCTAATGCTGCTGTTAAACTGACACCGATTAGATAACTGGTTGGATCGGCTAAAAGATAGATAAATAGGCCGTGGATCCAGAGATATAAAATAAAAAAACTACTCCACAAGGTATTTCGAGAGGTCCCCAGGACATCCATCGTTGTCACAGTGTGATGAACTTGATGAATCGGCCATAGCCCAGAGGTATGCAACAGCCGATGATTCCAGTAGTAAAGATAATCTACACCTACAAAACTCAATAAAAAGGCAGGGATGGCTGGCAAGGATCCACTATGTTCCAGGCCAGGTAAAAGATGGGGATAAAGGGTTAGAATTAAAAAAAGTTGCAGGATAGGGATCCCCAAACCCTGACACAGAAGCCCCAATCCATCTAGAACCCAGTCTTGCCACGATTTGGCTTGGATTTGTCGGCGCTGCCTGCTATTGGTGAGTGTCAAGATGATCAGTAAAGTAAAGGCACTGAACACAATCATAAGCTACACCCAAAACGAAACTGTAACTGACTGATCCGAGAGCAAACGTGGATCTTTGCCAGCTGCTAAGCAGTTACGAATCGACTCCACAAAGACATGAATGGTATCAGCAGGGGTATGGTGAAAGGCCTGACCATACTTGGTGATCACTTCTTGCTGTTGGTTTAAAATGTCAATGTCCTGGTTGATGATATGTTGAGCTGTCCAGCGAACAAAGGGGCGAGCGATCCAGGTCCAGATCCCATAATTAAAGGTGACATCGGTATAGACTAAGGTACTCGTATCTGTTTCTGGCACTGACTGACTTGTGATCAAAAGATGGCGAGCAGTACCAATCTTGTACTCTACACAGGTGATATTAGGCATGTAAAAGTTGTCAGCATGCTCAATCTCAGTTCCAGTTGGGTTGAGAAATCGGTGATACCACCCTAAGTTGTCAGTTTCTTGATGGTATTCCACTCGCACAGATCCATTTTGCCGTCTAATGTGCATGGTTAAGGCTTGCTGTCGCTGGGTTCTGAAGACACCGGGATGCACCGATACAGTATGGGGAATGTCAATAAAGTTTTCAGCACAGTTGGTCACCGAATTATGAAAACGGTTGATCACGCGAATGGTTTGCCAGCCTGGATGACGGTAATAGGGCATCGCAAAGGGAACGATCTCATCTTCTGGGTCTCGGCAGAGTCGGACATACACATACCCATCTTGCTCACATGTGGGGTACGGCTGTATCTTGCGGTTAGGATCAGCTTTAAACGTTGCACCTTCAGCAGGTACGGATATAACCTCACCCCGAGCATCATAAACCCACCCATGATAGGGACAGTGGAGACAACCTTGTTGGAGTGATCCCTCCGATAAGCGACTGTTGCGATGCAGGCATCGATCTTGTAAAGCTACAGGCTGTCCATCGGCTCCCCGAAAGATCACTAGCCACTCATTTAAGACTTGACGGGCCACTACCGTTTTAGGTTTGAGTTGTTCGCTTAAAGCCACGACATACCAAAAATCCTCAAATTTCATACCTGACCTCACACATCAAGGACTTCAATTTGTAAAGGTCCCTTGGGTTTTAACTGACAGGCCAATCGGGCTTCAGGTTGATGGGGTGCCAAGACATCAAGGACTTCTTGTTCTAGCGTAGAAGCCGGAGCTGCTTTACCCACCACTCGCACTAGACAAGTGCCACAGATCCCAGTCCGACACCCAAACAACACAGGAGAATTCTCAGCCGTTAGATAATCAGCAAGGGGATGACCGGGGTGCAGTTGAATTGCAGCAAACGAGGTATTAGGAAACTGGATCTCAACGCCATTCACGAGCTAAGGCCCTCCGGTGCCGCTTTAGAGTAATCTCAATCGAATTACTAGCCATAATGGCTATGTCTCGATTGCTAGGCCAAAGATAACCGATCTGATCTAGATACGCTTGGTAAGACGCAACAGCCTCTCGATGTGTGGCAAAACTTAGATGTAAGCCTTCAGTTTCTTCAGCAAAGCAGGCCCAGATCAGTTGCTTCGCTTCACGGTCATCCAGATTGAAAACAGGTGATCGTAAGACTTTAAAAATAGCAGGAACTAGAGCTGGATCAAACCAAAAAATACCATTGATGGCAGCAGAAAAATAGTAGTGATCCAACTGGCAGCCTCGGATCCCCAAGTTGGCTATCCAAGTTTCCCAAGCCGTTGGGGGTTTCAAACACCGTACCACCTCTTGGCCAATCAGCGTTGAACTGGTGAAGTGAAAGCTTTCATCTAAGTAATGGTAGTGTGAAATTTGGCTGGGAATGGGAGCCTGATCAGATGGACAGTAGCGGCTGAGTTTGTACTGGATCAGTTTGCCATTCAGAGTGCGGAGACCTCGGACCGTGAAGTACTGGCAAGCTAAATAGGGGTTGTCAGCTGAGATGAGGCCAAAGGCGTGCAGTTGCAACTTTTTCCAGAAGGTTTTCAACTGATTTGTATCAGCAAAGATCATGGTTTCAGTAAACGGACCTCGCATCGCATACGTGAAGATCCGCTCGCCAAATAAAGCTTGTTCAACTGCTGTAGTGATGGTCTTAAATGCATAGATATGAGAGCGCTCCTGAGTTGACTCTAGATCTAGCATGTCACAAATCAAACGAAAGTCCTCTAGCGCAAATAAGCCAGCGGCGCTGGTTTGATTAAACAGAATCGTGGCAATCTCAGCTGAAATAATTTGAGTGTAGTAGGCCACCCAATAAAGCTGATTTAAAATCACCCGTTGATGGACACTGGCCTGATCCCACAGAGGGGTCCCGTAGAGCAATGAAAACTCCTCAGGGTTCCAGTAGTCATGTTGGCAGTCTTGATAGTTAAACTGAGCCACTAACTGATCTAAGTGATCAGACTGATCTTGCTGCTGATTGCGAGTGTAGTTAAGTTGCAAGCGACGCAGGAGTTTTTGATCGTCTGCCAGTGGAGATTGAAGTGAAGGTGAAGGTGTCAACATAGTTAAGCGCACATAGCACACTGTTCAGGTGTATAAGGTTGAAAATAGCCTTTAGCTTCAAGGGTTTCCAGGATAGTAGTTGATGGAGTTGCCGCTTTTAAGGCTCGGGCCAGCAGTCCTCGGAGCATTGCCAATCGAGAACCACTGTGGGCTTCAGTATTCAATTCGGTGAAGATAGTGATCTTATCGGTGGCAGAAAGGTAGCCTTTAACCTGTTCGAGGGCTGAGACCACTTGTTGAGGACCCACTTGAATCATCCCTAAAAAGCGAGTCAGAACCGCCAACAGTACTGGAGTAGACGCCTCCAAGTTAGGAAGTGCCTGAAATGAGACTATCCCGGTAGCATGATGTTGAGCTTCGTCAGCTAAAAAGCCTTGATAAATAGCTGCCACATGGGGATCCTGGCACGCTTGGGCCAAGCTACGATAGTGACTTAAACCCCACCCTTCCAGCACCACCTGGACTAGCAACAGCAGCACAGCTTTATCATTACAGTCAGCCAGATTAGCCAAAAATTGCAAAAAAGGAAGCCCAGCCAAGTCAGATTCAGGGGCCTCAACTAAACTCGATATCTGAGCTAAGTGAGTCGCCTCCTGAGCTGAAAACAACGCATACAACATCCGCTCTTCAATAGAATGAGCTAACAAGATCATCTTGGCTGTATAGCCGACACCAATTTTCTCAACCCCATACGTCTCAAGCAATAAATGATGATTGAGGTGTTGTAAAACAAACTGTTGCTCTGCAGGACTAGCCCTGCGAAAAATCTCGACTTGATCTAAACCATAGAAGTCAGGCTGCCACAAGGTAGCGAGGGTCTCATGGGGTAAAGGAGCAGGTAAAGACTGAGGTAGAGTCGCGTTTAAAATACGATAGCGTCGATCAGAAGATGGCAGGTGAGGTAGAGCTAAGCCAGCAATTGTAGATTTAGCCATGATCAGATGCTCCTGTTTGAATCGGTTGCCATGATCCCCACTCCAGAGCTTGTTGGCGTTCCACATGCTGAATAAACTGCAGAATTGACCGGTCAGCCTGAATGGGCGTTTGAAGTGTAAATCGAATGGTTTGAAAAACCTGGGTATCGCCTTTGGCAAAGTACTGCCCCACTTGTTGAGTCAGACCTAAGATCAAGCGGTTCAAGATCCAGCCTAAAGGACCGGGTCGGCGAGGGGTCAGGGCTAAAGTTTGGCCTTCAGTGCCTCCGTTTTCAAGCATTTTAAGCGCAAACACTAGATAGAAATGCAAGCGATCGGGGCCTAAGGTCACAGTACCCGTTGTGCCAAAGGAGTAGCTCAGATTGTAAGTAATGACATCCTGATATAAAGGCCGCAGCAGCTTCACCAACCAAAACTCATCATCACCGCGAGTGGTGTTATGAAATTGGATAGTGTGTTGATTGATCTCTTGCTTCTGAAAGCTGATTTGAACCGGCAAATTATGAACAGTATTAAAATGTTGCTCATCAATGGCATTGATCATTAGCACATTAGGATGACATTTTTTCACAAACCGGGGGCCTAAGACCACATCAACTTCAACACCCGCTAGTTCAGGTACCACCGGCAGATCAGCAGAGGGATCAGATCCTGTCCAAACCCAGATCAGACCATAGTGCTCAACCGTTGGCCAGGTTGCAATCGAAACAGGTAGGGGATCACTTAGGCAAGGAATAGTTTGACAACGACCCGATCGATCAAATTGCCAACCATGAAAGAAACACTCGACGCTATCCCCTTTGACTTTACCCTCAGCTAAATGAGCACCCATATGGGGACAATAGGCATCTAGAGTCCCCACTTGTCCAGCTTGAGTCCGGTAGGTGACTAGCTCTCGCCCCAATAAAGAAACAGCCTTGATCTGACCTGGCCGTAACTCCCGAGCCGGCATGATCCAATACCAGCCCTGGGTAAAATGTTCAGCTCGATTAAAGAGTAGGGGTTGGTGGCTTGAACCAACGACTTGCATGGATACGATACCTCTTGCTAACTCACCAAACTCAGATTTGATTCGATAGTAACTTCAAAATGAGGAGCTGTTGACCAGATGCGCTGGCCCGCTCGAGTCAAATTGGCTTCCGAAAATTCAGCTAGACAAACCAATTCATCACCTTGAGCATGGCTAGGGTTGATCTGCTCGAAAAAGTGAATGTGGGGATCGTGCTGTCGAGTCTCAGGTACACCGGCTAGATGTTCCCGTAAAGCGTGGGGTTGAGCTAGCCGCACTACGCCATGTTCAGGATCATATAGGGGGCCAAAGCGTTCAATCGCTAGGTGATCCATCAGGGCTTGCATAAAGGGTGGCGTGGGTTGGTCAAAGCAAGGATAAAAGTGTCGACTAAAGGTTGATAGAAACCGATAGGTGCGAAACCCAGATGAGATTAGAAACCAATAGACTTTTTGTTGGCTAGACTGGCGGTGTAGCGAGCGAATGGCTCCAATCCAAGCTTTAGCTAGAATAGGACTTGACCAGGCACTGGGATCTACAATCGTATCCCCTGAAAAGATAATATGTAAGGTCTCACCCTGAAATATTGTTGGATAAGATACTAATGTCGAAAATCCTTTTAAGTTTTGTGAAGCTGGATCTCTGAGAATCAATGCATGGCTTTTTTCAGCTAGATCTCGAGCAAACACAAAGGGATCCACCCCATAAAAATGACGATCAAGTAAATTAAACATCTCTACTCGATCAGACCGAGTCAGTTGGTGAGTTGAAATACAGTCAACTAGCATGACAAGTTATGTCCCTAACGATACAGGCACGGTTGAGCTTAGATCTGGTAGCGGGAAAACTCAGCTATGAGATCTGTCTATAGCCACCCAGTTTGCCAGTAGGACTGATGGGATAACAAGGAGAGCCAGTGAGGTCAGCGTAAGATGGAGAAGGAACCTGAAGTAGGGTGAAGCAAACGTAGCTAGTGAGATCATCCTCCAACCTGGAGTGGTTAGTCAGTCAGGCGTTGACTTTGAGTTGACTTTGAAATCAAATCTCATGTTCAAGCTAAGCTAGGTGGGTCCATCCACGCTTAAGAATCTACGCTTAAGAATAGACTACAGGCAGACCCGCTACAGGACATGAGCTTGAGATTTCAACGGTATTAACCGATCTTAGGTTGCAGAATCAAGGGTTGTTGCTATCTTGATAAGGGTCTAATGACTATGAGTATGGTCTTATGATACTAGGTGCAACCTGGAGTGAGACATGTTGACCTATCGTGACGAGATCCAAGTTTCGATTGTTTTACCGTGTTACAACGAAGCTGATAATCTTGACTACCTGTTTGAACGGCTAAGTCGGGTGTTGGATAGCTTGCAGTTGAAATATGAAATCGTCTGTGTCAATGATGGCAGTCGGGATGCAACCCTTCCTCGCTTGATCAGTTATCATCATCAAAATCCTGCGATTAAAGTTGTCAATCTGGCCCGCAATTTTGGCAAAGAGATCGCCCTGACTGCTGGGATCGATTTTTCGCAAGGGGCGGCTGTGATTCCGATTGATGCTGACCTGCAAGATCCACCTGAGTTAATTCCTGAGATGTTGGCTAAATGGCATGATGGGTATGATGTGGTTTATGCGGTGCGCCGAAGTCGACAGGGAGAAGGATGGATTAAGAAGACCACAGCCCTTTTGTTTTATCGTTTAATCTCTCGCTTAAGCCAGGTCCCCATACCGCAAAATACTGGAGATTTTCGGTTAATGGATCGGCAAGTGGTCAATGCCATTCGCCAAATGCGAGAGCGAACCCGATTTATGAAAGGAATCTTTGCTTGGGTCGGCTATAACCAAACAGCTATTTACTATGATCGGTCCCCTCGTTATCAGGGCCAGACCAAATGGAACTACTGGAAGCTTTGGAACTTGGCGGTTGAGGGCATCACCTCCTTTAGCTCTTTGCCCCTCCGGATCTGGAGTTATGTGGGCTTAAGCCTATCAGGATTAGCTTTTTTGTATGGGTGTTTCCTGATTGCTCGTACCCTGATTTATGGCGTCGATGTTCCGGGCTATGCTTCAGCATTGGTAATTGCCCTGTTTATGGGGGGGATTCAACTCATGAGTCTGGGCATTATTGGCGAGTATATTGGCCGCATTTTTGAAGAAGTGAAAGAACGTCCTTTATATTTAGTACGAGATTGCTACGGGTTTGATGATCCGGTCGGTCAAAAACGCTTAGAAGCAGGCCAATGGTATGGCAGGCCTTTGATCTAGCAATAACCATCTCTGTCTATTTCAATCGTGAGTCCTTGGGGTTATGCACACGTGAGTCAACCACAGAAGCTTTCATTACCTGTTAACTGGCTGATCAGATTGAGCTTGCTCTTGCTAGGCCTGGCCGTGATCGGTTGGGTCCTTAAACCTATGCTCGAAATCAGCTACCCCATGACCCACTCCACCCAGTTCAATTTAAGCTGGGGATTTCAGTATCAACGCCAATTTTTCCAAGGCCAGTTTTACCCCAGATGGCTGGAATTTTCAAATTTTGGGTTTGGGAATGCTACTTTTGCTTTTTACCCGCCACTATGTATGGTGGCCACACTACCCTTTAAGGCTCTGGGCTTGGGATTGAATGATTCGCTTGTTGCCAGTATGGGTTTAGCCGTGGGATGTTTAGGTTTGGGCATCTGGCTCTATGCTCGCTGCTTTTTTCCGATAGGGATCGCCGCAGGGGTCGCCGGGCTGGGCATGGTTGGGCCTTATTTTTTGGTGGATGTCTATCAACGAGGTGCCATAGGTGAAGCTTGGGCTATTGCAGTAGTCCCGTGGATTTGGTGGGGCTCTCAGCTGGTGGTGATCTATCAGCAACGAGTTTGGCCCATCATGGTTTTAGCCCTTGCCTACGGCCTGTTGGTTCTGTCTCACTTACCTACCCTACTGTTATTTACGTTAGCCTGGATACCCTTTCCCTGGATCATGGCTCCATCAGGCTCACGATGGAGTACGGTCCGACGTTGCTATACCGGGGCCGCTTTGGCCTTTGGCTGGACCGCTTTTTTTCTGTGGCCCGCTACCGTTGATCAAATCTTTGTCCAAATTGGATCGGTTAATGCCCTAACAGAGTATGTTCCTCAAAATCGACTGATGATTCAAGGGCTATTACAACTACAACCCGAAATCACAACACACTGGTTTGAAACCGATCTAATTGGGCCCTGGTGGGTGATGGTGGGGATCATTGGTATAGGCGGTTTGGTTGTGAGTAGTGTATGGCTCAAATCCCACTTTTCAAAGATAGCCTTAGATCAAACTCATTATTCACAAGTGCTTCATCAAGCGGCTTTCTACTGGTGTATCACTGGCTTGATCACATTGTTGATGATGACTGATATTTTAAGCTGGATCTATGCGTTATCGACTACATTGAGGCGGATTCAGTTTTCTTGGCGCTGGATGGGAATCACAACTCTGCTGGTCCCTCTAATCTGGGGCTATCTCCTCTACATGGCCAGGTTAATGATACCTAAAGGCAACCGTTGGCTCCCTATCAGTATCAGCCTTGTGAGTTTAACGATTCTCAGTCTGGGGATCACAGGATGGCACGCCACTCAGGTTTTAGATCGAGCCACCTTTAATATTAGAGATATTCAACTATTTGAAGCTCTAGCGGATCAAAAGCAGTTTCCTTATGAACCCGAACAACGCCCGGGGCGCAGCTTTATTCACTGGCACTGGATCTTTCCTGATGGGCTAGCCTTGGTGGATGTGCCTGAGTATCGTGCTGATGGGGTAACCAAGCCAATGCCGCCGCCAACCGTAACGCCTCTGCTGCAGTGGCAGCCTGATTCTGAGTTTCCCCTGGAGATCCTGGCCTGGGATTTTGGGCGCCGGCGATTTGTGGCAACTAATCCCTCAGACTCTGATCAAAGAGTGGTACTTAGAACCTTTTATTATCCAGCCTGGCGCACCCAACTTGATCGGCACTTTCAACCCACAGAAAAGACAGCAGACGGTCAATTAGCCGTAACCATTCCCCCAGGAAAACACGATGTAACCGTAACCTACCTAGGTACACCCATGGATTGGCTAGGTCGAGTGGGAACAGGGGGAACTCTATTAGGTAGCCTGATTTGGTTACTTGTGACCCAGAAATCATTAGCTAAAAGCACAGTTCAGACTAGTGATTCGGGATCCTCATAGCTGTATAATTAAATACAAGTCTTGCGGAAACCTTACTAGATCAGCCCTAGTCTTAGGACAAACGATGCACTATGTCTTATAGAATAAGGCTTCTAAGTCTAGTCAAGAGTCCGAGGCGTTTAAAGTCTTTAACTGAGCTAGTAGTTTCTAATTCGTTCTGTTTTCCTAGGAGTATCAACATGAGTATGACCCGTCGCCAGATAATAATCGCTACCTTATCTTCAATTCTACTCGGCTTGGGTGGAATCTGGGCTGGACACAAGCTACTCTCTAAACACCAGGTAGTGGCCCAAGCTCAAGAGCCTTTATCTGGAACGATGACACTTTATACCTCTGATCCAGATAGTATTATTAACCAAGTAATCAATGATTTTAATGAAGTCCATCCTGAAATCAAGGTTAATATTTTTCGTTCAGGTGGAACTGAAGTCGTTTCAAAACTCCAGGCTGAAGCCCAGGCGGGTCAAATTCAAGCTGATGCCATCATGGTGGCGGATGGGGCTTACATTCAAGAAATGATCGAGAACGATGCGTTGCTGTCTTATCGACCCGAAAACGCAGATAAGGTGCCCGATATTTACCACTACGGCGATGATCAGGCTCATGAGGTCCGTCTAACGTTTGTGGTGATTGCTTACAACACGTTACAAGTCCAAACGCCACCTCAAGGATATGCTAATTTGCTGGATCCCCAGTACCGGGGCCGAATTGCTTCGACTAATCCTTTATTTAACGGTACTGCCTTTTCGCAAATGGGAACTTTTGTTAGTAAGGATGAGTTTGGGTGGGATTTCTTTGAGAACCTAGAAGCTAATGATGTGAAATTTGAGCAAGGTAACACCGGCTTAGCGGCTAAGGTTGCTAATGGGGATTATGCACTAGCTAGTACGGTTGATATTGTTGTTCGATCACTGATCCGGGAAGGATCACCGATTCGGTATGTGTGGCCCCAAGAAGGAACACTGCAGATTCAAACGCCTTTTGCCATTTTGAAGGATAGTCCGAATGTAGAGCTTGCTAAAACCTTATTGGATTATCTGTATTCTGATCGAGCTCAGAATCTCTACCTAGATTTGGGATTTGTATCGCCCCGTGAGGATCTGCCAAAGCCTGATGATGAGGCCTTGGGTGAGATCAATGTCATTCAGGTTGACAATGACTATATTAAATTGAATCGAGAAGCCTTACGAGAGGGGTTTACACAACGCTTTGGTGGGGCTTAATCTGAGCACCATCTCCTGAAATTGATCTTAATCTCTTAAAAAGAACAAGGATTTGTAGTGTCAAATGTAACTCGACCCCCAGCTGCGATGAAACTATCCACTGGAGTGCTCTACAGCGGAGTTGGCCTGACTGTTGTTCTGGTTTTAGGATTGATTATCTATCCGTCCTTACTTCTGGTAGGGCAAAGTTTTTGGGCAGATCAGATCACGTTAGCCAATTATCAAGAGATCTTGAGTCAAACTCAAACTTATCAAGTGCTGGGAAATAGTCTAGTGGTGTCTGGTACTTCGACAGTGATAGCGACCTTTTTAGGCACTTTATTAGCTTGGTTAGTGGCTCGGACCGATCTGCCTTGGCAACGGTTTTGGCGGGCAGCCTTGCTAGTACCTTATATGATCCCACCTTTTATTGGGGCGATTGCATGGACCTATTTACTGGGTCGGGCTGGCTACTTAAATAAAATTTGGATGGCCGTGACACAATCGTCTGATCCATTGGTGATTTTGTCTGGCCCCATTGGGATTATCTTTGTCATGACCTTGTTTAGCTTCCCTATCGCCTATCTGGTCACCCTAGGTCCTTTAGAACAAATGGATCCGGTATTAGAAGAAGCAGCACGAATGTCTGGTGCGAATCCGTTACAAACGCTGAAAGATATTGTAGCCCCTTTAATCTTGCCGAGTATGGGGTCGGCAGCGCTGTTAATCTTCTTACTTCTGATGGCCAATTTTGGGATCCCTTCAGTGATTGGGCTACCCGATCGATACTACGTGATGACAACCCAGATCTATTCCTTAATTTTAAATTATTCAAAAGCTTACAACCTGCAACTTGCAGCGGCTTTAGCAATGGTGCTGGTTCTGATTGCAATCTTAGGATTACAGACCCAACACTGGATTTTAAGATCAGATCGATACCAAATTGTCACCGGGCGTAGTACCCAATCCCAGCCATTGGCCCTAAAAGGTTGGAAACCTGTGGTGCTAGTGGGGCTAGGAGTGCTACTAGGATTCACCGTAATAGCCCCCTTGATCGCGATCTTATTGAATTCGTTGTTACGGGCCTTAGGCTTACCGCTAGCTTGGGAGAATTTAACGTTGAAGCACTACCATGCTGTGCTGTGGGGTGTCCCTAAAGTGCGCCGTGCAATCATAAACAGTCTCCTTCTAGCCACAGGCTCAGCTAGCGGAATCGCTGCTCTATCTATGTTGATCAGTTATCTAGTAGTACGTCTCAAGATCAGAGGTAGCCGCTGGTTAGAGGCTATGGTCACCATTCCCTATGCCATTCCGGGTACTGTGGTGGCCCTAGCTTTGATCCTGGCCTTTCTCAACCCAATTCCAGGACTTAGGATCACCCTGTACAACACCATTTGGATCTTATTCATTGCTTATCTAGGCCGATTTTTGACCTTTGGTCTGCGGTCTATCAGTGCTGGGCTAGCTCAAATCGATCCTGAACTTGAACAGGCGGCTCGGGTTTGTGGAGCGGCGCCAACTCGCGTGATTTGGGATGTCACACTGCCTCTGATCCGAAGTAGTGCCTTTGCAGGTTGGTTTTTAGCTTTTGTACCTTGCTTGGCAGAGCTAACGGTCTCTATCCTGCTAGCTTCAGTAGGGACTGAAACCCTAGGCACAACGGTCTTTGGTTTATATGAAGAAGGGAAAGTTGGTATGACAGCGGCCCTGTCGTTACTGGTAACAGGTTTAATCTTCGGGATCTATGGCTTGGCACGTTGGGCCACTCGAGGGCAAGCGAGTGTCTGGAGTGGGGGGGGCTAATTATGGGACAACTGGAGCTCGCCCACCTCCAAAAACGGTATGGATCAACCTTGGCGGTGGCGGATGTCAGCTTGACGATTGCCCCTGGAGAGTGGGTCACCTTTTTAGGGCCTTCAGGGAGTGGTAAAACGACAACCCTCCGGATGATTGCTGGGTTTATTCAGCCGACAGTGGGTTCGATTCAATTAGATGGTGAGATTTTGACCTCAGTAGCTGATCGCATCTTTATTCCTCCAGAGCGGCGGCACATGGGTATGGTTTTTCAATCCTATGCTGTCTGGCCCCACATGACTATCTTTAAAAATGTGGCTTACCCCTTGAAGTTCACGGGGCTGGATCCAGCAGAACAGCAAACACGAGTAGGTAAAATTTTAGACTTGGTACAACTATCCCATCTATCAAATCGCTTTCCAGCCCAACTATCCGGAGGCCAGCAGCAACGGGTTGCTTTAGCTCGATCTCTGGTAATGGAACCTAAATTGTTACTCTTGGACGAACCCTTAAGTAATTTAGATGCCAAATTACGGGACGAATTACGTGCTGAAATTGTTGATCTAACCCGCTGTTTAGGCGCCACAGTCATATATGTTACCCATGATCAAACCGAGGCCCTAGCAATGTCAGATCGAGTGGTCGTCATGCATCACGGACAGATTCAGCAAGTAGACACGCCTCAAGTTATTTATCAGACGCCTGTGAATTCCTTTGTTGCTACCTTTGTTGGATCAGCTAATCTACTACCTGGTCGAGTCCTCGATTTTCGAGGGGAGTGGATGGTGGTCGAAATAGTTCTCAACTCTCCTGTAGTCCTGAAAGTGCTGAATTTACAGGGGGCCCACCTAGCGATTGATCAACAAGTTACTGTGATGATCCGACCTGAGAACATCCAGCTCAAACGGCGAGGAGACTCTGAGATCACAGCTACTATTTTGCAACGATCCTATCTGGGGCATCGAGTAATTTATCAAGCCCAAGTGGGATCTGAGAAGCTACAAGTGAGTACATCAGTCAATCAGTTTCAAGTGGGAGACTCTGTTAGCCTAGGGGTTCAAGATCCAGTGATAGTGCCTGATGCATCTTAGTCAATTCCGATCCGTGGGGATTCTGCGAATGGGAAGGTTAGGATTAAATTACCTCAGATCAAGCCTATCGTCAGGCCAGATCTGAGTCACTACTGAGAGCCTGAGCTTACTCACCCCAATCTGCAGGGGCTAAATTCTCACTGTAGGCGATCCCATAGAAATTGCCGCTTTGGCCATAGATAGACCAGTCTGCGGCTTGATCACCTTGGCTGTATCGAGTGAATTTGGCTCGAAGGGGAATGATGCGTGTCACTTCAGCTGTCATTGAGCCATAGTCACCCAAAAATTCCTGAGGATCGGGTACAGATTGTTCACGGCTTTGAATCTCAATCTGAAAGACTTGATTTTGGTCATTGGCAATCGCACGCACGAGGCGTGATCCCTGATCCTCATCCATAGCGCTGTGACCTTTGACCTGTCTTAGACTAACGCCAGATACGTTGTTGGGTAAGGGATCTCCCAAAGCAATAGCATAGGCCGATCCAGCGCTTACCAACAGTAAAACAGTGACAACTAAGCCAACGACAACATAGCGGCTATAGGTCAAAATGCGTTGCATCATTGAATCTCCGTGATCTCCTACAAAGTGAATGAAAAACTGCGAAAGCCTAAGGTCAACCCAGGCTCTTAAGTCGCGGGTCTAAACCCAACCTGACCTTGGTTGATATCAAATAGAGTATCGGCCCGGAAAAAGAAGGGCATACCGATAAGCTGCACTCCAAACTGAGAATTGACAAAGATCCGATCTAACCCCGGAGTGGGGGGGGTTTGCACATTGATGGTGAAGTTAAAAATCCCAGGTACCGTGGCAATAAACTGAGATCCGCCAGGCAAGATAGATCCAAACTGGAGGAAGGGCGCCCCCAGGGCTGAGGTATTGATTGAAATATCTGAGGACCCTGTATCGTAGGCAGCCAAGTCAGGCACATTTTGAATAGTAGTATTTGAAATCGTGAAATTGGTTAGGATCTCATCGTCCCAGATCGGTACTCCATTGGCAAACGTGGGCAGAGAAGGGGGTTGACCAAGTTGTCGGATTGCAAATCCAGCCCGGTTATTAGAGGTTAGGCCAGCCGTAAATACACCTTGTGTTGAGTTAAACCCACCTGTTTGAATAATGTAGCCACTGCTAAAATTGCCAGCCAGCTGAGCGATGGGGCTGAAGATCAGCGGTTCTGAGGTGCGATTGGCCAAAGAGACCCCCACAATTCCAGAAAAGAAGCCCGTCCCATCAAATAATTCATCAGGACAGTTGCCGTCATTACAGCGAACCTGGTCAATGATTTGAATATTGATCGCACCACTGCTAGAGGCTGCTCCAATCGAGACTGGGGCTTGACCAATTACTCCGTCAAAGGTGGTGCCATCAGCAAAGGACACAGTAGAGGGAATATCCGTTCTGATCAATCCAGCTGACCCAATCGCAGAGGCTAACACTCGAATTCCAGCTGATCCGGTATCCAGCAACAACTCGGTGGTTTGCCCCGCGACATTAATCGGTAGACCCAGTAGTTTTAAATTAGTACTGCCCAGAAGTACCGTCCGCACAGGCATCCCTACAGCGGTAACACCAGGTTCAAGGGTAGGAATCGGAATCGGAGGTAGGGGCGTTGTGACGCTGTTCGATCCACCCCCACAGGCTGTAATTCCCAAGCAATAGACAATCATTAGGATCCAGCTGATCCGCCGTAAGGATTGCCAAATCGTCTGGACAGATTGCATAACCGATGTCTCCTTGATAGTCATGAATAAAGCGTACGAACCTAGTGAGTTGAGGTCAATTGACTAAAGCCATTAACCCAGTTGCGGCCAAGATCGGCCTGAGATGGGGCTTAAAAACAGGCTAGATTAGCTCGTTCGGCCCCGAAATCCAATTTGTCCCTGATTGATGTCAAACAAGGTGTCGGCCTCAAAGAAAAAGGGCATACCGATGAGTTGAAAATCTAAGCTTGAATTGACAAATATCCGATCCTGGCCTGGAGTAGGCTGAGGGGATCCCACCACAATACGGTAATCAAACCCGCCAGGTAAAAAGGCCCTGAACTCGGAGCCAGAAGGTAATTGAGACACTGTGAGCGGGGTGCTACCCAAACGAGTTACATTCAAAGCAATATCTGAGGATCCAGTATCAAAAGCAGTGAAATCAGGGGCATTCTGGATAGGCGTGTTTTCGATGGTGTAGTTAATCACAGGTGAATCATCATCCCAGATGGGCTTCCCATTGGTAAAAGTAGCTGGGATCCGCTCCAACTGGAGGGTAGCAAAAGTAGATCGATTTTGTGGAGTTAGACCTACTGTAAACAAGCCTTGAGCCGAGGAAAACCCCCCTGTTTGAATGATATAGCCACTGCTGAAATTACCCATTAGCTGAGCGACCGGACTAAAAATCACTGGCTCTCCGCTCCGATCAGCTAGTGAGGTGCCGATGATACCAGAAAAGACTCCTGATCCATCAAAGATAGCCTCAGAACAGGTCCGACCGGGTCGACATCCTACCCGTTCAATGACCTGAATATTAATCGCACCCGCACTGGTTGCTAGTCCTAACGAAACCGGGGCTTGACCAATTACACCTTCAAAAACGGTATCATCGGCAAACTCGACCCTAGAGGGTTGTTGAGTTTTGACTAGACCCACTGTTCCTGCAGCTGATTCCAGAATGCGCACCCCAGCTGATCCAGTATCCAATAATAGTTCAGCGGTTTGGCCTGCTACCGTTGTAGGCAAGCTGAGTAATTTAAAGCTATTGATTTGACGCACGGGCATGGGAATGGTGAGGCTCCCAGCTTCAAGGGGCGGTGGGGTTAAGGCTGTAGGCGCACTTTCAGAATTACTTAAGCCACAAGCTATCAGGCCCACACAGCTGATCACCATCAGAAGCCAACGCCAATATCGATGCCTTACACCTAACCTACTACTCATAGTTCTCCCCACCCGATCCCTCGTCAGTGTATTACGGCAGGTGATGTTTGAGTTAGCTAACTTCCGCAGTTTGGATCAGGTTTATGCCACCAAGCACTGCGGTTAAGGTCGGGTTACCGACTCGTTTTTTTTCGGATGGGTTTGATCCAACCTTGATCATTAGAGTGCTCTTTGATAGGAGCAGCAGGCTTGGTAGTCGAATCTCGCGAGACTAGCTGGGGTCGTTCTGTTGTACCAGGTTTAGTCGGACGTGTGGGTTTCTTACGGCGCTGAGGTTTTTGAACATTGGCAATAGCAGTAGCTGCTTCAATGGTGAGATCAGCCCCTTTACGTTGAACATCCATTTCCCAAAAATAGCCAACTCCTTTACTAGGCAGCGTTCCTGTTAATCGCAATTTAAAGGATTGTTCTTTGCCTCTAGCATTTTTCTTAGTGGTCTGACGGATTTTGACAATGATGACATTCTTATCCTGTGATTGAAAAATAACTTCACCTCGGATTGAAAAATAATCCGGTATAAGGGGATCGGCTGTTTCAGGCAAGGGAGGTTTTCCCATTTCTTCAGGAGCCCATACTCCCATAATCTGGACGTGCAATGTTTTACTACCTTGACGAGTCCGAGGGTAAACCACCCACAGATAGGATTGCTCAGTATTCAAGTACTTCCGTACCAGGTTCATGACTCGGCCTAGAAGGACAGCATCCAGCTCTGTGCCATCCTCTGTTTTTAGAATGCCACGCGTAAACTGCTCATCTGAAGGCTGGTATTGACCTCGAACTAGACCAATAGCTCGATACTGAAGCTGCTCACTAGGTGGTGGAATGGGATGGTTAAACGTGCTGTCTGTGTCCTCAGCAGGAGGGTCGTTAGGTTTGGGATCACTCAGTTTCGGTTTGATCGGGGGAGGTGAAAGACGGGTTGGTGGACGTAAAACAGGTGATGACTCTTGAGTTTCTTCAAGGTTTGGCCTGGGAGCAGGCTTGGGGGGCAGTCCTTTTTTACCAGCCTCTCGATCTTGACTAGCATCTCGATCAGCCCGTCCTGATGAGGGAGGGGTAGGTGGCGTGGGACGAATAGGGCGCTTCGGCTCAAGTGGCATTACAGTGATTCCGTTCGTTTACTGCTATAGGACTTAAGCGGTAATCATCTAACCGTGTTCAGTGACCACCTTAACTTAAAGTCTCTCTAGGTGCTGACTATTGGTGTGATCGTAACAAGAGCACCCTGCAACAGGAGTGTGCCTTATTGAGGGCCTGTAACTAACTCTGGATGGGCTTCTAGATAAGTTAAAATCGTGGCCAGATCTTTATCACCACGACCCGAACAGTTAATCACCACGTTTTGATCAGGGGTGAGTTGAGGGATCAGATAATCCAAATAGGCAAAGGCATGTGCTGTTTCCAGAGCCGGTATAATACCTTCTAATTGAGATAATCGCAAGAGAGCTGTAACCGCCTCACGATCAGTAATACTGTAGTACTCACCTCGGCCACTATCTTTCAGATAACTATGTTCAGGACCCACACCAGGATAATCAAGGCCAGCACTGATCGAATGAGCCTCCTGAACTTGACCCTCCTCATCTTGAAGTAAGTAGCTCATGGCCCCATGTAAAACCCCAATTTGCCCCTGAGTTAAGGTCGCAGCATGTCGAGATGTATCGATACCTTCTCCGGCAGCTTCAATACCAATCAAACGCACAGAGGGTTCTTCAATAAAGTCGTTGAATAGGCCTAAAGCATTGGATCCACCACCAACACAAGCAACTAGCACATCTGGTAATCCGCCCCAGGCCTGTAGAGCTTGTTGCCGAGTTTCCTGGCCAATCACGTCGTGGAAAGCTCGCACCATCATGGGGTAGGGGTGAGGTCCGGCAACCGTACCAATCACGTAGTGAGTCGTTTCTACATGGGTAACCCAATCCCGGATCGCTTCAGATAGAGCGTCTTTGAGAGTTTTAGTACCTGAGTCTACTGCTCTGACATCAGCTCCTAACAGTTGCATGCGTTTAACATTGGGGGCCTGGCGTTCAATATCGAGGGCACCCATATAAATGATACAATCGAGGCCAAATCGGGCACAAACAGTAGCTGTTGCAACACCATGCTGCCCCGCACCAGTTTCAGCAATGATCCGTTGTTTACCCATGCGGCGAGCTAAGAGAGCTTGACCTAAGGCATTATTAATTTTGTGAGCACCAGTATGATTAAGATCTTCACGTTTGAGATACAGTTGAGGCCCGTTATAGTAAGCGGTTAGCCGTTCAGCAAAGTAAAGGGGACTGGGCCGACCTACATAATCTCGTAACAGATGTTCAAACTCAGTTCTAAAGGAGAGATCTTGCCAGTGGTGCTTAAAAGCCTCTTCGAGTTCAGTCAGCGCCCCCATCAGTGTTTCTGGAACATATTTACCCCCAAATACACCGAATCGCCCTTGAGCATCGGGACGGGCAGAGCTAATTGAGGAAGCTATCTGTTGTTGTGCCATGGTAGAACGGAAATCAGAGGACAAATAAGAGCAGTAATGAGAACAGTGAGCACTAAGGCATCACAAGTAGAGTTCTAACTTATCACACTCCCCGAGCTTTCCCTGATCTATCGTTACATCTCATCTACTGATCTCTAACTGGATGATCTTTTGGCCTGAACACAGGTTGAAATGAATACTAAACATTAGTTAGCACTTCACCTTTTTCTCAACGTTGTACACCTGACCCCGAGGCTTCCCGATATACCTTGATAGGTCATTTGCACTGGTGATCCTAGTTGCCACCTTTGCCCGCCTTTTGCCGCCTTCAGTCCGCCTCAGTCCACCCATGATCCAGCTGAACCCTCCCAGCTCTATCCCAGATCCGCGAGGCAAAGTTAAGCGGTGATCCATCAAAACTTCACAAAGTCCCTAAATTCAAGAAGTTGATCTGGGTTTTTGACTGCAGGATCATGAAAACTGAATCTTTCGATCAGAACTTCGATTAAGAGCAATGCTGACGATATTTGATCGATACTTTCACAGGTTATTCATATCCCATTGATACTGTCTTTTCCAAGTAGAAAAATTGAGGTCATTAGATGACGTATAGACTTGCTGATGCCATAGCTGAGAGTACAGTTGGATCACCCCACTTTCCTATCGCAGCCACGGTAGTGTTAATTGTTGGATTTATTGCTGCTACTTTGCTTGGATCAATTGCCTGGTTCAACTCTAAGCAGCCTGTGGGCTGGAAGGAAAACGCTGAGCGGCCTGACTTTATTCCAGATCTCAAATAGTAACCACTCATGTCTCAGCTTGAGTTGGAGTGAACTGAACTGCCCAAGGAGGTAATAATGACAAATCAGAGTGAAACTTTAAGCAACAGCTATGACCGAGGTATTGTGCCAGCTGAAGTGCTATCCCGCATAGAGCGTGAGCAAGATAGCTACAAACAGCTTCCAGTTCGAGAAGGTGCTATCGATACCACAAGAGGCTACACTGTGGATCAAGAAGGTTTGATCAACAACTACGCCATTGAACCAGAAATGTACATCAATGAGCCTGGTGATCTCCGAGAGCAAGCTGTGGAGCAGGCCGAAAAGCGGATCAGAGAGTTGAAAGAAATCCGTCGTGACAACGGGGATGGCCCAACTGAAGAGCGAGATCCTCAGCAGAAAGGACCAGGGCTAATCTAACCTCGACTCTAATCAGACGATCTTACTCCAATCAGTCTTTGTGGCTGACTAGTGTAATAGATTACCTGGCGGGTCGATTAGCCACTGAACGACCTAGCAAACAATTTAGACAGGAGGAGCCCTATGTTCTTCCTGTTATTGTCATTCTCTAGGCTAATGAATTTCTGAGCCTATCCATTGCTGATTATTGTTATTGAAACAGTGTTATGAGTGATACCTATTCAGAGTCTGAAGCTAAAGTTTGGTCGATGAAATCAATGTTGCCTTTGCCGTTACAAGGCTCAGAGCCGATGGAAGTTCTTATTGGAATTTATCTCTATGATTTTTTTAAAGTAGATGATAGTCAGCAAACATTTGAGGCTGATTTTTACCTTTCATTCCGGTGGGTGGATCCAAACCTGGCACAAGTTACTGAGAATACTGATGATCTCATCAAGCTGCAGTCGCGTAAGGTCAATCTAGATGAGATCTGGCACCCAATGATATTTATTTTGAACCGACGACAGAACTTAATTCAAACATTTGAATCAGTCGTTGTAGCAACTGACGGTACCGTTGTTGTAGGTAAACGATTTCAAGGATCGTTATCTTCAGTAATGGACTTAAAAAGATTTCCGTTCGATCAACAGGTTTTCCCCATTCAGGTTTCATCTTACGTTTATGGACCTGATGAGATTTCATTAGTTGTCGATGAGCAAGTAACAGGTAGAACAGAAAGTCTATCAATCCCCAACCAAAAAATTGAGTCGTTCTCGTCTGTTATTAGCTCTCGTCGAACATCTCACCCCTGGAAAAATTATGTGAACTTCACCTACCAGATTCCAGCAAAACGCCATCCAACCTATTATTTAGGGAAAGTTATTTTGCCGCTAATGCTGATTAATTTGATGGCCTACTTGGTTTACTGGTTAAACGTTGAACAAACGATGCCTCAGGTGGCTATTTCAGTTGCAACAGTGCTCAGCTTGATCACGTATTGGTTCACGCTACAACAAGAGTTACCACGTATCCCCTATCTAACGGCTCTAGATACCTTCATGATTGGATCAATGCTACTTGTATTTGCAGCTCCAATTGAAACCGTCATAACTGTTAATTTTGCTGAAGTCAAGTTGAATCTCCTTGCTTTTGAACTTGATCAATGGATGAGGTGGTTAATGCCAATGTTATATCTGGGACTGACTATCGTCGCTTTTTGTTAGTCAGACTTTGAAACCTTATCTTTAGGAAACCTTATCTTTAGGAAACCTTTATCTCTGGGAAATTGTAAGCGTTCCCGTCCACCTAACCCCAATAGCCAAGCCACTACTACTCCCCAATGCAAACTTGCCACGGTCCACACCGATCCCGTTAGCAGATACACTCCAGTACAAACGGTCCCCAATCCCATCGCCAATCCTAAAAACCAAGGGTTAACAAACGTTGGCTTGCCTCGAGGATAAACGGTATAGGCCAGTAGCGGATGATAGATCCCAAACAAGACCAAACTAAATCCAACCCAAAGCAAACGCACATCCGACGAGATCCATTCGCTAGGATGAGGAACCAAGAGCACCCGAAAGCCTATCTCTTCTAACCAGGCAGGTGCCAGTGCTGTTGTTCCCAAAACCCGTAATATCCCTATGCTGCCTAACTGAGACCTCAAGGCCTGAAATTTTAACGGATCCCAATTTAAAAATCCAGCCTTTAAGCCGATCCCCAGCGCGATCCCCCCGTAAATTCCGAATCCTGCCAAAGTGATCAGCCAATCAGCCCCAGACGGGATCCGAAGTCCTCCAGCAGCGAGTCGTGCCAATAACCGAGATCCTAGTGGCCACCCTCCCAATAACCCTGTCGGTGCTAGCGGCAAAATCTGGTCATTTTCTCCCCCTACCTGGAATGTTTGCAGCACCCACAGCGATGCTCCATGACTCAAAAACAAACTGGCCAACCGACTCTGAGCAGGTTGTGGTAACAGCGTACGCCAACTTAACAAGGCTGTCGATAATCGCGAATCTCGTTGAAACAGAGGCACAGACCAGAACCCCAAACTGGTAGTCCCATCAAACTGGATCCCAGCCAATTGTCCCAATACCTCTGCATTTTGAGCCCAATCAGACCGCACCATCCCTGTTGGCACCAACTCCTGAGAGAGCGCTTGCACAAACTCAACCAACTGTTCAAATCGCTGAGTTTGCGGATGATCTGGGTGTTGCTGAAGCCATATTTGAAGTTTAGGAGATCTTTGGACCCGCTGCGTCACCTGCTGAATCGCAATATAGAGGGCCTGATTGGAATCTTGAACACAAGATAGTGCTGGTGTCACCAACGCGGCGCCAGATCCATCTCCCACCCGATAGCGTGCCATCATGATCCGTAGCTGGTGTTGCAGGGCCCTCATCGGTGAAATCACTTCTCCACCAAAGTCATAATCTTGGGTTACCGGATCCCACTTGATCACCACATCCATCACTGGCCGAGTCCCTAACCACCCCTTCTGTAAATTGCCCATATAACTCGACCAATCCTGGGATCCGGCAATAATTCCATTGGTATTATGAGCGTAGACCTGTTGATAAACAGTATCAAACCTTAACTCTTGCGTTAGCGGATCCCGTACCACTGTTGCCCGACCATAGGAAAAATGCCCAGTTACTGTAGCTGGCAACGATTGTGGCTCAGCCTTCTCTCCGCCAATACCCCCAAACAGATGAATCACCAACGCTTGATCCCCTTCCTGCCATCGCTGTAGCGCCTCTAGCCTAGTTGTTGCCTCCGGGTCTAGAAGTACTGTACGAATGGATCCCTGACGTTTGGGGGTATCCTGCCAACTTTCCTGATGAATCCAGCGCAACCCTGTTGTCGGATCCAAAATGACTTCATCTGGATGCAACTCTATCAAACGACGAGGTTGAAGCGCCTGAACAGTGAAGGTACCCTCTGCGTTCGGCGAGCCGTAGATCATCCAGCCTTGATCTCCAGCTGGAGATAAGTTCAATTGTTGCACAGAAGACGGTGTGATCCCTGCTCGATCCGGTGGTTGAATGGGAATGTGGATCTGTTCTGTGCGTCCAGTAAATGCTCCAGACTGAATTTCAAAATGCTGTACTTGAAAGGGTTGCAGTTGATCATTTGATGCACCTGATCCACCCGATTTAGTACGATCAACCGTATTCCCGACTTCAACTAATTTAGCGACAGGATCCAGGTGACTAACCACCCCTACATATCGACCACTGACCAGTACTGGATCCTGGCGAATAACCAATATCGGCTCTGATTCCCTCTCCAGAGTGTCACTAAATTGAGTACGAGGATCTGTTAACGCTACCATGACTCCATCAACTGGCCAGGCACCTGCCAGCGACTGTAATGGACCTACCTGAGGATAACGTTGCAAACGTTCGGGATGAATAATACCTTGACGTTGGCTCTGACGAGTTTCAGCTGTGAACCTGACAGGCTGCGTCACGGTCTGGACATAAGCTTGGACCTCCGGATCCTGGCTCCAGGTCAACCGTAATCGGGATCCGATCCAAGGGGCAAATGGTAACGGAGCATGCTGAACCTCAAACCAGACCCAATCCACAAAATCTGCTGCATCTTTAGGTTTAGTTGTATTTATAGAATCTGTAGAATCTGCACTGGTAGTATCTGTGATGGATCCCCCAGACTCCGGCAACAGTAACCGTCCCACCCACTCCGCCACTGGACGATATAGAACTGGATCAACAGACGCTGCTAGCGGATAATACTCAAATTGATTGAAGGGCGCTTGGGTGATCAGCTCGTAACTGGAACGGCTACTGGATCCTGGTAGCTCTCCTGGCCTAGCCTGAGCGAATCCCCTGGAGCTGCCATACCCGCAAACTATCAACAGACTGAGGAGACCAATCCATAACCAGAGGTGAAGATGTCGCATTTGCCTGCCCATGAACGATAAGCTCAAAGTAGTGGGCCTTGCGGTACGAAGGAGCACCCAATAGTAACACAATATGATCAGCTTGCTGTCCCGACACAATCAGTGTTAGAGACCCAAGATGGTTGGAACTTGGCTGAGATTGTCACTGGTTAGGCACTTAATCCTCTCATTAGTTCATACCTCTACTAGGGATGTGAGATAAGTAGGTGAGATGCATCATTGACCAAGTTCTGAGCGGGATCTTTTGACGCCGCATTCTAGTTCAACTTAAAGTCTGTAGCCCATAGTATAGTTGCACTGTACCAGTATAGGAAGTGCTGTAGCAGCATCAAGTCTACATTAAGAGTGGTCAACAAGCATTGCACTAGGCATCATTCACATTTTTTTCACTTCTCCTCAGTAAATTCAGTACACGTTGGAATAACTCCAGTGCAGCTTGGTTATGTAATTTGGTTATCAGTAATGTTGATCCTATGAAAAGTCTGTCAAGTCATTTGTAATACTGCACTCTTTGTTTATCTAGCTAATTTGACTAACTTCTGACTACTGGAGCAAAATTATGGCTCGGATCTTGGTTTTATATGCTTCGCTCGGCTCAGGGCACATAAGTGCTGCCAATGCATTAGCTGAAGCCTTCAATCACTGTTCTGACATTGAAGTTCAGGTTGAAGATGCTCTAGCCCACGCTAGCCCCATGTTGCGAGAGACATTAACAAGACTCTACAAGCAACTTAGTGAACGAGCTCCATACTTATATCGAATGCTTTATGAAAGCATGGATACCGAAAATCTAGAGGATTCATTTGACGAAAACTTGCGATTGGCACGCCTGGAACGTCCTTTCTTTCAAAACCTGGAGCACTTAGTTCTTCGAAATTCGTTTGATGCTATTGTCTGTGTTCAACAAATCCCCAGTCGAATTTTGCAGTTGTTAGAACAAGAGGGTCACTTGACCCAACCTCACTATGTTGTGGTTACAGATGTGATTGCTCACAGTACTTGGATCAATCATGGCGTCAGGCGTTATTTCATTCCCAGTGATCTAACAGCAGATGTACTGATACAGCGAGGCGTTGATCCTTCATTGCTGAGTGTCACTGGAATTCCTATCTCCTTAGAAATTATTGAGCACAAGTCTAAAGATGCTGTTAGAAGTAGGCACAACTTACCCCAAGACAAGCCAGTTGTGACCTTGTTTGGGGGTGGCTTACACCCAGAGCGTGCTGCTTCAATTGTCAATAAGTTATTGGAAAACTTCGAAGGTTTACTAGTAGTGGCAGCGGGACGCAACGAGAGGCTTCTAGAGGTTTTACCTGATGATCCCAATATGCTGCAACTGGGTATGATTGACTACGTCGATGACCTAGTAGCTGCTAGTGATTTGGTGATTACTAAAGCTGGTGGCCTGATTATCAGTGAGGTAACCGCACGAGGAACTCCTATGATTATCATAGATCCATTTCCAGGACAGGAAGAATGGAATGCCGATGCTGTGGCAGCAGCTGGAGCCGGGATTCAGTTGAGGTTAGCAGAAATGGTAGCACCAACTGTCAAGTCTTTACTGACAAACCCACGGCAACTAGTATTCATGCAGCAGCAAGCAACCAGCTTTGGTCAACCTGAGGCTGCACTCACTATAGCTGAGAGGATCATCCATGACATGACTAGCTCTTCAGCTCCCGTCCTCACTGCCAGTGTGGCACCTCAAGGCTACACAAACTAGCTCAAATAGACGAAGTGGAATTCCATATGTCAGCTGTTTCAAAACTATTCAACCGTACATCACAGTCATCAATCCTATGGGGAGTAGCAACATCAGGTTACCAAAGTGAAGGTGGTTATAATGGGGCTGGACAGCCTCAAAACAACTGGTCGCAAGCAGAAGATGATGGTAGTGTAATGACCACTCGTCAGGCGGCTGACTTTTGGAGTCGCTATGATGACGACTTTGAAACCTGCCAACAACTAGGCTTGACGGCTTTCCGTCTGGGGTTAGAGTGGGCGCGGATCCAGCCTACCACTGTCAATCAAGCATCTAGTCCTCCAATGTTTGACACAATAGCTTTAGATGCTTACGCAGACCGCTTAGCAAGCTGCATATCACATGGACTAGATCCCATTGTAACTCTGCATCACTTTACTCACCCTGCTTGGTTGGGCGTGGATGCCTGGCTTTCTGAAGACACCTTGGATCTTTTCATCAACTACGTTCGTGTCACTTTAACTCATATCAATCTAAGACTCACAGAGCACTATTCTCTACAGCCGCTTCAGTGGTTAATTACTATCAATGAGCCTAACATATTAGTCCTGAATACCTACTTTAACCAACAGTTTCCAAGTGCAGTAATGCCTGGAGCTAGCCCCATGATGCGGGCTTATGATCTATTGCTGGCAGCTCATGTCCGCGCTTACAGTTGTATCCGGCACTTGTATGATCAACAAGGATGGCCAACTCCTCAGATTTCATTAAACACTTACTGTAGCGATTTATACTGGTCTGACAAGATTATTTGGGATTTATTGTTCTCACGCAAACACGAGATTAAAGCCTCAGATTGGCAAAATTATAGTTTTGAACGAGCAAAAGCTCTAGACTTGGCCTTAGTCGAAGCTCAACTTCCTCTCAGGAAAACCTTATCTTATCAAGTCGGTCGCTTAGCACGTTGGTGCGTCAACCAGTTTAGTCGTCAGCTTGTTGATTCAGGATCGTTGAGTACCTTTTTTAAAGAGATCGCTGCATCAGACTACAGCATTGTTACTGATTTTATCGGTCTCGACTACTATGATCCCTTCTTTGCTCACACTATCCGTATTCCTACTTTTTCGGATTTTGAATTCCAAACCCAAGGGTTACGAGCCTGGCTGATGAGTGGTATCACAAGTAAGTGGTGGGATTGGCGAAGTCTGCCAGAAGGATTGCACTTTTTCTGCAAATATTATTCTAGCGAATTCGGTCAATGTCCTATTTTGATTGCCGAAAATGGTATGGCGTTACGACGGAAGCCTGACAATAGTATTGCCTCCCAACGATCAGATCAACTTCTCCGCAGTCAATTTCTTAAAGCTCACGTTGGTCAAGTTATCCAATTAGTTCAGGAGGGCATTCCCTTAATCGGGTACATGCATTGGTCTTTAACCGATAACTATGAGTGGGGATCATTTACCCCTCGCTTTGGTCTCTTTTCCATTGACTATCAGTCAGGACTGGATCGTTTACATAGAGATCATTTGGGAGACAATCCTTCAGAAACTTATGCTCAATTAGTCAGAGAAGCTGAACAGGTCATCCCCGCTGAGTCCAGAACCATCATTTGATTTGATCTCTTGATTTAGACTACAACTTGGGAATTGGAGATGCTAATAGAAAATGGGTTTCCCTAAGTCTTTGAGTTCTTAAATTGACAAGGCTGGTTCACGAAGATTAATTACTCAACTGCACATAATAATGTTGTTGAAGTAACTCCAGCAGCAACCGTTCATTCACGCCACGTTCACACAAACTGTCTAAGCTTAATGTACTTGGGAAAAGCGATGTCTAAGCTTTGAAACTTTACCACTTGAGGATTTTATGACTACCAACTATTTAGTTGCTGTCCTTTCAAACGAACAACGAGCCCAACGGGCCTACCTTGCTCTTGAGGAAGAAAATGTACCCATGAGCAATGTTTCGCTTCTCGGTGACGGGTACATGAGTGCCGATGACTTTGGTTTGATCAACCCTGATACTGAAGCTGATAAGCAGTCTAGCATGCTCTCAACATGGGTAATCCCATTTGGTTTTGGAGCCGGAGTCGCCTTTAGCATCTTGGCTGATTTACATACCTTCTCCTGGGCTGGAGTCTGGGGCAATCATTTAATTGGGGGCTTACTTGGAGCCGCATCTGGGGGACTGGGTTCATTTGTGGTGGGTCGGATTTCAGGTTGGACAGTAGGTAGTGGTGACGCTATCGCTTACCGGAATCGACTTAATGCTGGCAAGTACCTGATCATTGCTCAAGGCAACAGAGAGTTAGTTTACAGGGCAACCCGGATTCTTCGCCAGTTTGAGCCAGAAAACATCCAGGGCTATGTTGATCCTGATCCAAGTGCAGCTTGATCCCGATTCACGACAACTCCACACATTTTTAATAGTTTAGCTTTGCAACCCTGTTAGTCAGGGATTGTGTTCAACTACTCTCCAGCACTGACATCAACAGTCACAGTAATTAAAGGAAAAGAGGTTTCCTATGCCAATCACGATCCAAGCCAATTTTGTCTACACTCTGCTCAAGATCATCAAAGATCAATCGCTCGAAAAATTAACTGAGGCTCACCTCAATCAACCAACCAACATGTTACTGGGGCACTTAGACTACCTAAACCAGGAAGGATACATTCAAGCTCAGTTTTCAGGCGATGCATACGCTGACAAAGGGCCTAATCCACTACCCTCCACAGTTGCCTTGCAGCAGGCTCAGCTCACAGAAAAAGGCCATACACTTCTAACGGAGATGGAGGCTAATCCCCCTCAGCTATCAAACGCTGATGCTTCTCCCCCCGTACGAGAGCAGGACCTACCCTTTCTGATCAAGGTCAAGGAGCAAGCTGGGTTACCTGATCTCTATGATGCTCGGGACCTTACCGTTGTTGTATATCGCAGCATGCGAGATCTCTTACCTACCTACGCTATTGATCAGATAGCAACCGATCTCGGGGACAAAGAAGCTATGCAGGCGGATGAACCTGCCTTACAACAAGAGATTGCTACGCTCTGGCAGGATACTAATCCTCTAGTGGCATGGCTAAGTCGACTGCGGCCCTCTTTCAACAATTCAGGCCCTCTAGGCGTTACAGATGAACTCTTCTTTCGTCGAATTGCACAAGAGGGTGGCTTACCAGCAGGCGTCACGGCAGAAGCTGTGATTGAAGCAGTGTTCTCAGCTACAAAGCAAGAGTTACCCGATGATTCTAGTCAGCTCATTGCTGCAATCCTACCTGGTAAAGTCCTGCAGTTATGGAAACAGGCTTGATCTAAACTGCAAATCGGGATTGAATTGAACTGATCGGAACTTGAATATCCATTGGTTCTTGCTCACTCTATAATTTGTGGTGCTGAGGGGTGCTGAGGACAAAATGGTGTGAGGACAGAAATTAATGCCTTCAAGTTCCCTAGAGTTCTGAATTATCCTACTCAAAACAAGTTCCAAAAATCTGTTTTTGATCGTCTTTTGATCGTCGGTGTGAGATCTGCTTAGGCCTAATGTAAGGCGTTAAAGACAAGTGTCTAAAAGAATGAGTCTCATTTGGGCTTCCGTGATTCATTTCTGCATCAAAGATAGATCTAGATCCTCTTGAATTTTCACTGAATTGACTTTAGCAAACAATACTATGCAATTATCTCTGGTTGAATTTAAACAGCTGATTGAATCTGTAGGTGATCAACATATCACGATCTATTTACCCACTCACACTGCCGGCCCAGATATCCAACAAGATCCTATTCGACTGAAAAACCTGTTAGGACAAGCTGAAACTGAGCTACTTGATGCTGGCATTTCGTCACAAGAAGTGAAAAAGATGTTGAAGACAGCTAGCTCACTGCTGGACGACCACCCATTCTGGCGCTATCAAAGCCAAGGTTTAGCCCTGTTTATAACCTCTCAAGCTACTCGCATCTATCGGCTGCCTCTAGAGTTTGAGCCTTTGGTTACCATCACTGATCGGTTTCATCTCAAGCCACTGTTGCCTTTATTTTTTAATAACCGATACTATTACATTTTGGCATTGAGTCAGAACCTGGTGCGCCTTTTTCAGGCAACACGGCATCAAGTTGTTGAGATACAGCTGCAAAACGTGCCCATTAGTTTGGCTGAAGCCTTAAAGTATGACGACCCAGAGAAGCAGCTGCAATACCACAGTGGTAGTAGTAACAGTCAACCCATTTATCATGGCCAGGCTACAAGCACAGATGACAGCAAATTAGCTATCAAGCGTTTCTTCACTGAAGTAGAATCGGGTCTACAGGCTTACCTCAAAAATGAAGATGCTCCCCTAGTGGTTGCTGCAGTGGATTATCTACAACCCATCTATCAGGCAGTGAATACTTATCCACATCTCCTAGATCAAGGTATTCCTGGTAACCCTGATGTAGCTAAGCCTGATGATCTCCGTGAGGCGGCTTGGTCAAAAGTTGCTGCTCTAATTGAGCGCTCTCATCTAGAGGCATTGAATCAATATCGGGCCATGCAGGGAACAGGTAAAACGACTAATCAGCTCCCACAACTTCTGCT
Source organism: uncultured bacterium (assembly GCA_964434865.1). Classification (GTDB taxonomy): domain Bacteria; phylum Cyanobacteriota; class Cyanobacteriia; order Thermostichales; family Thermostichaceae; genus CAYSWV01. The sequence continues at coordinate 43,783 of CAYSWV010000011.1, forward strand.
AGCTGCCTACCGAGGACAAGTTGAAACCTTGTTTATCCCTGAAAATGCCCATGTTTGGGGACTATTTGATCCAGATTCTGGACAGCTCACAGAACAGGACGGACCTCAACTCGGTAACTATGACTTGCTAGATCTGGCTGCCATGCAAACCTTCTCACAGGGAGGCATTGTGTATACTTTGGATCCTGATCTAATGCCAGATAGAGTGTCTACTGCCGCAGTTTATCGCTACAGTAATCCCATAAAGGTCTGACTTCAAGAACTTGAGTAGGAGGATATCAGTCGGCTCCATCTGGCTACCGAAAAAACCTGTTCACAATCAACCTAAAGAGCACCTGCCAAGATCTCAGGAGTTATTGCTCTTTAATAACTCTAGGACAGGTATAGTTGGTCAACATACCACTCACCTAGCATCTATTGGATGAGAAGGTATTGATTAAGACTCTTTAGCTAGATAAATTAGCTCTGATCTCACTCTCTTGCTCGTGGTAGATTTCCTTCTCGCGGTTGATGAAAATATCTGCCAAGCTATTGTAAGCTTCCGTCCAGGCTTCCATCACAGATGGAGTGGCAGCATCTCCCAAAACATCTTTCATTGCGGCCAACAAGCATTCCCCAATAACAGGGTATTGTTCGGCAATTACACGAGTCTTGACATGAGCTTTGGCAATGTGTTCTACTGCATCGCCTAATTTATCTAGCTCATCAATGTGGTTGGCATAGGCATAGACAGATGCTGCTAACTTTGCAGCTTGTTTGCGACCTTCTGTTTCACTCTTCATGTGAGTGTTCTCGAAGAACCTTCTATATTCAGGACGCTCATTGAAGGCAATTTCATACATTCTTTCTGTGATTGCATGGCCATGTTCTTTCACTACAGGAGCAGTTGCTTTAACGATCTCGATGGTTTCTGGTTTCATGTGAAGTAGAAGATAAGGATCAATTGATTGGTACCTAACGGCCTCACAATTAGCTTCATCGTTGACCAAGCTGAGAGGCGTGTGGACACCTCAAAACTCTACCCCAGAAGCTGACTTTGGTCCAACTAAGTAGATCGGGGTAAATAAATTGCACTAAAAATGGCTGAAACCCTTGCTTTACCGTCATCCAACGCAGGATCATAACCTTGACCTACTTACCTCACAGAAATAGCAATTCTCACCTTGACCATGATGGCCCACTGCAGCATGGGAATGCGGATCCGTTCAGTAGTTGAGTTCTTGAGTTACTAGCACTCACTTGCCAAATCTGGTCGACATAGTCATCTGGGTGTGTGTCTCATGCTAGATCGTAGTAACCTGCCACGTGGACACATCTACCCACCCAATCTCTTGCTGCCGTTGCTTCATGATGGGGGAAACTCACTGGTTGACAAGGAACCTTGATAGCTTCACAGTCGATCTGGTGCAGCATTGAGTTAGGCCTCGAAGTGAGATTTATTAGCCTTAAGAAAAATGTTGGTTGTAGTGAAGGATCAGTCTTTCAGAACTATGAATGAGTTACACAAGTCATAGTACCGATAAAACTACCTCCTTTGCTTATCCCTATCATTAATCTTGGAAAAACACAGCCTGTTCCACCATTATCATCTCGTATTGCCTCTTGACCAATTGAGATAAACACTGGGGTTCGCAACTCAGGTTGATTATGAAACCAATCTATCATCGATTGCCAACATGATAGGTATTCTCTACATTCGTCTGCTTCTTTATCTTCTTCAGCAACATCTTCAACGGATAAGCACTCTTCGATAACATTCCACCATGGAGCGAAAACTTCATCAAACATTTCCTCTGGGTGGGTTGGCTTTAGAAAGACTGAATCATAACAAAAAGCTTGAATAAAGGTTGTGATGTGATTGCAGTCACGGTCTAAATTGGCTTAAGCCTTGATTATGAAGTTAGGGATGTACTTGAAGGTTAGAAAGTCTGCTGACTTGAGTGAGGCTTTAAGTTGATTCTAAATCTAAAGCACTGATATTAAATACTATAAACTTTCAGTACTTTCATCCCAGAGGTAGCTGAAAATAAAAGAGATCGCACTAAACCGATCAAGGACCAGTACATGATCGACCAGGTTGACCACCAGCTGCGAGCGTGGGTGTTAACAGTCTTGGGTCCCGCTATGCCAGTCTCGCTAGCAGCACCTTCTGATTCAAGAGAGGGGCATGGAGTGAGTCTGTACCTTTTAGATGTCAAGCATCAGCCTCGGAGAACTGATAACCAGCAGATCGTGCTGCATTTGTCTCTCCTGTATCTAGTTACGACCTGGGCTGAAGAACCAGAGGAATCTCACCGACTCCTAGGTTTACTAATTCTGGCTGCATTGGAAACAGCTGACTTTGAGGTTCAACTTGATCCGATCCCAATTTCAAGCTGGGCTGCTCTTAAAGTCATACCTCAACCAGCTTTTTTAATGCGGTTGCCTTTGACCTATCGACAGCCTATGGGCAAAGTTCCGCGTGTGAAAACAATGCGACTACAATCCTCAATCCTGACTCAGTGGTACGGTCAAGTCTTAGACCCAAGTGATCAGCCCATTTCCCAAGCCAAGGTGGAAGTCCCCTCTCTACACTTAGAAACCTACACCAACATTGATGGCAATTTTCAGCTTGTGGCTGTGCCGCAGGGGGCTCTCATTCAAACCTTGAAAGTCCAGGTTTACGATCAGGACTTCTCAATTACGTTACCTGAACCTGCTACCCCTCATCACCCGATCATTGTTCGCTTAGAAGCGATGGAGGTCTAAATGCCAACTTATTTGACCCCTGGTGTATATATTGAAGAAGTCTCCTCTGGAACCCGACCTATAGAAGCCGTTGGAACCAGTACAGCTGGATTTGTAGGTGTAGCACCCAATCCGTCAGCTCATCACCATCAAGTCATTGCCATCAATAACTGGAGTCACTTTCTCCGAGAGTTCGTGTCGCCAGGATCTGAAAGTACATTCCTGTCATTAGCTGTCTTTGGCTTTTTTACAAATGGTGGCAGCCGTTGTTATGTCGTTAACTTAGGTCAAGATGGAGCTATGACAGGGGATAGTCGGGGTCGCAAAGGACTAGACTTACTGGAAGCTATTGAAGACATTGCCATTGTGGCCGCTCCAGGTCTGTCAGATGCAGCGACCTATGAAGCATTATTATCCCATTGTGAAAACCTCCACGATCGTGTTGCTATCCTAGATCCCCCTCCCCAGCTACAATCTATTGATCAACTTAAGCAAGTAGCGATAGCTGGAGATTCGGCAGGTTCTGAAGGTTTAGCCACAACAGCAGTTACCCCAGGATTACGACCTCGACAGACTGATGGAGGGTATGGGGCGTTTTACTTTCCCTGGATCACGATTCGAGATCCATTGGCTACGCAGACAATGATTAATGCCCCTCCATCAGGCCATATAGCAGGTATTTACGCTCGCACCGATGCAACTCGAGGTGTGCAGAAGGCACCTGCTAATGAGATCATTCGAGGGGTTCTAGATGTCACCTACCCAGTCACCCATGCCGAACAAGGGGAACTCAATCGTAGTGGTGTCAACTGTATTCGATTATTTGCAGGAGAAGGGATCCGAGTGTGGGGAGCTAGAACCCTAGCAGCAAGCAGTAGTGAATGGCGGTATCTGAACGTACGACGCTTATTCAATATGATTGAAGCATCCATTATTAGAAGTACACGGTGGGTTGTCTTTGAACCTAATGCAGCTCCCCTCTGGAAGGCTATTCGCCGGGATGTGAGTGCCTTTTTGACATTGTTATGGCGGCAAGGATCTCTAATGGGAGCTAGTCCGGAAGCCGCCTTTTTTGTGCAATGTGATGCCGAAACTAATCCACCTGAGGTGATTGATGCTGGCATGGTCATTACTGTGATTGGCATTGCACCGATCAAACCAGCTGAATTTGTCATTTTCAAGATTAGTCAATCAGCCTCAGCAGCAGAATCTGAAACACCAGGTATGGAGGTAGCTAGCAATGTCTAATGGATTACGTACCGGTCATCGAACGGATCCTTACCGAGCTTATAATTTCAAATTAGACATTTTAGGTGTCACGGAGGGACATTTTACAGCGTGTAGTGGGCTGGGTATCAAAGTTCATGCTATCCCTTACCGAGAAGGAGGTACCCGTGGTGTAATTCATCAGCTACCAGGTCGGGTTGCGTATGGGGATGTGACACTCCGATATGGCCTGACTGACTCTCGGTCGCTATGGGACTGGCTGATGAGTGCAGTTAGTGGCAAGGTGGTCCGGAAAAATGCTTCTGTGCTCTTGATGGCTAATGATGGTGTGACTGAAGTGATGCGGTGGGAGTTAATTGATGCCTGGCCGTCAGAATGGCGAGGGGCCCCGCTAGATACGTTAGCTCAAGAAGTTGCCATTGAATCTCTGACACTGGTCTTTGAAGAGTTGAAGCGAGCATAAGTCTCATGAATACCTTTAAGCGACAATTATTACTAGCTATTGCTCACACCTTACAACAATGGGCAAACGCACTCTTGAGCCTGACTGAAGCCTCTAAGTCCAACTGCAATTTAGAAGTTGGCTCAGTTGGTGGGCCACCTGCTCATTGGGTAGCACGGGTGCAATCGGCAGCCCCCCACCTCTTAGACCCAGACTTGCTTAACTTTACAGTAAAAGGCCCTCAATCAATCAATAGAGTAGATTTAATTTCAGAGACTGACCCTAACTCACCCATCCTGAAAACATCTATTGATCAACCTCTTAACCTAGCCCCAGATCAAAGAAGCCACTCACGCTACAGCCATAATCACGATCAGTTTAGTTACTCACTCCTTCAAAAGAGACGACCTCCCCTTCATGATTCTGTACCTCCACCTGTGACAACAACCCAGTGGGAACCAAGCGAGTACTCCGAGCCTAATGGTCAGGATGATCTTACTCAGCAGACTCATTCTTATAGGCCACCTCCTCCAATCTTTCAATCACCAGCCTACTCCCATGAATACAACCAGATTCTGGCAGCCGCGGTTCCTACTGTGTCGCCTCAGACCCAATTTCAACAACAGGAGCAGCAGTCTCTAATACAACAAGAGTCAAACTTAGACCGAACATCCTCTGAAAACTTACCACTCATTACACAGCTAGATCACTCAACGCCTCCTATTGCCATCAAACTGATCCCTCCTCCGGTAGGTTCAAACAGATCTCATCAAGTCCGATCTAGTCAGTCCTACTCTGAGGTTATCCCCCATGCAAAAGATACACAGATGCCTCAAAGGGATCGGCCTATCTTACCTGACTCGCTTCCCAAGCAAGTGGCTATCCAGGATAGTTACAATCAGCAAACAATGCCATATCCTGTGCATCAGGTACAAGCCATTCGATCGACTGCAGTAAAAACAACCTTGAGGTCTCAACAATCCGGATTAAGCGTTAGCCGCCAATCGCTAGAGCCTGAGCTTTCCACTCACGACCCAAAAACTGAACAGCCTGATCTGAATGAGGTATGCCTAGTCAACTATCACCCGTTTGTTACACCTGAGGTGTCACTTGAATCTATGTGGCCTTCACTGCCAGTAACCACTGATTCTGATCCTGCTACTTTCTGGCCAACCTTTTGGCACGCTCAGGACCATCAACAGATCTTAGACCAAGAACAAAGAGGTCAGCGATGGAACGAGTAGCTTTTTTACTGGAACCTCTGGGACATCGTATTCCCTGTCTACTCAACCCTGAGAGTCTAGAAATTCGACGGTTAGCTGGACTACAGCCGTGCCGATCTATAACAGGTGAGATTAAAGGCATTGCTGACGATACGCTATTGTACACAGGTGGAGGCCAGACTGAACTTGATCTCAAATTGTTGTTTGATACTTCAGTTGCAGGAGCCTCAGTAGTTACAGAAGATGTGCGTGACCTCACTGGGCCGCTGTGGCAACTAGCAGAAAACCTAGTGAAGCCTGATCAGTCGCTGCAACCTCCAATTGTCCGGTTTATTTGGGGAAAGAGTTGGAATATTCCGGGTGTAGTAGCTGCTGTCGCTGAACGCTTGGAGGACTTTACCCGTACCGGTATTCCCCGGAGATCATGGATGCGAATGCGTTTTCTCCGAGTGCTGCCTTCCAAAGCTGAACGACAACCAGTTTCTTCAGTTGATCAAGTACAAGCTATTCTAGCGATTGAGTCACCAGGTAGTCTCAAACTAGATGTGCCAGATGAGCAAATTCAGCAGTATGAAGTTACTTACAACAGTAGACCTGACACCATCACTTCTGATCTAGGCTTGCCCCCCTGGTTATGGAAAGCCCTGATGATTTTCAATCACGTTGAGGATCCTTTACACTTGCCCCCTGGACAAATACTGCGAGTTCCTCCCCTTCCCTATCTATTGCAAATTCATGCCCGATCCTTGGGGGCCATGTCATGAAATCTATCGTAACCCTACCTCCACTTCAGGTTCAGGTTGCTGGACATTCATTGTTGCTAAGTGATCAGTGTCAACTCTTGGAAACTCGGATTCAACAGCGACTCTCCTTACCAACCCTTTGCGAAGTCAGGTTGTTAGTCACTGGGGATCATCAACCTAACTTAAGCTTGGGATCGGCATTAAATCTATCTCTACCTACACACCCAGCACCATTATTTATAGGACAGATCACAGCTGTTGAACAGATTTACACTACCCAATATCAACGAGAGATCCGGATCCGGGGGTATGATCAGCTCTATCAACTGCGGCAAACGTCTACAACTGGTACGTATATCCAAGTGACTGTTGCTGAACTGGCACAGGAGATGGTTACCAAGTTAGCCCTGGTGGTAGCTGCAACAGAATCAGGACCCTTGTGGGAACAAATCATTCAAGCTGGCCAGTCTGATGCTGAGTTACTGAGAACTATAACTGATCGATGTGGTCTTTATTTTACCCTTCGTCAACATGTGCTGCATCTATTCTCACTCAAAGGATTTGGCCCAGCCCAGCCCCTTCAGTTGGGAGATACCTTGGTTGAAGCTCGGATTGAATCCAACAGCGATCCAGTAACTACAGCGGTTTCGCTATTGGGTTGGAATCCTCAAAGTGTAGAGACTTACACCAGTCAAGCAGAACAGCTCGTACAACATTATCAGAAAAGCCATTACCAGCAACGCTCGCTGATTAATATGACAGTACAAGATCAAGGGCAAGCCGATGTATTTGCTCAACGTGAGTTGTCCTTACGTTCAGCTCAAGCGGTAACTTTGTGGGGAGTAGCCGTGGGTCAACCCGCCCTCCAGCCAGGGACACCTGTTGATATTGATGGAATGCCTGGATCCCCTTGTAGTCGCTTTGTTCTAACGTCGGTTAATCATCTAATCAATCCCCATCAAGGCTATATTTCTGAGATTTCTTCAGTTCCTCCTCGATCCCATGATCGTTCTGAAGTGCCGACTCTAGCACCAGGAGTTGTCAGTGATGTTGATGATCCAGAGCAAGAGGGGCGTGTGAAAGTAACTCTGCCAACACTGCAGGATGTCGAATCTAGCTGGATGAAGGTCCTGTCTCCCTTAGCAGGGATGCAAAAGGGCTGGGTGGCTTTGCCAAATGTGGAAGATACTGTGTTGGTGATCTTTCCACAGGGTCTTTATACTCAGGGTATTATCCTTGGTTGTTTATATGGACCTGCAACTCAGCCAGATTGGGGCTTAGATCAGGGGCGGGTATGCCGCTACACTTTTGTAAGTCCAGGTCAACAACAAATACAGATTGATGATACCCAAGGTAAAGTGCGCCTAGAGAATGTCACGGGCAGTTATGTTGAGTTAAGACCGGAATGCTCAGTTGTTCATGCACAAGGAGATCTACAGTTAGAAGCTCCTAATCATACCGTCTGGATTCGTGGACAATCGATTGAGTTCGAGAGAGCCTAACTATGTACATCTTGACTGAAAATGCTGTGATGGTCTGTCAACATCGCCTCGGGTATGTGAATCTAGTTGCATCTCAGAACTGGGTCAAAATGGCAGGACAGAAGGTGTTAGTTGAACGAGATCCTGAGGGTAGACCTATAGGGGGCTGCCCCAACTATGGAGCTACTATCAAGCCCTGTACATCAACACTAGCTGTGCACGTTGGCTACTCCAGCTTGATCAAAATTGCAGGTAGACGTGTCTGTTTGGATACAGTAAGAGGCCTTACAGACGGCACACCTCCTGGGACCGTGGAGTACGAAGTGAGTCAAGCTGGACAGTCTTTAGTTATAGAACGAGGACCATCATGAGTCGCTTTAATGCCTGGCAATTGGTGCCTCGTGACGGGTCATTGGCTGGATTCAGTCTTTCAGCTACAGGAGGGATGGCTACAGTTTCAGATCAGGCTTCTGTAAGGCAAGCCATTCTACTCTTACTAGCCACTCGACGAGGGGAGCGGGTCATGCATCCTGAGTATGGCTGTGATCTTCATGATCTAGTGTTTGCACCTAATGATGATACAACAGCAGGACTGGCCATTTACTACGTCCGGCAAGCTTTAGAACGTTGGGAACCCCGAGTTACTATTCTGCAACTAGATGCCAGACAAGATCCAGAACAACCAACTCAGCTCCAGATTATCCTTGACTATCAATTACGTACCCCGAGTTCGCCGGAACGACTAGTCTTTACCCTGGATCTCACAGGAGGCTAACAGCATGTCACTCCCCTCGCCTAATTTAGATGATCGGACCTTTGATCAATTGGTGGCAGAGGCCAAACGACGTGTTAGGCAAACCTGTCCCCAGTGGAGTGACTTATCACCCAGCGATCCAGGATGGGCTTTGTTAGAGTTATTTGCCTACTTAACCGAGATCATGCTGTATCGGCTTAATCAAGTACCGACTAAAGCTTACATTGAATTTTTAAAACTGATCGGGGTAACATTACATCCACCTAGTGCGGCCAGTGTAGAGCTTAAGTTTTATTTAACCCAGCCCCGAGAGCATCCGGTCATGATCGAAAGAGGGACACGAGTGACTGTGGCTCGTGCGAGGGCAGCAGCTAATGCTCCAGTCTTTATCACTGACCATAGCGTAACTATTCCTGCTGGACAAACAGATGCTAGAGTAACCGCTCATCACTGCGAGCAGATTGAAGCTGAGTTAGTGGGGTATGGGACAGGTCAACCAGGTTTATCCTTACAGGCTCAACAGCCACCTTTGATAGCACCTACAGGTGATCCACTGGATTTATTAGTTGGGATCGAAACCGACCCAGACGAACTGGATACTCACTACCGCTCAGTGACCCATCAGGGTAGATGCTTTCAGATCTGGCAGGAAGTTGAAACCTTTGCCAATCAAGCCCCAACCACATGTATTTACACAGTTGATCGCTATAACGGGCGGATCACGTTTGCCCCTTGTGTGCCCTCCTCTGCTGACAAGGATCCCTTTTCACCTAAGGTACCGTTAGAAAACCGTGAGGTCCGCTTGTGGTATCGCTGTGGGGGAGGTCCTGCAGGGAATGTTGCAGCTGATACTTTGACAGTTTTGAAAGATTCACTACCTGGTGTTCATGTGACCAACCCAGAGGCTGCTACTGGGGGCCGAGTGGCTGAAACGTTAGATCAAGCGCTGATTCGAGGGCCACTGGAGTTTCGATCACTAGAGAGAGCTGTCACCGCCAGCGATTATGAATTATTGGCACTCAAGAGCTCTGGAGCAGTCAGCCGGGCCAGAGCCTTCACCCAAAAGCAGTATTGGACTTATGCTCAGCCTGGCACTGTGGAAGTTTTATTAATTCCAACACTACCTGATAATTTAACAGCGGCGGTTCAAACCAGTGCAGAACAGTATCAAGCCGCGGCCACCGAAGAGAGTCGGAATCAAGTGCAGCAAGCGTTACACCTGCGTCGTCCATTGGGAACAACCTGTTTGGTCCATTGGGCCCGCTTAAAAACAGTAACGGTCAAAGCCCTGATTGTTGTGCATCGAGGTGAAGATCGACAAGCTGTTCAATCGAGAGTATTACATCGTTTGTATCAAGCCATTAACCCAACCGTGTGGGAATTTGGACAACCCTTACGCGAAGATCGAATTTATAACATCATTGGTCAAGAACCTGGTGTGCGTTACACCGAACAAGTCCGGTTTAGAGTCAATGAAGCGCCTGATCAACACGTCAAACTCCTAACAATGGATCCTAATCAGCCACGGACATGCTACGCAGCATCTGGGCACACCCTATTTCGATCTATGAATAACGGAGACAGTTGGGAGTTAGTGAAGCGGTTTCCGGAACAGGTAATCAAAGTCATTGAAGCTCATCCAGCCATTCCAGGTCTAGTGGCTATAGCCACCTGTCAACCACAAACTTCTCAGCTGCATTTTTCGCAAGACTGTGGTGAAACTTGGGTGGCTGGCCCTCAAATGGCTTTTCAAGTTGAAGATCTAGCTTGGGTCTTACACTCAGATCGGCGGCCCATTTTACTCTTAGCGACTACAGTAGGGCTTTATGCATTGCCAACTTTAGCTGGTGCTGATTTAGTCCAAGTCTTAGTAGATCCGACAGACCAGGATCGGGGGTTTTATGCTGTGGTCACGTCGGAAGATGCTCGTGGTTTGATCAATGTCGCTGTTGCCGCTCAGGGAATGGGTGGTGTGTATCTCTCTAGTGAAGCAGGGTACTCAGGTACTTTCAGCCCGATTGGGTTGCTAGGAGAAGATATCCGTGTCTTGGAGATTCAGAAACAGGGTCCACGACAATTTTTATGGGCGGGCAGCTATGTTGCCGGTAATGAAATGGGGCGGGGCTGTTTTCGGTGGGAATTACCTCACTCAGTAGAAGGGTGGCAGTCGTTTCAGTCAGGCTGGTCGGGTGGTAGTTGTCGGTCGCTGACATTCCGTGAATCCAACGTGATCGCTGGTACCTATTTTTCGGGGATTCTCACCCTAGATTCCAGTAGAAGTGAGGCTAACTGGCAGACCTCAACCATGCGATGTGGCTTACCTATTCGGGATCAAGAACATAATTTCTATCCGATTGAGGCTGTAGGGTACACGGCTAGTCCTGAGAGTGTCGGGTTGGTTGCTGGTCCTGAAGGGATCTATCGCAGCTTGGATGAAGGTAGTAGCTACCACTATTGTTCTGGACAAGAGTTCAATGACAAAGTGATGTTGCCAGAGTCTTGGTTGTTTTGTTCTGGACAGCATGAAATTGAGGTTAAGAGCGAATGAGACGTACTGAGATTGCGCAGTTACTCCCTACAATCTTTCAACAAACGTTACAAGATGGATCGATTCTCTGGGTTATTCTAGAGGTGATGGAAGCTATGCACGCTCCTTCTGAAGCCGCCTTAACCCAACTTGACGCTTTTTTTGATCCACGTCGAACACCGGCTACCTGGTTACCCTACCTAGCCTATTGGCTCAATCTGGATCGACTGTTTAATCCCTCAGCTACATCTGGAGACTCAGCTCCACTACTTTCAACTGGCACAGGACCTCTGCGGGAATTGATGGCTCAGGCTGCTTATCTGTCAAATTGGCGGGGCACAGCCCAGGGATTAATTGTATTTTTAGAAACAGCTACCAATACTAAGGGGTTTGGTGTTGAGGAACTAGTCTTCAACCCTGAGCATAATCAACTGTGTCCCTTTCACATTAAGGTTGTGGCCCCCTCTTCTACACAAGCTCACCAGGTTTTAATTGAACGGATTATTAACTCTGAAAAACCTGCTCATGTGACCTACGAATTAGTATTTGATTCATAAATAGAGGTTCAAGTAATGGCTCACCTTTTTTCGATATCGACCACTCAACCCCAAGCTTATTTGGATGGCCAGGGTCAAGGAGAAGTCTCCTTTGTAGTAACCAATACTACGGCTTATCCAATTAAAGGCCGTCTTGCAATTAAACCCCTAGGCTCAACTGATCCCAGCTGGCTACGGCTAATTGGAGATACAGAACGAAACTTTGCTAGTAACACAGCAGAACAAATCACTGTAACAATAAACCTGCCGGCAGACACTCCACTGGGCACTTATAGCTTTCGCTTAGATGTCATCTCTGTTTTGAATCCTGATGAAGACTATACGGAAGGTCCAGCGGTAGCGATGGAAGTGCAGTCCAGTCCAGTTGAGCAGTCAGCTTTCCCCTGGTGGATTCTGGTGGTTGTGGGTGTTCTAATAACAGTAGGAGGTGTTTTAGCTTATGTCTTTTGGCCTCGTTCCACCTTTGAGCCTGAAGATTTAGTGGGTCTATCTATTGCTCAGGCTGAGAACATTTTAGAGCAAGAAAGATTAGAGGCTGTGATCAGCAATGAATTGATCAGGGTTTGTGATCCAGACTCAGCAACACCTCATCAGGTAGTCTCAGCTAATTACATCAATGACAGTCAAGTTGAAGTTGTTGTGGCCAGCTGGGATCCACAAGAGTTAGTGGGTTTAACTCAAGATGAAGCTACCCAATGCCTAGATCCACATCAATGGACATTAGCTGTCCAAGATCAGCCGATCATCCTCTGTGACTCGCTTGAATCTCTGCCTAATCAGATTCTTGAAGTGGGTGACATTGATCAGACACAGGTGGATGTTGTTGTTGCAAGCTGGAATCCTGAAGAGTTACTAGGAATGCACAAAGATGAGGCCCAAGCCTGCCTAGCAGCTCATGATTTAACATTGACAGCCGCAGAGAAACCCATCACCCTTTGTACTAACGGCACTCACACTCCTGATCACATTGTTCAGATCCAAGACTCGTCCTCAACTACAGTGAATGTTGTAGTTGAAGCTACCACATCTGTTCAGGTGCCTAGAGTTAAGGATTTGCCTTATCAGCAAGCTCAGAGACAACTGGAAGAGTGCTCACTGCAATGGTCGATTAACGAAGTCTATCCGTCATTCAGTGCCAGTGATATTGCTATTGATCCTGGGACCGTAGTTAAACAAACTCACCTGGGACAGACTGTGAACCCTAATCAAGTGATCACTTTAGATGTAGTTGCCAGCAAAACTTTTCATAATCCCAGACGCAATAACCAGTTCAATACCTCACTGGGCATATGGCTATCTAACACCAATGGCAATCAGTATTGTAAAGAGCATGGAGGATCCAAGATGATTAGCCATACAGTCGGCTGCGGTGAAGACGAAAGCTCCTATGTTGAATTTAAAAATGGTAAGTGGCTTTCTAAAAGTAGTGGGAGTACTAACCAGTGTTACGATATCTTCAAATCTATCACTTGTGATGTTGGCATCGATCCGTCTAGATTCCAGCCTGGCGATATTGAACACATAAAGTTGGAAAACTCGCTATTGAATAGAATTATTTCTGAATGAATCGATCTAAGATTGTGATTATAAGTTTAACGGTTTTGGCTCTGGCCTTTGGTTTGAGCATTGGCCTCAGTGGCCTTAACCTGCATCGCAATGATGAGATTACAGCAGACGATTATGCTCAACGAGGTCAGTTTCCAGAGTGGATCAGCACTATTGGGGATCTAGTCGTCCCTTTCGGTCCGAGAGTGAAGCAGCTCCCACCGCTTATTGAGATCGACCCACTCTCCCAATCTAACAAACGCATATTGATCAAACCGGCAACAGCTTCTTTTCGAGTAGCTAGTTTCAAATTAGTCTCAGGCCAAAGGATTAAAATCGATTACCAAGATCAGTCGACCAACGCTGAAACTTATGAGTTAGAAGCACAGAGTTTTTCGTTACCCAAGGAGCAGGGGCGAAATCGCCAGTCTGGATCCATCGTAATCCTCTCAGAGGGGGGACAGCTAACCTTAACTTGTTATGGTCACCAGGTTTGTCAGGTGCAGTTAAATTAAAGTGTTTTAATCTAAGGCATTGTAATCTCAAGCAACAGCACGAACCATAGAGATCAAGGAGCCAATCAGTAGAAACAAGGACCAAATTACAGCAAAAATCGCTACTACAATGCCAGCAATAGCATCAGTAATACTAACTAAAAACTCTGGAACAAAGCCATGAAGGATACTAACCACCAAAGTCCCAATTAAAGATGTCAAAAGGATGAGAACCAGCCCATTATTTTGAATAAATCGTTGTTGAGCACCTAATAAACAAGCAGCAGCTCCTAACTTTAACATCATAATTAAGCTAAGGATAACTTTAGCACCTACAGTATCAAAAGACCCATAAATAGCGAAATAAGCTAGAGTGCCAAAGATCGGTGAAATGAGTAAGGTTACCATTAATACTAACAAACCTAACGTGACCAGAATAGTTCTAATGCCAACTATCCCAATCACTAAAGCTGCTATAAAAGTAAGTAAGCCTTGGATTCGACCTTGAAATCGATGTGAAATCAGAAAGGGTAATCCCATTAGTAATCCAGTAAATAACACTAGACTATCCATTAAAGCCAATGAAGATATTCCATAACCAGAAACCGGTGCAGCCAGTTCTGCCATAGTTGTTGGAGAGTATTGAGTCAGTAGTAGAGCTGAGATCAATTCCATCAAGACAACAATCATCAATAAGGCAATAGCTAAAAAGAAAAAAGGCTTGCGGAGGCTTTCCATACCTTTAAGGTTTATCTGTAAGACTTATTAATAGTGTCGCAAAAACAGAGTCAAAATTCCAACAAAGTGATGGACTAAGAAACTATTTTTATTGATTTCTGCTTTGCTTGTGCCCTCTACCTCTCCGTTTAAATACTGTCATCTTAAACTGAATTCAGACTAACCTGAACCCATACGACTTACTCTCAGGATGGCATCTCCGTTATGCCCTTAGCTACTGGGATTGGATGTACCCGTTTTCTTCCCGTTTTTGATCCTCTTTCTCTTACTTTAGATCCTTACAGTTCAAGCTTGGAAATATCGTTCAGCATAGGTCAAAAGGATGATAGAGACACGGCCTATTCCTAACTCTCAACAGCCAATCCATTGGCTACAGATTAAACCCACCACTCTGATCACAGCTTTAACTAGCCTAGGGGTTTCAGTACTAGCCTTGATGACTGTGGGCTCATTGGGGCAGCGGTTGCATCAACTGCAAATTGAAACTGCGTTCGTTGTGCAACCGATGGAGCCAATTATTGCTACAGACTGGGGTACTCTACACCACATTTATGTTCAGGAAGGTGAAATTGTACAGGTAGGCCATCCACTAGTCCGAGTCGATCGGGATCTAGCCATCGAAGATGAGATTGCCCGTTTGGAGGGTTGGATTTTAGCTCAAAGAAGAGAACGGTTCCGACTTCAAGAGCAACTGCTCACACTTGAACGACAACAGCAGCAGGCCCACCTCAATTTAGAAGCTGCCACCAGTGCCATTGCTCTGGAGCAACAACAAATCCCGGCTCGCAGTGCGATTGCTCAATCTCAAGTTGATGCTGCCCGCCAAGAGGTAGATGCCCTAGCTCAGCAACTGAATGTAGCCGAAGCTCAACATGATCGACTCAAGGCCCTTTTGGATCAAGGGGCTATTCCTCAAATGGCTTTTGACGAAACGGTTGCTGAGCTTGCCCATTTACAAGGAGCATGGCATAAAGCTCAGGAGACACTCACCATTGCTCAAGCTGTTTTGATCGGCACGATACGAGGAGATTTTGTGGAGCAAGATCAGTTACAGGGACAACTCCCCACCCTCGCGTTACAACGAGATATGGCAGAAAAACGTCTCAAGACTCTCACTGATCAGAGACAAGGTTTAACAGTTCTAATTGAGGACCTCGATCAAGAGATAACGACTCTTCAAACCAGGCAAGATCAGCTGTTAGCTCGCCGTGATTTGGGTTCTGAGCTAGCCAAAATCTATGCAGCTCCAGTCACAGGAGTTGTGGCTAAGATCTTGCGCTCACCAGGTAACTCCGTCAGTCGTGGAGCCACTCTAGTAGTTGTGCAGCATCAGAAAGATCAGCCTCAAATCACAGCCTACCTAACTCATGATCAAGCTCAACAATTGGCCCTAGAGCAACCTGCCTCAATTTATATCCCTACAACTGGACAAACGTATCCCGCCCATATATCAAAGATTGATTGGACTGGTGGTCGAGTAGCTGATGCTCTTGATCCACTAGCACCTACTTGGAGCATTGATCCGTTGGTTCCCCCATTGCCTGTACAGGTTCATCTCACTATTCAACATAATAATCTTGACATACCCAACGGATCTCCAGTTGTTGCCACTTTAGAGAAGCGTCAGAGTGTAGTACAACGACTTCAGCAGGGCTTTCAACTCAGCCGCCGTTACTAGCATAAGCTGATTGATCTACCACTCAATCATAAATCAACTAGGGACAGAGCTTGCAGTGAGGAACGACCTGATGGTTTTATTTCTGATGTCCTTGACAGGTGTGCTTCTGGTAGCAACCATCGCCTCTCAATTTTCCGATCGATTTGCTCAACGTCGTCAACATATTCAGTGGCGGGTACATGTCAATGGCATTCGCGGCAAGTCAACTGTCACTCGCTATGTCAGCGCCATATTTCGAGTAGCTGGCTATCATACTTTTGGCAAAACAACGGGAACAGCAGCCCGTATCCTACTACCCAATGGTATGGATTTTGACTTTGGTCGCAAGGGGGAAGCAGACATTAATGAGCAGGTCACCATCCTAAACCAATTTATGCAACAAGGAGCTGAAGCTGTAGTCATGGAATGCATGGCTGTTAACCCAGCTTATGCTGAATGGCTAGAGCGGAAAGTGATGCAAGCCCACATCGGCATTATTACTAACGTTCGTCTGGATCACACTGACTACATGGGTGAAACACTACCTGAAATTGCTCAATCACTCGCAGTGACAATACCCACCAGGGGGCTTTTCATTACCTCAGAAACCAACCCGGAACTCCTACAAATTTTAGCTGAACAGGCCACTGCAAGAGGATCTCAACTGTTAACGGCTCATGCTAATTTGATCACTCCAGAGGATATGCAGGGATTTGACCACTTTGCTATTGAGGAAAATGTAGCTATAGGTTTGAGAGTGGCTCAGTTTTTGAAAGTTCCTCGAAACTTGGCCCTGCAAGCTATGCAAACAGCGGTTCCTGATCCAGGCGCATTTACAGTCCAGCATCTTGAATTCCAAGGATATTCAATAGCTTGGGCTAATCTCTTTGCTGTCAATGATCGCGAAAGCTTTATCTTCATTTGCAATCGTTTATTTCAGCAATACCCTCATCATCATAGGGTTATCATTCTCAACAATCGTCATGATCGACCGACTCGAGTTGAGTTGTTCGCTCGCATAGCTCAGGATCTCAAGTTTGAGCGAGTAATTACTTTTGGAGACTATGAGGCAGGTGTCAATGCTATGTTTCCGGCTGACCCCAATTGTGTCATCAACCTGGGTAACTCTACCCCCTACAAGTATGCACAAGGTGAGGATCTACTCAGCCGTATGATTGCAGATTTAAAGGCACAGCCCATTTTGTTGATGGGTACTGTCAATATCCACACACACCAGGCTGAGACCCTGCTGCACTTTTTAGCTGATGTTCCCGACTCAAAGGTTCAACAAACCTTAGAACCTGTTAGCTGCCTTACGGCCCCTCCCGGGTTATATAGAGATCTTGGTTAATGTCACCATGCTCAATATTCTCAGCACTCTTCATACAGCAGATAGCTACCGACTGACTTTACTACTAGGGGTCTTTATCACGATTACCTATCGCAACATGTACGGCATTATTCCAGGCGGTTTGATTGTGCCAGGGAGCTTAGTTGTCCTACTTATCTTGTCTCCGGTCTGGTTTGTGACAGTGTTAGGACTATCCTTTATAGTTTATGGGATCTATCAGTATGGGTTCCGCAGCACTGACTATAAGCGTCGAACTCCTATGTATATTCTGGCTTGCCTCTCGCTAAGCCTTTCTAGTATTGTTGCCTTCTACTACAGCCGGTGGGGCTTGATGCCCTTTTCACTAGATAGCCAGGTAGGCAGTATTTTACCTGGGGTGATTGCTTTTAACCTGAGCAAGCAGAAAGTAGGCCGGAGCACCTACGCACTTGTAGTTTGTACAGGTCTTACCTTTATTTGTGTTCTGGGAATAGTAGGTTTTCTACATTACCTTGGGATCCAACAACCATTTGCTGCAGCAACCTCACCCCAGATCGTTTTACAGCTGAACTATCCCCTGATTCATTTTTTCTTAGCATTAGGTGTGGGCTATTTAATTTATCGACAACAGGATATACGTTCAGGCGGGTATATGGTAGCACCAGTTGTAGCCCTGGCCTTGCTGAACCCATTCACGGCACTTTACTTCTTATTAGGCTGTGGAATGGTTTATACTTTGGCGCAGCTCTATTGTGAATGGACACTCACTGTAGGGTTACGCCGTTATGTTGTTGTCCTCAGTTTAAGTACCCTTTACCTGTGGGGGACTGATCTAGCGCTACAATCTATTGATCCAACCCTGCCCGTACTGCAAGGGGGATCCTATATATTGAATATTGCCATGCTTTCCTATGTAAATGATGCTATCGTGTATCGCGATCGGCCTGTTTTGAAATATATGATACTTCTGACTGGAATTTCAATGGTCGGCATTGTGGTTGTAGATATAGTCAGCTACTTACTGGTTTAACCTCTAAATCCGTAGCATGAAGTGCTGGGTTAGTTAATACTAGTATCCCGACGAAACGTTGATCCCCTAGATACCAAAGTCAATCTCAAATCTCCATCTTAAACGCAACCCCTGATCATCCAAACCTTCGATGGTGACCTTACCCTTCTGACCGCGAGATCCTCTCTGTGACTACTTTCTACAGGAATGGAGCTTAGCGGATTCGAACCGCTGACCCCTTCAATGCCATTGAAGTGCTCTACCAACTGAGCTAAAACCCCTCGACCTTTTAGTTTAGAAGCTAACAGTAATGAGTGTCAAGCCTTAGACCAGGCAACATAAGGTAATCGATCTGCAGTTTGGTGAATTTGATCCCTACTGGCTAGCAATTGACCACAAGCATCCCAAGTTCCAGATAGAAACATTTGCTGGGGCCCTGAAATCATCTGAACTTGAGAAATCGAACTTCCCCATTGCAATGATAGGGTCGACAGATCTAGAGTTATAGACATTAGTGGATCAATCGTGATGGCCTCTTGAAGTTGATGAACTAGTTCAGGAGTAGCTGTGACACAAGGGATCCCTAGAGCAACGCAATTCCCAAAAAAGATCTCCGCAAAACTTTCACCGACCATGGCCTGGATACCCCAGCGACTGAGGGCTTGTGGTGCATGTTCTCGACTGGATCCACACCCAAAGTTAGCGTTGACAACCAAGATAGATGCATCTTGAAATTGAGGCTGATCGAACGAATGACAGCCTTGGGATTGTTTACGATCATCTAAAAAAACTTGCTCTCCCAAGCCATCAAATGTGACACATCGCAAAAAACGAGCTGGAATGATCCGATCGGTATCAATGTCATTTCCTTTTAAAGGGATACCTTGGCCATGAATCTTAACTATCTTACTCATTGACTCCAATACCCCTGTTAGAGAAGGTCCATCGCACAGTATAGAATAACTCACCGAGCTAAGATCAAGCAATTGGCGTGAGTTGAGACTTCTCTAGGCTGTTACCCGATGAAGTAGTTATTTTCAAACTAGGATCTCTCCACTTTCTTGTAGAGCATGCAGACGACTATATAAACCTGGTTGTTGCAATAGATCAGTGTGGCTACCCATTTCTGCAATGCGACCTTGATCTAGCACCACAATTAGATCAGCATCTCGAATGGTACTGAGGCGGTGAGCAATAATAATCGTTGTCCGTGTACCCAAGATGCCCTGCATGGCTTGTTGAATAGCTCGCTCAGATTCATAATCGAGGCTAGAGGTAGCTTCATCAAAAATCAGAATTTCAGGATCTTTGATCAAGGCTCTGGCAATGCCTAGACGTTGCTTTTGCCCACCAGACAGTCGGATCCCTCGTTCACCTACCATCGTGGTGTAACCCTGCGGGAGATCCCGAACAAACTGATCAACCTGAGCGATTCGACAGGCAGCCTGCACTTGTTCAAAACTAGCCGCTGGGTCCCCATACACTAAATTTTCCAAGATCGTGCCATTAAACAGATCAACATCTTGATGCACAATAGCCAGGCGTTGTCGAAACTCGGCGACATCAAGGGTCTGGATATTTTGGCCATTTAATAAAATTTGGCCTGCTTGGGGTTCAAAATAGCGAAACAAGAGCTTCACTAACGTTGACTTTCCTGATCCTGACCGCCCCACTAAAGCAACGGTTTGCCGGGGTTTGATCATGAGATTGAACTCTTGTAAAACAGGCCGGTTGGTATGATAGCCAAAGGTAACCCAACGAAATTCAAGTTGGCTAGCAATGGTAGGTTGCTGAACGGTTGTTTGTGCACCTCTCCAGGCGTTCTCTCCCAACGAGACAGCATCGGCGCCAGCTGGCAATTTCAAAAACTCGTCTAGTCGGGCCATTGCTGCATATCGCCGGGCAAAGTACTCCGCAAACGTGCCAATGGGGATCACCTCTGTAAAGGCCATACCCGAAACCGTTAAAACCATCACAAAGTGCCCTAGGGAGATCACCCCTCTTAAGGTGGCCACTAGAGCAAACAGTAAGATCAAAAAGGTACAACCTTGAACTACAGTAGTTCGCAGCACATTCAGTTTCACATAGCCATGATGGATACGATAGTTCAAAATCTTAAATTCTCGATTCAATCGCTCCTGCTGCCGTTTTAACTCGCGGGATTCGGTGGCAAAGGCTTTGATGGTTTTAATGTTAGTAATGATTTCAGAGGTTCGGCTGCTAGTTTCCTCGCCGTAGTCTTCTAACTGTTTTTCCCATCGGCTCAGCTTGCGCAACTGTTGTAAGCTCAACCCCAAAATCATGGTGAAGGAAATCAAAAAGACAATGCCAATCCGCCATTCAGTCACCAGGATCATGCTAAAGATCGCCATTACTCGCACTAGCTTCGGGATCATCTGCCCTACAATTTGGGGAAAAGTCCACGTATGGTTGGAAATACCTCGTGCGACTAAAGCAGCGATGCGGCCTGAATTATTTTCATCAAAGTAATCGAGAGGCAAGGTCAAGAGCTTCATATGAGCTTCAGTATAATGATCTCGCTTAGCTCGATGTGAAATATCCCAGTGCATCCAGTGAGTTAACCACGGTTGAATTGGAGCTTTGAGCACAGTCACGATAAAAACCGTTCCCATTAAGACTGCTAGCGTTAAAGCCGATCCTTGTGGCCACTCTACCCTGGCTGCTAGGGGCGTCACGATAGATTGAACTAAGGGATCAGGGGGATGTTGGGAGAGCACATTGAGAATTTGACCAATAGCATAGGGAACCACAAGATCAATAATTTCAAACAGGCTGCTAGCTACTAGCGTAAACAGCGAAGGGGTCCAATAGCGACGATAGTAAGCCAGAATATCTTGTAAAGTAGCCATAATGGGATCGAGTGATGCAAAGCGCCACGGTTTTAACATATCCGTGATGTCAGCGACATCAGGTGTTTTAGATTGGGTTGAATCCAATGGGCTACCATTAAATCAATAGCAGCCTTTAGCCTTCAACCTTGAATTGAGCGATTTAGTCTAAGATCCGAGCATCTTGACTGACCTGAAACTCTCGATCTCGCCACTGGATCGTATTGTTGCTGTAGGCTCCTATGATTGCCGACAGTTGTTGGAGATCCAGCTGGAATAGCCACACGAGATCACGAATCGGGCCTCCCCGTTGCCAATAAGCCAACCCATTTAAACCCCAGCCCAGAACCCCAGTACTTAGGAGAGCTAGCCCCCCTAAAGGGAATCCTAGGCTCCACCAGACGCCCCCCATCAAGCACCAAAATGTACCATTCCAGATCAACAAATTGAGCGGCCCCAAAGGATGGAGAAATCGGATGAGTCGGGCCCACCGCAACAACTGACTCCAAGCCTCTGCTACAGTCCAGGTGCCTAAGGAAATCTCAATTAGATCAGGAATAATAGCCCCCTGCCAGCCAAAAGGACTGAGTAGTTTACCCGTCAAGCCATCGGCAGCTAGATACTGACTAAGTTCAGCAAACCCACCCATATCGCGCAAGGCTTGGCGCCGAAACACCATCCACTTCCCCATAATAGGAGCTACGCCGACTAGCTGGTATATCCCACAGATCCATGACACCAGTTGAATCCCGATATGGAGTGATCTCAGCTTGGCACCTACCGTCTGGGAGCCTCTAACGACAAAGGGAGCACACCCATAACCCACGCTAGGTTGTTTAAAGGCTTGGACTAATCGGCACAAACTATCCGGATGAGGTCGGGTATTGGCATCACTGATCAGCACTAACTCACCCCGAATTCGAGGTTCAAGGCCCATCAGATTGATCATTTTTGGATTGCGACCTGGGATGGCCTCAGTGAAAAATAGGGAAAAGGGAGCTTGGGGATGATCAGCTATTAATTGTTCCACCACTGCAACGGCAGGATCAGTGGGATCGGCAATACCAAACAGCACTTCATAGCTAGGCCCCTGCAAATCAACAAAAGCTCGTAAGTTACGATCTAGCTCGTGCTCCAGGCCTTTGAGTGGCTTTAAAATAGTGACCCTAGGCTTTTGCTCAAGATGATGATCAGAACTTTCATAGACCCGCTGAGGTGATCTTAAAAACTGCCAGGTGACGGCAATCAGAGTGATTAAAGTAAGACTGACAAGGCCAGCTAGAATCATCCCGATCCAATCGCCTAGGGTGATCTCTGTAGCTGATCTCGATGTGACTTCAAGACTGTTGATGATCATATTGAAGACCTGCCTGACCATGCTAGATTGATGAGCAAATTATTGACCAATTATTGAGTGACCAATTATTGAGTGACTAATTATTGAGTGACAATGGGGTAAGTAACTATAGATGCAATAAACACTAAATCCCCAGTGCTATGTCTTTGATCCAGCCTACTCCTGTTGAGTCTAAGATTCTGTTGAGAGCCTTATTGACTGTGGTTCAAAGCAGAACAGCTCTCTCATTAATTCAAGCAGCACAACGGCTCTGGCTAAACACGGATTATAACCTTGAGACTCTGGATCCGATTTCTCCAGCTACATTGGCGGCCCGGCTGACTCATTCAGAACTGCGGGTGTATTTGATCCAAGCGATGGTGGTGCTGGTTATTCTCGATGATCAACCCGACTGGCAGATCTACAAACAGGTTCAACATTATTGTCAAGCCTTGCAGATCTCAGAGAGCTACTTGCGTCCGCTTTGGTTATGGTGTGCTCAGCTTCATAGCCTCCTAGCCTTAGAGGTATATAGCCGTTGCTTTGTGATTGAAAAATATGGGTATGAATGGCAACAACGGGGCTGGGGGTGGCTATTGCAGGGTGCCCTACAGTATTTAGGTCTTTGGCCCGATCCCGAGCTGGCCCGTCGCTATCATCAACTTCAATATCTACCTCAGACGACTCTAGGATACTGTTACTGGGCCTTTTGTACTCAACGTCATTATGCGTTTCCAGGAGAGCCAGGTGGCTTACATGAGGGCTTATCGTTTCATGACATGACTCATGTCCTCGCCCACTATGACACCAGTGCACTGGGAGAGTTACAAGCTTTTGCCCTCACGGCAGGTTACAAACAATCGGGTGATCCCGTGGCGTCTCTGTTGTTTATTCTGCTGCAACAACACTTAGGTATTCAGGTAGGGTTTCTCTCCCAGGCTCAGCGGGGTGCCCTCAATCAACCTCAAGCTCCAGAGTTATTGATTCAGGCTTTACTGATGGGCGCTACCATGACTGTCGATCTCTCAGAAAACTGGGATCCATGGCCCGTGATGGATCAATCTATTGAAGCTTTGCGTTCTACCTACAACCTTAAATTGAATTGAAATATCCTGTGAACTCACGGACATAGGTCTGGGTGAATTAGGGATCCCAATAAGTTTTGATCAGTGGCTGAGGTACACCGCGACCCTCTCCAGCTTGCCCTTCCTCTAGATAGGCAGCATCCTGATTCACTTGCCACAGATCATACTTATACTCGCCAGCTAATAGATTACGAGCTGCCAGCAATCCTGTCATCATGGCATGATCTTGGTTATTGTAGCGATGCATGCCATTACGACCTATCAATTGTAAATTTGGAATATGCTCTGCCAGATACGTTCGGACACGGTTGACATGCTGCTGATACTGGTGATCATACACAGGATAAGCCTTGGGCACGCGGACGACCGTTCCATCAATGACCCGAGCCGTACCTGCTAATCCCAAGAGGCCTAATTCATGAGTTGCTAACTCAATTAAGTCTGCATCGGGGCAATTCCACAGCTGATTGGAGGTGAAACAGAAGTACTCCAGGCCTAAACATGTTGTTTCAGGAATCGGGACTAGATCAAGACTCCAGTTCTTGAAATTTTGAATGCGGCCAACTTGTACAGAAGCATCATGAATATAAATCCAATTATCAGGAAATAAATGAGGTTGATCTAAAATAAGAGCGACAGTCAAAAAATCTCGATAGGTTAACCGGTTGGCAGCCTCGATCACAAAATCAGGAGGAGCTGGCTGTAAACCTGAAACCAGGGCTTGAATGGGCATTGAGGAAATCACCTGATCGGTCCCATAGACCTGCTCTTGGCCTTGGCTTGATCGAGTTTGGATGGCAAAGATCCCCGTTGAGTTCCAACGTAGACTCACCGCTTTATGATCCATTAGGACTGAACTTTTGGCTGCTTCAATAGAGTCTCGCACGTGTTCCCACATCTGCCCTGGACCGAGGCGAGGATAGCGAAATTGGTCAATTAAGGTTTTGATAACTTGATCACCCCGCCGTTTTTGGGGCAGTAAAGTTTGGCGAATCAGCGACACCATGGATAAGCCTTTAATCCGTTGGGCGGCCCAATCAGCACTGATTTGATCACATGGGATACCCCACACTTTTTCAGTATAGGTTTTAAAAAAAGTTTGAAACAACCGTTCACCAAATTGATTGATCACCCAGTCTTCAAAGGAAACCACAGGCCGCCGCGGCATTAATCGAGCTTGCAAGTAGCTTAAAACACAAAGGCTAGTGTAAGGTAGCCCCAGTTTGGCAAACACATCAAGCGGTCGGATGGGATAATCAAAAAAGGTGTGACGGTAGTAAATTCTAGATAGACGTTGACAAGTCAGCATTTCAGCACCCAGCCAATCAGTCCACAATTGCTCAATTTCAGCTGACTTTGAAAAGAACCGATGGCCCCCAATATCAAAGCGATAGCCCTTGTAGGTCACCGTCCGAGAAATGCCCCCCACCCAGATTGGATCTTGCTCTAATACCATGACAGGCCAGCCGTGTTGGGTCAGTTCGTAAGCCGCTGTCAGTCCGGCAGGTCCAGCTCCGATAATTAAAGTTGACATTTCATCTCAAGTGACGGTCGCTTACAAATTTTAGCGGAAAGCTGTCATTTTAAGGCTAGCCACCCCAACTGCGATGGATTAATCTCATGGCTGTGCTGATCACAAGTAGTGTTAAAGCTATTGCACTCAGTAAGATCAAGAGTAAGCCACCCAAAAGGATCATGATAAAAGCCAAGTCAGCTTTGTGAGCAGCTTCAGGGGAGTCTAGCAATTGTCGTTCTAGCAAGGCTAGATTTTTGAGATTAGCTTTCCAGGCCACATCAAAGAGATCACCTAAAACAGGCACAACACCAACCAGAGTCTCAATAATAACGTTAAGTCCCATTCTTAAAAGAGACGCTTTAGAAGCTCCCAAGAGGGCTGCTTGCCAG
The DNA here is from genome assembly GCA_964434865.1 of uncultured bacterium. Classification (GTDB taxonomy): domain Bacteria; phylum Cyanobacteriota; class Cyanobacteriia; order Thermostichales; family Thermostichaceae; genus CAYSWV01. The sequence continues at coordinate 69,412 of CAYSWV010000011.1, forward strand.
ATCAAATATAAAGAGAGTATCCCTCCCAAGATATCTCCTCCACCTGGAACTAATCCCAAAAGTGGATCTAAGCCCAACCGATAATTCGTGCCTGGGATGGGAATAGCATTATCGAGAAGCTGACTAAGCCAACGGAGTCGAGCCAACAGCTGAGTATTGGCTGCAGACGATAGGGTGGCAGATTGAGCGTGGGGTGGATCTGTCATGGTGATGAGGCGGTTTAGGTCTCTGACTTTTTAGATGACTTTTTAGATCTCTGGCTGTAGCTTGAATCTCACTTCACCTAGGCTGGTACTTTAAAAAATTGATAAAGCTGATCAGGGGCTAATCGAACCTTACTGCCCACAGGTAGCTTGACTGGACTCCGCGCATGCAACTCACGTCCCGAGGCGGCTATCAAACAGTAGCGGTACTCACGCCCCAGAAATTGGCATTGCCGAACCATAACGGGACCATCAGGATCAGGTTGAATCACTAGATCTTCTTGGCGAATCATAAGCTCTCCTCGATCACTATTCCCATGATCACCAGCTTCACTATCGCCTAATAGAGTAAAGGATCCAACCTCAGTTTGCCAGTGCAGCCCCTGGCGTTGGGCGGGCACAAAGTTTGCCTGAGTCACAAATTCAGCCACAAACCGAGACCGGGGATGATAGTAAATCTCCTCAGGTGGACCGAATTGCTCGATCTGCCCCTGATGCATCACAGCAACCCAATCTGAAATCGCTAAGGCTTCTTGCTGATCATGGGTTACAAAAATAGCCGTTGTTTGAGTTTCTTTTAAAATGCTACGAATTTCATCTCGTAAATAATGTCGGACTTGGACATCTAAGTTGCTCAAAGGTTCATCCAACAGAATCAGTGAAGGCTGGGGTGCCAGGGCTCTGGCCAAGGCTACACGTTGCTGTTGCCCACCCGATAGCTCATGGGGGTACCGATCCTGCAGTCCCTGTAAATCAACTAAGGCAAGGACAGCCAGGGCCCGCTGGTAGCATTCATCTTGATGATGTTTTGTTTTTTTTCTACCTTGCTTCAACCCAAACAAGATGTTGTCAAGAACACTTAAATGGGGAAATAATGCATAATCTTGAAAGACGAGACCAATCCCCCGCTGCTCAGGTGGCACCCAAACCCCTGGACCACTCACGCGTTGCCCCTGCAGCACAATAGTGCCCGTCTTAGGTGTTTCAAAGCCAGCGATCACTCGAAGTAAGGTTGTCTTACCGCAACCAGATGGACCTAAGATGCCTAGTAGATCTCCTTTATTGAGATCCAACGTCACATGAGCTAAAGCCGGGACCTGAGAGCGGGGAAATTGTTTCCCAATCTGGTGGAGTGAGAGCACAGGTTGCTGCATGAACAAAACTATCCCACTTAACTAAAAATGAGTGTCATCTAGGTAGTCTTGATCATAGTCTAAAAGTCAGATACTCCTGTAGCCTTTCTCACAAGCAATTTAGATCGCTCATTTGGCACAGTAGTGCTGTTATCTTGGGTTAGTTTAATTGCCGAGTAACAATCCGCTCCACTAAGTCTTTACAGGCTTCTGGGGTTAGTTGATCAGGATGTTTGACTTGGTAATCACGCAACAAAACGTCACGGATAAGGGTTTGTTCTACACCTACTGATTCTCGAGCTAGCCGCACTCGTTCTGCATTACTTAGATCTTCAGGAGGTAATGGCGGGGTGCTGATCAGAGTCTCATCTCCCTGGTTAACTAATTGAAGAGCCGTCTGAATAATCGGTTCAAAATCAGTTTCACTGTTCCATTGAGAAGATTCCACCATAACTCCGTGAAGCCAGACCTGGCAAAACAGTACTTTCTCATCTTCACCAGGCAGAGGTACGATCTGAATAGGACTTTGAAGTTGCTCGGGCATGAGCATGACAAGAGCTGAGAGGAAGCTTTTCGCAAATACTGACGTTTCAGAGCATTCTAAAATCCAATGTTGATCAGCTTCAACTGTAATATGTAATTTGTTGGTTTCTTTACCACGACGCTCAGTGGTGACTACCGCTAAACGACGGAGATAACCTGTCAGCGATCCGTATTCAAGACCCTGATTTTCACCATTAATCCGACGATACCAGAGATAAGGAGGACATTGTGTTCGGTTGCAATAGATGACAGGAGCCCCCGGTGGTGGACCCAATCCTAAGGGCTGGCGTTGAGTTTGCAATTCAATTAACTGTTGTAGAAGCTGATTCTGTTGACGCAATAGGGGAATGATCTCTCCAGATAGCTGATCCATAATTAGGCCTCCCCGAGCTGTGACTTATTGAAGTTGAGAATGGTGAACTTAATAAAAATTTGAAGGCAAAGATGTTGATATTTCAACTCCACAAGATTAACAAGATCATGAACATCTTGTCAAGCAAACTTGTCAAGCAAAAGGGATCATCAAGCTAGCGTTACAGTTAAAAGTGTTGACTTTGATTCATGTTTTTACGAATGACTTCAGGCTTGCGTTCAATTTCAGCTATGCTATATGCTCAATTTTGTCTGTAGACTTACTGCTTAGGTTCAGCTATTTCTTCAAGGCCCAGAGAGTCAATATCAAGAGCAGCAGATCCACCTCTGACCAAGAGTTCTAGCAGTGATCCTAGCTGCCACCAGACTAATCCTGCCGTACTGAGCACCATGATCAGAGCAGTGACCAGAGCAACTGGGGTAGTGAAGCCGATAACTTCCAAACAGCTCGCTAGAAAGGCCATTGTAAATACACAGGTCAACAGATAGGTCAATATAATCAGAGGCTTTTGGTAATAAATCTGAGGCTGAGACTCACGGTACTGCTGCCACTCTCCAACTTGATACTCCAACATATCCTTGAAAATAATGCCAAAGATAATTGCTAAAAAGTTGGTGATAGCAATAACGGAGGTCAGGGGTAGGTGGAAGAAGGTGTCCATACAGTCTCCAGGATGATGATAATGGTGCTAATTCTTTAGATCACTGATGTAAGCTTAGCAGTTCTTCGCATTTCTTAAAATTGGTAACGGCTCAAGCTAAAGCCAGATGAGATTGCCAAATGAGGCATAGGGCTGCTTTTTTCCTGTGGTAGCAAGCCTGTACCTAATTCTAGGCTCTGGTCTCGCCAGTTTGGTCAGATTTCGATCAAAAGGATTGACAAGGATCCGGATTATGTGTATACCTATTACTGGTGAGGAGTGAAGAGAAAAAGCTCTGGAGTCGAAACACGGCAAGACGCCTGGGGCTTTTTCTTTCTTAAGAGTGGTGTGAGGAGTGAATACAATAAGGTAGGGTCCTGGAGTCGAAACATGGCAAGACGCCCAGGACTTTACTTTATGTTTAAGTTTATTTGATAGCTTGCTGTTGGATTATGAAACGATCTGAAGATGGTCGATTTCTGCCTGAGGGGCCTCTTGAGAAGACTATTGACCTAAGAAGATTTCGAGACCTAGCTAAGAACCAAAATTTATCATCGATTGAATTGAGTAGTAAAGCCTATACGAACCGATTAACCCCAAGAGCCTCCCTCTTACCGTTCGATGGATTGGCCCGGATCTTCACCTCGAATAATCGGGTCTGGCTCATTCAAGGTTGCCTATGCACTCTATCTTAATGGGATTTGCAGCTAGCTTACTGGCTGGCTTAGCCACTCCTGTAGGCGCCTTGCCGATTTTGCTAACTCCCCAAATAGATGAACGGCTTCAAGGTATCTTTTTAGGCTTTGGGGGAGGGGTAATGCTAGCGGCAACATCCTTTTCTCTGATTGTGCCAGGCACCGAAATTGCAATTGAACAAGGCTCTCCGCGATGGGAGGCTGCTTTGATTCTGCTAGCTGGCATAGTGATCGGGGCTTTGTTTTTAGAGTTTGCACATCGCTGGTTTCCGCATGAGCACTTTTTCAAAGGCAACGAAGGCCGAACACCCGCTCAATTAACTCGGATCTGGTTATTCGTCACTGCCATAACCATTCATAACTTTCCAGAAGGCCTCGCAGTAGGTGTTGGGGTCGGCTCGCAACCTATTCATGAAGGGTTGGTATTAGCCACTGGGATCGGGTTGCAAAATATGCCAGAAGGGTTGGTCGTGGCTGTATCTTTACTGAGTCAGGGGTACTCTGTAATCTATGCTCTGGGGATCTCATTGTTAACAGGGCTGGTCGAACCTATTGGCGGCTTGATTGGAGCTAGTGTGGTGAGTTTAGCTCAAGATATTTTACCGTGGGGGATGGGGTTTGCCGCAGGAGCCATGCTTTTTGTGATCAGTGATGAAATTATCCCTGAAAGCCATCGGCAAGGCTTTGAACGAGAAGGCACCTTTGGGATTATTGTTGGGTTTGTGGTCATGATGGTGCTGGATATTTCCTTCGGTTGAAATGGATCTAAAGGTATTCAACCCAATGAAAGTAGTTGTCATTGGCGGCGGGGCAGCCGGGTTTTTTGGAGCTATTACCTGTGCAGAAACCTATCCTGATGCTCAAGTTACCCTCTTAGAAGCGGGCCGTGAGGTTTTGACTAAAGTTCGAATCTCAGGTGGGGGTCGGTGTAATGTTACGCATGCTTGCTTTGATCCGGCCTTACTCATTCACCAGTATCCTAGAGGAGGCAAAGCCTTACGGGGAGCGTTTACTCGATTTCAACCTCGGGATACCATTCAATGGTTTGAGCAACGGGGGGTTTCTTTAAAGACCGAATCAGATGGTCGTCTATTTCCAACTACCGATCAATCAGCCACCATTATCCAAGCCCTAACTCAGGCTGCTAAGCAAGCAGGGGTCAATATTTGGACGGACTCTACTGTCGAGAATCTGCAGGTCAACCCTAATCAGATACCAGCTTTCCAGATTCAATTAAAACGAGGATCCTGGCTTCAGGCTCACCGAGTTCTGTTAGCAACAGGTAGTCATCGACAGGGCTATCGTCTGGCTCAAGCACTAGGACATCAGATTGAATCACCGGTTCCCTCTTTATTCACCTTCAATATTTCTGACCCCAACCTGACTGAGTTGGCCGGAATTTCTGTCAATGCCGTTCAGCTCAAGCTTAAGGTCAAGGATTGGAAATTAGACCAAAGCGGATCGCTCCTAATTACCCATTGGGGCTTGAGTGGTCCGGCTGTTTTGAGGTTATCCGCTTGGGGAGCTAGACCCTTACATAAAGCTCAGTATCAAGCTCAATTGGATGTGAATTGGGTTCCCCAGTCTTCTCAAGCAGCTTTACGGGATTGCTTAAATCACCAACGCACGCAAGCAGCCCGGCGCCACCTCGGATCTCAGAACCCTTTAGCTCTACCTCAACGATTATGGCGGTACTTGATCAGCTGCTCAGATCTTGATCCTGAGACTCGTTGGTCAGACCTTTCAAAGTCAGCGGTGAGCATCCTGATCAAAACCTTAACCCAGTCCGAGTTTGAGATATCTGGTAAAGGCATTTTCAAAGATGAATTTGTTACCTGTGGTGGAGTGAACCTGAAGGATGTTAACTTTAAGTCTATGGAGAGTCGACAATGTCCTGGTTTATTTTTTGCTGGAGAGATTCTCGATATAGATGGCATTACCGGGGGATTCAACTTTCAAAATGCCTGGACAACAGCCTGGATCGCGGGTCAAGCCATGGGAGTATCAAGTTGATATCTACGACAGGTTAGAGGTAAAATTATAACTCCTTGATCTGACTATGGTTGAGAAAAAGCTTAATTATTTGATACAGGTACAGCTATGGTGAGTTCGATTAGGCAGTTTGCTGGGTATCAGCTAATTGAGATTCTAGATCAGATCTCATCTTGGACACTCTACCGAGGACAACGGGCTACAGACACCCAAACAATACTGATAAAAGTACTTAATGATACCTATCCTGCCCTGACAGATTTATTACAGCTTTATCATGCTCACTCTATGACCAACAGCCAGACTGCCTTTTTAGCCTTGGGTGTTTTAAGGTCTATTGAGATTAGAAGTGAAAGTAATTATTTTGGTCTCTTAATCGAAGATGCCGGAGGTATCTTACTACACCACTTTTTAGAACAGCATTCAAAGCTGGATATTCAGCGCTTTCTCAAGATCGCTATTCAACTAGCTGCGATCATTGAAGGGATTCATCTACAGCAGATCATCCATAAAAATATTAGACCTCAAACTATTATGATCCAGCCAGAGACTCTGCAAGTCTGGTTGACAGGATTTGAACTAGCCTCCCAAAAAATTCAAAGTGAACGTCTTGTTAATCCTTTAGTAGAAACGCTCTGTTATGTATCACCTGAGCAAACAGGTCGAATGAACCGTGGAGTTGACTACAGAACTGACTTCTATTCTCTAGGGGCTACCTTCTATGAACTGTTGACAGCCCACCCCCTCTGCACGAGCCAAGATCCTATGGAGTTGATCTATTACCATCTAACCCAAGTTCCAGCTCCTCCTAAAAAACTGAATGCTCAGATTCCACAGGTACTAAGTGATATTATTTTGAAGTTAATCGCTAAAGCGCCTGAAGATCGATATCAGAGTGCTTTGGGTCTGCGTACAGACTTAGAACAATGTTTACACTACTGGACTCAATCCCAAACTATTCCAGCTTTTCCCTTACAACAACTGGATAGATCCGATCAATTTATCATTCCAGAAATTGTAGTTGGGCGGGGAGCTGAAATTGAACTATTGTTGTCGTCGTTTGAGCATGCTAGTCAGGGAAGTTGCACACTGATGTTGATCACTGGTTATGCTGGCATTGGAAAATCAGCATTGGTTCAAGAAATACACCGCCCTGTTGTACGACAGCAAGGTTATTTTATTTCAGGTAAATTTGATCAGTTTAAACGCGACATTCCCTTTTTTGCCTTCAAACAAGCCTTTCATCAATTAATCCGACAACTTCAGACCCATAGTCAAGCTGATTTGAGTCACTGGAAAGCTCAGATCCTCAGCTGCATTGCAGGACATGGACAAGTGCTACTAGATTTAATTCCAGACTTGGAGATGATCATTGGACCTCAACCTGAACTAAGCCCTGTTGATCCAGCTTCAGCTGAGCAGCGCTTTCATCAAGTGCTATCTGAGTTCATCACCGTTTTTGCAACAGCCTCCCATCCCTTAGTCCTATTTTTGGATGATTTACAATGGGCTGATCCTGGCTCGTTGCGACTTTTGAAATCATTGCTGGGCACAACTCAGTATCTGCTTATTATAGGAGCTTATCGGGATCATGAAATTGAAACCAGTCATCCCTTACGTGTAGCTTTGAGTGAGATCAAACAACAGACTGATGCTAATGTGATCGAACTAGAGTTAGGTCCCCTCGATCGTTTAGCTTTAAATCAATTAATTGCTACCAGTTTAAGCTGTCCAGAACCGATTGCCTTACCTTTAACTGACTTGATCTTTAATAAAACTCAAGGCAATCCCTTTTTCAGCACCCAGCTACTCTCAACTTTCTTCAAGCAGAATCTACTCTTTTTTAACCAGGAACAGGGGTACTGGGAATGTGATATTGCTAAAGCGAAGACACTAGACCTCAGTGATGATATTGTGGAATTTATGGTCTTTCGGTTACAACAATTATCGACTGAGACCCAATCGATTTTGAAGCTAGCCGCTTGTATTGGCAATTGTTTTAACCTGAGTCTACTTGCTCTAGTAAGCCGTCATGATCCATTCGAAGTTGGTAGGTTGCTAGAGCCGGCTTTAAAGCAAGGATTGATATTACCCTCAAATGAGATTTATAAGTTTTTTCAAGATGTATCCCTACCATCTATGACAGAATCTTACCAGGATTTAGCTGCTGAGGTTGAATTCAGATTTCTGCATGATCGGGTTCAACAAGCTGCTTACAGCCTGATACCAACTAAGGATCAGCCGGCTATGCATTTAGCAATTGGTCGACTATTTCTGCAAGCCACTTCAACTCCTGATCGAATAGATTCTTTGTTTGAGGTGGTTAATCAGTTAAATAAAGGCATCCCTTTGATTCAAGATCAACACGAAAAAGATCAGTTAATTCAATTAAACTTGACAGCAGGCTTAAAAGCAAAAGCAGCGACTGCCTATGCTGCTTCTAGCCACTATCTTTTCACAGCGATTACATTACTACCTGAAACCTGCTGGGAGCGATCCTACAATCTAACTCTTCAGTTGTATCAGGCTGCAGCTGAATCTCACTACCTCAATGCTCAATTTGAGATGTCTGATCAATTAATTCATGTGGCCTTGGCGCAAGTCACATCTGTATTGGATCAGGCTAAACTCTATAACTTGCTTGTCGTTCAATGGAGCAATTTATCAGACTATGAACGAGCTGTACATATAGGTCTTCAAGCTCTTCGATTACTAGGTATTGAAGTTGAGGTAGATACGATCGCAACTGAGCTACAGACTTGTGTTAGCAATATTGAACACTTCCTTAGAACCCATCCTCCTGAAAGTCTAATTCAGGCTGCGGAAATGCAAGATCCAGTTCAAATTTGTTTACTGCAGCTCTTGATGAACATGGCCGCCTCAGCCTATTTTGTCAATTTAGATCTGTATTGTTTTCTCAATGCTCGAGGTGTGCTAAACGCGATCCATCATGGGGTATCTTCACTGGCTGCCAAGGTTATATCCAGCTATGGCGTCATCTTCGGTGATCGATTTAGAGATTATGAGATGGGCTATCGATTGGGTCAAGTGGCGATGCGATTGTGTGAGCGGTTTCAGGACTTAGCCCAAACGTGTAGAGTTTACCAAACCATGAATCGAATTATTCCTTGGGTTCGGCCAATTCGTGAGACTGAGGCTATTATTCGAGAAGGCTATCGAGCTGGTTTAGAATCTGGTGAGCTCTTATACGTAGGGCATACTCTGATGTACAAATTCCTACATCCTCTAATTCAGGGTGATCCTTTGAGGGCTATCTTAGAGGAAACAGATGATTACTTGCAGTTTTCCCAAAAAATTCAAAACTACTCAGCCATCGATACCATTTTGGGACATCGGTTAATTTTGCACTATCTATTAGGTGACACCTCTGATGCTGTAACGTTTGCAGATCCGATCCTAAACTTAACTGAAGCTGAGTATGTGGCCGGCTGCCAATCTCGTAAAACAACGGGATCGTTATGTCTTTATTGGATCCTACGGTCTCAAGCTTTATTCATGATGCAGCACTATGAGCTAGCTTATGAATCTATTCAGGCAGCGGCTGATCTGCTGGATTCCATTTCTGGCTTTATTGCAGTTGCTCTCTTCAATGTGATGCAGTCCCTGATCCTGCTAGCCCGCTATCCTACGGTTTCTCAACAAGAGCAACATAACTACTGGTCTCAAGTTGACTTAAATCAGGCTGAACTCCAACAATGGTACTTACAATGTCCTGACAATTTTGAAGCCTGGTATCGTTTGGTAGAGGCCGAACGGCTCTGGCTATCCCAATCCATTTTAGATGCCATGGATCAGTATGACTGGGCTATTGCATCAGCCCGATCACAGTCGTTTGTTCAGATTGAAGCACTGGCTTGTGAGTTAGTAGCTCAAAAATGGCTCCAGCGCCATAAAGGACAGTTGGCTCAACCCTATTTACGGCAAGCCTGGTCTAGTTACGCACAGTGGGGATCCACTCGTAAAACTGAGGATTTAGTGCAACGCTATCCAGTTCTGATTGGGAAACCAACTGAGGGAGCCTCTGTCATTCAACAGGATTTGACTCCAACTCATTTATCTTCTGAGTTAGATCTGGCTGCTGTATTCAAAGCCGCCCAAGCAATCTCAAGTGAGATTCAACTGGATCATCTGCTTTCTCAACTTTTACAGGTAGTACTCGAGAATGCTGGAGCTGATCGAGGGGTGTTACTCCTAGCCAATCGAGATCGGATTGGAGTTGCTGCCATTCAAACTGCTGTAGAATCCAAGGTGTCTTTGGAATTGATCCCCATTGAAACTACAGATGCAGTCCCTAAGACAATTATTCACTATGTTACGCATACCCGAGAAACCGTTGTTATTGACCAAGTTCTTAAAGACTTAAGATTTGCTGCCGATCCTTACTTAACTCAACAGGCAGCTCAGTCAATCTTGTGTGCACCCTTGCTCAATCAAAGCCACTTAGTGGGGCTCCTATATCTTGAAAATCATGTGACACCTCATGCCTTTACTCATGACCGGATTCAAGTGTTGCAATTACTGTGTGCTCAAGCTGTGATTTCAATTGAAAATGCTTTGCTCTATGATCAATTAAAAGACTATTCCCAATCTCTGGAAACTAAAGTCAAAGAGCGGACACTAGCTCTGGAAGAAGCTCTAGCCCGGGCTGATAGCTCTAATCGTGCCAAAAGTGAGTTTTTAGCTGTGATTAGCCATGAAATCAGAACCCCCTTAAATGGTGTTTTAGGATTTGCTAGCTTATTAGTTTCAACACCCTTAACAGATGAACAACTAGACTTAGTCGAATCTTTAAAAGTAAGCGCTAAATCGTTACTGACTTTGATCAATACCATTCTAGACTACACGAAATTAGAGTCTGGCACGGTTCAACTGGAATACACCGCAGTCTCTCTGCACAATATTGTTAATGATGTTATTCTTATTCAGCAGCCAATTGCCAAAACTAAAGGTCTAAACCTCAAGGCTCAGATCTCAGAGTCTATTCCTAAACTAGTTGAAACAGATGGTAATCGCCTCCGACAAATTCTGCTTAATCTCGTCAGCAATGCTGTTAAATTTACTGACCGAGGTGATGTTTTAATTCATCTCATCCATGATCACCCGCTCTATCGTTTTGAAGTCAAAGACACTGGGATTGGGATCTCACCCGATCAACTCAACAAACTATTTCGCCCCTTTAGTCAAGTTGACTCCTCCTCGACTCGGAGATTTGGAGGTACTGGCTTAGGCTTGATGATTTCAAAACGTTTAGTGAACCTTATGGGTGGTGATATTGGGGTACAAAGCCAAATCGATCAAGGGAGCTGTTTCTACTTTACTTTCCCTTTAGAGACCCTGGATGATGCTCCTGATTCTGAGGTAGATGATGATCCATTAACATTAGCTCACCATGAGCAGTTAGCTCGTTCCTATCCCATGACTATTCTAGTGGTAGAAGATAATCGGATTAATCAAAAAGTGGCGCTACTAATTTTGAAAAAGTTGGGCTACGATCCACAGCTGGCTCACAATGGCCAAGAAGCGATATCAATGCTTAAAATAACTGACTACGATGTCATTCTCATGGATATTCAAATGCCACAGATGGACGGCTATCAAGCAACCACCCTGATCCGAGCTTGGGAAGCGGAGCCTGATTTCCAAAGAGATCCACACTACATCATTGCTGTAACAGCCGGTGCAGTTGAGGAGGATCAGACAAGATGTTTAGAGGCAGGTATGAATGACTATGTTAGTAAACCCATGAAGACTGAGCATCTAGCTCCTACATTGATCAAAGCTTGGTACTGGCTACAAATCAAGTCTTAAAGCTACAAAGTTTAATGAGTCAACCCTGTGAAATTTAGTAGGCTGGTTCGGGGATGATCACTGGGGGAAACTCTTCCTCCTCTTCCTCCTCAGGATAGTCAGGTGGTTGGATGATCGTAGCCACTAGATCCTGCACAGATTCAACGTTAGCTTGTCCATCTGTAGCAGCTTGAGTGTACACATTCAAATGAGACTCTAGCTCAGCAACTTGTTGTTGCCATTGATTGAGGTTATCTTGCTCCTGCACTAACAAAGTTTGCTGTTGGGCTAAAGCACCTAGTGTCTCGTTGACTTCTCGCAATTGCTCTTGGATCCGAGTGGCCTCTTGATCAAGGGTTGCCACATCTGGAATGGATAGAGCAGATAGTTTTTCTTCCTGAGCTTTGAGAGCGTCCTGAAGCTGCTGAAGCTGAGTTTCCTGTTTAGCTTTCTCTTGCTGCTGCGACGCTTTTTGTTCTTCGAGTTGAGCCACCAGTGGACCGATATTGATCTTGGGTAGTGTGATCTGAGGAGCTTGACCTTGGCGTTGAGCTAATTGAGATTCTTTGAGTGTCAGTTCCTCATATTCCCGCTGGAGGCTTTCTTGCTGAGGGAGTACAGTTTCTTCAAGTGCCTGACAGGCTGATTTAGCGTAGTCAATGTCCATTTCAATATCAAACTGTTCATCAGCACTAGCTGTCTTAAGCCGCTCTTCTAGCTCTACTAGTTGCTGTCGATTTTGCTCAAGTTCTCCTAGCTGTTCATTGACTTGAGCGGATCGCTGCTCATACCGACGGCGTAATTGATCAACTAATGCCATCAATTCCTCAACAGAGATCTCAGGTTCAGCTTGAGGAACTTCAACGCCTTCAGCTTCAATAAAATCATGCTCTGCGATCAAGCCATAGACTCTATTGCAGATTGTTTCTTGTAACTGCAATTGCTGATTGAGAGACTGAATATAACTCTGGCAGGCTGACTGGGATGTCTGCTGAGACTGTAAAGCACTCTCGAGATCTTGACGTTCAGTTTGCAGCTGTAGCCATTCTTGACGCTGAGCTTGGAGAGCCTGCCAGGCTTGAGTCAGTTCCTCTCTTTGGGCTTGAGCTGCCTGATGATCTTGCTCCCAATCAGCAAGGGCCTGAGCTAAGGCCTCCTGTCTTTGTTGCAGGAGATCTTGCAAAGGTAAGAGATGAGCTAGTGGATCAGAAATCGAAGCTAGATTTTGCTGGGCTTGATCAATGAGATATTGTAATTGCTGAGCTTCTTCATCGGTCAGGCGACTTTGTTGAGCCTCTTCAATTTGAGCTTCTAGAGTCAGCCGTTGCTCGTTGAGATACTCCCGCTCCTGACCCAGGATTCGCTTTTCTTCAGCTAGCTGAGCTTCTAAAGCATTGATCTCTTCTTTCCTAGCCTCAAGAACTCTACTATCCTCTTCAACAGTTTGGTACTTTTCAAAAAGACGTTGAATTTCTTCCTCTTGAGATTCAAGTTCCATCTCACGGCGATTGAGTTCTTGGCTTTGGAAGGTGAGGGACTGTTTCCAGGTTTCGATCTCCTCTTCTTGGGATTTAGCCTTGTCTTGCAACCGACTGAAATTGTGAAGATAAGTCACTAATTGCCGTGCAGCCTCATTCAGACGTGTAACCTGACGATTGCTGCTGATCTCAGCTAGGACCAGCGATCCACTGCTAAAGCGGTTCAGATCCGAAGGCGCTCTACCGTCAATCTGGATTTCTTCTTCATTCACTGGCTGCCAAGTGTCTTGCTGCGGCTGCTTGGCCAGCAACTTTAACGATGGTTTACCAACAATGGGTTTATTGAATTCAGCTAGGTAAAGCACGCTAAGACTCCCTCAAAACAGCGAGAACGCAACTAGTCATCACAAAAGCCACCTTAAGGCTGCTGATTATAAGGCTGCTAATGTAAGGCTATTGCTATAGAGGTACGGGTGACACAATATCCTGAACTAATGTCCTGAGCTTGTGCCTATCTGGAACTCTATCTTGCTACTGGCCTCAATTGCTTGCCCCAATCATGCAGCAGTTAGCTCAGCCCAAAACCAAACATTCCAGATCAAAAAACATCAGTAGCGACGTCTTCTATCTAACTAAGCTACCGCAAACAGTGTTTGACTATCCATACTTCTTTGTATCTTATAACGGAACCTTGCTTTGAGATCATATTCCAACTCTAATCTAAACGGCTGAGGTAGACCCAATGTTTCTCTGGGCCGAATGTTTCTCTAGTCATAGCCAGATCATGTTGAATCACTCCATCTGAAGGAATCCTTTTTTGTGATCCAGATCACAAGGTGTAGGTGATATCGATCACGCGGCTCTCAGTAAAGTCCCGCCACACTACTATCAGGGTTGAATCTGTTGTCTACTGATCTAGTGTTAGGTAACGGCATCAGCTCACTAACAGGGAACACTATAGTGCTGGCAGACTTCTGTCAGCTTTTTTTGATGCTCAGGCTAGATACCTGGGATCACTCTAGACAATAACTTCTTGTCCTCGATGACAAATTGTTTCGCGTAACACGGTCTCATGATCCTGAAGCGTATGAATAGCATCCTGGTAGACAGTCATTAAATTACGGCCTGAATGAACCTGTCGCAGCCACTGTTGGGCTTCATTCCCTTCCCGTAGAACTCGATGTAGTGGGACTAAGAAGCAACTAAAACCCTGGGGATAAGCTTCTAACCAAGCATCAGCTAATTGGCTCTCGATCCACTCAGACACCTGAATCGTTTGACCAGTTTGCCAAGATATCACAGATGCGGTTAATGATTGTTGAGCCACTGCACGTTCGTTTTGATCAGAGATCTCAACCAATTCATCAGGGGTAAATGGACCTTGGAGTGGATCTAACACGTCGGGATTGCGAAGAAGTTGTAGTAACCGAGCTTCAATCAAAGCTGTGATCGCTAGGAGCACGACTGGATCAGCAACGAGATCACAAATTCTCACTTCTACACGATTCAAATCAAAAGGTCGTCTAGGTCCATTAGGTCGAACGGAGGTCCAAAGGTGACGGACATTTTGCATGGTGCCCAGGGCAAGCTGCTCTTCGCTCCAGCGAATGTAGTGATTTTGATCAAGGAAGAAGGGGACAACCTGAGGGGTTTTGGGAAACTCCAGCCAGCGAGAGGAGTGAGCCCCAGTAACTTGCCCTTGCATAAACGGAGACGACGCACTTAAGGCTAAATATAGAGGGGCTTCGGCCCTGAGTAATCGACAGGCTTGGAAAATGTGCTCAGAGGTATCGAGTCCAATGTTGATATGAATACTGGCTGTAACAACTTGGGTGCCATAAGTCGATTCAATATAGTCATGATAGGGATTGCTGGGGTCAGAGCGGACAAAGTGATCACTACCGCCCAACGCCAATGTACTCCCTGGTAACAAAGTGTAGGGACCTAATGTTGCCAAAAACTGGCGGAGCTCTAGTCTTGGCTCTACCAAGGCACAGATGAGATCCTCGTAGCGCTTGTAAGGTTGTGTTGTATACTCAACGTTACGATTATCAGGTTCACGAACAAATCCAGGTAGGGCAGCAGCTATTTTGTCAGAGAAGCCTACAGCAAAGCCTGATGGCGTGCCTGTGTAAATCTCAACTTCAAATCCTTTGGACAGCATGTCTCCGCCTCCTAGTATGGTTCAAAGTTTCTGTTGGGCCTGATGACCGATTGAGCTGGCTGATGACCTAGGGGGTAGGTTGCTTGAGCCAAAGTCCTATAATCATTACCGATAAAGCACCCAGACTGGCCGCCATCACCACCACAAAACCAACTGGTAGAGGGACCGACTTCAGACTCATTAAGGTCAACTCAACAGGGGCTGTATTTTGGGCAGCAAAGATAGCCACCGCCATAGCAATAAGGCTAGTTAAAACAATATAAAACCCATTCATAACGACTAACCTGAGTGCAGTACTCTCAAGGGGCTGACTCCACTCTCAGACACTGACTTGAATGTGAACTTAGAGAAGACTTAAGTATTACCCATTTCCAGAAAAGCACATTCAGATCCATTCGACTATAGGGAAACTACACGTTGCCAAGTGAGAATTAGTAATGCAGCTCAGGCCGTAGCCCAATGACATCATTTGCTGACATAATGATTTGGAGGATTGACTAGGGTTCAAACTCAATCTGGGCACGTTAAACTTCGAGTTAACACCGAATCTTGGTGTTTTAATCTCTTGGTGTTTTAATCAATTACGGTTGATATAAGTTTATGCACGACGTTATTGTTGTCGGTGCTGGCATGGCTGGCCTGGTATGTGCTCGGCAGCTAATGCGTGCTGATCTAGATGTGCTGGTGGTTGAGAAATCACCTGGCGTGGGGGGACGGATTGCAACACGGCGAATTATTCCGAAACCTGAGGAGCCTCCCATCATTGTTGATCACGGAGCTCAATTTATCACAGCGGACACAGATAGCTTACACCGACTGATTAAAGAGTTGGTGAGTCTAGACTTATTAGTGGAGTGGACCCGCTCTATCCATATTTTGAGTGAACAGGGGCTTAATCCCGGAACTGTTGATCGACAAAAGCCTCGCTACATCGCTCCTCAAGGCATGACTTCTATTGCTAAATACTTAGCTCAATCTTTAAAAATTGTGTCAAAATGCCGGATCATCGCGGTGACCGTTCAGGATGAGACCTGGCATTTACAAGCTGAGGATGGGCAAGTCTCTCAATGTCGCCATCTGGTTTTAGCTATTCCAGCCCCTCAGATTTTGTCAGTGTTGCCGACTGGTTTGGTGAAGTCACTTGCAATCTATCCCTTGTTGGCCTCAGCCCGCTACACGGCTTGTATCTCAGTCATTGCTGGATATCCCCGCACAACCTCTATTCCTGAGTGGAGAGGGATTGAATGCCATGACTCCAACTTATTTTGGGTCACACTTGATAGCAGTAAACGATCTCAGCCAGGGCCACCTGTGCTGGTTCTGCATGCCACGCCCCATTTCTCCTCAAATTATCTTGATGCTGATAGGGAAGCCTTAGAACAGGCTGGTCGAGCTTTACTAAGCTATGGCTCTCATCGTTTAGGAGAGTGGATTGCCAAACCTGTATGGATGCAGGTGCATCGATGGCGATTTGCCTTTCCCACAGAAAATTTGGGGTTAGCCAGCTTAGCAACTTGGGTGCCTCGTGTACCCTCGGCTGGATCGGCTCAATCTTTGACGGTTGACACCGCGCTCTCCCTGATCTGTGCTGGCGATTGGTGTGGTGGCCCTCATATTGAAGGAGCCTGGATATCAGGTCATGATGCTGCTAATCAATTGTTATCTATGATGGGCAAAACACCCTCCACCCCTTCTCTGTCTGCTCTTTAGGTTCTATCTGCTCTCTAGGCTCCAAAAATGAAGACCTGAATACTCAAACTGAGAGTAACGTTTTACAACAGCTGACCCAAAATCTGAGAAGATAGTTAACGTTGTGTAATACTACCAGGATGATTGGCTATGGCAGAGTTTGGACGTACAGGGGGCGGCAACCCCAGAGACTTTATGATGATGGCCAGTGAGTTAGTGAATCTAAGAACTAAGCAGGGTAAAGGCAAGACAGTGACAGACAAGGCGAGTTTTGGCTCATCTGGAAATCCCAAAACGTTTTTAAAAATGGCTTCGGAGTTGCGCGGTCAATTTCAAGACCAATCGTCTCGCTGACTGAAGCTCTCTTGATAGAGATCTTTACGGCGATGAATCTGGCGAGTTCTGGTAAATAGATCAGCTTCACTCCAGCCCCAGGCGTTGAGAACTTGATCTAGATCTTGTTGAATATCGTGGGCACCTGGAAATCCCATATAACGAATCCGCAACCGAGCTAGTTCGGCTAGGACATAATCTGAGGCCGATTTTTGTTCAACTTCTTGCAGGAGCCGGTTGAGTAAGCCTCGGTCTCTAATGTACTGGGGATGATTTTGATCGGTCATCTTACTTATTTAGTCATCACTAATAACTATAACGATCCAAACCGAACCAACACCCTAATCTATAGAGTCATCACAGTCATTAGCTCTCAATACTAGTGCTATTGAAAACTTAGTATTCGACTCTATCAGGGCTGGATCAGAAATAAGTGGCACAACACAACGCTTGTATTACAGTGTTTGTAGAAACGCATCACATCATTACCCTTTATGAAAGCAATTACTCTTCTCGGATCAACGGGATCAATCGGCACTCAGACGTTAGATCTAGTGGCTCAGTATCCCGAGCAATTCCAAGTCATCGGCTTAGCCACTCGTCGCAATATTCATCTGTTAGCTGATCAAGTGAAACAGTTTCGGCCTCAAATTGTGGGGTTGGTCCAGGCTGATCTGGAAGCAGATTTACGAGCATTACTAGCTGACGTTGATCCGTTGCCTGAGATTGTAGTAGGCGAGGAGGGATTATGTGCAGTTGCTGCCTATGGCACAGCTGAGCTGGTGGTGACAGGAGTTGTGGGGTGTGCTGGCCTATTACCTACGATTGCAGCCATCAAAGCGGGAAAAAATTTGGCTCTAGCTAACAAAGAAACCTTAGTAGCGGGCGGACCAGTAGTGCTACCCTTAGTCCAAGACTATGGGACTAAGTTGATCCCAGTCGATTCCGAGCACTCAGCTATTTTTCAATGTTTGCAAGGTGTACCTGAGGGGGCTTTACGCCGGATCCTCTTGACTGCTTCAGGTGGAGCTTTTCGAGATTGGCCTGCAGATAAGCTATCAGAGGTAACCTTGGCGGACGCCCTCAAACATCCTAATTGGGTAATGGGCCAAAAGATTACAATCGATTCAGCCACTTTAATGAACAAAGGCCTTGAAGTTATTGAAGCACACTGGCTGTTTGGTGTTGATTATGATCATATTGATATTGTGATTCACCCGCAAAGTATTATTCATTCCTTAATTGAACTTGAAGATACCTCCGTTTTAGCTCAGCTAGGCTGGCCCGATATGCACCTCCCTCTCCTGTACGGATTAACCTGGCCCGACCGGTTGGTAACTCCCTGGGAGCCTCTTGATCTGGTGAAATTGAGCAGTCTCACCTTCAAAGCGCCGGATCACCGCAAGTATCCCTGTATGAAACTGGCCTATGCTGCGGGTCGGGCAGGGGGTACTATGCCTGCTGTTCTAAATGCTGCCAATGAGGCTATTGTTAGTTTATTCCTGCAAGAAAAAATCCACTTTCAGCAGATTCCACAGTTATTGGAACACATTTGTGAACGCCATGCCTTGATCACTACACCTACTTTGGACGATATTCTTGAAGTTGATACCTGGGCTCGAGCTGAGGTCAAAAGGATAGCTGATCCAGCTAAAGAACCTGTTTTAGCCTAACTCCTATTGCTGAATGCTCTGGTTCAACATTTGGGTTCAACATTTGAAGGCATAGTCTGTGTGACTCGTCTCAATCCACTTGCAATGCGGGTGACTCTGTGGGTGGGGTCGGCTCTAAGGGGGGACTGTAGCGAGCGGCATTAATCCAAATGACCGAAAGCAGTAAACCAAAACCGCAACCAATCAAGAAGATCCAACCATGAGAGGGTTCTAGAACACAGAGCAAGCGGCGATTACTGCCATACACCTGTACAACCCACCCCTCATCCAATTTTTGCTCTGACTGTCTCGATTCAGACGTATTCATAGGTTTCACTCCATGCTGGTTGTGTGTAACACTTACAGGCAAGTGGCCTGTATTACATAGAACATCTGCCGAAAATCCGCCTCTGTAGTGTGCGGTGGCTTTAGCACAGCGGTTGTGACTTTGAGTGCTTTCGCTGAATTTTGTAGATGTCAACCCATACTTTGAGCAAGCACCTAGGTTTAAGGTTATGTGATACCTGCTTAACAAGCAGCCTAAAACTTGCCGAATCGTTTGAGTCAGAATACATGTGCGTGCAGTATCTCCACGTCACAGAGATAAGCGATACCCGAATAATTATCGAAAAACTTCGCGGCGACCTCATCTGAAATCTTCAGGGCCATATCGCGATTGCGAGTGAGTACTTCGATCTTTATATCTGTATAGATATCGCCAACGGTGGGTTGTCCTGCCGAGCGCACATTTCGACTGCCTTTACCACCAGCGGCCACCACCGTATAACCGGTAGCTCCAGCTTCGTCGATGATCTTGCCGATCGGTTTCAGCAGTACCTTTTCCGTGACAATGACGAGCTTGCTAGCTTTCTGAGTTATGTCTTGCTGAGTCATGTGTTACCTCTTGACGCGCGTGTAGTTATTGAACGTGGTGGCCGTGTTTCGCGTCCGCGGGAGAAGAAGTCATGGGTCCAGATCTAGGGCCGCGTGGCTGTTGAGTGGAGAGACGCAGACCTTGACATAGCCGCCGTATTGGTCATCGGTCCAGGGGGGCATTGGCAAACCGTGACCCATTTGGGATCAGTTGCCCATCAGAGCTTGGGCAAGCCCAAGGTAGAGTGGTATTCCCAGAGCAAGTGCCACCGGGGTGCCGACGGCTGTGGATGAACCTATGTAGGCAGAGGGATTCGCGGACGGGATCCCGGCTCGCAAAGTGGGCGGCCCTGAGATATCTGAACTGGAGGCAGCGATAACGGCCAGAATCACGACGCCGCCAGGACTGAATCCCGTGGTGAAGTGGGCAATCATGCCAAGCCCAAAGGCTATAAGACCATGTAGCAACGGCGCCACAAAGGCATATACGGCGTACCACTGGGCCACCTTACGTAGCTCGCCGATCCTGGCCCAAGCCTCCATACCCATTATTAGCATCAGGATCGAAAGTAGGCCACGGAAAAGGGGCTCAAAAAAGCTGTCAAAGACACTGTCCGGCTGAGTTAGTAGGCCTAAAGCAATACCGAGCAGTAGTGCCGATAGAGCAGATCCTTGGAGACTTTCCTGCACAATGGGCCATATCTTCACCCGCCGGCCCGTGGACCCATTCTGCTCGCTAGGATACCCTGCGGCAACAATGCGCTGCTCGCTAGGATACCCACCTGCGGCAACACGCTGCTTGCTAGGATACCCACCTGCGGCAACACGCTGTTTGCTAAGAGACTCCTGTTTACTAAGAGACTCCTGTTTACTAAGAGACTCCTGGCTGAGATATTCGCCTGCAGTACCGCGCTGCTTGCTAAGATAGAGGCTGGCCAAGACGATCGCCGTCACGAGTGCTGGAATGTCCATGAAGGGATAAAGAGCAGCAGCCCAAGCCTCATATTCGATACCTTGTTCTTCCATTAGCGTTAGAGCGGCGGCGAGAGTAGAGCCACTCACAGCACCGAATAAACCCGCGGTCGCAATGGCATCCACAGTTTTGACATGCGGCAGCCTGGCCAACGTGTAGCGCCCGATAAACACGATAAGGACCCCCGTTGCTATGGCAAACACTGCTGGCAACAACATCTCTGCTAGATTGGCCTCGCGGATCGCAATACCACCACTCAGGCCAACTTTGGTCAGCAGCATGAAGACGATGAACCTATAGATCGCATCGGGAATTTGCAGTTGGCTACCGAGGGCGGCAAGGACTCCACCACCAATCAGAAAGCCGAGGGTCGGGGACTGCAACTTTGCCAGGAAGTTCATCAAGAAATCGGACAAGAAATCCACGTTGTAATTCCTCCTTGATTTAGGTATTGGGGGTCAGGACGGCAGGCAAGTGTGGCCTCAAGTCTAGGTGGCTAGCTCCAAGCATCCGGGCGAGCAGCGAGTCAACCTGCCACTCCATTGCATCTGCATCCCGGTGCGTTGTGGAAAGATAAGGCTTCACTCCAGCGATCACAAATGATTGTGCTAATCAGTGGTGATTCATTTTCGTTTGTCTCTAGCTCTACTACTCCAGTTAGATCTTTGCCTGCCTTAGCCGTAAGTGACTTCAATGGAGATGGCTGTTCTGATCTGGCTGTAGCTCACTTTTACTCTGACGATGTGAGTATTCGTGATGTTGTAAAGATTGACATAGTGAAGTGCCCAGGAAATTAACGGCGAACAAACTGTTGAGACAGTACTGAGAACTTGCAAACTAACTTGTCCTGCGAGCCATCAGCTTGTCTCATCTGTTTATTGATTAAATATTAAGGGATCTTATGAATAGAATAAATACTTTTGCTGATCTGATCTCCATAGACTATTCTCTATGATTGATCTCTTTAAGGTAGGGGTTCATCTACAAGCAAACTTGTACGGTTATAGCAATCACCTTGATATCTACGTCGAAACAGCTATTGGTTTTGCACAGTTATTGGTTAGTTATTGGTTCTGCTGTTAATGCTCAAGATCTGACTTCACAGGAAATTACAGTGGGATCTCAGCTCCAACTTTACCCTATAGCTCTCAACACCAGCTAACCACAGTATAAAAGGATCCTTCTGTGTAGTCCTAGGGATAGTTGATCCCAAAGAGACCGATTGTTAGATCGCGGTACTAGTTTGCCAAATGTAATGGAACTTCGCAGCAGATATCATCTTGGACAAGTAGTTGGGATTTTAAAACCATGGCTAATCATCCTGCATCTCAAAACGAATTTAAATTATTGGAAGCAATAGATTAATCAACTAGTTAGCTCTTGTGGGATATTAATGGTCGATACCAATATATTGGGGAAACATCCCTATATTGGGGAAACATCCCTGATGCTGCACAAGTACTTAAGCATCACTCACTGAAAAAATTAATTGCTCTAGGTGCAGAACTTGATTTGAAAGATCGTTATGGAAGCACAGCCCTAATGCTAGCTACTTCAGAGATATTCGTCAATTAAACTACGATGCTGGACTCTCTCTTGTTCTTGCTTGAGGGCTGAACCAAACTCTAATAACCGTGGCAAACTACAATCAGGCTGGTAAAACATAGGTGGCCCATCTACACTATTCACGACTCGGAGGGAAACCTGTTCAAGACCCGTTTGATAAATGAACTTGCGCACCTCTTCATCATACAGCCGAGATCGGAGGGTACTAAAAAAATCAATGGGTTGATCGGGAAAGGTATCCACCAAGCGTTCAATGTCCCAGGTATTCAAGCTATCTGTGGCAAAGATACCCCCCACAATGCCAACACGGTCATTTCGATCAGGGTCCCAATAAAACTTTTCCATGCGGCCATCGCGTACCAAGGGTGCATACAAAGTTGAAAAATCGTTACCTGTGACAATAATAGGGATCCGGTTTAAAGGCTTATCATCATAACTACCGGGTAATTGAACATTGGTGGGATCATCAGCAATATTCATTAAGGTGGCACTGACCAACTGAGTATTGACAGTGTATTGAGTTAACTGATCAAACCGGCCTACCCCAGCATCCAAATCGTTAATCATCAAGACACACATTCGCCCCCTTACCCGCACCAATTCAGAAGCCTCACGATAGCGTAAGCGTAACATTCGCGCCGGATCACCTGCATCAGGACTTTCTAACTCACCCCCTGAAATGTAGATCACTTCAATCCCCATCTTCTGAAAGACTAGCTGGCATTGAAAGGTTTTGCCTTCACCACGGCGACCATGGATGCCTAAAATGAGAGGGACTCTAACATCCTTCAGATTGAGAAAGTTTTTGGTGATGTGCACAGCTAACTTATCTAGAAATCGAGGAGAAATGTAGTAGGTCATCATAGAAAAACCGAGCCACTTGACTGTAGAACTTAAATTGGATCCATTTGATCAGGTTAGGCTTGTAATAACTCAGCAATCTGAACAGCATTTAAAGCTGCTCCTTTACGAATTTGATCACCACAGGTCCAGAGTTCTAAGCAGTTGGGATGAGAAATATCTTGCCGGATCCGGCCCACGGCCACATCATCTTTACCACTTACATCAATGGGCATGGGGAACCGATTGGCATCCCAGTCTTCAATTAAGGTGATCCCTGGCGCCTTTTGCACACATTGACGAGCGAGTGAAACCTCAAAGGGTTGATTAAACTCCAAGTTGATCGCTTCAGAATGAGCCCGCAGAATGGGGACACGAATACAGGTAGCCGTGACTCGTAACTCAGGGACATTCATGATCTTGCGTGACTCCAAGACCATCTTCATCTCTTCTTGGCAATAAAAGGTCTCCTGAATTGGGCTGTTGTGGGGAAATAGATTAAAGGCAATCGGAAACGGAAACACCTGAGGTATTGCGGGTTGGCCAGCTAAAACAGCTTGAGTTTGTTGTTCTAACTCTTGCATCGCCGCGGCTCCGGCACCACTAGCAGATTGATAGGTGGCCACGATAATGCGTTGGATCGGGCTAATCTGATGCAGCGGATAGATAGCTACACACATAATGATGGTGGAACAATTGGGATTGGCAATGATGCCTTGATGCATTTGAGCGGCTACAGGGTTGACTTCAGGGATAACCAGAGGCACTTGTGGATCTAAGCGAAAGGCACTGGAGTTATCAATAACGATGGCCCCATGATCCACAGCAATGGGGGCCCATTGTTTAGCAATCGCAGCTTCGGCGGCCCCTAAGACTAGATCAATATTGGCAAAGGCCTGAGCTGACACTGCTTCTACAGTTACTGAGTCTCCGCCAAAGGGCATGACTTTACCCGCTGAGTTAGGCGAAGCCACTAGTTTGAGATCAGCTAAGGGAAATTGTCGTTCTTGCAATAGTCTGAGAAATTCCTGTCCAACTACCCCTGTAGCTCCTAAAATGGCTACCCGTAACGGCTTACCCATGCTGTGTTCTCGCCTAATGAATAAGTGATTTCTAATCTATGGGTCCTAAAGGTATCCTAAAGCCGTTGTGCTGATCAATCCAGGTCCCAGCTTTGCTCAATCCCTTAAAACTCCAATCGTATTTAAACACACAGCAGTTGGGCCGGCCTTTGATCCAACTTTGTACGCTTAAGTCCACTAATCAAACTTTACTGGAGTGGCTCAAATTAGAGGATTTAGACCTACCGTTTGGATCTACTCTCATTGCCACACAACAGCAAGCCGGTCAGGGGCAATATGGACGCTCATGGCTGTCAGAACCTGGGGGCATCTATCTCTCTGTGGTTATGGATCCTCAGGCTGCAACTGAAGCGATGGAATTAACCTTGGCCTTAGCTTGGGGTGTTGTCGCTCAACTACGAGCCTCACTAAACCTATCGATCCAATTGAAGTGGCCAAATGATCTAGTGATTGCTGATCAAAAGTTAGGTGGCCTCCTGATTCAATCACGATCCCAATCAGGGGTGATCACAGCAGCTGTTGTGGGCTTAGGCTTAAACGTTCATAATGCTATACCTGAGGTTGGCGTGACCTTATCTCACCTGATCTCGGTTCCGCCCCTGGAGTCTTTAGTTGCCTTAGTGCTTCTAGGATTAGAACAGGGTTACTTAGGTTGGCAAACAACAGGCCTGGCTGAGATTCAAGCTGACTATGAAGCCTGGATGACACACATCAATCAAGTCATCAAGCTATCACTCAAGTCAGGCGAGACGACTACTGGTACAGTATTGGGTATTGCAAAATCTGGAGCTTTACGAGTACAAACACATAGGGGTGTGCTCTGTCTACATTCAGGTGAGGTGCAGCTGGGGTACGTTCGCTAAAGCATTTAGATCATGCAGATCATTTATAGATAGATCAATGGTTCTTATGGATCCCAGATGAGGAGGTCGTGGGTGAGGCGATTACAGGGCTTGAAGCATCAGATACTTCGATCGGTCCACCGGGTGGTTCAGATGCGCTCTCATCGCTGGATCAGGTCTGGATTAATAGCTATGTTCGCAGCGGGTTGGATTGTCTGGATCTCGCCCTGGGTTCATGCACAAGAGTCTCTCCCAGCACCGCCAGATACGACACCCTCTTTAGATACCAACGAACTCCTGACAGCTCCAGCTGGGGCTCCAGATATTTTAGTGGTTCCAGGGGCAGCAGCTCCACCCGTGCCTTTACCTAATCCGCCCATTCGTGTTCCTCCCCTTCAAGATCAGCTCAGTGGTGAGCCCACTACTACGATTGATACGGGCGTTGGGCGTGAAATTGTCATTGAAAAGGCTGCCGAAACAGTTGTTGAACGAGCACCTGATCCGGGCTACACCGAACGCACGATACCGGTTGTATTCAAAGAGCGATCATCTGGAAAAACCATACGGATTACCCCAGGTGAAGGTCTGGAGATTATGGAACCGCGTCCGGTAGCCCGGTTACAACCTTCGAATCCCTTACCATTTGATGGCAGCTCTTACAACACTGACGAACAATTACTCTACCCGCTACCTATAGCTGTACCTATCACCTCAGGCTTTGGCATGCGGGAGCATCCTGAAACAGGAGAGGTTGAATATCTTCAAGGGATTGATCTTGGTGCTGCGATAGGGACACCGATTCTAGCTGCCTATTC
>CAYSWV010000012.1:0-40414 GCA_964434865.1 uncultured bacterium
CCAATGGGATGCTGCCGCTAATACCTTTACGCAAGGTCTATTTTGGGATCCTGAGGCGGCTCCACTACACTACAATCTGGGACTGGCCGAACGCAGCCGTGGGAATATTCAACAGTCTATTCAAAGTCTACAACGCTCTTTAGCTCTCGATCCGGAGCAGGACCAAGCCCGCCTACGCCTAGCCTCTTTATTAATTCAACAAGGTCAGCCCCACACCGCCAGAGATCTGATTCAACCTATAGCTGTATCTGATCCTCAACACCCGATCGTACTCTGTCTTCAGGCTGCATTGAGTGCTACCCCTGCTGAAAAAATGGCGATCGCTGATCAGTTGCAAGCACGGGTAGCTCAGTCGGATTTGACAACTGACATCGAGTCCATGATGCTGATGACGCTAGCTAACCTTGAAGATAAACTTGGGCGGTATCCTGAGGCCTTTCACCATTGCCAACAAGCTAAACAGTTACACCCTGATCCCTTTGATCCTAAGCTTTATACGCAATTTTTTAAAGACTCGATCTCAATCTTCTCAAAACAAGCCTTTGAAACCCTGCCCCGATCATCCCTAACTGTTTCCCCCATTTATATTGTGGGGATGCCCCGATCAGGAACCAGCCTGACCGAACAAATCTTGGGCTGCCATCCTAAAATTTATGCGGCTGGTGAGGTTACCTTTATGCAGGATTTGGTCTCAATGCTGTCAACCCGTTTGGAGTTACCCTTTCCACACCTAGTTTCTAGCCTCACTCACCACCAAGTGGAATGGTTAGCTCAGTACTACTGGGGTCAGTTGCAAGCTTTAATGCCAGGATCATTTCAAATCACTGAAAAGTTGCCGGGTAATCTTGTCTACCTTGGCCTGATTGTCCTGCTGTTTCCTAACTGTCGAATTATTCACTGTCAACGAGATCCATTAGATACGTGTTTATCCTGTTATTTGACTGATTTCTTCTCCCCGCCCCATTACTGCAGTTCCTTGGAAAACTTAGGCCTAGCCTACCAAACCTATCAACAGTTGATGGATCATTGGAAGCATGTTCTACCTGTAGCTATTTTTACTCTCAAATATGAAGATCTGGCTCAAAACCCTGAATCAACTATTCGTCAACTGCTTGAGTACTGCAACCTTCCCTGGCACGAGGCTTGTTTGACTCCTCACTTATCTTCACGAATTGTCCAAACAGCTAGCTTTGAGCAAGTTAAACAACCGATCAACACCAACTCCATGGGTCGAGCCAACCACTACGACTCTTTTTTGGGCCCACTCAAGCGAGCTTTGCAAGCCAGCACTCAGGTTTAGAGTAGCGCTGGAAACCAGAGTTTTAAATTTGTAACTTAAGTTCAACTCGATCTGAGCCTATTTGATCTTGGGTTCAAAAGCTTGTGATCTTTACAGAGACTTGAGTTACACTAGAGCATCTGATCTAGTCTCACTAGAGATCAATAGCTATGTTAAGAGATCCGGTTGATTTTCTTGATCATTATGACGTCATCGTAGTAGGTGGGGGCCACTCTGGCTGTGAAGCGGCACTGGCCTCGGCTCGGCTGGGATGTCGTACCCTAATGTTAACGCTCAATCTCGATAAAATTGCTTGGCAACCCTGTAATCCAGCTGTAGGAGGGCCAGCTAAGTCTCAACTAGTACACGAGATCGATGCTCTTGGCGGGGAAATGGGCAAAGTGAGTGATCGGACCTATTTGCAAAAACGGGTGCTGAATCGCTCTCGAGGCCCGGCAGTATGGGCGTTACGAGCTCAAACTGACAAACGTGAGTACGCCCGAGCCATGCGTCAGGTGGTGGAAACTCAACCCCACTTGTTTATCCGTGAAGGCACTGTGATTGATCTGGTTTTAGGACCTAATGATGATATTCAAGGTGTTCAAACTCATTTTGGCTCTTGTTTTAGCTGTCAAGCTGTGATTTTAACGACAGGGACCTTCCTGGGAGGCCGGATCTGGATTGGCCGCCAGTCACAAGCAGCCGGTCGAGCTGGGGAGTTTTCAGTTGAAGGATTAACCCAAACTCTACAAGATCTAGGCTTTGAAACTGATCGCTTAAAAACAGGGACACCAGCTCGGGTGGATCGGCGTAGTGTTGACTACAGTAAAATGGAACCTCAACCTTGGGATCCAGACCTGCGCTGGTTTAGCTTTGATCCATCTGCCTGGGTTGAGCGTGAGCAGATGTATTGCTACCTGACTCGGACGACCGCACAGACGCATCAGATTATTAAAGATCACTTGCATTTAACCCCCGTATATGGAGGCTGGGTGGATGCTAAGGGTCCTCGCTACTGCCCTAGTATTGAAGATAAGATTGTTCGATTTGCTGATAAAGACAGTCATCAAATTTTTATTGAACCCGAAGGTCGTGATACGCCCGAACTCTATATTCAAGGTTTTTCAACTGGGA
The DNA here is from genome assembly GCA_964434865.1 of uncultured bacterium. Taxonomy (GTDB): domain Bacteria; phylum Cyanobacteriota; class Cyanobacteriia; order Thermostichales; family Thermostichaceae; genus CAYSWV01. Next base: position 2,414 of record CAYSWV010000012.1, read on the forward strand.
TGCCTGAGTCGATCCAAATGCAGATGTTGCGCTCCTTACCCGGATTAGAAGACTGTGTGATGTTGCGGCCTGCTTATGCGGTTGAATATGACTATTTACCCGCTATACAATGCTTTCCCACCCTGATGACAAAGCGGATTGAGGGTCTTTTTTGTGCTGGACAGATCAACGGAACCACAGGTTATGAAGAGGCGGCTGCTCAAGGCTTGTTAGCTGGGATTAATGCGGCCCGACGAGTGCAGCAGCGCTCACTTGAGATTTTGCCACGCGAGTCTAGCTATATCGGCACTTTAATTGATGATCTGTGTACCAAAGAACTCCGCGAACCTTATCGGATGCTCACCAGCCGGTCTGAGTATCGCCTGATTTTACGGTCTGATAATGCTGATCAGAGATTGACACCCTTAGGTCACACGCTGGGACTCATTGATGATCAACGCTGGGAACGGTTTCAAGCCAAGCAACAGGCGATTCAGACTGAAATTCAGCGGCTCGAAACCCAACGGGTCAAAGCTCATGATCCTGCAGGGCAAGCCTTTACCCAACTGACGCACCAGGATATCAGGGGATCCGCCACTTTAGCTGACTTATTGCGACGCTCAGACTTACATTACATCCATCTGCGGGAGCAAGGTCTTGATAATCCATCCTTGAGCTCATTTGAAGCCGAGGCTGCTGAGATCGCGGTTAAGTATCGAGGCTATATCCAACGACAACAGGTGCAAATCGAACAAATGACTCGGCAGTACCAGCGAACCTTGCCTAGCGATCTGAACTATCACACCATTACCACTCTGTCTAAAGAAGCTCGGGAAAAATTGGCCGCGATCAGACCTCTGACTTTAGGACAGGCCGCTCGAATCGGGGGTGTCAACCCTGCCGATATTAATGCGCTGTTGGTTTATTTAGAACTGCAGTACCGACGCGATGAATCTAGTGCCACTTCCTCGATGACAGTAGCCTGATCGGGTAGGCTTCAGATGAAGGAGTAGCTAGAACAACATAACTAGGTATAGTCTTATCTAAAGGACTACCAAAGATCTTAAGATTGTCAGACCAGGCTAGTTGATGATTTCCCCATCCTAGATAAGGCCTGGATCAGTTTTCAGAGGTAGAACTTGAGAAACCGATCCAGTGGGTCACATTTTAGGGTACTCTGCATTGCGTGGTCTCTAAGTCTCATGTCTGCAAATCTAGAAAGTGGGTCAAAACCCTACGACATTTTGATTTTATCCAATGGCCCTGGTGAGTTAACCACTTGGGTTAGACCTGTCGTTCTAGAGTTGCGGCAGCAAATGCCTGAGGCTCGCATCTCGTTGATGTTATCCCACTGTCCTCATGCATCAGGCCAAGAGGTTCAGCTTGCCTCTACCTTTATTGGAGTTGATCGCATTCAAGATGTGGATGCTTTTTGGCGCTTTTTTTTAACAGGTACCACTGAAGAAGCCTGGGATTGGTCCCGTGCAGGGGTTGTGGTGTTTCTAGGTGGTGATCAAGTTTTTGGGATCTGGGCTGCCAGTATTTTAGGCTATCGGGTGGTGGTTTATGCGGAACACGAACCCCGCTGGCGCATTTGGGTGGATGCTTTTGCTGTCAGAACAGAAGGTATTAAGCAAAAGTACAAGGGTTGGCCCTTGGGTCGGCGCTGGGATCATAAAATGCATGTGATTGGCGATCTGATGATGGATGGGGTAGCCAGTGCAACTTATCTTCCAGGATTACCTATTCCTGGCTGGTCCTCTGCAGGCATTGCCTCTACAGTCCCTCAACCTCGACCTGAGCCAGCCACAACAACCATGGGGGCCTCCATTACTGAGCTTTATGATGCTCTAGATGTCAATCAGGCTGCTACTGTCCCTGAACCTCATCTACAACGTATTCAAGATGCGGCTCTACTACCTCGAGGGTGGCAACGACTCACCGAAAAAGGCTCCAATCGCTATCAAATTGCCCTCTTACCCGGGTCTAAAGCCGCTAAGCTCTCATTAGGGGTTCCTTTATTCCTGGCTGTTGCCGATGAGATCAGGCAGCTTGTCCCTAATGTCACGTTTGTCATTCCGGTTGCCCCAACCGTTTCAGCTCATCAAATGGCCGCTTATGCTCAGGCCAAAACCAATTACGATATCTCGTTAGTTTATGGCACTACAGCTGTACTTGAGCAAACTAATCTTGGATCTCAATTTGTCACCCCGTTTGGAACGATTGTTCGGTTGTGGACGTCGTTCCCAGCCTATTCGGTTCTGGCCAATTGTGATCTCTGTATTACGACTATTGGAGCCAACACAGCTGAGCTCACACGACTAGCCACCCCTATGTTGGTGGTTCTTCCCCTCAATAAACCAGATGCAATGCGAGCTTGGGACGGGTTACCGGGGATTCTAACTAACCTACCCGTGGTGGGGACTTGGTTTGCCAAGATCATCAATAAGTTAGCCATGAAACTCCTGGGCTTGTTGGCTTGGCCCAATATTTTGGCTGGAGAAGAAGTGGTTCCTGAGATTCGAGGCCATCTAACACCTATTCAAATTGCTGAAATGGCAGCGGCCCTACTTAAAAATGAACCTCGTCGAGAGCAAATGCGAGATCGACTCCAGCAGATCGCCGGACAACCGGGTGCCGCCCAGGCTATGGTTGATATTATTAAGTCTCAGTTAGCTAGAGCCAAACCTCGTATGATGAGACCCGCCCGATCAGCACCTTCTAATAAGCCTAATTCATCTCTGAAGTCGTAGCGAGGGTTATGACTGCTCACCCCATGTATCAAGCTGTAGTCAACTCTAATCACATTCAGATCCAAGCTAGCTGGCCCCCCCCAACCCCTGTACACCTTCAAGCTCATTTGGACGCTTGGGTATCTGAGATCACGTTAGAACCCACCCAGCCGGGCAGCTCCTTTGGGGTTTATCTGAGTCCAGGGATCAATCAACTTCAACTACACTATGTTCAAGGGCAAGGGCCTCTTCAACTTCAGTTGGATCCGACCGTTATTATTTCAGATCGTCCCATCTTTTTAACGTGGTTGCCAGGTCAAAAGCAATCTTGGCAGTTAGAAGTTCAGTGTGGATTGTTGGCTCCTAGAGAGGGTCAAGTTCCGGGCTGGATTGATGAATCGATTCGGATCTTTCGACCCCGAGAACGGGTTGTCGCTGAAGTCTTGAGGCAAGAAGGGTGGATTGTTAAAGCCTTACCCAATCCCGATGCCTCTGATCAACGACATGCGGATGGCTTGCTAATTGATCAGGCTACTGAGGCTAGCTTTAAGGTTGAGTTTAAAACTTTAGATCCAGGATCTCAGGCTATTCAAGTGAAACGAGCGGTGAAAAATGCTTTAAAAGGGCAAGGGCAAGCTCAACATATCGTCATTGATGCTCGTCAATCTGGCTTGTCAGCCACTGAAGCTGGGCTAGGGATGAAACTTGTTCGCCGTCTGGCTTTGGGGCGGTTGAAAAGCTTGCGGATTTTGGGAGCTACCTATGATTATGCTCAGGGCTACCCCTACCGGCTTAAAGATTGAGTTCGACTAAAGTGGACTTCAGATAACTCCAGATCAAATCGTAACTATTAGCTAGTGCATGATCACTATCTAGCTCCACCAGATCAACCGCTTGATGGTGAGTGGCATAGTCACGACTGACTCCAATCGGAATGACTTCATCGTGGCAACCATGCAAAATGAGGGTAGGCACTGATCGTTTGAGATCATGATGATCATTGTACTGCTGAGCATCAGTGACAAAGGCATAGTGTAAGGGCACATAAGCTTGATAAGCATAATGATAGACACGATGGTAGCCACTATGTTGCCATTGCCTCAAAGTTTCAGGACTCAATGTAGGCAACCAATGGGATAAAAAATTAAAAGCAGGAGCCAGTAAAATCAATCGTTGAACTTGCGGTTGGTGTTCAGCTACCCAAGTGGCCACTAGCCCTCCCAGACTGGAACCCACTAAAGTTACAGGTTGATCAGGCAAATTGGCTTTAATGTGTTGAATCTGGTGGGTGAGAGTTAAGTCAGTGAACGTCGGTTGATTGAGATCAGGCATCGCTAACGGGATCTGATATTGCTGCAAACACTGTTGCAAATAGATCCCCTTTGCTGACTTAGGTCCAGAGGCAAAGCCATGCAAATAGAGGTAAATCATGTAGCCATCGTTTATGGAGTGACCGCTTCATCTGTGTCGTCCTCATCAAGATCTGCCTCCTCAGTCAACTCAGCCTCAGTTTCAAGTTCGACCTCAGTAGCGCTGAGAGTGGCTGATGAGTCCTCTGGTTTCACAATATTGGGGCCAATTTCCAATGTCTCTTGACGAGATCTAAAGTTAGAAATAGCTTCATCCAAGGCTTCTTCTTGCTCTTGAGGATCAATGGGATCCTCGTCCAGCCGATCAGCCATCCTCAACAAATCATTAATATTAACCGTTGATCCATCAAACAAGTTGATATCAGGTGTGGTGGTGGTGGCGTTGTTAACATCGCGATGGAGTTGAGCTTGAGCCAGAGGGGCTACAAGTATCGTGCCTGTGATCACCACACTCAAGAATAAAATGGGGTTCCGAATCATGCTACACCTCCGTCACAACTTCATAGTAGGGATTAATCAGACGATGGTTCTTGATGGTTAGCTGTTCTAACTCTATTAAGGAAGCTTTGCTCCTCTGGTGTCAATTCTATCTGATGCAATAGATCGGGGCGACGTTGCCAGGTGCGGAGCAATTGTTGTTGCCGTCTCCAGCGTGCGATGGCCTGATGATTCCCTGATAACAGCACCTCCGGCACCCGTAAGCCTTCATACTCAGGAGGACGGGTATATTGGGGAAAGTCTAACAGACCTGCTTCAAAACTCTCAGACTTAAGAGATTCTGTTTTACCTACGGTGCCGGGTAGTAGGCGCACCACTCCATTTATCACCGTTAGGGCTGGGATCTCGCCACAGGTCAGCACAAAATCTCCAATCGAAATTTCTTGAGTGGCCAAGTGAGTTCTAACTCGTTCGTCAACGCCTTCATAATGGCCACAGAGAATGACTAACTGAGATAAGTGAGACCAAGATTGCAGATGAGCTTGTTTAAGGGGAGCACCCTGGGGTGTCATCAGAATGATTTCTCGGGGTAATAACTCGGGTAAGGAGCGGACAGCAGCAAACAGAGGATCAGGTTTGAGGAGCATGCCAACTCCCCCGCCGTAACATTCGTCATCAACTCGATGATGTTTATCTAAGGCAAACGCTCTGGGATTGGTTAAAATGACTTCCGCAATCCCCTGATCAAGGGCTTTTCCCAACAAACTGGTTTGCAAGGGAGTCGTGAAAAAGTCAGGGAAGAGAGTGACAACATCAATGCGTAGCGTCATCGGGTTCCGCATCCGTTCGAAAGCGCTCCATATCCATCCGCAGCCGCTCGATCTCTCGAGTTAAACCCATTAAGTTTGAAACATCTTCAGGACTGATTCTGGCTGTCTCAGCCATTGGAGAAGAGGTCTCAGCTGGATCTGGATCCTCCGTGGCTTGAGCAGATTCGGTTTCTGGTATGGGATCAGCAGCTGGATCTGAATCTTCTGTGACTTGAGCTTGGGCTTGGGCTTGCTCAACATATTGGATGGCTTCTTGTTCAGTTAGCTGCCCTTTAGCAACAAGCTCTTCTGCGAGTAGATCGATATCCATACCTAGCTTGCTAATATTTTCAGTTCGTTTTTCAGGATCTTGTAACATTTCCACAAATGAGGCCGCAGTGCCATAAACCAAGTACCGGGCTCGGGTCAGCCAATCTGAAGGATCTGGAGAGGGGGAGGACGATTCAGGGGGTTGATCACTCATAGCTAAATTCTCACTCATACTGAACAAACTGACCATGACCAGTTAACAGAAATCTATCAAGACGATTTTTGGGTTCTCCTTCTTGGACAATAGCTCAAAAAACGTTATTCTATATATACTTTACGTTATCTTTCTTCACAGGCATCTGGGTTCTAGATTTTGGAGCAAGATTTTGGAGCAAGATTTTGGAGCAAGATTTTGGAGCAAGATAGAAGTCAACTTGCATGACGTGAAGTGGATGACGCAAGCTTCAGCAAGACACTCCTGGGAGAATGAATTGTTGATGACTTTGCTCCTGACAACCCACTGGGGCCTAGGCTATGATCAGAATCTCAGGTAAACGTTCTATCGTTCAGTCAATTGCTGACGTCAGATCACCTTATGAGGCAGAACACATGGATTGGCTAGATAAAGTCATCGAAAAACTTAGAGAGTGGGTTGATCGTGTTATTGATGCGCTGACAGGTCCCCAATCTCAACCTCAACCAATCCCCATCCCTGTTGATGATTTTCCTAGACGCAGACATAGGTGAACCTAATTAGTCTTGAGACCATTAAGTTGGTCTAGCAATAATAGTCAGATTAGTTTAACAAGCGCTAACTGATGTGCAGAGGCTGGGTAACATATCCGGAAGTACTGACTTCTTGGATTTATGTAGCCCCGCTTTCTTTTTTTTCATACCCTTAGGGTTAGCTCTTCAATACGCAGATGGTTGGCTCTAGCTATGCAACTACTGATATTACATGGTCCTAACTTAAACCTGCTGGGTACTCGTGAGATCGGGGTGTATGGAAAATTTACACTTGAAGACGTTAATCAAGCTCTGACCCAGTTAGCCCTTGAATTGAAGGTACAATTAACCATTATTCAGTCCAATTATGAAGGTGGTCTTGTTGATGCTATTCATCAAGCTCTTCCTGAACATCAAGGTATTTTAATCAACCCTGGAGCCTACACTCATACCAGCATTGCCATTAGGGACGCATTGGCTGGCGTGGCATTACCGACTGTTGAGGTGCATATCAGTAATGTTTATCGGCGAGAATCATTTCGACACCAATCCTACATTGCTCCGATCGCAATTGGACAAATGAGTGGTTTTGGCCTGGATAGCTACACGTTGGGACTGAGAGCATTAGTGAATCATATTACCTATAGTACTACACCTGAAGCCTAGGTTACTCCATCTCAGTTGAGTCCTGAGTCCATGTTGACCAAAGATCTAGAATCTTAGTATCAAGAGTACCCACTGTATCTTCACCTCTTGAATTGAAATTTGAAAGTACCAAGCGAACAGTTTGCCGAACTCGACAACAGAGATTTAATAGTGTGTTAGCCAAAACTTTTGATCGAGCTGTAGTATCAGCGGCTACCCCAAAGGTTTGATGATCCCATTCTAGAGTCAAGACATCAGAGTTATACAAGGGTCGCCATCGTGATCGAGACCATAGGGGATTGTTTAAATCAAACCAGTACTGATAGTCAGCACTCAAGCCCTGGTTGATGTACTCAAACGGTGTCGCCACCACCAAACTGGATGAATAATCTGTCTGTAAATCGCTACGACTTGGAGTTAAGCCTGAGCGGATCAGGGTGATGAAGTCTCGTTGAGGTAATGTTGATAAATCACGGCAAAAACGTTGGGCGGTTTCCATAAAGGTTTGGATCAATGCTTGGTCCGCTTCACTGTTTAAGCGAGGGATAATCCAATCTACAACGACCTGTCTGACAAAAGTTGGTAAAGGTAAAGGCTCATTTTGCTGATATTGAATTAACCAGTCCTGTAGCTGTTGATAAGTGTGACAATGAGTAAACCCAACCCGTTCTGGAAAACGTACCGATAAACTGGAACGAAGACGGCGGCCTACCGAGTCTAGGACATCTTGAGTGAGTAGTTCAGCTCGAATGGGATCTAACCCCAGTAGAGTCACGATCATGACACTGAATTCACTCGCTGTTGGAAAGGCTTGCCAAGAGGGATGAGCTAGTTCTATCAAGGTTAAGATAGCTCGAATTAAAGGATATTTGACCAAGGCTGGATAAGGGGTTATAGGGACCACGGGGGGCGGTAGCCGGTTCTGCAAGGTCAAGGTTAGTGCTGCATCTAATGTAGGGGCAATAATGGCGATCTGAGCGGGTTGGATGCCACGTTGCAGCAAGATTTGAATATCATCAATCATAATTTCAATGGCTTCATAATAGGTTTCCCCTTCTAGCCGTACTAGCTTAGGGGGGGCCTCTGGGTGTAACTGAAAGTCATGGTCAAACTCTGGATCAATCTGCTGGGCTAACTTCAGACCAAAGGCTGCCCAGGTTGGTGATCCCTTATAGGTTTGATGAGTGGTGCGGTGTTGAGTTTCTTCTAAGACAAAATCAGCGGCTGTAGTAGGCACACCAATGAGTGAAGCTCCACCGCCTACTGTATAAGTAAACGTAAGACTTTGGAGCTTTTGTTGCGCCTGTTGATAAAATTCAATAGCAACCCCACAACTATCTTCAACCTGATCAACAATTAAGTGATCAAAACCAGCCCAAAAGGAGGGAAATGGCAAAAGCAATCGTTGAAATAAATCAATCACAGTGCCGACTTCTAATGATCCCAACTTCAATGTTTCGGCCCGTAGCCTTTGAATACAGCAACTGATGGCCCCCAAACTGCGCAACCGGTTTTCATCCTCGAGATCAGGCCAAGCTTCTAGCAATCGGGGACTGATATCTTGGGGAGCTAGGCCTGAGGCCCCAGCAATATAAGCAATACTACTTAACTGATCCCAAACCTGATAGGTGCGCAAACCCGAGTAGCTAAATATACTAGCATGTTGAGGGCAAAGTTCACAGGTTTTGGACAAGACATACTGAGTCAAATCTTTTAACAAAAAGGCAGGTGCAAAACAAACAGGTAAGGATCGCTCGGCAGCTACGATCTCAGACCAATGGGTGGTAACAGCTTCGTAAATCAGCGATAGAAACGTGTGCACCCGTAGCGGTCCCACTAGAATTGGCTCTAGGGGTTGCAAGCGCTTCTGAATATCTAACTTTTGTCGCTGATTACTCACCACAATTAGAATGCGCTCAGGGGATGTTTGCTGCAATAGCTGGCGATAGGTTTGGATACAGTATTCGGTAAGGCCACTTCCGGCTAGTCCCACCAGACTCTGAGCAACAGTGTGTGTCATAGCCTAGCGACCAAAAACTTGAACCCAAAATGATCCCTGACTAGACAGAACTACACCAACGCCAATATCGGCATAATCAGGATTGAGAATATTTGCCTGGTGGCCAGGGCTTTGTAACCAAGACTGCATGATGACCTCTGGATTGACTGAGCCTCTGGCAATATTTTCGCCTACGAAGGTACCTGGATAGCCTGCTGCTAAAGTTCGGTTAAAGACAGTGGCTCCTTCTGGAGTGGTATGACTGAAGTAATTCCGGGTGGCCATATCTTCAGCATGAGCTTGAGCGGCTGCCATGAGCTGGGAATTGACTTGTAGCAGACCGAGCTGATTTTGAGTTCGTGCAAGATTAGTAGCTGCCAAAATCTCTTGAATTGCCAGAGTTTAATTAATTGTTGCTGGAGTTCCAGGTGCAGTGATTGGGATCGGGGTCGAAGTTGGGAGTGGAGTCAGTTGGGGGGTTGGGGTCAAAGTTGGGAGCAGAGTTGGAGTTGCTGTTGGAACAGGGATTAAAACAGGAGTCGGTGTAATTTGAGGAGTTGGTGTACTCGGCAATGGTGACGTAGTACCAGCAGGTGCAGGTAACAGTTGTGATACATTGGGGCCTGCTGAGCTATCTGAGCACCCCACCAGTAAGGTGAGCAGAGCTAATAGAAGTCTAGGTTTGCGAGAAACGGCGTCCATAAGGCCTCAAAATCTGACCTTATTAGGTTTACCACATAGGTGTGATCTACTCAATTCAACCTAAACTGAGATCCCCAATGCCTGTTCTAGAGCTTGCAAAATGATAATAAAGTAATAAACTAAGGGTGCTGTAAAGACATAACTGTCGCCTCGGTCCAAGATACCCCCATGTCCAGGAATCAAATCCCCTGAATCTTTTACCCCAGCATCTCGTTTCATCAAAGATTCGGTGAGATCTCCTAACAAGCTTGTTAAGCCAATCAAAAAACCGATGATACCTCCAGAGATCCACCACCAGGGCCAACCTAAGTAATAAGCTCCACTTAGAGCTGTAGCCATACTAAAAGCGATGCCTGAGATGGCCCCTTCTACGGTTTTCTTAGGACTGATGATCGATAGGCTAGTTTTACCAAAGGCACGGCCCAAGATGTAAGCACCTACATCTGCTGCAATGATACAGGCATAGGCCAATAGAATAACCTGTAAGCCTGCACCCATATCTGAAGTCGGGAGTGACCGCACCACAATCCAAAAGCTAGGCAAGTAACCACAATAGAAAAAACCAAGGATCGAGGTTGCCACATCAGCAATGGTTGCGACTTCGGGTTTGAATAACAAGTAAAAACAAATAACTGATCCCGATACAGTAAAGACAGGATTGATCCACTCAGGTTTAATGTACTGGCAAACCACCAGCACCTGACTCAGCACCATTGAGGTTCGCATCGCTGGGGCTGTCCCTGTGGCTTGCACTAATCTGAAATATTCTAGTTGCCCCAGAAAAATAATGAGTCCAATGGCTCCAGTAAAAAACCATCCACCCAAAACTGTAATCAGGATGGCAAAGCAAGCTGCAAGGATTCCACTAATAAGTCGTGACTGAATCATTCAACTACTCTAGCCAAAAACAGTTGAGTTAGAGGGTGACTCAGCCTGATTAATTCTTGAGATCTTCATAAGATTTTAGTGAGGTTATGATCATCTAGATAGATCGGACATTTAGGATAGATCGGATCTAGTGACTAGACTTGACCCATCAGACTTCAACTCTCAAGCGACTCACTAGAATTCAAATGATCCTACATCAACAGTTATGCCATTTAATCGAGGAAAACCAGCCCCACGCTGATCAAAGGAAACGGGATCAGTAGTATCCCCATCCCCATTTTGGTCAGACACATCTGGAGGAATCTCTATAGCTGCTCCAGCATCAATGGCAGGATGACCTGTTAAAAGGGCATGAGTAGGCAAAGGCGATGTTGAGTCATTGGAAGCACCCGTCACAATTAAAGTGCCATTCGGAGCTAATGGACCGAATAGGACTGCATCTCCAGCACTCAGATCAGTCGGTGCTCCAGTTCCACAGGTCCCATCATCCACAAGGCTGGAGCTTTCAAGGAAGACATTGAAACAGTTACCTCCTGATCCCGAATTGACAATCAAGGTATTCCTGATCGTGTCAACAAAGGGCAGAGAGTAGATACCCCCGCCGTTTCCATAGCCTGCTAGATTGCTAGCAATGGTGCTATTTCTCACAATGAAGGTAGCGTAGGAGTAGTTGAAGATCCCGCCCCCATTATTGTCAGCGATATTGCCAGAGAGCGTGCTATTGTAAACAGCTAAATAACCGGCATTTTCAATGCCACCCCCGTTGGTTGCTGAGTTACTTGACAGGGTTGTACTGCTGATAGTTAGGGTTCCTGAGTTATAAATCCCACCCCCTCCAGTGGCAGCATTATTAGTAACTAAGCTCGTATTAACGGTCATAGTGGCAGCATTGATGATCCCGCTATCCGTATGGCCTGAGACAAAGCTGCTGCTCAGTGTTAAGTTTCCGTCATTGCTGATGCCCGTAATATTGTCAGCTAGAGTTGTCAGGCTGATGGTCATGGTTCCACCAGATGTATTTGAGATCCCGTCTAAACTATGAGCTGAGATGGCATTTTCACTTAGAGTGGCCGTCCCTGAATTGTAGATTCCACTGGAAACTGTTGCAGAATTGCTTGCAAGGTTACTGCTGGTCAGAATCAAGTTACCGTAGTTAGCAATCGCTCCCCCGTTGCCATCGTCAGCTGCCGTATTACCTGAGAGGGTGCTATTACTCACTTCAACAGTACCGCTGGACTGGTTAAAGATCCCGCCTCCATTGGTGTTGGTTGTATTACTCGATAGGGCGACAGTATCTAATGTGAGCGCGCCAGCACTAAAAATGCCACCTCCTGATCCGATAGCTGTATTATTGGATAAATCACTACCAGTATTGATTGCAAGCGTTCCTGTATTAAAAATGCCACCCCCGCTACTGTCACTAGCATTGTTAGAAAAACTGCTGCCACTAATAGTAAGTGTCCCAGTATTCAGGATCCCACCGCCGTTGTAGCTAACAGAGTTCGTGGAGACGTTGGCATCACTGATAACTACTGTACCTAAGTTAAAGATCCCACCACCATAGTTGGCAGTATTACCTGTGATAGCGGTATTACTTGTGATGGTTAGATCCCCACTATTGTAGATTCCGCCACCATAACCGTCGGCAGTAATAGCATAGAGTGTGGCATTACTGGCTAGAGCACTGTTAGTAAGTGTGAGAGTTCCAGAGTTGAAGATCCCACCGCCTCGTCGCTCAGCGGCATTGTTAGCAAGAGTTGAATTAGTAACGGTAACTATACCACCAGCATTGTAGAGAGCCCCACCTAGTTCAGCAGTGTTGCCTGTCACTTGACTGTCGTTGAGAGCTAATTCGCCCCGGTTAAGTAATCCATTGCCATTACTAATTACTAGGGTGTTGAGGGTGACGCTTGCTCCAGCTTCGATTTCAAAAACCCGAGCATCAGCTACTGATCCATCCACAGTCACTTGAGGTGGAGTACTCGTGGGTCCAAGAATGATAGTACTGCGTTCAATGATAGGCAATACGGTCTGTAGATCAATAGTTCCAGCTAGAGCATTACTGTCTAGATCTTCAAAGATAACTTGAGGATTTGCAACGGAAGCAGGGTTGTTAACTGCCAAGATCACTTGCCGGAGCGAGCCAATCCCTGTGTCATTAAGATTCCGGACAATGTTACTGTCTTCTATAAAAGTAGTTTGGCCGGTATTAGCTACCCCAATCTCATAGTCAGCGCCAGCTGCTAATTGAATATCAACGGTTCTATTAGTACTGATCAGCCCAAAGTCATTGATAGGAGTTAGAGTTAAAGTCGCTGTATCTGTGCCAGGTGCAAAGGTGAGCGTTCCTTGTCCTGTGACAGGATCAAAGGCATCCGCACCACCCACAGTATAATCACCGTCAGGAACAGCGGTCCCTGAGACTGTAAAGTTAACAGTTAGTGCTGATGATAAGGGGAAGCTATCGGTAACGGTACGAGTAAAAATAAAGGTAATAGGACTACCACTACTCTCAAGGACATCGTCAGTAATATCCTGAGTTAAGGTCACGGTAGGGATAGTCAAAATAGGTGATGGACTGGGACTGGGTAATGGTGACGGAATTGGAGAGGGACTGGGAGAAGGACTGGGACTAGGCAGTGGTGACGGAATTGGAGAGGGACTGGGACTGGGGCTAGGACTCGGTAATGGTGATGGGATCGGAGAGGGGCTGGGTAATGGTGATGGGATTGGAGCAGGACTGGATATAGGACTAGGTAGTGGTGATGGAATCGGACTTGGATTTGGTGAGGGATTTGGACTAGGGATCGGAGCTGGTGAGGGACTTGGACTTGCAATCGGTGAAGGTCTAGGGATCGGAGCTGGAAGTGGGCTAGAAACGGGGCTTGGATTGGGAGCGGGTGAAGGAGCGGGGCTAATAGCTGGTGTTGGGCTTAGAGAAGGACTTGGCTCAAGATCGGGAGAAGGTAGTGGACTGGGGAGTAGGCTAGGACTGATACTGGGAATCGGTGAAGGAGACGGGGCGGCGACAGGTACATCACAAAATAGGGTGACTTGATTCACTCCAATGGCTAAATCAACCTCAACATCAGGGCCTGCCCCTCTTTGAATACCGTCATTAAATGTCAAACATCTCAATTGGACAGTAGTTAGCGGGACATCTTCAAAACGAACCGCTAATGATTCTTCAGTGTCTCGAAGTGGGATCTCACCACTACTACGAAGTAATACTCCTTCAATTAAAAGCTGTACTTCAACGACAGTACCTGGCTCTGTTTCCGCTAACTGGATAGCATCACCTATCGATAAGGTTAATGTTGCTGTTCGAGTTAATCCAGATGGGTTTGAGTTAAGATTAGAAGAGCAGCTGGTCAGGCCGAGAGAGAGGGCTACTAGTATCAGTGGGGCTGAGATCCATTTCAAGGCAGATGATTGCATAATCAATCCTAGTAGGTTCTAATTACTAGCAGTTTCTGATTAGTTGAGGGTCATTACAGTAGCCAGATACCCTAGCTTGATCATGCCATTCACATTATCACTAAAGTGATGATCAGGCTACTGCTGTCTTAACTTCAAGATAGGTCAAATAAACTCAGTTGGACTTGGTTCGGATCTGATTTTTTTGAAGTCTTTCTGGTTCGCTGTCGATGGGGTTCAATATTAACATGGGCCACAAACCAGGTTCGTAGATCAGCCACTTGCTTTTGAGTTAAAGCTTCTAACATTAAGGGTTCTGGATAGAGCTGAGAGGGGTAACATTGTTCAGCCCAGGCGATGTCATAGACCATCGAGGTTGGGCTCAGCTCTAATCCAAAAGGTGTAACATTGCGGGGGAGTCGAGCAAGGGCTGGAATGACATTCTGTTGCTGGCGAAAGGTAGAACGCAAGCGATCCAGTTGGTTGATTCGCCACTGGCGGGCATCTTTATAGTTCAAAATTGGATCCGGATATCCAGAGACTGGGGGGGGCGATCCTAATTGAGCGACAGGGATATCGGCTAACTCAGGCACCCATCGTTTAATAAAGAGACCCTGAGGATCACATCGATCAATAGCCGCTTGTTCAGGATTGTAAATCCGTGTCCAGGACTTATCCAGACAATGCGTAACTCCAGCTTGCATAGCCCATTGGTAGTGATCAATAGGGCAGTCTCCATCTAATAGATGCTGCATAAAGTGAAGGGCCCCGTAACGCCAGTCCAGACCCATCAAATTACTTAAAAAACTGGCATAAATGGCTCTGACTCGAAAGTTTAAGCTAAGCCAACCTCCTGTAGCTTGAAGACACCGAGCTGCAGCATCGACAATAGGAAAGCCTGTTTGCCCCTCTCGCCAAGCTTGATACCAGTCTGCCTTAAATGTCCAACCCTCTTGATCAAAGATCGTGTAGAGAGATCGTAGTTCTAACTGAGGTAAGTATCGAAACCGTTGGGTAAACCCACTCCCCCAGCGCAACCTTGAAATAAACTGCTTAGCACTACGTTGCCATCGAGGATTTGTAGAGTGTAACAAGGGTTTTAGGGTTTGGTAACACTCTCGGGCTGAAATCACACCAAATTTTAAATAAGGACTTAATCCAGAGGTGATGTGGGTGCCTGGATGAGAAAGTTCCCAGTAGTATCGTTCGGCTTTGTGGGCAATAAACTCTTGCAATAGGCGGCGGGCTTGGTGATAACTCCCTTCGGGCACAACCTTAGCATCCGCTGTCAGGTTCAGTTCGGCTAGAGAGGGTAAGGGATCGCTTTGGATTTCAATTGGAACTGAAATCTGAGTTGGAGCCGGGAGCTGAGGAGCTTCCATATCTTGAAACCAAAGCTGGCGATATTGAGGATAGGGAATAAGATGGGGGGTGCTAGCTGAGGGTTCAAACCACCGGATCTGCATTTGTTGGGCAGTTAGGGATTGAATTAGGGCCGCATCTCGAATTCGACCATAAAGTCGTTCACAGTCTAGATAGGCGTAGATGCCCTCAGCAGTGGTGGCTTGAATTAATTGAGGCAGAACAGTGACTGGATCCCCGTAACGTAAGATGAGCCGGCCACCTCGTTGAGCTAGATCCTGATTAAGATGAGCTAAACAGTTCAACATGAACTTTACTCGTCCCACTCCAGTTTCAGGATGATAGAGTAATCGTGGATCTAAGATAAAAACCGGGATGACTTCACCTCGTTGAGCTGCTCGTGACAAGGGAGCATGATCTGAGACTCTCAAATCTCGACGGAACCAGACAATAGTGCGCGGCATAACTCTGGATGACAGGTGAAACCTGATGATTGAGAAAGTATAACGAGTTTGGACTTAGCTAGAAAGGTCTCATCATGATTAGGCTAGGTATTGCTGGGTAGAGCACTAAATCGATGCGATACTTAATAACTATATGAGCTATTCTCTAATCTTGAAGCCTAGGGGAACTGGTGATGACCTGGAGGCTGGTTAAAGCCCAGTTGTGATCTCAACATTAGGGTTAAAGCCTATCCATTGGGAGCTTGCATGGGGAGATGATAGCAAATGGTTAAGAGTATTAGCTTTCAGATTACAGACATACTCTGTGAAAACCACAGCTCTATCATTTATCGTGCCCAGCTTGATCAGCAAGACCAATGCGTCATTCTGAAAATCCTGAACGCCAAGTATCCAGACCGGGATATGATCCAGCGCTTGCGGCAGGAGTATTCGCTTATTAGTCTGCTTAATACCACGCTGAGTCAACCTTGGGTCATCAAAGTCTTAGATTTAATTTTGGATGATGTCAATGGTATTATGCTTGAAGATTTTGGCGGCATTTCTCTTGATATTCTATCCCGAACCCGGAGTTGGAGTTTACCTGATTTCTTAGTTTTGGCCCTTCAAATCACTGAAGCTCTTGCCCAAGTGCATCAATGTCAGGTTATTCACAAAGATATTAATCCTTCTAACATTACGTTGAATCCAATCACAGGACAGCTGAAACTAATTGACTTTAACATTGCTCACTGTTTATCTCGGGATAATACGGATTGGCTCCAACTGAATCGGCATGAAGGGACACTGAGCTACATTGCGCCTGAACAAACAGGGCGACTTGACCACGGGGTTGATTATCGTGCTGATCTCTACTCCTTGGGCATTACATTTTATGAACTGTTAACTCAACAATTACCCTTTAAAAGCCAGGAGCCAATGGCCCTAATTTATTCTCATATTGCAGAGTCTGCCATCCCCCCTCATGAAGTCAATCCTAAAATTCCTCAAGGTCTTTCTCAGATCGTAATGAAGTTAATTGAAAAAGATCCGGCTAGTCGCTATCAGAATGCCTGGGGTCTGAAGCAGGATTTAGACTATTGTTTGCAGCAACTCCAAGATCAGGCTTGCATTCAAGTATTTCCATTAGCTAGCTATGACAGTTCAGATATTCTTCAAATTCCTGAAACACTCTATGGCTGCGATCTGCAAAAGGAGCAACTGAATCAGGCTTTAGCTTTAGCTAGGGAGGGATCTCAACCTTTCGTTTTAGTTTCAGGGTATTCTGGCATGGGTAAGTCATCTCTAGTTCAGAATCACTTTTATCCTTTAGCTGATGAGGACATCAAATTTGCGTACGGCAAGTGTGATCTGCAGACGATTCCTTATGCCGGAATCATTAAAGCTCTGCGATTATTAGTATGCCAAATTTTGACCGCACCAGAAGCCGATCTGCAAGCCTGGCGTTCAAAACTATTAGAGCTGTTAGGCGATCAAAGTCAGATCATTGTTGATCTCATTCCTGAATTAGCGATCATGATTGGTACACCGGCTAAGCCTCGGGTGGTGGGAAGTTTAGAGCGACAAAATCGATTGAATCGACTCTTGCAGCAGTTTATCTCTATTTTTATTAGCCCCCAGCAACCGCTTGTTTTGTTTATCGATGACTTACAATGGGCTGACACCGCAACACTTCACTTTTTAAGATATCTAATTCAATCGCAGGAACTGCCTCATTGTTTAATCATTGGAGCCTATCGCATCCAAGATCGATCACATCAGACGGCTATTGCAGAACTCAAAGAGGATCTCCAGTCAAGTCAGCTGATGATTGAGATTACGCTTGATCGATTGCAACCTGAGACCATTAACGAATTCATTGCTGATTCATTAAAGATGGCTCCAACAGCTTGTTTATCCTTAGTCAGGTGTATTGATCAACAAACCGCAGGCAATCCTTACTTTATCAAAGAGTTTTTACGCTCAATTCATCAGAAACAGCTCCTGACTTATAACCATCAAACGCAAAGTTGGGACTGGGATCTCAATGGCATCTACCAGTGTGGAATTACCGATAATGTTGTCGATCTATTGACCCAAAAAATTCAAGAACTCCCTGCCTCTATTCAACATGTTCTAAAACGAGCAGCTTGCATCGGGAATCATTTTGATCTTTATACATTGGCCCAGCTATCGAATTTGCAGCCTAAAGAAACACTAGCTATTTTAAGGGTGGCTGTCAAAGAAACACTAATCACACCTGAATATAGTCTGTTGCAAGAGTCCAGTTCTAGTCTTGATGCAGATGGTATGGCTGAACGAGTGTCCACATTGGATTATAAATTTGCCCATGACCGGGTACACCAAGCGGTTTACTCCCTGATGACAGAATCTGAACAATCTCAAATTCATTACCAACTCGGGTATCTGTTACTAGAGCAGGTTGATTTAACCACAGCAGGTGATCCAGTTGATGAGCGGATTTTTAAGATTGTGGGTCACTTGAACCGATGTATATCCTCAATAACTCATGATGTTGAGTATTTTGAGTTGGCTCGCTTAAATCTTCAGGCTGGACGTCGGGCCATGTTAACAGCAGCCTATGAACCAGCTTTAGCCTATTTACAAATGGGTATTCAGCTACTCCGACCCAATACTTGGTCAAGTCATTATGATCTAACTTTAAATCTCTATAATGAAGCTATTGAAGCAGCATCCATTTGTACCCACTTTGACTTGATGGATCAGATGGTTGATTGTATTCTACAGCATGCTCATAGTGATTTAGAAAAAGTAACGGCTTATGTTGTCCGAATCAACGCCCTCATTGCTCAAAGTAAACGGCTAGAAGCTATTCATACCACGCTATCTATTCTTAAGGGGTTGGGGATTAATCTTCCTCAAAAGCCAAATATTATTCACATTGTTAGTTCGTTGTATAAAACACAATGGTTACTTCGAACAAAAACAGTTAAAACCTTAGAGCAGTTACCCCATATGCATAATGATAAAATGTTGGTAGCAATGAAACTATTCGCAGCCATTTCACCAGCAGCCTACTACTCTCTTCCCAATTTGCTGCCATTAATTGCGTTTAAACAAGTTCAGCTTTCACTAAACTATGGCATTACACCGGCTACTGCTCACGCTTTTGCTGCCTATGGTATGATTTTATGTAGTATTTTAAATCAAATTCGTCCTGGTTATGAGTTTGGCACTCTGTCTAAATCATTACTTCAGGCTAGTACCGATCCCACTCTAGAAGCTCAAACGTTGTTTCTGAATTATGCTTTTATTGATCATTGGGTGGTCCCGCTTAAAGACACAACTGAAGCTCTATTTCAGCTCTACCAGCATTGTTTTGATCAGGGTTCGTATGACACAGCTGCTAACCTCATTACCATGAGAAATGTTCATCTTTATTGCTCTGGTCAAGATTTGCTATTGTCTCGAGCCGTGTTTAGTAACTATACCCAGGTTCTGATGAAATTAAAGCAAGAACCTACTGTAATTATGCATCAGATCTATAACCAAACGATTGCAAACTGGATCGAACCCTCAAGTAAGCCTTACCAACTCAAAGGAGCTGCCTATGATGAAGATGATAGATTACCTCAGCTAGTTCAGCTTAATGATCGAACTAATTTATTTGTTTTCTATCTCAATAAGTTGATATTAGCTTATAGTTTTGGTTGCTACTCAGAAGCGTTAGACTTTGCAGGGGCTGCTGATCGTTACAAGAGTAGTGCTGTTGGAGCGGTCACCATCCCTGTTTATTTCTTTTATTTTTCACTCACTTTACTAGCTCTTGCTACCCAAACCAATTGGCTGACCCGGATCAAATATATTGTCACTGTCATGCGATGGTTACCTCAACTCAAACAGTGGGCTCTGCATGGATCCTGCAATATTTCACACAAATACTACTTAATCAAAGCTGAGTTTAATCGAGTCATTGGCCATCACGATCAGGCTATGAATGATTATGAGCAAGCTATTAAGGCAGCTCGGACACATCTCTATTTGCAAGAAGAAGCGATGGCGAATGAGCTGGCGGCAAAATTTTATTTAAGTAAGCGAAACTTTACTATTGCTAAAATCTATATGTTACGTTCCCATTATTGTTACCAGTTGTGGGGTAGTCATGCCAAAGTTGTCAAGATCGAACGTGATTATCCAGATTTCTTTTTGAATCAGCTTTATGAATTAAGAGAAGAAGCTTATCAGCATAAGAATGTATCAACGACTTTTAACCATAAAAATAGTTTGATTGATCTGAAGACGATGATTAATGCGTCGCAAGCTATCTCAGATGAAATTCAACTGGATCGGTTGCTAGATCGATTGCTGCAAGCTTTAAGCCAGAATGCAGGGGCTCAGCAAAGTTACTTGGTTTTGGATTTGGGCGATCAAGGCTTACACGTAGCGGCCCATGTAACGGGAGAGACCGATGATCAGCTTTTAGAGAAGCCTCTAGCCCCTCTTGAAACCATGCAACCCTATCAACAAATCGTGATAACTTATATCTTAAGAACTCGTGAATCTTTAGTTCTCAATGATTTTCAAAATGATATTAAACAGGATCCCTATACCTTTTTAGATATGAATGGTGATCTAAAGTCTGAGGTCGTGTTGCCTAAATCGGTGTTGTGTAAGCCCTTAATTAACCAAGGTCAATTGTTAGGGGTGTTGTATCTGGAAAATACTTTGGTGACTGGGGCCTTTACTCAAGATCGACTCACCTTGATCAACTTACTCTCCACCCAAGCAGCTATCTCGATTAAAGTGGCTCGACAATACCAGATCCAGGCCGAACTCAATGATCAGTTACAACAACTTAATCAAGCCTATGCCCGCTTTGTGCCCAATCAGTTTTTAAACTATCTAGACAAGCAAAGTATTGTGGATGTTCAACTGGGTGATCGCGTGCAGCGGGAAATGACCGTGTTATTTTGTGATATTTACGATTTTACGGCTTCTTCTGAACAAATGGATTCAGTCGAGACTTTTGAGTTTATCAATGATTATTTAAGCTTGATGGAGACGATGATTACTCAACATGAGGGCTTTATTGATAAGTACATCGGGGATGAAATTATGGCTCTATTCCCTGGATCTGCTGATCAGGCCCTGATGGCAGCTATCCATATGGTCGAGACTTTAGCCACATTTAATCAGACTCGACAGTTGCAGCATAAACTTCCAATCAAGGTGGGAATTGGGATCAACACTGGGATCTTGATGCTTGGTGTGGTGGGTGGCGCCAAACGGATGGATACTACTGTTATTAGCGATGCCGTTAATTTAGCCTCAAGAATCGAGCGGTTGACTCGCAATTATGAACTTTCGATCCTGATTACCCAGCACACCTATCAAAAACTCAGCCACCCCACTCCCTTTAAGATTCGCTTAATTGATCAGATTAGTGTCCGAGGGCGTGAAGAACAAACCATTGTCTATGAAGTGTTCGAGGCTGATGCGGAACCTCAACGTTCCCAGAAACAACTGACTAAACCAATCTTTGAGACGGCTATCAAGCTATTTTACCAAAACCAGATCCTTGAAGCTATTCCTTTGTTTCAGCAATGCTTAAGACAGTTCCCTCAAGATCAGGTAGCTCAAAAGTATCTTGCTCACTGTTACGCTTTAATAGAAGTATCAAGCTAATAGTGTTTAAGCCGTGTTTAAGAACCCGAGTTGAATCAGTAGTCTGTCAGGAGTGGATCATGGTTGAGAGCACTTCAAGTCCAACACAGGCATTTCCTAATGCTGTTTTTTCTGTGAGTCGGGAAGAGTTTGATCCCAGCCCCTTAGAGGTGATCGATGGCTCGCTACCTACCGATCTATATGGCCATCTCTTTATTATGGGTCCTGCTGGCGATGGGGCCGTGAATCCGCTGCCTGATCAGCCTGTGTATCCTGCGAGTCAGGGGGTTTCTCTCTTTGCCGGTGATGCGATGGTCACTCGGCTAGATTTTGACCAACCCAATCAAGCCATGGTAACCCGTCGGCTACTCAAGACTCCTTGCTTTTATGCTGATCAGGCGACAGCACCTGGAACGCGAGATGCGAATTTAGGCTTTTTCTACACAGGAATTGGACGCTATTCGTTTAGTCTAGGCTTTCGCAACATGATCAACACAGCCTGTATCCCTTTTAAATCCACCACCGATCACCACTGGCGCTTGCTTGCCACTTGGGATGCCGGGCGGCCCTATGAGATTGATCCGTTAACCTTAGAAGCTGTAACGCCCTTGGGTTGGCTGTGGGAGTGGAAAGAACAAGCTCTACCGATTCCTCAGCGTCCCTTTCCTTTGATTCCATCAGCTACCCACCATGTCTTTGATAACCACACCGGTGAATTTTTTGGGGTGAATTGGGGTAAATCGCTAGCTACAATGGCGTCCCCTGTGATCTTACAGATGGTGACTGTACTCTTATCTAAGTTGCTGCTTTTAAAAGGCGTATTCAGATGTCTGATTCAGCTGATCTATCGAGGGATTCAGTGGATTGAAGCCATAGCTCAGTTTTTGGGGTTTGAAGGTCGTGATTTTGTCAATGTGTTTCGGTGGGATGGTGAAGGCGAATTGAAATCCTGGCAGGTGGTCTTGCCCAATCGGTTTCCAGTTCAACTCAACCAAAGTTTGCACCAGATTGGAGTCACTCGCAACTACTTGATATTAATGGATACTGCTTTTAAGTTGGGTCTGTCCCAGTTGGTACCCAATCCTCTCCCTGGTGACTCTAAGCTGGAAGTCCTATTTCGAGAGCTAATCGATTATCCACAATGTCCAGATACCACTCTTTACCTGATCCGCCGCTCCGATTTAAAGCCACAATGCCGTCGAGTAACTGCCACAAAAGCAGTGATCCCGCGTGAAATAGCCCATTTTTTAGTGGATTACAACGATGATGAAGGTATTGTATTACATGTTGCTCACAACTCAGCTTGGGATCCAGCCGAATGGCCGCAAGGCTTTGACGACTTTGTACATCGACCAACTCCCCCCTACCCTTTAGATGATCGGATCCATCGGCTCATTGGTATGACGGTTAGTACCACAGATCTCAACGCTTTGGGGCGCTACCAGCTTAATCCTGAGACTGGTGATATTGAAAGTGAGTCACTCCAAATGGATCCCCGTTACACTTGGGCCCCAGCCATTTACACCAGCAGTAGTACCTTGAATTTACCGGAGCGCTATGACACCTTATTCTGGAATTGCTGGGGTTGTTGGCCAGAACTTCTCACTCAATTTATGGTGGATCTCTATGGCCACTACAAGTATCGAGAGCTAGATCTTGAAACTGTGTTGAACTATGCTGAGCAACGAGTGCCCCCTAATCTCTGCCGGCTTGATGTTGAAACAATGCAAATTTCAGATACTTACTCGTTCCCACCTGGACATTTTGGCACATCTCCTCAATTTATCCCTCGCCAGGGTGGTAGTGGTGGTTCATCCGATGGGTATCTTCTCTCAACGGTTTTTGCCGATCATCCAGATGGATCTGAAAATACACAGTTTTGGATCTTTGATGCCGGAAATTTGAGCCAGGGTCCAGTGTGTAAATTGGCCTTTACAGATGAACTAAACTTGAATTTAACTATTCATACCACCTGGTTACCTGATATTGCTCCCCGCACAGCCAGTTACTACATTCCAGTTCGAGAAGATTATCAAGCTTACTTGAATCAAGTTGCGTTAACAGTACGAGATCAGGCCAAAGCTTTATTTGAGAAGTATGTCTATCCTCATTTTGAACCCAATACTACTCAAGACTCTCAAGCCCATTCAGATGTTCAATAGATAGTATCAGGAGAAGAGATTGTGTCAATCCGTACGCTTAGTATTGACGATCAACTCTACACTTACTTACTGAATCACACGGTACAAGAGTCTGACATTTTAAAGCAACTACGGCAAGAAACGGCCCAGCATCCTCAAGCTCGAATGCAGATCAGTCCTGAACAAGGTCAATTTATGGCGTTGCTGGTGCGACTCATGGGAGCTCAAAAAACTCTCGAAATCGGAGTCTTTACCGGATACAGTTCACTCTGTGTAGCTCTGGCTTTACCTATATCGGGTCAGGTGATTGCCTGCGATATCAGCGATGATTTTACTCAAGTAGCTCGACGCTATTGGAAAGCAGCAAAGGTTGATCCTAAGATTCAATTACGGTTAGGTCCAGCTTTGAAAACCCTAGAACAGCTTTTGAGTGAAGGTCAGGCTGAAACCTTTGACTTTGCTTTTATTGATGCTGATAAAGCCAACTACATGGAGTACTATGAACAGTCATTGAAGTTACTCCGACCGGGTGGGCTGATTGCCATTGACAATGTTCTTTGGTCAGGTCGGGTTGCTGATCCTGAGGTGACTGATCATCGGACAACTGCTATTCGTCAACTCAATGATCATGTCCATCAGGATCTACGAGTCACCTCCAGCCTGGTTCCTATCGGAGATGGATTGTTGTTAGCCCTAAAACACTAGATCAAGATACAGAAGTGGGTTCAGGATAAGACACATGTGTACCGCCTAGACCACAATAACCACCTGGGTTTTTAGCCAAGTACTGTTGATGATAGTCTTCAGCGTAGTAAAACTCAGGTGCCTCTAGAATCTCAGTGGAAATGGCTCCATAGCCAGCTGTTGCCAAGGCCTGTTGATAGCGATCCCGAGAGGCTAGTGCTGTTTGACGCTGAGCTTCCGAGTACACATAGATTCCTGAACGGTACTGAGTCCCCACATCATTACCCTGGCGCATACCTTGGGTGGGATCATGGCTTTCCCAAAAGATTTTGAGCAAGGTTTCATAGCTCACCACCGTGGGATCAAACCCCACCAGCACCACTTCGTTATGGCCTGTCATCCCCGTGCACACTTCCCGGTAGGTGGGATTAGGCGTATAACCTGCGGCATACCCAACAGCAGTGGTATAGACTCCTTCTTGCTGCCAAAATTTACGCTCGGCCCCCCAAAAACAACCCAACCCAAACATGGCAAGCTCAGTGCCTTCAGGAAATGATCCTTTGAGAGGATTACCATTCACAAAGTGTTGCCCCGGTACTGGCATGGCCATAGATCGGCCCGGAAGTGCCTCTTCAGGCTTGGGCATCACTGCTTTTTTACCAAAACCAAATAGACCCATGATGATGTCCTATCGAGATGTATGACATAGAGTAATAATTCCAAGTTAATCCAAAGTGAAACCAACTCTAAAAATTGGATGAGGTCCCCTAAGTTCCATCTAAGCTAGTAACAGGTTTTACTTTAGGCGTGGCTCTAGTGGGTTGACATCACGCCAGTGGTTGATCTTTAGCAGGATTTGGCATGACTAATCCTACCGCTCTCACCGATACGATTGCTGCTATTGCCACGGCTGTTGTTCCGGCTCAAGGAAGTGTTGGGATTGTTCGTGTGTCAGGCTCTCAGGCGCTCACGATTGCTCAGCAGCTCTTTCAACCGGCCCGTGATACCCAGTGGCAAAGCCATCAGATGCGATATGGCTGGATCCAAGATCTATCGGGTCAAAAAGTGGATGAAGGCCTAGTGGTTTGGATGCAAGCTCCTCGATCCTACACCTGTGAAGATGTGGTTGAATTTCAATGCCACGGCGGGGTCATGATCGTGCAAGCCATTCTCCAGCTTTGTTTGAAATTGGGAGCTCGCTTGGCCGAACCGGGTGAATTTACCCTCAGAGCTTTTTTAAATGGTCGTATTGATCTAACTCAGGCTGAGAGTGTTCTAGATGTCATAAAGGCTCACTCCCCTGAAGCTGCTAAGGTGGCTCTAGCTGGACTACAGGGTCATTTGGCTCAGCCTATTGCCCAGATGCGGGAGCAGTTGATTCAGTTATTGGCTGATCTAGAAGCTCGCCTGGATTTTGAAGATGATTTGCCACCTTTAGATCTGGAGGTTTGGACGTCATCTTTAGATCAAGCTTATGATGAAATCAAACAGTTGTTGAGTACAGCCCACCGCGGTCAGCTTTTGCGCACAGGTCTCAAAGTTGCGATTGTAGGACAGCCTAATGTAGGCAAATCCAGTCTATTAAATGCCTGGAGTGGCCAAGATCGGGCCATTGTTACAGACTTACCGGGTACCACTCGGGATGTGATCGATTCACAATTGGTGGTGCGAGGTCTCCCGATTCATGTGCTTGACACCGCTGGAATTCGCCATACAGATGATCAGGTTGAACAGCTAGGGGTTGAGCGTTCGTATCAAATGGCCCATGAGGCCGATATCATCGTTTTTGTCATCGATGCTGCCCTGGGCTGGACTGGAGCCGAAGATCAGCTGTATCAACGCATTCAAAATCGACCGATTATTCTGGTCATTAACAAAATGGATTTAGTTCAAGGAGCGCCTATAAAGTTGCCCGTTAGTCTGCAGCCTCAAGTGTGTATGATCGCCAATCAACAGCAGGGGATCTCAGATCTAGAAGCTGCTGTCGAAACACTGGCCTATCAAGGCACATTTCAACCTAGCACGACAAGCCTTACGATTAATCAACGTCAACAGGCCGCACTCCTACGATCCCAAGCCAGCTTAGAGCAAGTGAAAACCTCTATACAGTTGGCCTTACCGCTTGACTTCTGGACTATTGATCTACGCGGAGCCATTCAAGCCCTAGGTGAGATTACAGGCCATGAGGTGACAGAATCTGTATTAGATCGCATCTTTAGTCAATTTTGCATTGGAAAGTAAGTTATGCAGATTTATCATCAACACGAATGGCCCCAGACTATTGAAGACGCCATCCCTATCCAAGAAAAACTTCGGACTCAGATTATTAAAGACGATCAATTAGGCCCTATTCACACCATCGCTGGTGTTGATGTTGGTTTTGAATCAGAGGGGACTATTTCCCGAGCTGCTACCGCTGTATTGGAGTGGCCTAGCTTAAAGTTGAAATACAGTGCAATGGCTCGATTACCAACTCAGATCCCGTATGTGCCTGGATTCTTATCATTTCGAGAAGTTCCCGTGGTCTTAGAAACCCTCAAGCAACTCCCTGCTTTGCCAGATTTAATCCTATGTGATGGTCAGGGCTATGCTCATCCACGTCGGTTTGGCTATGCCTGCCATTTAGGGTTACTGACTAATATTCCGACGATTGGCGTTGCTAAATCTCGCCTCATTGGCCGCCATGACCCGTTACCTGAAACAGCTGGGAGCTGGAAACCGTTACTGGATCAGGGTGAGGTGATTGGGGCTATTTTGCGAACCAAAGACAACACCAATCCGCTCTATGTCTCACTGGGTTATCGGATCTGCTTACCTACAGCAATTCACTATGTGATGGGGTGTATCACACGTTACCGCTTGCCTGAGACTACTCGCTGGGCCGATCACTTAGCCTCTCGTAAGGAAGACCCTAGCCAGCAGTTGCAATTGGAGCTGTAAGCCCATACCCATAGGGATTTAAGCTTATGTTGAGGTTAAGATTTGGTCTCAATTTTATTGAAGGGGGATCTAAACTTGCAGATTTCTGCTAAACCAGAGACAGGAGACTTACGTTGAGGATCAATTTAATGGTGCATATCACCCTTACTAATTTAGATCAAGTCCAGGATCAGTTCAACCTGTTCAATGCTGTCAACTACTAAGAGGAGATCTTACTTGCGTCAATTCATACCTGAAGCCCACCCCCTAAAACCTGTTGATACTACCTATCCAATAGCTCTGGCTGCAGCTCAAGCCGCTGATGATCGAAAAGGCGGCAATATTGTATTACTTGATGTCACCCCCATCTCTACACTAGCGGATTACTTTCTCATTGTGACGGGCTACTCCAATACTCAAGTGCGTGCCATTGTCAAAGCTATTGAAGATCGACTGCTTGAAGACTGGCACCAAACGCCCTTACGAATAGAAGGCTTGCAAGCAGCATCCTGGATCTTGATGGATTATGCCGACATTATTGTGCATGTCATGCTCCAAGAAGAACGGGACTATTACGATCTAGATACGTTTTGGGGTGAAGCCCATCCGGTTGAACTGCAATTAGCAAGCTAAAGCTAGACAGCAACGGTTTTGATCTAGACTAGCTCTGATCGTGCCGTTGCCGGGTAGCTCCTTAGAACTGAGATTAGCTTCAGTTAACGTTTAATTAGTCCTGGTCAGATGCCATGGCTTGAATAATGTCACTTTGGCTCAAAATCCCAACCACAGCACCGTCAGCATCTAGAACAATGAGTCTGGATGTTTTCTTTTCATGCATCATCCGAGCAGCTAGCCTCAAAGGTTGATCTGGATCGATGGTAGGTGGCTTTTTATTCATGACTTCACCTGCTGTTTGTCCGAGGGCCTTGTGAAGCTCTCGCTCATACTTAGCAGGGTTTTCAAGATAGATCACACTATCTAAAAGCATCACATAAGAGGGTAGAGAAATCCCAGATTCCTGCCACATCAGATCACTCTCTGAGATCACACCAACTAATTTTTGAGATTGATCAACAACAGGCAAGCCACTAATGCGATTATTTGCCAGCAATTGAATAACTTCTCTCAGGGGTGTATCTGGCTGAACGCTAATAGGATTGGGACTCATGACCTCAGCAACAGTTTTTCGAATGGTCATAGAGGGTCTCCCACAAGATTTTAACTCTATTCTATTGTGACGCAAGGTCTTATCTATCGGGATCTGTTACAGCATAATTCTTAAATCTTTAGGATTGACTATATTCTGCACCTCAAATTCATTAGATAGATCTAACTAGAGATCTAAAACTTTGGATCCAATAGGTCTAATTCGTTTGTTCAATCCGAAATGTTGGGCTATGTAACCCCAGCAGCCGAAAAATTTGGAGTTCGATCTGTTGACAATCAGCAGAATTTTGCTTGTACTCTCTACGATGAACTTGGAGGAGGCTTTCGAGACGATTGGCCTGTTTTTCAACTTCTCGATCAGTCGGATATAGATTAGACAGGATCTCACCGATATCAAAATGCTCTCGGACATTCATAATAGCCAAAGGAATCATTAAATCCTCATAGCGCCGCAGTAATTGTTGCAGTTGATAACTAGCAGAAGGTGAGATGGTATACTTAGATCCAATATCTATAGAACTAGCTCGAGATCGAATGGGGACTACATTTTGGGCTGTACTATCTTGAACCTGTTGTTGTAGGTGCTCCAATTCTGTCTCTTGAGCTTTGAGTTGGGTTTGAGCTTCTTGAATTTTTTCCTGTTGCTTGAGAATGAGTTCCTCATACTTGCGTTCTACACGATTAGCTGCTCGGAGTTCAGTTTCTAAATCTAAAATTCGATCTTGTAGTTCAAGGTAGGTTTTTTGTTCCTGAGTTTTCATTTGTTCAGTTTGTCGCCATAACTGCGCTTCGAGTTCGCTAATCCGATTTTCAGCCTCATTGGCATTACGGGTTTGACGCTCTAGCTCTTCTATTTTTTGCTTGAGTTGCTGTTCTAAAAACTGAACCCGAGTTTCAAATTGTGTTTTATATTGATTGATCTGAACCTCAACCTCATGGTAGTAATCGTTGATATCAGCTTCGCGTTGTTGAAGTTGAAGCTCTAGTGATTCTATCTTGCCAATTAGAAATGCTTTTTCGGAAGCCGATGAAGCTGAATAAGCATCGTTCGTATCATCTAACCACGATACTTCAGATAGGTTGACAATACCGGTTTGATCCACACTAGGTCGAGCTCGGGAATGCTGGGGTGTTTGTTGAATAAGCGGGACTCCAATAAAGGGATCAATTTGCGTGGAGGGAGAAAGGGGTTGGACTGGAGTTGCTGCTTCTAGATCGATATCTGTTGGCGGAGCCATAGGATCACTAAGAGCCGCTTTGAGTTGCTGGCGGACCGTGATGGTTTTGCTGATTCGACTTTGTAAAACATCCCAAGCACGAGTCTGGCCTAGTTGCTGTAGTCGAGCTTGTTCATGCAAACACCAATTCAGAATTTCAGGTGTAGCCCACCCCTTAGATATTAAGGCT
Source organism: uncultured bacterium (assembly GCA_964434865.1). Taxonomy (GTDB): domain Bacteria; phylum Cyanobacteriota; class Cyanobacteriia; order Thermostichales; family Thermostichaceae; genus CAYSWV01. The sequence continues at coordinate 32,155 of CAYSWV010000012.1, forward strand.
TCTCCTAACTTTTTGCCTAAATGTCGCTGCAGCTTCAGACCTTCTTCAATCTGAGCCATCGAGACAAAGTCATAGATAACTAAAATTTCGCCAATCCCCAGGGTTTGACACTCAACAAATCGATATACCTGATCAATAGGCAAGATCTGCTCTCGGATACAGATCTCACCAAAACGTAAGCCACTATGGATTTGCTCCTGTAGAATCTGGGAGATACGGGTTTGATCAATCAAGCCAGCTTGAAGAAGCTTCTGGCCAATGGGCATATGGGGCCAACGGCTTGAGTTTGAGTGTTGGAGCTGAGGTGGAAGCGGCATAACGTTAAGTGGTTGATACACCTTACACAACAATAGAACTCGATACCATACAACTTGATCTTAATAAGGGGGATACAAGTTAAACTAGCGGGTCAATTGCTCTAGTTGATAGTTAAGTACAATTCCAATATCGGTATTATGAGGATTAAGCTGCCGAGCTATGATGAGATGCTCCAGGCTCCCAGAGAGATCGCCCAAACTCGCTAACGCTTTCCCTAACTTATAGTGAGCTACTGCAAAACTGTTATTGATAAGTAGCACTGCCTCGTAATAACCCACAGCAATAGCCGGACTCCGCTTTAAGCGATAAATTTCTCCCATCCCGTACAACGCTTCGACTACACTACAGTCTTGTGTAATAACTGTTTCAAAACAGCACTGGGCCGCTTCCAGCTGAGGTAGACGAACATATTTACGGCCAGTATCTGTAGTTTGCTTCTGGGCTAGATGGAGCAATCCAATCCCGGCTGAAGCGGCTAAACATTGAGGATCCAAAAGTATGGTATGCTGATATTTCTCTAGAGCAGTTGTGTAATCACCACAAGCTGCATGCATCTGTCCCAACCCAAAATGGACTTTGGCACAATTGGGATCACGAGCTAACGCTGCGATAAATTTAATACCTGATTCTACTGGCTTACCAGCATAGAGGAGTGCAATCCCCAAATCGGCATACCAACTGGCAGGTGCTGTAGGAGACAGAATAGCCGTTTGAAAGGAGTCGATAGCTGCTTGAAGTTGACCGAGGCCTAATTGGGCTAAGCCTTGAGCATGATAAACCTCCATAAGAGTAGTGTCTAAGGCTAATACATCTTGACAAGCTTGAAGAACCTTTTGGTAATGCTCGCTACGTGCTCGTCCCATTTCAGTCGCCAAGTTTAATTCGTGAGCCATAAAAGACTCCGATACTTGCGCAGACAATGAAAGGGATAACCGAGAGGTTGCTACCATACTTTAAACAGTAATGACTACACCTTGTACTCAACCTATTTCTACCTCTTAGATTAGCAAAGATGAGTATCGAAGGGACCCGCTGATCCGCTTACCTGGCCTCAAGTAAATGACTCAACCTGGTACCTATTAATCGACCTTAGTTAATAGAATGATCTCTGCCTAAATGTCACAGCAGTTGATGGTGCTTTCAGACCCATTTAAAGACCTATTTCCATAGAACCATGTTGAGACCTTGATCCTGATGAGTTGGGTCTACCCGATCAAGCGATTCATGAGGACCAGGTGAAGTGCTATGAGTCAGTGACATTGAAGTATCGCACAACACTTACTTGAGAGGATCCGCTCTTCAAAGCCTTATATTTTTATGATGCCTTAATAATGCCTTCACAGTAATTCGCGGATTCAAATAGAGCAGCTTGATTCTGAGTTCAGCCAACCTAATCAGTGGTAAGATTGTTATCTTGTGAACTGTGGACAGAGCTGATGGTGGGGAAAGACTGCTGTGGAACCTGATCTAGAACTGAAGATTAGGACAGACTGAAGATTAGGACAGACTGAAGATTAGGATAGATCAGTTTATCCTGATTTATTGCCTTCAGATATTCTAGGTGTTTCCATATTTTGATCAGCAAAAGCAGGTCTTTCAATTTCGAGAGGGGCTGATCTTCGCCAACATTGTCTTAGCTGATGAAGTTAACCGAGCATCTCCCCGGACCCAATCGGCTCTAACTGAAGCTCCAGGTCCAACAATGGTTGCATCATGCTTCAACCCGCAAGCCCTGATCAAGTGTGTTACGTTCCCTTAACTTATGACTATTTTTCTCAGTTAAGTTATAACCCTGCTGTACACTGTTGAGCACAGGTTCTGGATATCCAGGCCGTTTGATCCTTTTGTCATAGTTTCATACTTGATTGATAGACTGGAGACTCGATAAATGGCCCACTCAGTTAAAATTTACGATACCTGTATTGGTTGCACTCAGTGTGTTCGTGCTTGCCCTACGGATGTGCTGGAAATGGTGCCCTGGAAAGGTAACAACAAAGCTGGAACGATTGCTGCATCTCCTCGGACTGAGGACTGTGTAGGTTGTAAGCGTTGTGAAACGGCTTGCCCCACTGACTTTTTGAGCATTCGTGTTTATCTTGGGCCTGAAACCACTCGCAGTATGGGCTTGGCTTACTAAAGCTTTGGACTGTGTTGGATCGGGTGCTTGACAGAACTCTATAGCTTGGTACTTCTGTACCAATCATTGAGGGACAATCTATTAGGGTTGTCCTTTAATAATTATGTTTTGTAAAGGCTATGACTGAGAAGCTCTCAAAATGATGAAAAGTTATTCATAGATCAGGTGCTATGGCCTATTCTGACAATGGGTAGCAAAACTGTAAACGTACTGCCCTTGCCTACTTCTGATTGAACACTAATTGTTCCTCGCATCATTTCGACCAAAGCTTTGGTGATGGCCAGACCTAACCCTACACCTCCTTGAGCCCGGTTACGAGCTTCTGAGACTCGATAAAACCGCTCAAAGATCCGAGCTTGCTGCTCTGCTGAGATACCAATGCCGTGATCTTGAACTTGAATCACAGCTCTGCCCTGTCTAATCTCTAATCTCAAAACAATGGGTGACTCTGGATCAGAATAGCGTATAGCATTAGTAATGAGATTCAGTAGCACTTGCTTGAGCCGATCCCGATCCGTCTTGACGATGATGGCATTGGGAGGAACGTTGACCTGGATGGGGTGGGGTCCCAAATGCTGAGCACTGCTACCCAAGTCATATAAGATTTCATTCAAGTCAATCAATTCCAGATTGAGATGAACAGTACCTGCTTCAACTCGTGCCAGATCGAGTAGATCTTTTAGTAATCGCTCAATTCGATGGACCTCCTCTAACGAGATCCCCAGATTCGCGGTTTGTTCTTCAGTTAAATTTTGTCCTCGGCGAAGTGTCCCTTCAATGTAGCCTTGGACAATGGCTAATGGAGTCCGCAATTCATGAGAAATAGTGTTTAACAGTTGCCGCTCTGCTCCCCACGCTTGAGACAGACGATTCAACATTCCATTAAAGGCTTCGGCTAGATCTCGGACTTCAGTGGGTGGCTTTTCCAGCATCAAGCGTGCATCTGGCAAGTTATCAGTCGAGATCATATTTGAAAGCTGACTCATATTACCCAGGGGGAGTAGCGATCGGCGAATAGCAATCATCCCCCCCACAACCACAATGCCAATGACGGTCATCCCAGAAACGGTCAACATTTGTAAAAATGAACGATACACAGCTGCCGAATCAGTTACATCTGTTAAGGTTTCCAGATAAACGGTTGAACGATCCACAAGTTCAATGGGCTGACCACAGCGAATAAAAGTATGCTGTCGAAATTGAAGAAAAACGGGATCATATTCAACTGGAAAAGGCAAGGGTTCATAGAGAGCTAGCTCTGGAGAGGCGGCTAAGAGTGTCCCGTTTGCATCTCTAACCCGTAACCACCGATTGCTCCTTGAGTATTTGGCCACTGCCCGACTGATTGCTGTATCGGGAGAATGATGCTCCTGATAGGTTTCAACATCCTGATGGAATTGGATGACCGAACGCGTGTGATCTTGTTTAGTTCGCATAAATAGATCTTGATGCAATTGCCAAGTGGCTAATCCTCCTGCCCCTGCCAAAGCCAGCACCGAAGTGGATATTGATACGACCATTAATCGCGTCTGTAGCGAATTGAGTTTCGGCCATTTCATCTGAGACATCTCTGCTATTGATCACAGGCTTTAGCTTGCCTAACTATAGCCATTGTAAAGTCTGATGGCATCTGGAGTTGTCGGCTATGGTAAATTTGAGTTCCATGTTAAGGTGAGTACGTTTATTTAGAAAGAATCTTTCATCCTGTTTAATTCTTGATTGTTTAGCTGTTTAATCTGTAGTTGAGTTTGAGGCTATGCAAATCCGTCGTCTTTCTCCGGCTCCTCCGATCGTAGTTGATTCACAGGTTTATCAAGTTAACTTGCCTGGATCCAAGCCTGACAATATCTTAGAAGAAATTATTTGGCATAAAGAAGTTGAAGTTGAAAAGCTGCGAGAGCGGCTTCCCCTGGACTTACTTAAGAAACACATTCAGTCTATACCCCCGCCCCAGAATTTTCTAACGGCCCTGACGGCATCACCTCATCCTGTAGCCCTGATTGCAGAGGTTAAAAAAGCCTCACCCAGTAAAGGTATTCTCCGGCCTGACTTTGATCCTGTTGCGATTGCTCAAGCCTATGAAACAGCTGGAGCCAGTTGCCTTTCTGTATTAACCGATCGGAAATTTTTTCAAGGTAGTGGCGATTATTTAAAGCAGATCCGAGAGGCTGTGTCCTTACCCATCTTGTGCAAGGAGTTTATTCTATATTCCTATCAGATTCTCTGGGCTCGATCACTGGGAGCTGATGCTGTATTGTTGATCGCAGCTATTTTAAGTGATGCTGATCTAGCTTATTTCCTCAAGTTAATGCCAACTCTGGGTCTGACTGCTTTAGTAGAGGTGCATACTTTAGAAGAATTAGATCGAGTTTTAGCGTTACCCGGCTTGCAATTGCTTGGGATTAATAATCGAGATTTAAAAACGTTTTCAGTGGATCTCAAGACAACCCAACAACTCATTCAAGCACGACACTCCCAATTAGCTGCCAAAGGCATCACAGTGGTTAGTGAATCAGGTATTCATACTCATGCCGATTTAGAGCAGGTTCAAGCTTGGGGAGTTCGGGCTGTGCTGGTGGGAGAGGCTTTAGTTAAACAACCTGATCCAGCTGCTGCCACTCGATCGCTATTGGGTACCCCAGGTGAATAAACGCACGTTGATTTTGGGAGGCTATGGAGGAGTAGGTCAAGCGGTTGCTGAACAATTGCTCAACCATACTCAAACGGCGGTTGTGGTTGCAGGTCGGAATTTAGATAAAGCAGCCCACTATGCTAATCGTCTCAAAGCCCAATTTACGGCGGCACGCATTGATTATGCCTACGCTGACGTTTTTGATCAAGCTAGCCTGAAAACTGCCTTTGACTCAGTTGATCTTGTTGTGGTCACTACAACCACCCCTGACTGGATCCAGACTATTGTGGAGGCTGCTATTGCAACTCAAACGGATATGCTGGACATCTTTCTGCGTGGAGATGTAGTGGATAGCCTAGAGCCTTACCGAACTCAAATTATTGATCATGGCCGGATCGTGATCACTCAAGCTGGCTTTCATCCTGGGCTACCCGCTCCCTTTATTCGTTTTGCCAGTTGTGCCTTCGATCAGTATCAAGCAGCCAGAGTAGTGATGGCCATGAAGACCTGGTTTGAAAAGCCTGAGGCCACCCATGAGATCATTTATGAAGTTGCAGCTGCTAAAGCAACCCTTTTAAAAAATGGTGTCTGGCAACCAGCAACCCACCGTGATGCTCTCACTGTAGAATTTTCACAACACTTGGGATCTAAAACGTGCTACCCCATACAAATGAGAGAACTTTATCCCCTGCAAGCTGAACTGGGTCTCCAGACAATGGGTGCTTATGTAGCTGGATTTAATGGGTGGGTTGATCAGGTTGTGTTTCCAGCCGCCGTTTTACTAAAACCGCTCCTTCAGCATAAAGCTTTGAATTTACTCGGTAAACTCATGTATTGGGGGATCCCAAGATCGGACTCGAGTGCTCTTGAACTAAGACTAGAAGCAACAGGTCTCAAAGATGGGCAGAGTAGAACTTTCACCTTATCTGCACAATCAGACAATGCTTTTGAATTTACAGCTCTAGCTGTTGTGGCCTGTTTGAAGCAGTATTTTGAGGGTAGTCTTGCAACCCCTAACCTTTACCTGATGGGTCTTGCTGTTGATCCACAAAGAATCATTGATGATTTAAGGCAGATGGACGTTACAATTACAGAACAAATTGGTTAAACATAGTTAGTGTTTCTTATGACAGTAGCTTTGGATATTAAAGGCTTAACGAAGCGATACGGTAATCAAATCGCAGTTAATAATTTGAATTTAACGATTCCACTGGGAGAATTTTTTGCCCTGCTAGGCCCTAACGGAGCGGGAAAAACCACTACACTTCGGATTGTTGCAGGATTACTGGCTCCTGATGAAGGTGATGTCCATCTACTGGATCACAGCATTACCCAGGCTACTCAAGCAGCCAAACAGGTGTTATCCTACCTGCCAGATGAACCAATGCTGTACAATAAACTACGACCATTAGAGTATTTGGAGTTTATTGCTGGGTTATGGGGTATTCCTGCTGCTGCCGCTGAACCCCAGGCTCAAGATCTACTGCAAAAATTAGATCTATGGGAGGCTCGAGGAGAGTATTGTGAAACTTTTTCAAGAGGTATGAAACAAAAACTAACGCTTGCAGGTGCGTTTATTCATAACCCTCGAATCATTATTTTAGATGAGCCCTTAACAGGTTTAGATGCTGCATCGGCTCGGTTGGTGAAAGATATGCTCACAGATTATATTCAACAAGGTAATACTGTAGTTCTGACAACTCATATTATGGAAATTGCAGAACGAATGGCCCAGCGGATCGGAATTATCAACCGAGGCCAGCTGATTGCAGTCGGATCGCTGGATGAGCTACGGGCCAAGAGTCGCGAGAAAGGAACTTTAGAAGCTGTCTTTCTAGAGCTGATTCAAGCAACCTCAAGTGAGGAACAGGTTGAACCTATCTAACTTGATTAGAATAGTCTGTATTTGAATGGTTGATATTTAAATTATGGAGATAGCGTGCCATCCGGCATCCGGGTCTCTTGTAAATGTGCCTTTTGCAGATGACGGGGATCAACGATAGCCCCCTGTAGGTTTGCTTGCTTGAGGACTGTTCCTTTTAAATTAGCGCCTTTTAAATTAGCGCCTTTGAGATTGCATCCCGTCAAATCTGCTTGGCTTAGATCAACGCTTTCTAAATGTGCTGAGCTTAAGTTGGCATTCTGCATCTTGGCTTGCTTAAGTTCGGCTTGAGCTAACAGGGCTGAACTGAGATCAGCATTAGATAAGTCTGCCCAGTTGAGATAGATACTGCTCATATCCGCTTGTCGAAGTCGAGCAGAGGTGAGATCAGCTTCCCTCAAATAAGCCCAGGCTAGTTGAGATTGCTCCAGGTTAGCTGCTCTAAAACAGCTTGAATTTAAATGGCTGCGACTCAGATTGATCCCGGATAAATGGGCACCAGGTAGTTGAATGCCTTCTAAATCGCTATCGCTGAAATCTCGACGACCGTTGCTGTAGTGATCTAGTAAATCTTGGGCTGCAACACTAGGGACCAATGGGTGATCAACAGGTGCTAGATCAGCAGGTGCAAGCCTAAGATCTGAATGAGTCTGAGTCCAAAGGCTTATTTTGCTTGGAAACTCTACTAAAAGACAAAGAGTTCCTTCTTCTAGGGTTTGAATGCATTGTTTAATGGCTATCGGTCGATCTTGACGACTATAAACTGACTGTTGGGAAAACAGGTGATTCAGGTAAGAAAGTATAGGCTGGCCTGAGCTAGCTGAGACATTAAAGGTTAACGCTTGAGATCGGAGAATAAACATAATCTAATACCTAACTAGATGAATATAGGTTGCCTAGAGTAGACAAGTTGACAGTCCTTAACCAAGACATCCACACCACAATGAGTACGGCTTAGACTCTCAATTGGATTTAAGATCTCTTAAGAGTTTGACCAAGTACCGCAAGTCAACAGTGGTCGTTTAATTGCAGCCCTGCTCATATAGGTCAAAAGTTATTGTTAGAGTGGGTTATCAAGATCTAAGGCATCCTAATTGTGATGAGACTGTGGCCAGCGATGCTTGAAGCTATTGATCAAGTTTGTTAATGATCAAGTTTATTAACGCCATGACACTTCAGGTGCAAATTTTAAAAAATCAAAATGAAGTCTAGTTCTGTGAAGATGAATCATTAGCTTGATTGAAGAGTACCATGTGCCTATCTGGATGATCGGTATAGCAATTGTGTTGGC
>CAYSWV010000012.1:40514-76259 GCA_964434865.1 uncultured bacterium
TTTTCTCTATAGGCGTTGTTTGTGCTCTCTTCAGCATGCTTTGTGTTGCTAGTTTTCTCGGTTGGATGAAAGCTCAACGCTTTGCTCAAGCACTGGTTGCCAAGTATTTAAATGATCAGCGAGGTACTGCACCCGTATTAGAGCTAGTAACCTACTTCAATGAAAAATATGGACACTCTGAATTCTTTGTACTGCAAGCCATTCGGGCATTTTTTCTAGATCAATTAGTAGAGATCAATGAAAGTCAAGTGAGCTTAATTTCTGAGAAGTTCTACCATAGTCCTGTTTACAAGGTGATGACAAGCAGGAAATTTACTTATTATTGGCCTTAGTACTACCCTCTAGCTGTGAAGTCTGGCACCAACTCGATCTTCATGCGACACTCATAGGGGGTTTGTCTCACCAGTTAGAACTATGACTAAAGCGAAAGATCGTTTCCTGCTTGATTTTGAGAAACCTGTAGCCGATCTAGAAGAAAAGATCGCTGAGGTCCGGGCCATGACCACCACTCAAACCGCCTCCGATCAAGTCCGGCAACTAGAAACTCAAGCTAGACAGCTCTTAGAAGAGATCTTTCGGCAATTAACCCCGCTGCAACGCTTGCAAGTGGCTCGTCATCCCCGTCGGCCTACGACTCTAGATTATGTCCAAACCATTTGTGATAGCTGGTTTGAGTTACATGGTGATCGTCACGGGCAAGATGATTCAGCGTTGATTGGAGGACTCGCCCAACTAGACGGACGTCCGGTGATGATCATTGGCCATCAAAAGGGTCGAGATACCAAAGATAATATTGCGCGTAACTTTGGTATGCCTAACCCCAGTGGGTATCGTAAGGCCCTACGGTTAATGGCTCATGCCAATCGATTTGGACTGCCGATCTTAACCTTTATTGATACACCCGGTGCTTATCCAGGAGTGGCCGCTGAAGAAGAAGGTCAGGGAGAAGCGATCGCGGTCAACTTGCGAGAGATGATCAGTTTTGAAGTGCCTATCATTGTGACTGTAATTGGCGAAGGCGGATCAGGTGGAGCGCTTGCGATTGGAGTGGGCGATCGCATCCTAATGATGGAACATGCTGTGTATTCTGTGATCTCACCTGAAGGCTGTGCAGCTATCCTCTGGAAAACCAGGGACAAGGCTCCACAAGCAGCAGAATCCCTTCGGATTACCGCTCAAGACTTATATGAATTGGGTATTGTTGATCGCATCATCGCCGAACCTATTGGAGCTGCCCATCGCACCCCTCTAGAAGCGGCCACCTTGCTAAGACAAGCTCTGATCTCAGAACTCGATGAGTTATCCCACTCTAGCGGGATGCAATTAAGAGAAAATCGCTATGCCAAGTTTCGAAAAATTGGGGTTTTCATAGAACAAAACTTGCCTTCATTAGCCCCAGACACCACTGCTGATGGCGAGTAGCTACAATTCCTCATCTTTTGCTGAACCCCCATCCTGGTACAATGCTTAGGAAAATCTAAAGCTTTACAGCCGTTCAGGAGCAAGAGTCATGCCTAAACAAAGCTTGGCCCAATTAGTGGCCTCTAATACTGATCTCACAGGTAAGAAAGTCCTTGTGCGGGCTGACTTTAATGTTCCCTTGGATGATAACCGTGCTATTACTGACGATACCCGGATTCGAGCTGCCCTACCTACGATCCAGGCTCTGATTCAAGGGGGAGCTAAGGTGATCTTGACCAGCCATCTGGGCCGCCCTATTTCAAAGAATAAAGAAACTGGTGAAGTGACGATCAAAAAAGACGGTAATAGCCTAAGTCCTGTAGCTAAGCGCTTAGAAGAACTGTTGGGACAATCTATTGTTTTTGCTGAAGATTGTATCGGATCCCCTGCTGAAACTGCTGTGAATCAACTCCAGAATGGCCAGGTTGCTCTGCTTGAAAATGTCCGATTCTATCCTGAAGAAGAAAAGAATGATTCTGAATTTGCTAAAAAGTTAGCCTCATTGGCCGATATGTTTGTTAACGATGCCTTTGGGACTGCTCACCGCGCGCATGCCTCTACAGCGGGTGTGACAGCTTATCTCCAGCCCTCAGTATCTGGCTATCTAGTTGAAAAAGAATTACAGTTTTTATCCGGTGCTATTGATACTCCCCAGCGTCCCTTAGCCGCTATCATTGGGGGTTCAAAAGTCTCGTCTAAAATTGGTGTGATTGAAACCCTCCTAGAAAAAGTAGACAAACTGCTATTAGGGGGAGGCATGATCTTCACCTTTTACAAAGCCCAGGGCATCAGCACTGGAAAATCATTGGTGGAAGAGGACAAAATTGATCTGGCTACCGCTTTGATGCAAAAAGCAAAAGATCGAGGTGTGGAACTGTTATTACCTGTGGATGTGGTTGTGGCTGACAAATTTGCAGCAGATGCCGCCTCTCAAACGGTTTCGATTTCAGCCATTCCAGAAGCCTGGATGGGGTTAGATATTGGGCCTGACTCGGTTAAGGCTTTTCAGGCGTCGCTTCAAGGCTGTAAAACCGTGATCTGGAATGGACCTATGGGCGTGTTTGAATTTGACCGATTTGCTGCCGGGACTGAGGCGATCGCTAAGAGCTTAGCTGAGCTAACAGGTCAAGGCACAACAACCATCATTGGGGGCGGTGATTCAGTAGCTGCTGTGGAGAAAGCTGGATTAGCCGATAAAATGAGCCATATCTCAACTGGAGGTGGCGCTAGCTTAGAATTGCTCGAAGGGAAAGCACTCCCTGGAATTGTGGCCCTAACGGATAGCTAAACAGAGTCAAACCCGAGCCACTCCAGCTTTAGTCATCCAGAGCCATTAATCTTAGGTAAAACTCAGCAAAATAGTGGCAAATTAATAGATGATCTAGCTACTCTAGTCGTTGACTAGGGTAGTTTTAGTTTTGGTATTGCTAGTTATAGCAAACATGTGTGTGGAGTTGATGAGGAGTTAAGGCTATGGACTGGTTGAGTGTTTCCCTAAAGCTGTTAAAACGGTTTACTCCTATCTTAGTAGGCTGTGCTATCTGGGCTACGGGGGGCTGTGCTGTGACGTCTCCCTCAGCCTCTGGTGGAACTGATGAGATCAATTTGCGATTTGTGAATTTATCGCCAGGGATCTTACCCATTGCTTTAGCGCTAAATGGATTAGAAGTCACACCCAGAATTGGATTTCAGGCCGTTAGTGACTATGTGATGGTGTCTACGGGAGCCTATGACTTAAGCCTAAGAGCTACGAGTCGATCCCTCAGTCGAGCAGGGTCAATACCTGCAGGTAGTGAGTTGGGTATTCAATTTGTAGAATTTGAAGAAGGACCTAAAACCTACTCTGTGCTTGCGGTAGAGCAGCCTCAGCGAGTCACATTACTCCTGTTGCCAGAAACGGAACCCCCCGAGTTTGACAAGGCCAAAATCCGTTTTGTCAACGCTGTGCCTCAATCTACAGATTTTCAATGGCTGGATAGTCGAGATGAGACAGTGATCGGGCCAGCTGTTGAATTCAGTTCAGTTACCCCTTACCAGTTAGTTGATCCGGGTCTCGTTAGCATTAGTGCAACTCATGAAGAACGAATTCTGGCCCAAAGTGATTTTACGCTTGAATCTTTCCGGGTTTATACCCTTTACACAACCGGTTTACTCAGTGGTGACCCTGAGGTTGAACAATTGTTAGTTGAAGAAGCTAAGGCCGACGAAATTTTGTAGTCGGAGAGTTGATCCCAAAGAAAATCTTAAGAGCTGAGTAATTATTCTCACGATCTGCCACATTGATCTTCTAGACTAGACTGATTAACTCAACTAACACTAGTAGCGAAGTGTTATACGAGCTAACTGGCAGTCTTTTTTTATCTGTCTCTAGTGTCAGATGGGTACAAATGGCTACTCTAGACGATCTTTAACAGGGTTGCTTAACCCAAGCAGGGTCCTAATCTATGGCGTTGTGAGGTGGGAGCAATGACAAGCTACAAAGAAGCTAACGCAACTGGGGTGTTTAGGCTCATCAGGTTGATTGTTTTAATCGGTATGACGGGTGTGGTGATAGGAACTGTGTTCCACTGGTTGTGGAATGCCTGGTTAGTGCCCTCGCTTCATTGGGGACCGCTGGTGAATCTCTGGCGAACTGTGATGCGAGCCACGGAATTAGTGGCCTTTTTGACACTTTGGAGAGCTGTGAAATAAGCTTTAGCAAGCAACTTCAGCAGAGCTGTGTAGAGGATAACGTCATTCGTGAAAGCCACATCTCATCATCCCTGTTCTAGGACGGGCCAGCGGTCTCCAAAGCCATGGACTCAATATAGCTATCAAGCTAGCCAACTCATTCGCTCACTGTTTGCTCAAGGGGTTTGGTTCGAGAACGGGGTTTATCAACCCGGAACCTCTCAATCACCTGGGTTGGTACTAGGAGCTGCCGTTGGTACTGTTAGCTTACTCATGGTGTGGAACTGGAAGCTGGCAGTTTCTCTGGCTATGGGAGCTAGCGTGATGATCTTAGTGCAATTAGTTCAACAATCTCAAGGTTCCCTACTGGGATTAGTAATGAGACGCGGGTGCCGCTCTACTGATGGCTCCATTATGAATCAGTCTGGTATTGGTCAGTCGGTTGTGAGCGGTTTGATTACTCTATTCCTGACTTATTTAATCACCTCAATTGCAGTTGAGCTACATAACCCCTGGCTAGCTCTGGGAGTAGGGCTGCAGCTCATGATGACACTGGTGATACTGCTCTTGAGTTGGGGGTGGCTACCGTCTCCATTGCCGTCCTACTCGCTCTATCACTCTGATCTCACAACGTCTGATCCGTTTAAACGATTAAGTGCTATTCATCAACTTCAAACGCTGCTCCAACAAAATGGTGCTAACGCTGAGGTGGATAAGTGGGTCACTGACTACTTAAAGTTAGCTTTAAACCGAGAATCTGAGCCGGTGGTCAAAGCTGCCATCATTGAAGCTCTACAAATCAGGCGGCCTAACTCAGGTACCCAGAGGTCTACTCAAGATACAGTTTTATCCTAAGCAGTAGGCTTTGGTATAATCTTGGCCTGCTGATTGCTCTCCAGATTGCACTACACTGACCTATTGGTATCTTTGCTTAGGTTTGGCCGTGGTTGGGTAAATAGCAGTGTCTGCTCAAGTATCGGACCCTAGTCAGTTACGTTAAGGAGTTGCTCCATGAAAGCCATGATTCTGGCTGCAGGGAAAGGAACACGAGTTCGTCCCATCACTTACATGATCCCTAAGCCGATGATCCCGATCTTGCACAAGCCAGTGATGGAGTTCTTGGTAGAGCTATTAAAAGCACATGGTTTTAACCAAATCATGATCAATACTAGCCACTTAGCACATCAAATTGAGGATTACTTCCGGGATGGTCAACAATGGGGGGTCCAGATTGGGTTTTCGTTTGAAGGTTATTTTGTGGATGATCAACCTGTGGCCCAAGCACTGGGTTCTGCCGGAGGCCTCAAAAAGATTCAAGATTTCTCTGGATTTTTTGATGATACCTTTGTGGTTCTCTGTGGAGATGCTTTAATTGATTTAAATATTACTGAAGTTGTCAAGTTTCACCGAGAAAAAGGTGCCTTGGCTACAGTGGTTTTACGAGAAGTGGATCCAGCTGATGTCTCTAGCTACGGGGTTGTGGTTACAGATAGTGAGGGCTTGATCACCAACTTTCAGGAAAAGCCTAAACGTGAAGAGGCTTTAAGCAATTGTATTAATACAGGTATCTATGTTTTTGAACCTGAGATATTCAAGCATATCCCCCCTGGGCGTCAGTATGATATCGGAGGTGATCTATTTCCTTCTCTAGTTAAGGCTGGAGCTCCCTTCTATGGCAAAACGGCTAGTTTTCAATGGGTTGATATTGGTCGCACCCCTGATTACTATGATGCCATTCGTAAAGTCCTCAAAGGTGAAGTCAATGGTGTCCACATTCCAGGTGTTGAAGTGTCTCCTGGCATCTGGACAGGGATCAATGTACGGATTAACTGGGAGCGGATTAATATTACCCCCCCTGTCTATATTGGTTCGAGCTCTCATATTTGCGATGGTGTTAAGATTATTGGACCCACTTCTATTGGTTCAGGGTGTGTCTTAAATGAGGGCTGTGTTGTTGACCAGAGTGTCATCTTCAACTACACGCAGATTGCTCGGGGAGTAACGTTGAAAGAGCGAATGGTTTTAGGTAAATATTGTATTTCATCAGATGGTGAGGCTATTGACACCGAAGAAACCGATCTGAGCTGGTTAATTGGTGATGCCCGTCGTTCGATTGCGTCCCTTTAATCTGATCATTACGCTTAAACTCATAGATCAGCTGATCATAAGCGCAAACTAGAGCGTTAACCGTTGCATCAAGGCAAGTTGGGCTTCTTCACGATCATCAAAGTGAATTTTGGTTGTACCTAGAATTTGATAGTCTTCGTGGCCTTTACCTGCAATAACCACGATGTCGCCAGCTTGGGCTGAGCGGATAGTGTGATGGATAGCGGCCTGTCGATCAGGCTCAACATAAGGAGCTATAGCCGTTTGATCAATGCCAGCAAGAATATCGTCTAGGATTTGTTGTGGATCTTCCGTGCGCGGATTATCGGATGTCACCACCACTTGGTCTGCCAGATTCGCAGCGATTTGCCCCATCTGAGGTCGTTTGGTTCGATCGCGATCCCCACCACAGCCAAAAACACACCAGAGTTGCCCTTGAGTCAAAGGTTTAGCTGCCCGTAATAAATTCTCCAAACCATCAGGAGTATGAGCATAGTCTACGATAATTGCAATATCCTGTGCTTTGATGGCAGGGTGAGTTACCGTAATCATCTCCATGCGGCCGGGTACCCCTGAAAAGCTGCCTAAAGCCTCTGCCAATTGATTGAGATTGGTATTGGGTTCTAGAACAGCCCCTACAGCAGCTAGTAGATTGGCTAAGTTAAATGAGCCAGCCATGGGTATTTGGATGGGACACTCTCCAAAAGGAGTATGCAGAACCGCTCGAATCGTCGACGCTCCTAGTTCAACCTCAGACGGCCATAGATCCACTTTAAAACTTGAATGGTCGGGATGCTTTAAGGAAAAAGTCCAAAGGTCACGATGGCTCTGTGGCCAGGTCTGAATCAGCTGTTGCCCTCCTGGATCATCACCATTAACTATGGCTCGGCCTCTTAAGTAGGTGGGTTGAAATAATAGGGCTTTAGCCTGCCAGTAGGCTTCCATAGAAGTGTGGAAGTCTAAATGATCTTGAGTCAAATTAGTCCAAACAGCTCGCTCAAATTGGCACCCCCAAACCCGTTGTTGGGCTAAGGCATGTGAGCTCACCTCCATCACAACAGCTTGGCAGCCGGCTTGTTGCATCTGATAAAGGCGGTGTTGCAGTTCAACCGCAAATGGAGTGGTATGGGTTGCTCCCTCACAATGATCAGCCCACCGATTGTAGAGAGTTCCGATTAATCCAACCGACTGCCCAGTTGATTTCAATAAGTACTCAATCAAATGTGTTGTTGTCGTCTTACCGTTGGTTCCTGTGACACCAATCACAGACATCGATTCGGTCGGTCGGTGAAAGTAACTTGCAGCCAACTGTCCACACCCTTGATTGATCAGCTCAGACGGGAGGGTGAGTAGACAGCCCTCAGGTTTGAAATCAGGTTGATGGTGTTGAGCCACCAAAGCCGCAACCGCCCCAAGTTCAAAAGCTTGTGACCAGTAGCCACCACCGTCCACTTTAGATCCAGGTAACCCAATAAAGAAGTCTCCAGATTTTACAGCTCTTGAATCTGTAGCTAGTCCGGTGATCTGTAGTGCTTCAAAGTTCTGGAGCGTATGCACCTTTAAGCCTAGATTCCATAAATCAGCTGATTGCAGCAAGGTTGCCAGAGAGATCGCGGTTGTCATGGAGAACACCAGCTAGCTTGAAACCAAAGTTGACTTGCTGAAAAATCGTAGCACACTTACCGAATTGAACAACATCGAGAGTACCCTGACTCATTGAATACGAACTTTTCTAACTCATTCATTGACTGGACTGTTCCTAGTAGGGTATTGTAAAGATCGAGATTAGATATTCAGCGTAGAGCTGTGGCCACATAGGTTGACAGAAGGTTCCTGATTATTCACTCTCTAGCACTGCATTTCACCGAATGGAATTGGTTATGTCAATCTACATTGGAAACTTGTCCTTTAAAGTCAGCGAAGAGGACGTAAACGCTATTTTCTCTGAGTATGGCACTGTTAAGCGTGTTCAATTACCTACTGATCGCGAGACGGGTCGCCTTCGAGGGTTTGGGTTTGTGGAAATGTCTTCTGAGGATGAAGAAACGGCTGCTATTGAAGCTTTAGATGGAGCTGAGTGGATGGGTCGTGATCTTCGTGTTAATAAGGCGCGCCCTCGGGAAGATCGTTCTCGTAGTGGCGGTGGTGGCGGTGGCTATCGTTCTTCTCGCTACTAAAGTTTCCTCTTTAAAGTATCAGTGAGCTAGATGATCCAAGATTGAGTTGATGATCTAGCTACTTAGTTTACTTAATTCAAATTAAACAAGTTAATAGACTGCGGTGCATCCTTAGGCAGGTTTGGTTAAAGTCAATGGTCTATGACTGCTCATAGGCTATGTACCTCTATAGAGGGTTAGCCATTGAGATGCTGTTTGTATAGACAAAGCTTAAATTGGTATTGATTTGTATGATGTATAGGTAAGCCTGTACTGAGTCATTACAGCTAAATCATTGTCAAGGTCATTCGTAAGCTCAGCATGGACAATACTGAAATTGCCAGGGTTAAGCGTTAGGGTTAACCGAAAAATGCAGAGTCAAAAAATGCAGAGTCAAAAAATGCAGGGTCAAGTAGTAGAGTAACCTGTGAGCCTTCTACAATTAGTTAAGTCATGTTGGATTTCACATTCCAATCTTCAGATGTCGTCCTAGTTCCTCAAGGGGCTGAATATCGAGCTGTTTGCCGCGGACTCAAGCGTGCGGCTACGTTGAAACCCCGAGTGCTTCCTATCCCGATGGGACCCAAGGCTGTGTCTCAATGGGTACATCAATGGGCTCATACAGCTTATCAACCTGGGTTACAAATATTATTAATGGGCCTTTGTGGTGGATTGGCACCCCACTTTGATGTGGGAGATACCGTGATTATTCAAGACTGCTTAACAACGCTGCACTCAGTAACGCAGCCCTTACAACGCTGTAATCCGCAATTGAATGCTTGGATCCGTCAAAAGATTCAAATGACTCCAGTGCCAGCTCGCTTACTCACTACCGATCGATTTGTCTGGTCAGTCCAAGATAAGCAAGCTTTGCGACAGTCCTATGCTGCTGATGTTGTAGATATGGAAGGCTTTAGCACGCTAGCTACCTTTAGATCTCTGTACCCAGAACAATCTCCCTCCATGGCCATCATCCGAGTGATTAGCGACAATGCTGCTGGCGATCTCCCTAATTTAACTCATGCGATTACCCCTCAGGGTAAGCTTAGTCTATGGTCTTTAGTCCAGAGCTGCCAGCAACGTCCCCGAGCTGCCCTCCGGTTTATTCAAGGATCTCGACGCTCACTACGTGTGTTACAGTCCATCACAACTCAGTTGTTTTCGACCTAGCGTGCTTATGGATCTTCAGATCAAGCAGGTTACGGCTTCAGTAGATATTCTACGGGCTTTCTCAATTCGCAGAACCGTTTTTCAATTTGAACAAGGGGTAGCTGAAGACTTGGAATTTGATGGCTTAGATGATCAAGCTGAGCACTTCTTAGCCTGTTTACCCTCTGGAGAAGCGATTGCGACGGCGCGAGTTCGATATCTAGAGCATCCCAGTTTACAGTCCCAAAAGATAGCTAAGATTGAGCGATTAGCTGTGCTATCTCCTTATCGGGGTCAGGCTGTAGGTAAGTATATGATGCAATTTATTATTCAGCATCTTCAAAAGCAGTCTATCTCAAAAGCTAAACTGAATGCCCAAGTGAGTGCTCAGGGGTTCTATGAAAAACTGGGATTTCATCCCCATGGTCCTACGTTTGATGAGGCTGGTATGGCTCATGTTGAAATGTATCACGAGTTGGCTCTAGCCTAGTTTCGGAGTGGTTGCTTGTGTTTCGCTCTAGGGAATGGATCGCCTTTTATCGTGACATGATTCACAAGTCCTTTACAGTAGTTGATTTAGAAACAACAGGTCGAGTAGATCCTAAAAATCGAGTCATTGAAGTGTCTATATTGAAAGCAACGCTCCAGGAGGGAATTTTAAACCAACGAACAACGCTCATTAATCCAGAAATCAAAGTCCCCCCTTCGATTGCTTTGTTTACAGGGATCAAGCAAACCATGGTTGACCAGGCGCCTGTCGCTGAGCAAGTGTGGCCATCGTTGTATCCAGACTTGAATCAAGGCATTTTAATGGGTCACAACTTGAGTTTTGACTATACCTTTTTACAATTAGAGTTTCAGCGCCTAGGTTTGAGGTTTCATCGATCTGCTGAGCAGCAATTATGTACGGTTGCCTTGGCCCGATTAATGTTATCTGAGCTTCCCTCTCGGAGTTTGCCCGCCTTAGTCAAGCACTTTGGGTTTCAGGTGGGACCTGCGCATCGAGCTGAATCTGATACTCTAGCGTGTTGGTTAGTAGCTGAGCGGTTGCTAAATGATATTCAACAGTTAACGGATGAGCAGCTTTTAAATCGGTTTGGCCAACAATGGATCCCCTTGAAAATAGCTGCTGGCATTTTGCACTGTACTCTAAAACAAGCCCGCACCCAACTCAAAAAAGCAAATGTTCCTTATCGAGCCACCCGTAGTGGTAAGTATTTGTATAGACGGTACGAGGTTGAGCAACTAGACACAAACCAGCCCCCCAGCCTATTTGATCTGCTTTAGCTCTAACTAAGTGATCAAAAAAGTTAGCTACAGCCCCTAGGTCATCGCTCAGCTAGGTTATTGCTACCAACTACAAGGTTAGCTCTCATTATGGAAGGTCGTTAGGTTGAGTGCACAAGGTGATTTGAACTAAGGCGATATGAAAAGCTTCTCGTTCAGGGCGGCCCAGTTTTAAACTGTACTCCAGATCTAATAAAATTTGCATCACTCCTTGTAGGCTAGTGGCTGTCAAAGCTTGTACCTCTTTTTGTAAAAAATAGACTCGATTAGGATTGCTGATCTCAGCTGCTTGGGCAATCACTTTAGCATTCCGTTCACCTTGATCGAGTAATAGCTTAACCCATAACCAGGTGCGGAATTGGCCTACAAGCACAGCTAGGATCTTTAAGCCTGGTTCATTTTGATCTAGTAAATGAGTCAAAATATCTAGGGAGCGATCTAGATTCCCTTGCTTTAACGATCCCGCTAATTGAAAGCTATTGTAAGCTGAAGCCGGTACTAATTGATGAATCGTCTCGAGTGAGAGTGGTTGAGCTTGATCGCTGATCATCACCATCAGTTTTTCTAATTCCATCACCAATTTACGGGAATCATTCCCTACAGCTTCAGCTACAGCCTTAGCGGCCTCAGGAGTCAACTTGAGTCGCATTTGAGCAGCCTGTTCTTTAACTTGGCGTAAAATTTTATCACTATCCCAAGGTGGCAGCCGATTAAATTCAGTAACTTTAGCTACCTGCTTTAGTAACTTGGTTGACTTTAAACGACCATCAGGTTTGTAGGAGCTAGTCAATAGTAAGTGTGTGGTTTCAGGTAGGTGCTGTAGGGTTCGGTTCAGTTCTATCCAGAGTTCATCCGGGCATTGTTGGGTTACTTTTGTTTCTTCTAACCAGACGAGTCGATCTCCTAGTCCCAGAGGCGGTGTCATGGCTTGATTCAATCCAGTCATAGTAGATTCAGGGGGTAAGCGATCAAAGTTGAAAGCAGTCCAAGCTGGATCAAGTATCGTCTCACGCAAGTGTTGGGTTGCTTGCTCCAAGCGGTAGCTATCATCGCCCCAATAAAAGTAGACAGGCATACATTAGCTCTTTGTAGCTGCTTCACGTTGAGCCAATATCATAGCTGCAATTGTCAAATCTAAAGGAGTTGTTACTTTTAGATTAGTTTCTTCACCAGGGACAACATGTACAGGGATCCCTACTTTTTCAAACAATGAAGCATCATCTGTCACTTTCCATCCCATTTCAATGGCTTGCTGATGGGCTGATAGTAATGGATCTAAAGCAAAACCCTGAGGTGTTTGGGCGGCCCACAGCGTTTCCCGCTCAGGGGTCGATTGAATGGGTAGAAACTGAGTCTCAGTGGAGGGATTAACAACTTTGATCGTATCTTTGACTGGAATGGCTGCAATGAGACCCTCCACTTGATCGAGAGCGTGGCTACAACGATCAAACAAGTCAGACGTTGCTAAGCATCGCGCTCCATCGTGGATCAAAACTTGAGTCACTGATCCTTTAGATTGTAAATACTTCAACCCCCGATAGACAGACTCTTGACGAGTTGCTCCACCTTCAATAAATTTAACCGGCTTAGTTAAAGCTAATGTTTTCAGAATCATTTCAAATGCAGGCCAATCATGAGGTTGACCCATAATTCCGATCCATTCGATTGCCGGAGATTCATGAGCGGCTAGCAATGTCCAAGCTAGGACAGGCTGGTTGTTAAGAGACAACAGGAGCTTATTTTTGGAAGCCCCCATTCTGCGTCCACTACCTGCTGCTGGAATCAATACATGCATCATGCCACCTGGTTATCGAGGCCAGAATCTGATCGAGACCAGAATCAATGGGTCAAGCTTGAGAGTCAAGATCCTAGGATCTATTTCAATAAGTCTAGCCATTCAAGACAATTGTTTAATAGATTACTTAGGTAACTGATCCATCCCTTGGGCTAACTGAAAATCAAGATCAGTGATACCACTAGCATCATGAGTTGTCAAATAAACATTGACACGATTGTACACATTACTCCATTCGGGATGATGGCCCATCGTTTCAGCAATCAAAGCAGCGCTGGACATCCACCCAAAGGCTCTTACAAAAGACTCAAATTGAAATTGCTTGTAGAGTTTGCCATCAGCTAAAGTCCAGCCGTCCAGTTGAGCTAGTTTGGCTTGGATCTCAGGTTCACTTAATTTAGTAGGGGCCGCCATGGTGCTATCTCCTTGGTTAGTGGAGGTGTTGATGGAATTCATTCTACGGTCAGGGTCGCGCATTACATCAGATTAAGCAAGACTTAACTTGAGCCAACCTCGTCACTAGCTTCTCAGCATTGGGTTGCCGATTGGCTCCACTGCTAACCTGAAATCCTGATACAAATTGTAATTTAGCTCTCAGTCCGTCATAATTGTTAATAATATAATCGCCTTTGGCTTATGGCGCATACTTCTCCCTCTGCCACCACTATTCTTATCGTTGATGGGTACAACATTATCAATGCTTGGCCCCGGCTTCGGCGGCTGATCAAAGAGGCTGCTATGGATCTAGCCCGGCTCCAATTGATCGAATTGTTAGCTAGTTATGTGGCCTTTCGAGATTACCAAACCACCGTTGTGTTTGATGCTTATGGTCAGCTCACACCAGCTAAGCAAGAAACCTCGCCGTCTGGGATCGAAATCTACTACACCAGCTATGGCGAAACGGCAGATACCGTGATTGAACGAATGTGTGCTCAACTCCAATGGGATCTGTGTCGGGTACGAGTCGCAACCTCTGATCGAGCGCAGCAATTAGTTGTGGGGGGCTATGATGCAGAATGGTTGTCCGCTCAGCAACTCCAAGATGAAATTCGACAAACAGCTGAGCAAATACGAGCGGTCAAACCTAAAAAAACAAAAGCTAAACCTAAAGATGGACGGGGTATTCACCGCTATCTAGATGCCTCCACCCTAGATCGCCTGACTCACTGGCGTATTACTGGTGTTGATCCTAGAAACGTCTAACCCTAGCCGATACAATAGCCCTGACTTTACCACTCCAACCATGGTCTCCTTCCAACTCCGAACAGCCTGTCCGACCGATACCTGGGCTATCTTTCAGCTCATTCAAGCGTTAGCCCACTATGAAAAACTAGATCATTTAGTTACCGGTACTAGGGATCAACTGCACGAGCACCTGTTTGGTTCGAATCCAGTGGCCGAAGTTATCCTGGCTGAAGTTCCCGATCAGGCTGATCCAGTAGGGATGGCGCTTTTTTTTAGAAGTTTTTCAACCTTTCTCACCCGACCTGGTCTTTATCTTGAAGATCTCTATGTTCAACCTGATTATCGGGGGTATGGTATTGGTAAGGCCCTTCTGATCAAAGTAGCTCAGATTACTGTTGAACGGGGCTATGGCCGCTTAGAATGGTCAGTTTTAGATTGGAATGAACCTGCTATTCAGTTTTACCAACGGATGGGGGCCACCTTAATGAAGGAATGGATGATGAACCGAGTCACAGGAGAAAACCTGATCCAGCTGGCTAAAATGCAGTCTAAATAGGTTAAACTGACCTGTGTGCTTATCTGTGGTTGGATAACGCAGGCAGCACTAGTGTAAGTCCCTGTTAATCGAGACCCTGTAGAAACTAGTAAGCCTAGTGAAATTTTAAACTAAGGAGAGTACTTGTGAAACGAATTCTATTAGGATTAACAATTGCGCTATCACTATCTCTAATCGGCCAAGCTGAAGCACAAACGGAAACAATTGATCTGAGCGAATTAGAGATTGATTTTGGCCAACTTAACGCAACGATCACCCTACCCGAAAAGCCAAGAAAAGTGGATACGATGGCTGCTCAATACAATTTTATCTTTGAAGATGGTTCTCTTTTGATCTTAGACAAAGTATTCGATGGTAACTTTGAAGATCAAAAAGCGCTCGACCTTGAATTCTATGAATCTGAAGCGGTACTTGAGGAAGATGAGACATCAGTTCTGTACCAAGGCAAGATTCTAGACAATACCCAGTTTTTCTATTTATCTTACCAAGACATTGACGATGGGTGGTTTTGTCAAGTGTCTGGCGAGTCCGAAGCTAGAATTCGGGAATTATCAGAGGTTTGTCAGACAATAGAACCTAAGGAATAGAACCTAAGGAATAGGACCTAAGGAATAGCTAGTTCAAGAGTCCTTCATCCCAGGTTTGATAATTTTTCCCTTGAGATTGGCTAGTGTTTCCACTTCCAACCTTAATGAGTGGCACTAGCTACTAATAACCTGTCTACTTACTTATACAATCAGAGAGTTCAATGATGGCCATCCAACCCATTTTTGAGCAGGAGATCCGCCGATCAGCTAACACTCAGTGGATCGCCTTTGTTAGTTCATTAAGTATCATGTGTATCGTTTTTATTGCTGTCAGTGTCTTTGCCGGCGCACCCTCAGGGTTTGAGGTGATCATGCCTTTTCTCATCGCAGGAACTGTAGTGTTTGCTCTGGGGGCATTTTGGATTTACTGGCAAACCCGTTGCAAGCTGCAAATTTTTCAAGAGGGATCGCACTATCGGATTGTGATTGTAGATCCTAGTCGCTCTGAGACGTTGGAGGCGATATCCCCATTTAACTATGACTACTGCTGGTTTGAAGCACCTGTTGGCAAATATAATCTAGTCACAAAAGAACTCTACTTGGGGTTTCGAGATCGAGCCGGCCAGGGCTTATTTTCTTTACATTTCACCCTAGGTAGTCTCAATCAAGATCCCCCTTGGCCTAAAGTCTCTATTCAAGACTATCTCCAACTTCAGTTTCCTAACTGCTATGACATGGGTAAGTTGGTGGAGTTTGTTGATCAAATTCAAACCTACGAGGATCATCTTCCCAAGCAGCTTTTTGATGGTGACATCTCCTGAAGATTACACGGTTAGTTACATGCTACACTGTAGTGCTCCACATCATAGCTTACCGTATCAGTAGGCTGATATTCAGTCACTGGCATGGGTTTTATCCCTATCGAGATTTGATGGAGCCACCACACTTCATGAGTTCGGACTAAGTCAAACCCAGCTAAGCCTAACCAAGCATCAATGCTACTGGAAGTTGCATAGTCTTGAATAAAAGGTTCTTCAAAAATAGTCATGAGCCATTCTGCTTGTTGTAGTGTTTTTTGATTGCCATCCAAAATCAGGATCAGGCCACCTGGTTTTAAGAGTCGAGCTGCTTCTTGCAGAACCTGTTTTGAAGCTGCAGGCGGTAGCTCATGTAAAAGTAAGGAGGCTGTCACGAGATCAAATGAGGCAGCTGGATAGGGAGTTGACTCAGCATTACCATGGACCCACTGAATAGTCTGATCAGCTTGCTTGGCTTTTTGATCGGCTATCACCAACATATAGGGTGAGAGATCTAAGCCTGTGACCGCTGCTTGGGGAAAAGCCTGCTTGAGTAAAACTGTCGTTGATCCTGTCCCACACGCCAAATCCAAGATCCGCTGAGGTTGTAATGTTGAGGGGATGACATCAACTAATTCCTGCCGCACCCAGGTTTCATTGGGAGGCAGTGCATATCGAGTCACCGGATCGTAAGTCACAGCCGCATCAATGGTCAGATACCCACCTGAAATACCATGAAAATTGGAGTGGTAATAAGAAGGGTAGGTCACATTAGGCTGGGTCATAGCCTCAATTTCCAAAGACCAATCAATCCGATCTCGTAGTTGTTGAAGTTGATCAGTATCAATGAATAGATTCCATAATGGAGCCAAAAAGCGTTCAAATAAACTATCTTTACTTGCGACCATAGCTCTTAACCCAATCTATACTTACAAATCTACACAATCATACTCGAAGATCTGGGCTACCCATGAGGTACCTTGCCTCTCTCCTCAAGCTGGACTAGTTAAGCGCTTCCCAAAATGAGGAGAGCGACCAGAGATCCAGCATTCCAAAAACTATGTAAGAGCATGGGAGCTAATAAGTTACGAGTTTGGCTGTAAATACCTCCTAGTACCAGCCCCAGCACTGTTAAGGGTAACAGATCGGAAAAATTGAGGTGCGCTATAGCAAACACGACACTACTGAGCAGCAACGATCCCCAAAGGGGTAAATACCGATTTAACGACGGCAGTAAAAAGCCCCTGAATAAGGTCTCTTCAAAGAGGGGCGCACAGACAGAGACAACTACAAAGAAAATCACCCGAGGTCCCCATCCCTGGCTATCTAAGATTAAAGGCAACAGAGGATTGCCCCCACCACCTTGAGACAACAACCACTGAGTGATGGCACTTGCAATTAAGACTAAAGGCATCGCGGCCAAGTAACCCGCTAAGCTCCATAAGGGCCAGGGATCAAGCCATTTAATCCGAAATAAGTCAGCCGGTAGGGGGCGATAGGATCTAACAGCCCAATAAATGAGACTCAAGCCCATTAAGGCCCCACTCCCATAGTTTAAAAGGAGGGCAATAGCTTGTTGCCAGTAGGTTAAGTTGGCTGGAGAGATGTTCAAGGCAGCTATGTAGATCTGAGGGACTAAGATGCCTAATAGAAGGAAGCCTAAAAACCAACCTGTCATGACCCCTTGAATTTCAACCCAGGTCCAGGGAATGCTCCATTGTGGCGCTATCATGGCTGGTTTAGTTCGTAGCCACCAGATCACCCATCCCAGTAGAATCCCCAGCCCTAGGACAATACCTACCACCGGAATGCCACCCACAATAGCCAGACGAATCAGGGCTGAAATAGCAACTTGATTTTGATCTTGATTCAAAGCATTTAAAGCATCCGCTCGTTGTTGTAAACTATACAATCTTTGGAGTGCAATGGCCTCAAACCAACCCTCTAGATGAGTGCGGATTTCTGTTTCGGTGTCCGGTAAGATCCGTTGGGGATGATCCCATAAACCTTGAATGCTATTACTCACTGGGATTAAACGGGGGGTTTGAATCGATGTCCAATAGGTTTGAGCTTCCGATAATTGATCAGTTGTATAGATCACCAGTAACCCAGTTTGGAGCCGTAATTGATCTAACTCAGTTGCTAAGGTTTGCTGTTGAGTCCCAACAGGGGCTTGATCAGCTACTTCTTCTAGCTCTGAGCTGGCTAACCGATCAGAACTACCGGGTTGAATCCGAGCCACTTGTTTGTTGAGATCAGCTGTAGCCTGCTGGTAGCGCTGAGTGGCTAGTTCAAATACATCATTACCCAACAGAGCTTGGGCTAAAGGCTGGTAGTCAGGATCGTCTAAAGTGCGTGCGGCCTGAATCGATAAATTGGTTTGTAACAAATCCAGCTGGGTTTGAGGCGGTGGCTGAAACCAGCTATTCCACAACAACAAGCTAGCTACAACCACAGCAACCAGGCTCAGAGCATTAACTAAGATCCGTTGTGGCGATAGGGCGGCAGAGTTAGATTTATCCATCAGGTCAGGATCTCAAGACAAAAGGTAGGACTCAACCATTATGACAAGACTTGAGAGGGCTAAGATCATTGGAATCGACTGCAGGCTAAATGCGACTAGGCTTTGGATTAAGAGTAGGATCGGATCAGTATTCAACCGGCTCGATCCCGTGACGCCTTCTCTACTCAAACAAGCGCTTGCCTTAGAATCATCAGCTAGACCTGCTCCTGCTCAAGTGGTTGAGGCCCTACTTGCTGCTGAAAAAAAGGCTAGACAAACATCTGTCAATTTACCGTTTGATCAACTGTTAGGAACTTGGCAGTTAAGCTTCATCACAGGTACTCAGAAAGCCCAGCGCCGATCCGGCATTGTTTTGGGTGCAGGTCGCTATCTACCCAGATGGATCAAAGTTAGTCTCACTTACTCTCAGTCAGACAGCGAACTTCATCAAGGTGCTGTTGAAAATGTGGTTGAATGGGCTGGAGCCAAGCTCATCGTCCAAGGTCCGGCCCAATTAAGAGGCCCTAAGAATATTCTGGCCTTTGACTTTACTCGGATCTGTCTCCAACTATGGGGTTTACCCATTTATCGAGGCTACATTCGAGGGGGACGCCAACGAGAAGACCTTTTCAATACACTTCCCATCCGAGATCAAGCTTTTTTTGTTTATTTTTTGGTGGATGATACTTTGGCGGCGGCTCGTGGCCGTGGAGGAGGTTTAGCCATTTGGAAACGCCTCTAATACTGAGCTAAAAAAAGACCACCAGCAAGGGTGATCTCAGTACTGTGAGGAGTTGTGTTGATAGCTATGCTGTTATCCTTGCAGGTAGTGCAGGTCAACATTATGAGCTAGATCACTAGTGAGGTGTGATCCGGTGAGCTGTTCTCAAACCTCTTGTTTAATCTAGGATGATCTCGACTTAGATTCAGTGCTGTACCCTATGATTACCCTATTGATGCCATCAGTTGAGGTGCAACCATGACCGATCAGCAGCGTGTAAGGTTAGCCAGTTTGGTAGGATGCCTAGTGCTCATCAGTCTTGTGGGCTTTCAACTGATCAGGAGTACTCCCCTATGGGCTGATACAAGCTTAGGTTCTCAGGCCTTTATTCAACCTTACTTGCAGCGAGCTGAACAGCAGGTAACCGAATTCCAACTTGACAATGGGATCAAGTTCATTGTCTTTGAGCGACACCAAGCTCCTGTGGCCTCATTTGTGACATATGCTGATGTTGGTACGGCCAATGAAACCTTAGGTAAAACCGGAACAGCTCACTTTTTAGAACACTTAGCCTTCAAAGGCACCACCCAAATTGGTACAACTAATTACCCAACCGAGAAGCAGATCTTTGAGCAAATGGATCAAGTCTTTCGTCAACTGAAGCAAGCTCAAACTTCTGGAACGAGTGATGACATTGATCAGCTAGAGCAACAGTTTAATGATCTCAAAGCTCAAGCTGGGGATTATGTTCAACCTAATGAGTTCGCTCAAATTGTGGAGCAAGAGGGGGGACGAGGTTTAAATGCTGCTACCAGTATGGATGCCACTCGTTACTTCTATAGCTTACCCTCCAACAAGTTAGAACTCTGGATGTCATTGGAGTCGGAACGATTTTTAGATCCAGTCTTTCGAGAGTTTTATGAAGAAAAAGAGGTGGTGTTAGAAGAAAGACGGGCTGCTACGGATAACTCTCCGATTGGTCAAATGATCGAAGCCTTTCAAGCTACTGCTTTTAAAATTCATCCTTATGGTCGTCCTGTCATTGGCTATGCTGACGATCTGGTCAACTTAGAACGACAAGATATTCAAGCGTTTTTTGATCAGTACTATGTGCCTGGCAACCTAACCATGGTCATCGTTGGCGATATTGAACCCGATCAGGTACGGCAGCTGGCTCAAACTTACTTTGGTCGGTTTCCAGCTCGGCCAGATCCCGCTCCCCTGACCCTGCAAGAACCGCCTCAAGCCGAAACCCGAGAAGTGGTTCTAGACTTACCTTCTGAACCTTGGTATTTGGAGGGTTATCATCGGCCTGGTGTTCAAAATCCGGATGATCCCGTCTACGATATTATTACTAGCCTCATGAGTAACGGACGCACATCTCGTCTCTACAAAGCCTTGGTGGAAACCGGTATGGCTTTAACAGCTCAAGGCTTCAATGGTTTTCCTGGGGATAAATACCCAAACTTAATCATGTTCTATGCTTTGACAGCTCCTGATCACACCCTTGATGACATTGCCCAAGTCCTACAAACTGAAATAGAACGCCTCAAAACCGAACCTGTTGCTAGACAAGACTTAGAGCGGGTTAAAACTCAAGCCCAAGTTGCTCTGCTCAAAACATTAGATTCCAATGCAGGGCTAGCTCGGTTACTGGCCGAATTTGACGTTAAGACAGGCAGCTGGCGTAACCTGTTTCAACAACTTGAGATCTTGAATCAGATCACACCTGCCGACATTCAACGGGTGGCTCAACAAACCTTTCAATCTCAAAATCGGACAGTTGGCAAGTTACGCTCCAATGCTTGATGACTCTTCTGCTGCTTGTTGGATTTCATAGTGATCGAGCAAAGACACTAGCTCCTGGTAAATATCTCCAATATCTGGAGTTCCGGCAGCACAGTACCAGGCATTGAACACTTCAGCAGGCCCATAAAACTGAACCATCTCAGCGATCATTCGATACGTCTTTTGTAAGTCTGCCCGCTTGCGAATAATGAGCTCCGCTTCTAATTCAGGTAATCGCCCCTGATGAGCTTGAGCTAGGCGACTGAGGTCTAAGGCCACATCTTGAGGTTCAACGCCATAAATTTCAAAAAGCTGCTCCAAGATCGAAGGAACCATACCAAAATGCCCAATTCGTCTAGATGTCTATCCTCATGATGCCGGGTTTAAGGCTAGATTAACTGAGCCAAAATGCGTTGTCCCTCTCAGCACAATCGCTTAACTCAGCCTGATCTAGCTCTGAGCGTAACGTGACAGGACAACCTTTACTTTAGAAATTCCACCGTCCAGTCTTCAAGCTGATTAGAAATAGAGTCTAACTGGTGGGTAATCCGTGCAAAATCACGAGTTGACTCGAGCTCATGTTCAGCCAGCACTGCCGCCATTCGGATCAGTTCAACCGCTTCATAGATGAGGGGTTTGAGTTGGTCAGGAGCCGCCTCAGCGTAATGCATCCAAATAGCCGTTTGGGAACGCCACATCATAGCGCGCTCAGTGGGTGTCAATGTCAATGTCCCCTGAGCTAATCGGTGTTGTAACTCTTGAGTAAATTCTTGGTGCATGGTGGCCCCTCAGTGGTGGGTTGCGCTGTTAGTTCAATGGAGTGCCTTAGTTCAGATCCCTGAAGATGCGCGCGTAAAAACTAACATTTTTAGCGGTGATTATTTATCCTTTCTTAAGATTTGCCTGAAATGGGATTAAAATCAAGGGGGTTTCTATAGTTTTGTAAATCATCATCAGCTATCGAGAACTATTGCCTATCGAGAACTATTGGCCATCAAGAACTGTTAAGGAGGGATTGGGGGAGAGACGGGCTTGAGATCCCCCGATGACTTTGTTACATTACTTTTCGTCCTTGAACCAATTGCTGTATTGGTAACAGACCCATGTAGAGTTGTAGAAAGCTGATCTTTTTGGGTAAGCCAGTGGAGCTGAATCACATCCCCTGTCTGCGGTTGACTCCACTTACGGATGCTCTGAATCGCACTAAACTAAGAATCAGTTGGGTATTCCGTTGCACACCATATGACTGCGATTAGGTCTCGTCGCTCGCACCAACGCACATCTTTGCTGGCTGATGTGGTAGAAGCTCTACCTCATTTGCGTCCTCAGCTGTACTTTAAATCTTCGTTAGTGGCCCTCAGTCATGCGATGGAAGATCAAATTCTGGCGGGGCAGGGGCATCCTATTGTTTTTGCTAATTTCCAACGCGAACGCTACTATCGCCAGGAAGCTCGTCGTTACCACCGCATCAGTACGATTGCTAAGCAAGTCTACATTCTAGCGGCTCCAGAAACGGACTTTACCCAAAGCTCAGTCCCCTATGAAACGATCGCTCTCGATCTCGATGATCCCTTGGCTCAAGAATGGCACCTCATTATTTTGGATCAGACCTATGCCACCTGCTTGATTTGTCGGGAACGATTTCATCCCCGTAAATCTCAGATGTGGCAAGAGCGAGAAACGGATGCGGCCCGTCAATTTGAAGGTATTTGGTCCTTTGACCGCCAGGTGGTTGTTACGGCTGCTCGCCAATTAATCCCCAAAATCCTCCATTATCGGCCAGAACTGCAGACTAAACTATCCGATGTTACTGATCAGCTCACCCTAGCTTCAACAGTGGCTCAATCCGATAGTAGTCTGAACCCAGCCCCGTTTGCTGAACGCCTGATCACTTATCTTCAAGCAGGTCAGTACAAGTTACAACGGACCTATAAAGCGATTCAACTCCAGGAACGGAAGGAGCGTTTAGTTAACCGTATTGGCAGTGCTATTCGTCGATCTTTAGATCCAGCTGATATTTTGCAAATTGCTGTTCAAGAATTAGGTAAAGTTGCTCAGGTTTCACGTTGTTTAGTGTATCGTTGTAGCCCTAACCAATCGCAGGTTACTTTATCGCAAGAATACTCCCAATCAGATTTAACCCCTTTACAGAGTCAAGTCTGGCCTCTGGCTCAAAATCCACTCCTTACCGAGGCGATGCAACAGGGTGAGACTGTGATCTGTCATGATCGGGAGTTGGAGTCTAGAGTGAGTCAGGTTACTTCTAAACTGCAAGATCTCTGGGATATAGCTCAGATCAGAGCTTGGCTGATTGTGCCCCTTCTGTACCAGGGCCGCCTGATTGGTATTTTAGAACTACACGATACTGAACCTAGAGCCTGGGAAACCCCTATTGTTGAGTTAGCTGAAGCAATTGCTTTACAAATTGGGGTAGCTTTGATCCAGGCTGATGCTTATCAACATCTGGATGAACTTAACCATCAATTAGCAGCTCTAGATCAGGCAAAGACCGATCTAATTGCGGTCACTGGTCATGAATTACGGACACCGCTATCTACCATTCAAATTTGTTTAGAAAGCCTAGCCTCTGATCCTGATATGCCTGTCGAAATTCGACAAGAAATGTTGACAACAGCTTTACAAGATGCAGGACGATTACGGCAGCTAGTTCAAGATTTTCTGATGCTCTCGAAGTTAGAAAGTGGGCGAATTCAATGGCATATTGAACCACTCTCAGGTGCAGAATGTGTGGAATTATCCCTAAGTCCAATCAAATCTCGCCGCCAACAAACCGTCCCCAACGTTCATTTAGAGCTGATTGAACCACTTCCTCTCGTTTTAGCTGATGGTGAGTGGTTAGTTGAAGTTCTCCGTAAGCTGCTGGATAATGCTTGTAAATTCACACCCCCCACTGGGCATATTTGGATCCGACTCCTAGCGATTAGCCACTGCGTTCTTTCGGACGCTGATGATCCCTCTCCGGAACCTACTCAGTGGTTACAAGTCACCATTGCGGATACTGGACGAGGGATTGAACCTAGCCGCCTTCGAGCCATCTTTGAGCGATTTTATCAAACTGAAGGTTCAATGCGGCGCTCTGTCAGTGGTATCGGCCTCGGGTTAGCCATCTGTCGACTAATCATTGAATCGATGGGTGGGCGAATCTGGGCTGAATCAGCAGGTTTAAACCGAGGGAGTGCTTTTCACTTCACGCTTCCTATAGCCCCCTCTACAACCCTATCTACACCCTCTGCGATAGCTTAGATAAGTGTAGAGAGTTGAAACCTATGATGCTTCAAGGGCCTAACAGCAGCTGGTTAGACATAAAACCTACCACACAGATACTGTTTGATGATCTTACAGTCGATGATCTTACCGTTGATGTCTCCTGGTGAGTTCGAGCAACTAACTTATGGAGAGGGGTTGATGACTTAACTCTATGAAATAGAATCTCTGAGTCATACGTGAGCTATAAATCTTCCCTTGAACTTGATAGATTGCGCCAGTCCTGTTGATACGATTCCATGATCTGAACTTGAGCTCGAATAGCATCTAAGGTAATCGTTAATGTTTGCCAATCTTCTCGAGGTTCACTGGGGTATTGCTTTAATTTTTCAACTGTTGAAGCAAACATCATTTGTAACTGTTGAACCATCTGTTGTGTTTGCTGAGCGATCACTAAGGTTTCAGCCACTCTAACTTTATTTTGACTTTGTTGATACTTGGCTAAGGACTCACCTCTTAAAATGTTTAAAATCATCCCCTCTTTTGATTTTTGAGGTACGATCCGAAGTTGTAACACTAAAGGTTCACCGCGATAGACTCGATCCACCTCAGCTACTTGAGTTTCACCTAAAACCTGGGGATCAATACCCATCATTTGTTTCATGCTGGCTATCAGCTTCACACGGACAATGTCAGATAATTGTTTGAATAATTCCCGGAGTATTCCTTTTTGTCGATAGCGGATCCGGCATAGATCTCCATCAGAAGGTTCAACAAAGAGCTGTTCGGCTTCATCATCTAGAGCGCGTCGGAGCATAGAATGCAAAAGCTGTTGCACGGTTTCATCAGACTCATCGGCCACTTTTTCGGGCGGTGACGTTTGGAGTGAGGTGGGCGCAGAAACAGAGGTAGGAGGAGTTGTTTGGAAGGAGGTGGGTGGGGTTGTTGGATAGGATACTGGAGTTGGACTTGGGGTCGGGGGTTGGAATGTTGGCGTGGGATAGGGAGTAGGAGTGGGCCGAGAAGGGGAAACCGGCTCATCCAGGTCTGACATGATAAGGGGTTTGGAATCATTTAGATGAGGTCTGACAGTCCGTGAAGCTTGCTCAGAAGCCTTTAAAGCGGCCACTTCAGTCGGATCAGGCGGATGACTAAAGTAATAGGCGATCAGATCCTGTTGCTGCTGGAATGTCAAGGCCATGGGTTCAATCTTGAGTTCAGAGTAACCCACCATCTTACCCACATAATCCAAAGCAGCTAAATCTTCAGGATCAACCATTCCCAGAACCATCATGTCGCCATCTGTCGCTATCGGTACTACCTGATAGTAAATACAGATTTCAACAGGGAGGAACTGGGCAATGAGGGCGGGGACCCGAGCACGGTCGATCTTAGACAATTTCTCGGACTCTGAACTCACACTACTTCCTGATTGGGGTCAACAGCTTCATCATAAGCATCTTTATACACCTTCACAAAATTGTGATGATCTAAAGGATCAGCCCGCGGAAAGCCTTGGAACACAATCCAATGATCCACAACCTCGACCCAACCTCCACCTGGAAATGTAGAAGACCGAGATTTGCGAGGTGCTGCTAACAGCCTCAGTACGTCCTCTACTTGAGCGAAGCGAGGGGCACAGGTTAAATGGTGGCACAAAATGGTAAAGATAATCTGCCGCTGCAGAGCAATTGGTTGATGTTTCAGGATCTGGCGATCCAATTGAGGAGGTGGCTCACGATAGATTTGAGGCCAGATCTCAAGGGTAGACTGAATCACGTAATCATGCTCTGCTGTGATCAGAGTCGCTATTCGAGTGAGTGCAAGTTCAACTTGAGGATTAAAATGCTGTCGAAGATAAGGCATCAGCTCCAACCGAATCCGATTACGGCCATGATTTAAATTTTGATTGGTCAAATCCGACCAAACAGGGAGCTGATAGGTCTGACAAAAAGCAGCAGTCTCATGACGCCAAACATTCAGAAAAGGGCGTACTAGCCAGGGTGATTGAGGATCTTGTTGATTGAGAGGGCGACTCCAAGTTAAGCTAGCTAGCCCTTGAGGTCCTGTGCCACGCATTAGATTAAATAAAAAGGTTTCAGCGACATCGGTCCCCGTATGACCTGTGACAATAGTTGAGCAATTCCATCTATGAGCCCATTGACCCAGAACCTGGTACCGCCACTGTCTAGCTCGATCTTCATCTAAAGTGATTTCTTCAGTTGTCTCGATGGTATAAGATAACCCTTGCTCACCCAACCACTGTTCAAGATACTGAGCACACAAGGTTTCATCAGGGGTCCAGCGATGATCACAATGAACCACAAAGAGTTGCCACTGCCAACGAGAGGCTAAATCTCGCAGCATTTGCAGTAGACACATCGAATCTTGACCACCTGAGACAGCCACTAGAATCCGTTGATTCTTAAACAATAGCTGTCGTCGACGGATCTCAGTCACCACTCGAGCATGTAGAGGAGTCAAAGCCACAGTTATCAGCAAGATGATGTGATCTTCAAGTCTAGTGCATTGTCGTACCTCACTTGGCATTGATGAATTCAGAGCTAGCTATCTTCAACAGGTTTAAAAGGTTTGATACTCATGCAATAGCTACTTGCAATAGTTACTTATGATTATACTGTATTAAATAAGACTTGCATAGGTGTAACTTTTTTGTTCAAATACCTTAATTTCAAGACCATATACAGAGTCTCATCAGTCTCAGTCCCACTCAGCTTCAGACAGAGCATGGGTCCCATCAAGCGGTACCCGTCGGATCCTTCCTTTATAACTTGATAAACCTGATCTCTTTTATACTTTACTAAAACATCTTGTTCACTGACCTCAGCTATCTTGCCGACTAATTCCAACCAAAAGATCAGCTAGTCAACTAAGATAGTTTCCTGAGCAGCTACAGTTGTACTGTCTTGCGGGTGGGATGAGGTATCTAGGCCTTGAAGGCTTGGGAAGATCACACCATCATCAACAAATTGCATCCAGATGGCTGCGATTAGCATAGCTACACCGCCACTAACCACAGCAATGAGGCGATTGTCCTGAAACACATGAACCATTAACCATCCCAATCCTAAAGAGGCAATGACTTGGGGAATCACGATAAAAAAGTTGAAAATACCAGTGTAAATGCCCCGCTTTGAGCGCGGTAAGATATCCATCAACATGGCATAAGGGATAGTCAAAATACTGCACCAGGCGATACCCACCCCCACCATCAACACTAATAGCCCATAGCGATCTTGAACAAACCACAACGCCATTAAGCTAAGCCCCCCACAAGCTAGGCAAATAGAGTGGGCCATGCCTCGGCGAGTCGCTTTGACAAATTGGGGCAACATAAACGCAAACAGAAAGCAAATCCCATTGTAAAGAGCGATACATAATCCAGCCCATTCGATCCCATCAGTGTAGAGAGGTGAGTGTTGATCAGGCGCTAAAAACACATTTCGGGCCACCGTAGGTGGAAAATACAAAAAGAAACAGAACATACCGAGCCAGGTAAAAAATTGGACCCAAGCCAACTGCTTCATCACGGCAGGCATTGTCTGAATATCAGTTTTTAAACCCTGGACAAACCGGCTGATTTGCTCCGTGAGGGTTAAGTTTTGAGGCGTTACCGAGATTTCTGATTCATCAGGTGGAGATTCAGTAGTTGTCAAGACTGTCCAGATTACACTCCCCAGAAAGACGACAGCCCCTGTATAGAACGCCACCTTAACATTCATAGGAATGCCAGATCCCTGAGAGGTCAAATGCAGGCCATGAGCCAAAATCCAGGGAAACGAGGCTGCAATTACCGCCCCCAAACCAATAAAGAAGCTTTGCATGGCAAATCCTCGAGTCTGATGATGGGAGGGCAGGCTATCCCCAATAAAAGCGCGAAAGGGTTCCATACTAATGTTGACAGAGGCATCCAAGATCCAAAGCAATCCAGCTGCCATCCAAAGTGTAGAGACATTAGGCATCAACACTAAGGCAATAGAGCTGAGGATAGCCCCTCCTAGGAAATAAGGTCGCCGGCGGCCCAAGGGAGTCCAGGTATGATCACTCATATAGCCAATAATGGGCTGGACAATTAAGCCTGTTAGAGGTGCCGCTAACCATAACAGCGGTAATTGATGAGCATTGGCTCCTAGATATTCGAAAATAGCACTCATGTTGGCCATTTGGAGATTCCAACCAAACTGGATTCCAAAACAGCCAAAACTGATGTTCCAAAAGTACCAGAAGGACAATGAGGATGTCTGGCGCTGCATAAATTAAGGTCCAATGATAGGTGTTGACAACAGAAAAACTGATCAGGATAGGGTTAATGAGGCTCAACTCTTTGAAAAGTGAAACGGATTAAAATTGGTATCAATGTCATAAACATCAGCTTGTTCCTCTTGCTTCAACCAACCGGTAATCCAATACGTAGCAGGTGTAAACAAAATTTCAACCAGGCACTTAAACACATAATTTGAAACCAATATGGCGATCAAAGCCTCCCCTGGAACTGATCCCCCAAAGGCTATCACCACAAATAACCCTGTATCGACAACCTGACCGACTAAAGTGGAGCCAATAGTACGAATCCAAAGCTGTTGGCCCTGCATGGCTACTTTCAGCTTGGCCAGAATATAGGAATTGGTAAATTCACCAGCAAAGTAGGCAATCAAGCTGGCTGTAATAATTCGGGGGGTGGTTCCTAAGATCTGATCATAAGCTGGTTGATAAGGCCAGTCACCAGCAGCTGGTAAAGCTCCTACCAGGATAAAGACTAATGACATCACTAAAGCGCTGATAAATCCTAGCCAGATAACCTTACGAGATCGCTGGTAGCCATACACCTCAGTCAGAATGTCACCAAAGATATAACTCAAAGGAAAGAGAATGGTGCCCCCATCAAAGGTAAACGGCCCTAGAGCAAGCAGTTTGGTTGAAGCAATATTGGAGATCAGTAACACAGCGACAAAAAACGCAGTGATAGTATCCAGATGACGATAAGACCGATTCACAGTTCTTCACATCTCGACAGTTCTATTAGCATACGGTGAATCGTCAGAAAATGACTAGGATTGGAGGCTAGATTCTGGCTAGTTTAGCCGTGGCGGCCCGTTGTATACCACCGTGATAGCCCATGCCTGCTCCGAGTAATCCACCTCAATTTCACTCTCAATGGCCTCTAAAGTCGTGCCTGGTGCACCTCCCTTGAACACAAAGGTCACGCTTGCTTCTGAGTTGATCTGAAGTACGGTATCAGGAAGGTCAGTAACTGGGCCATGCATAGACGCTTCTGCCCGATATTGAGACAAGCCACCATTGAAGTTTTCAGCCGCTTGCCGAGCTAGATTCTTAGCCCGATTCAGATCATAGGTATCACTCAGTTGACTATAGATACCCAATTCAGTTGTTGTTACAGATCCTGTTGCTGTAGGGGTTGGGTTCACCGTTAGTGGGTCTGGGGTCAGTACTTGAGTAGCTGTCGTTCGAGGAGGCCCATTGTAAACCACATCAGTTGTCCAACCTTTATCATTCCAATCAACCTGCACTTCAGACTCAATAGTTGTCAGATCCGATCCGGGTTGTCCCCCTAAAAAGGTAAATGTCACACTCGTAGCATGATTGACCCGCATAGTATCAGGAAGGAGTTCTGAAACCGGTCCATGCATGGGGGCAGCCGCTCGGTAGGCCTGTAACCCACCATTGGCACTTTCAGCTGCTTGCCGAGCTAGATTCTTAGCTCTTCTTAGATCATAGTTAGCGCTGATTTCAATTTGACTCAGGTCAATCTGCGCAACTTCAGCTAGCTTGGTTCCCCCAATGGTGATCTGATCAAACGTTTCCCCATCTCGTTCCAGTGGAATGGTATCCAAGGGCGCAGACCAACTTGGAACTAATACCCCCAAAAGTCCTATGGCTATGATCTGAAGATAAGACATAGAGTATATTCTCAAGTACCCTTAGTCATTGACTGACCCTACTCACTTGAGGTTCCACAATCTACTCAGAAGGCCCTGGCGATCTCTTGGCGTTTGTGAGCATCTTGTTTCCGATCCGTCCGAATCTCAAGCAATCGAATCCCCCCTGCAGGTAAAGTAGTCAGGGCCAAGGCTAATTGATCCCAGGATTGAACCCATTGGTAGGTGATCTGGTAAGTTTGACACAACTGCTGAAATTCAACAGCTTGAGGCATGGCGAAATAGTCTTCAAATGGTGGATCATAGCCTGCAATGGGTAACATTTCAAAAATACCCCCCCCTCGATTGTTGATCAGGATAATCGTTAAATGTCCCTTGAATTGAGGCCGAAGCAAAAAGCCATTAGTGTCATGAAGCAGGGATAGATCACCGGTTAGCAAAACAGCCTGATGTTGGTAGGCCAGGCCTAGTGAAGTAGAAACCATACCTTCAATGCCATTTGCACCTCGATTGAAATAAAGCTTAAATTGTTTTGCATTAGACACCCAATAGTTTTCAACATCTCGAATCGGCATGCTATTGGCAATCATAACAGGTGTTGCCTTTGGGAGATATTGAGCGGCCATCCAGGCTACTTTACCTTCAAATAACTCAGGCATCTCAGCCAATCTCTGATTTAAGTAAGATCTAGCTTTGTGATCAGCCTGAACCCAGGTCTGCCAGTAACTTGAAGAGGACACGGGTGGCCAGTCAACTGCTTTAATAGCTTCTTCAATAGTGGTAAGCAAGTGTACAGTATGATTATGCAGAGGGTCTAAATTTTGGCTTCCAGGATCTAAAATCCAAGTCATATCTGGGGCTGTAGCCTCAGCAGCTAGCCAGGTACGTAACGGTTTACTGGTGGGTAACGATCCTAATTGAATAACCTGAGTTGGCCGTAAGCGCAAAGCCAACGATGGCTGCTGTAGCAACAAATCATAGGTGGAAATCACGGCAGCCTTCACATGAGCATAGTGCCTCACAGGTGATAAGCCATCAGCAAGCACAGGCCACCCTAAAGCCGCAGATAAACCATAAACAGCTTGGCAGTAGGCTTCAGGATCTTGCGGTTGAGCTGGTCCAGCAATAATGATCCCCGCGACGCAAGCGCACCATTTAGCCCAAGGTAACCAAAGCGGCTGAAGTACTGTTTGTTTAGATTGAATAGCCTGAAAAACTTCAGCCTTAAAAAACTCATCATAGTGGAATTGAGATTTCAAGGTTTGTGGAACTTGATCAGGTACTGGAGCTAACGGATCTTGAAAGGGTTGGTTTAAATGAACGGGACCGGGTACTGGCCCACAGGATCGCTGCCAAGCCTGAATCAAGGTTTGCCTGAGATAGGCCAGTTGCCTCCAATCAGCTGTGGGCAAGGCTAACTCTAGATACCAATTGGGATAATGACCGTATAAATGCTGTTGTACAATGGTTTGACCTGAACGGCATTCACGCATATCTGGTGGGCGATCAGCAGTGATAATCACCATAGGCACCCCAGATTCATGCGCCTCAATGACAGCGGGATACATATTTGCCCCTGCTGTACCTGATGTACATACAATGGGTATTGGTTTACCCGAACGCTTGGCCAGACCTAAAGCAAAGTAAGCAGCTGATCGTTCGTCCAGAATGGGAATGGTATCAATATCAGGATGCAGGGCCAATGCTACCGTTAAAGGTGTAGAGCGAGAACCAGGACAAACAACAGACTGAGTCATG
Organism: uncultured bacterium; assembly: GCA_964434865.1. Classification (GTDB taxonomy): domain Bacteria; phylum Cyanobacteriota; class Cyanobacteriia; order Thermostichales; family Thermostichaceae; genus CAYSWV01. The sequence goes on from CAYSWV010000012.1 coordinate 72,117, forward strand.
CCCAAGTGCTTTAAAGTTTCAACACAGATTGTTGCCCAGGTTGTGTTGATAGTGGTGAAATCAATGGACATAGTGCTTCTCAGACCATTTAGCCCTCATGATAAGGGATTAAGTTATTTATTCATCATGGCAACCTTGGGTCAGGAATCGCAATAACAGACCGATCGCAATAGACAGATGCATAGGTTTTTATTGATATTTATTTCGTTTTAGATAGACTTTGGGTTATACTATAACGAAGTGAGTTGTAAGGTTAGACTCTTGAAGCAAGCAACGCTCCACCAACTCAAAGTGTTTGAGGCTACTGCTAGGCACCGGAGTTTTACTCGAGCTGCTGAGGAACTCTTTTTGACCCAACCTACCGTGTCTATGCAAGTCAAGCAGTTGACTAAAGTCGTGGGATTGCCATTATTTGAACAAGTTGGTAAACGTCTTTTTCTTACTGAAGCCGGAGACGAGCTTTATCATACCTGTCAAGAGATCTTTGAGCGATTATCTCAATTTGAAATGAAAGTAGCAGACTTAAAAGGCCTAAAACAAGGCACCTTACGGCTAACAGTGGTCACCACAGCTAAATATTTTGCTCCACGCCTACTTGGCCCATTTTGTCAACGCTATCCAGGGATCAACATCACGCTTAAAGTGATGAACCGAGAGCAGGTCATTGACAGTGTCATGCAAAACTTGGATGACCTCTACATCATGGGGATTCCACCTGATGAACTTGACGTTGAATCAAAAGCCTTTCTAGAAAACCCTTTAGTTGTGCTGGCTCCACGGAACCACCCGCTGGCCTCAGAGACTAATATCTCTCTAGATCGGTTAGCCCAAGAACCTTTTTTAATGCGAGAACCTGGTTCAGGAACCCGGATGGCTGTACAACGCCTTTTTGCTGAACATAGCCTGACCTTGGCAGTGCGAATGGAATTAGGTAGCAGTGAGGCTATCAAACAAGCTATCGTCGGAGGACTTGGAGTTTCAGTCTTATCTCAGCACACTTTAGCCCTAAGCGAAGGGTTGCATCAACTGGCTGTCCTTAATGTTCAACACTTTCCCATTCGAGGTCAGTGGCACCTTGTCTATCTAGCTGGTAAACACTTATCTGTTGTCGCTCGTACTTTTGCTGATTACTTGCTTAATGAGGGTAAAGAAGTTGCTAATCAGACCGCATCTACACCTCTCTACCCCCAGTACCTGCCTACAGGCTCTAAAGCTGTTACAGCTTAGATCAACTTGAGTCTATATCGATCTGGTCTATGTAAACTTGACTTGAATGGTATTAAATTACACTTTAAATAGTCTATATAACGGTCTATCTACTAATGGTCTATCTACCCTGTAAAGCTAATCGACAGCTTTGATCTCGCCGCTGCTGATCTTGTCAATAATAGATTCCAGTAAATCATGTTCCTCAGGAGAGACTTGCTCATCAGCAGCCACAGCATCAAAAATTTGTTTTTGCTCAGCCCGTGTCAGCACCTTGTCTGCTAAAGCCCGATCAACTAGGATTTTTAGATCCTCAAATTCCATCAGCCTCTCCTTGGTAACCTCTGAACTAGCCTACCATGCTGTCACTCGTTTTGAGGGTTGGTTGTGATAGGGTCAACATATCCATGCTTGCTTGCTAGTAGCCATGATTCAGACTGTTGGGGTGATTGGTGGAGGACAACTGGCCTTAATGATGGCTGAGGCCGCTAGGTCACTTCAGGTTGAGCTGATTGTCCAAACTCCACATTCGTCTGATCCAGCCTGTCGGGTTGCTAGTGGTGTGGTTCTGGCGCCCATCACAGATGCTCAGGCTACTGCTCAGCTAGCTCAACACTGCCAGGTGGTTACATTTGAGAATGAATTTGTCGATTTAGCTACTCTTCGTCAACTCCAAACGGTTCAATTCCGGCCTAGTTTGGATACTCTAGCGCCTTTGCTAGATAAGTATGAGCAGAGGTGTTATCTTCAAGCTTGTGGATTACCTGTCCCCAGATTTCAAGCGCTTCCAGCTCATCCTGATCTATCGACCTGTACTCTTGATTCGTTTCCCGTTGTCATTAAAGTTCGGCGTCATGGATATGATGGGCAGGGAACCATAGTCGTCCATGATCAAGACTCACTACTTCAGGTGTGGGAAGCTAAACAACACCATGCCTTATTGCTTGAAGACTGGATTGCCTTTAAACAAGAATTAGCTATTATTGCTGCTCGTTCACAAACAGGAGACGTGGCTTGTTTTCCCATTGTTGAAACCCAACAAGTTAAGCAAGTTTGTCAACGAGTTTTTGTTCCAGCTCAGCTACCTCAGCAGATTGAGCACCAGATCAAGACAATGATGTGTCACTTACTAGATCAATTAAAGGCGGTGGGTGTCTTTGCTATGGAGTTATTCTTAACCGAGCGTGATGAAATTTTGGTTAATGAGATTGCGCCTCGGACTCATAATTCAGGCCACTTAACGGTTGAGGCCTGCCAAGTTTCTCAGTTTGAACAGCATTTACGAGCTATTTGTGATCTGCCTTTAAAAGTGCCTCACTTAACCGTTCAAGGGGCCGCCATGATCAATTTGCTAGGCTATGAGACCCAGCAGAGTGATTTTACTGAACGATTACAGAGGCTAACTGATCGTCCCCAAACCTATCTTCACTGGTATGGTAAGAGCCACCCTCGACCCGGACGAAAACTAGGTCATATTACCATTGTTGCCAATCAATCCGACCCACGCTTAGCTTTAGAGACCGAAGCCGATCGCCTTGAAGGTATTTGGTACCAGCTACACCAATCGATAGAGACGCCGTAGCATGTTATTTGGCCTGCCGAACCCACCCGTTAATGGTGAAACGACTATCTACAAACTGTCTAGATGGGCAAGATATCGGTAAGACCTCGTGTAAACAGCGGCTTAAGAAAAAGACAACACTATTGTGTCTCGGATCCACATCATAGTAGGTATCAGCCGCACAGAAGAAATTATTGACAATTTTGCTGTCATAGAGCCTCAGGTGACCGCCTGAATAGGCTTTAGGTTGTCGGTTAAAGTAATAAACATAAGTCAGCACACGAGTAGCCGTATCAGGGCTGCCGTTATCATTGTGGACCTTATAAAAATGACCATCATTGTGCATGGTGAGCTGAGATTCGATTTGATCAACTTTGAAAGGCTGTAGCTCTAGTTGTTTCATCACTTCAGGCATAACCTCTCGGACTCGCTTATCGATCAGCTGGGCAAACTTAGGAAAGCTATAGAGAACTTTAGATTGTCGGTAGTCGCGATCACCGGTTGAAACAGCAGTACTGACAAACTGTGACTCGGATGCTAGGACAAAATCAATCAATTCCTCCACGTCTGGTCTAGTAAAAAATTGATCTAATTGAATAAACTGAGTCGGATAAACATCATCAGAAGTTAAGTGATCTTCAAATCTAGGAATTAGCATCTGAGAGACGGATTGGGTCAGTGAAGCGGGTGGTTGTTGGGCTAGCGTTTGCGGTGCGTGCTGAATTTGCCAAAAATCCAAGCCCCCTTGATTGGCTACCAACCGACACAGAAAATTACGCCAACCGAACTCAGTCATTCCATTAATCTGATGAGGTTTGAGCGTGAGGAGAGCACATAACTCACTAGTTGAAAGCCAATACTCGTGTTCAGCTGCTTCTCGTACGGCATTAAGTTGAGTAAATAGAATATTGATCCAATCTAAGTCTTCCATGACACTACAGGTCCTCGACATTTCCAAAACGAGCTGAACTTGATCTATCAACCTGGCCCAATTTAAATAGAATAGAGGGTATTGGTTAAATAGAATAGAGGGTATTGGAATGAAGCAGAGATCTCTTAAGATCTATTTAAATAAACTCAACCAGGTTTCGGAGTTTTTCTGTTACTCGACCTGGGTACCTGCTTGGATCTGACCTTCAGTTATTCAAAAGTTGCCACTGTAATACTTGACGATACCTGTAGAACTTAGCTCATCCAGTCTGATCTGAAGTGCTCATTGATATCTAACTAATTTTATACCTAACTAATATTGAACGATCCCAATGGTGGAACATTTTGTTAGTGGTGCATCTCATTGATGATATTGTCTATGAAACGATAGGTCTATGAAACGATAGGTCTATGAAACGATAGGTCTATGAAACGATAGGTCTATG